>JAZNIO010000029.1:0-186138 GCA_045577535.1 Candidatus Onthomorpha sp. | reverse complement strand
CCGAGTTTGGTGTTAGGTGCCGGGGTTTCTCATAATTCTTCGATTGGTTTGTTCGGACTCAATGTTGTTGGAAATATAAGTATTCCATATTTGAGTTCAGGTAGGTATTATTTCAAATTAGGTAATTCTGAATTCAGTGGTGTTCATTATTTGACAGGGAATTATGTAGGTTTGTCTTTGACTTATTCACCAAAGAGATGTTGTTCTAAAAGTAAATAAGTAGTCAAATAAAACGAAGAAACAGAAAATTGTTTCTTGATTTCGTTCGAGCGAAACGAAGATTCGTTTGAGTAAAAAACAAATAAATGGGAAAGTAGAGGGGAAAAAACATCAACAAAACATTTGTTTAAGTAAATTGTTGTAGATAAAAAGCGTTTCATTTATTATTTGCTAATGTGGAATCTCGAAAATATCAAAAGATTAGCCAGAAATGAGGTAGTGAATGCTTTTTTTATTGATTTGAAAATAAGAAAAAAATAATCGGAATCTTCCGGGCAGATTTCAAAAACAAAAAAACAAATGAATATGAGTACAAAAAAATTAAGAACAAACAGAAACTTTTGGAAGTATTTCTTTTTGCAGTTTCTCACTCTTGACATTTATGAAGCTGTAATGATGTCCAACATCTCCAAAGAGGTGAATCTCGTAGCCAAAGACGGTAAGCGTACGATGGATTATATGAAAATATTCCTTACTTCCATAATTGCGTTACTTATGTTGGCGGTCGGAATGTTTTTGGGTAAGGATTTCCATACTCAATTGCAGGCTGATGTTTATGCTCCTGATTTTAAGGCTAAAATTGCAATGTTTCTGATTTTGGCTTCTTTGATTATTATCTTTGTTGTCGGAATTGTGGTTTTGGTTTGGACGCATCGCATTTCCGATAGGATAGGAAACGAAATCAAAAGAAGAAACCTCGGTTATGAATTCGGAAGCAAAACCTTTTGGATGTGGCTCTTGGTAGCTCTTACTCCAGCTTTGTTGATGTGGCTTTTGTGTCTGGTGTTGCAAATCGGCGAACCGCTGCAAGATATTTTGACGGGAGTGCCTGCTCTTATCTTTTATGTTTATTATTACAGGCTTATAAAGGCTATGAATCTGTTGAATGCCGATTACAATGAAAAAGGAGAGTAATTCGTATTTGATTTGAATACAAAAAAAAGAGTTGTCAAGCAGATTGACAACTCTTTTTGTATATATGGATTTTGAATCCTATTTGTTTACTTGGAATTTTGTTACTCCGTTTTTGATGAAATCAACGATTTGATTAGCTGCTGCCAATCCTGCATTCAAGTTTGCTTCAGCTGTTTGTGCACCCATCTTCTTAGGAGTTGCGAAATAACGAGGAGCAAACGCAGAAAGCTCTTCGTTGTTTCCTGCAGCTATGTCGGTAACATACTTAAAGTCCGGACGGTCTGCCAACAATTTTGCCATGTCTGCCTCATTGATAACTTCTTTTCTTGCAGTGTTTACCAAGCAAGCACCTTTTGGCATTTTTGAAAGAAGTTCGTAGTTGATTGAGTTTTTGGTTTGGTCGTTTGCAGGTATGTGCAATGAAACGTAATCGCAGTTAGAGTAAAGTTCTTCTATGCTTGCTGCAGGTTTTACACCTTCTGCCTGCATTTTTTCTGCAGGAACAAATGGGTCGTATGCCCAAACTTCCATTCCCATCGCCTTTGCCTTTTCAGCAACCAAGCGTCCAACGTTTCCGTATGCGTGAATACCGACTTTTTTGCCCTTTAACTCAGTTCCTGTTGCAGGAGTGAAGGTTGTTCTCGCCATATAAATCATAAGACCCAAAGCCAACTCAGCCACAGCGTTTGAATTCTGTCCCGGAGTGTTCATTGCAACTATGCCTTTCTCAGTACAAGCGGCAAGGTCTAAGTTATCGAAACCGGCACCTGCACGAACAACGATTTTTAAGTTGTTTGCATGAGCGATGACTTCCTTAGTAACTTTGTCTGAACGAACTATCAACGCATCAGCATCAGCAACTGCTGCATAAAATTCGTTAACGTCTGTGTATTTTTCCAAAAGAGCCAATTCGAATCCTGCATCTTCCGTTATTTTTCTTATTCCGTCAACAGCTGCCTTTGCAAATGGCTTTTCTGTTGCTACCAATACTTTTGTCATATCTCTAAATATTTTTTGATTATTTCTAAATCCGTTTGTTTTAATCTTTGTTACAAGTTAGCGAATCTTGATTTTAATTTAATGATTCTTGATTTTATCGTCTTGTTTACAAAGAAAAACAGAACCGAAAAAGACGTTTTTTTACGTCTTTAACGATTCTGTCGTGCTTATTTTGTTATTATGCGTTCAATTTTTCAAATTCTTGCATGCAAGCAACCAATGCTTTTACTGATTCAACAGGACATGCGTTGTAAATTGAAGCACGGAATCCGCCAACTGAACGGTGTCCTTTTATTCCCACCATTCCTCTTTCTTTTGCGAAAGCCATGAATGCGTCTTGTTTGTCTTCGTATCCCGGAGCCATTACAAAGCATACGTTCATTATTGAACGGTCTTCTTTAGCCGCAGTTCCGACAAACATTTTGTTTCTGTCGATTTCGTTGTACAACAATTCAGCTTTTTCGGTATTGATTTTGTTCATCGCTTTAACGCCACCGATTTCTTCTTTTACCCATTTCAAAGTTTCATGCATTACAAAAATAGGGAAAACCGGAGGAGTGTTGAACATGGATTTGTTTTTCTTTTCTTCTCCTATGTGAGTGCGGTAGTCAACCATTGTTTGAAGTTTTCTTTCTACCTTACCCAATATGTCTTTTCTTACGATTACGAAAGTAACACCTGCAGGACCGACATTCTTTTGAGCACCACCATAGATAAGTGCGTATTTTGTAACGTCAACAGGACGAGACATAATGTCAGATGACATATCTGCTACCAAAGGAACAGGACAATCCATGTCGTATTTAATTTCCGTTCCGTAGATTGTGTTGTTTGTTGTGATGTGGAAATAATCTACGTCGGTAGGTATTGTATATCCTTTTGGTATGTAAGAATATGTTTTGTCCTCTGAAGAAGCCACAACTTCTACTTCGCCATAGAATTTTGCTTCTTTTATGGCTTTTTTAGCCCAAACGCCGGTTTGAAGATACGCAGCTTTCTTATTCAAAAGGTTAGCTGCAACGTGGAAGAATTGTGTTGAAGCTCCACCGCCAAGGAACAATACTTCGTAGTTGTCAGGAATGTTTAACAAATCTCTCCATAGCTGTTCTGTCTCAGCCATTATTCTTTCCCAACCCGGAGTACGGTGAGAAATTTCCAAGATTCCTATTCCTGTGTTATCGAAGTTTCTGATTGCTTCGATTGCAGATTCGATTGCTTGCTTTGGCAACACGCAAGGACCTGCGTTAAAGTTATGTGTCTTAACCATGTCTTTAATTGTTTTTATATTTATAATGTATTACTTTGTCAAGTTCAAATTTCACTGCAAAGGTATCATAATTTTTTTGAATGTCAATCCTTTTTCCGAACTATTTTGAAATACTCTGTTTTTTTCTTTGTTTGCTTGAATGTTTTGTTTTATCTTTGCACTCGTTTAAGACTTGAATTTGATATTATGAAAAAGCTGAGATTTATTGTTATTATTGCGTTTGCGATTGTTATTGTTTCGTGTGGAAAGACTGAAACGGCGGTTGATTTGGATAAATTGCCGTTTGAGGAGCAGATTGCTTTGCTTGATGCGAAGATTCGCAAACAACCGAACGATGCAGATTTGTATTACAAACGCGCAAACGTGCTTTTGCAAGCTTCAAACACGCAAGAGGCGTTGTCAAACATACAAAAGGCAATATCTTTGGACGCAAAAAAAGCCGAATACTATGTTTTGCAGGCAGATATTTTGTTTGCACAAGGAGAGAATGCACTTGCATTTTCAGCATTGCAAACGGCAATCGAAAAAGATGGAAAGTGCAAGGAGGCTTATTTGAAATCGGCAGAATTAAGTCTGTATTTGAAAGATTATGACAAGGTTTTGTTCAATACGAATCAGGTTATGTTGTTGGATAAGTTGGAACCGAAGGCATATTTCTTGAGAGGATGGGCAATGAAAGAGCAAGGAGATACGGCGAAAGCCGTTGCAGATTATCGAAAGGCTGTCGAATTGAAAGGGGATTACGAACAGGCTTACGAGGAATTGGGAATGCTTTATGCAATCAAAGGAGATGGCTTGGCGGTTGAGTATTTGAAGAGTACTCTGAACATAAATCCAAAAAATATTCAGGCGATGTATGCACTTGCATTGTTTTATCAGGAAAACGAAGCTTTTCAACAGGCTTTGGACACATACAAACAGATTCTCGACATCAAGCCCGATCATGCCGATGCTTTGCATAATGTCGGTTATATCAACTACGAATTCAAGCAAGACTACGATATAGCAATTGAATGCTTCACTTCGGCAATCAAAGCCGACAGTACGTTCTGGCAAGCTTACGCAAACAGAGCCAAAGCCTACGAAAAGAAAGGTGAAACCGCAAAAGCAGCCGAGGATTCCAAAAAAGCCGAAGAATTGAAAGGTAATTAGCAGCGAGGATTTGCAGATTCTATTTTGTAAACAGCGATAAAACTTTCTTCGATTGCAATCAGATAGAGATTGTGTACAAAATCGTTGAAATGATTTTTGAAAATAATAAACCAAATCTTGATTTCGCTCAAATGAAACAAAGAATCAGTAAATTAAAACAAAGAATCATTTTTCTGAAATCAAGATTCAGTTGAACGAAACAAAGAAAAAAATACTGAAATAAATATTTGTCAAAGATTTTTTTCAACATTTGGTGATTTTTTTTGCCGTTACAACAAAAAAAGTTTTATCTTTGCGGAGTGAATTTTGAATGACAGAATATGAAGTATCCGAATAAAACGAAGAATTATTGTTTTGAGAGTGTGAGCTCTTTGATTGGATATTTCGATAAATAAAAAGAAAACGACTTTCGGCGGGAAAGTCGTTTTTTTTGTGTAAATGGTAAATATATAACAAACAAAGGAAATAAAATATCAATATTATGGCAAACTTAAAAGGTAAAAATCTAATTTCCATCACGGATTACACCAAAGAAGAGTACATTCAGATTCTTGATTTGGCAGCAGAATTCGAGCAGAATCCGAAACAACCGATTTTAAGTGATAAAGTAGTCGCTTCAATCTTCTTTGAACCATCGACCAGAACGCGTTTGAGTTTTGAGAGTGCGGCAAACATGTTGGGAGCACGGGTAATCGGTTTCAGCAATCCTTCAGCCACAAGTTTGCAAAAAGGAGAGAGTTTGCACGATACAATACAGATGGTGAGCAGTTACTCGGATATTATAGTGATGCGTCATCCTCGCGACGGTGCTTCTCGTTATGCTTCTGAGGTAGCAAGCGTTCCGGTTATCAATGCGGGCGATGGAGCCAACCAACACCCGACTCAATGTATGCTCGACTTGTATTCGATTCGCAAAACCCAAGGTACGTTGGATAATCTTCAAATAACGATGGTTGGAGACTTGAAATACGGTCGTACAGTCCACTCTTTGGTGCAGGCAATGTGTAATTTCAACGCCACATTCCACTTTGTGTCGCCTGCAGAGTTGAGAATGCCGTCTTCAGTTAAGATGCACATTCAAAAAATGGGCTTGAAATTTTACGAATATACCGAATTGGAAGATGTGATTCCTTTTTCCGACATCATATATATGACAAGAATTCAGAGAGAACGTTTTTCTGATCCGTTGGAATATGAAAGAGTTAAGGATTGTTACATATTGGAAGCTGCCACATTGCAGGGTTGTAAACCTACCATGAAGGTGTTGCATCCTCTTCCAAGAGTTAATGAAATTGCAATGGACGTCGATAAAACTCCTTACGCATATTATTTTGAACAAGCTCGCAACGGAGTTTATGTGCGTCAGGCTTTGATGGCGGCAATTTTAGGTGTGAAGTAATATTGTTTTGAAACTGAAAAACGAAATAAAATGGCAAACGAAAATAAAAGAGAATTAGTTGTATCGGCTATTGAAAACGGAACGGTGATAGACCATATCCCTGCCGGTGAAGTTTATAAGGTGGTCAAGATTTTGAACCTTGATTTGTATGAAGACGAGGTTCTGATCGGTACAAATTTGTCCAGCAAAAAATATGGCAAGAAAGGTATAATCAAAGTGAAAAACAAATTCTTCGCGGAAACGGAAGTCAATAAAGTGGCTTTGATTGCACCAAACGCAACTCTTATAATTATAAGGGATTATGAAGTTGTGGAAAAACGTCATTTGAGCATACCGGATACGATTAAACAGATAGTCAAATGTATCAATCCGAACTGCATCACAAACATTGAAGACAATATTGAAACCAACTTTCGCGTTGTTGACAACGAGCCTTTGAAATTGCAGTGTCATTATTGCGAAAAAACAATGACAAATATTCGCTTTAACGAATAAAATTTTGCAATTCACAAACAAGTGTTTGCAATTTTCGTACTTTTTTTTGTTCAAATCAAAGAAAAGATGTACCTTTGCAAACTCGTAGGAAGGCATATATAGTTAGGGGAGATGAGCAGAAAATATGAGATAAAGTTCGCAGGATTGGCGGAAGGAAGGCATGAATACGAATTTCAAATCGATAAAACTTTTTTGGAAGAGTTTGAAATTGAAGATATTTGTGATGCCGACTTGAAGTTGAGAGTTTCTTTGGAGAAGAAAGAGCGAATACTTACGTTTCTGTTCGACATAGATGGGAAGATAGTTGTTTTATGCGACAAATGTTTGGAACCTTTGACTGTTCCGATGAACATAAATCAGACTTATTATGTTAAGTTTGGTGAATCGTATGAAGAACTTGATGAAGATATGTGTGTCATTCCTGAAAACGAACACTCTTTTGACTTAGGCAATCTGATATATGACTATATTATATTGCATAAACCGATGAGATGTGTTCACGGAGAGGTCGATGGCAGTGAAGAAATCTGTGAACCGGATTTTCCGAATCTGTCGGACGCTTCTGTTTTTGCAGAAAACAATGAAACGGATCCGAGATGGGACGTTCTAAAACAAATAAAATTTGATTAACAACTAAAAAAAGAATAATAAAATGCCAAATCCAAAACACAGATTTTCTCAAACGAGAACAGCAAAAAGAAGAACACACGACAAAGTTGAAGGAGTTCAATTGTCAACTTGCAGCAACTGTGGTGCAACAATACAAATGCACAGAGTATGTCCTGAATGTGGCTACTACAGAGGAAAAGAAGCAATAAAGAAAGAGGCAGAAGCATAAACGAACTGCCATGAGAATAGGATTGGATGCGATGGGGGGTGATTATGCTCCCAAGTCAGTTGTGTGTGGTGCAATATTGGCCCAAAAAGAGCTTTCTTCGGAGGATAAGATCGTCCTTTTTGGTCGCGAGAATGATATCCTGCAAATTATTTCCGAGCAAGGAGCAGATTCGAATCTGTTTGAAATAGTGCATACCGAAGAAGTAATCGACATGCACGACAAACCAATAAAGGCGTTGTCTCAAAAAACGGATTCGAGTCTTGTTGTTGGTTTCTCGCATCTTAAAGCCGGCAAAATAGATAGCTTTGCCAGTGCCGGAAGTACAGGAGCCATGTTGGTCGGAGCAATGTATTCCGTCGGCGTAATGGAGAATGTGATTCGTCCGTGCCTTGCTGCGTTGGTTCCAAAGGAGAAAGGTGGCGTCACGGTTTTGGTTGATGTTGGTGTCAACCCGGATGCTAAACCCGAACTTTTGGATCAATTTGGCTTATTGGGAAGTATTTACGCCAAATGTGCATTGGGAATAGATGCACCAAAGGTTGCTTTGGCCAATATCGGAGAAGAAGAAGAGAAAGGCAATGCTCAGACTTTGGCAGCTCACAAATTGATGAAAGCAAACAGCCGATACGATTTTGTGGGTAATGCAGAACCGATAGAAATCTTTAAGAGCAATGCCGATGTCATTGTTTGCGACGGATTTGTCGGCAATATGTTGATGAAACACACCGAAGCATTTGCTCGGGTCATAGCAAAGAGAGGTTTGGTTGATGAGTACATTGCACGATTCAATTATGAAATATATGGAGGCTTGCCTTTGCTTGGAGCCAATGGTGTTGTAGTCATTGGACATGGTATTTCAAATGAGAAAGCCATTAAAAGCATGATATTGCAGTCCAAAAAGATTTATCAATCCGGCATAACAGAGCAGTTGAAAGTAGCATTAGCCGACAAAAATTAAAAAATAAAGAAACGAATATATGTCAAAAATAAGGGCTGCCGTAACAGCAGTTGAGGGATACGTACCTGATTATATTCTTACCAACGACGAACTCAGCCGTATGGTGGATACGAACGACGAGTGGATAATGACACGAATCGGAATCAAGGAACGTCGCATATTGAAAGGCGAAAAAGGACCTTCCGATATGGCAGAGATAGTGGTGAAACGAATATTGGAAAAAAAGAATCTTTCACCGGATTCCATAGAACTTGTAATTTGTTGTACCGTAACGCCGGACATGGTATTCCCTGCAACAGCCAACATCATAGCTCACAAATGTGGAATTAAGAATGGCTTTGGTTTTGACGTGAATGCAGGATGTTCTGGATTTCTTTATGGATTGACCACGGCGTCTAAATACATCGAATCCGGCTTTGTAAAAAGAGCGTTGGTGATAGGGGCAGAGAAAATGTCGGCTATTGTAAACTATGAAGACAGAGCAACATGCCCGATATTCGGAGACGGAGCTGCGGGAGTGTTGTTGGAAGCTACGGAAGAGCCTTATGGATTGATGGATGAGATTCTTTGTTCTGACGGAGAAGGAGTAAAACACCTTCACCAGGTTGCAGGAGGCTCTGTGAAGCCTGCAACACATGAAACGGTGGATGCAAGAGAACACTTCATATATCAAGAAGGTCAAGCAGTCTTTAAGTGGGCTGTTGTGAAGATGGCTGAAGCCACAGAAGAGGTAATGAGAAGGAATAATCTCACTTCTGAAGATATTTCGTTCTTACTGCCACATCAAGCCAACCTAAGAATAATCAAAGCAACCGGAAGCAGATTGCAATTGCCTGATGATAAGGTTTTGATAAATATAGAGAAATACGGAAATACCACATCTGCGACAATCCCGATGCTTATGTACGAAAATCAAAATAAATTCAAGAAAGGCGATAACCTTATTTTGACTTCGTTCGGAGCAGGTTTCACTTGGGGAGCGATTTGGTTGAAATGGGCTATTTAGATATAGTTTTTTTAGGAACAGGAACCTCACAGGGCGTACCCGTTATTGGGTGCGACTGTGAGGTTTGTCGTTCTAAGGAGTCAAAAGACCAACGTCTGCGTTCATCTGTGCTGATTACATCCGACAAACAAACAAAGCTATGTATAGATGCAGGACCTGATTTTCGTTATCAAATGTTGAAAGAAAACGTTTGCGGTCTTGACGCAATACTTGTAACACACTCTCATCGCGATCACGTAGGCGGTTTAGACGAAGTTCGTTCGTTCAATTACTTACAGCAAAGCCCCATGCCGATTTATGCAAACAAATATGCAACACAAGGAATCAAATCGGAATATGCCTATGCCTTCGCACAGAATCAGTATCCCGGTTTGCCGCAATTTGATTTAAGAGAAATCACTCCGCAAGATAAGATAATTGTAAAGGAGCTTGAAATACAACCAATCGAAGTAATGCACTTCAAGTTGCCGACTTTAGCGTATCGAATCGGCAAATTTGCTTACATAACCGATGCAAAGACAATTAGCAACAAAGAAAGAGAAAAATTATACGGCTTAAACTGTCTTGTGGTCAATGCTTTGAGGAAAGAAGAGCACTTTTCGCATTTCAGTCTCGAAGAAGCATTGAACCTTATAAAAGAAATAAAACCGCAAAAAGCCTATCTGACACACATAAGTCATTTTCTGGGATTGCATGATGAGATAGAGCAGACCCTTCCTGCGAATGTACATCTTGCATACGATGGATTAAGACTGAGAATAGAGGAATAAATCAGTCTGATGCGTAATCCGACGCAGATTTATCGTATTTCATTATCCGGATTCAAGCACCGAATCAGTTCAACAAAGTATACCCGCTAATCAAATCAAGAAACAAACTCACGAAACTTGATTTCATCGAACTGAAACAAAGAAGCATTTTGTCGGAATAAAGACTTGTGAGAATTTATTCTACGATTATTTTACTATTGAAAACATCGGATTTCAGCAAATAAACACCGCTTTCGCAGTCTCTTAAATCCACTTCTATGTAACTTTTCCCCTTATCGATGAAAATCGTCTTCATCACTCTGCCTTGCGTATCGGTTATGAACAATTGATAATCGCGTGTTGTCTGAGGCAGATCGATTGAAAACAAACCTTTGTTCGGATTCGGATAAACGACAATCGATTCGCTTGTTTCCACCTCATCGATTCCCACAGCCGAGAAAACAGCCACAAAAACAGTATCTTTGGTCAATTCAACCTGACGAGGATTGTCCGTAATGCCATCTTCCCATCTTTCAAACAAATAACCCTCATTCGGAATAGCACTCAAAATGGCTGAATTGGAAGAACAGTCGTTTAACACTTCAACCCGACCGAATGATTCATCGTTTGCCGATACCTCAATCAAATAATTCATCTCATCTATTCGAGGATAAAAATACCAATTCCACATACTTGCCGAATAACTCTCCTTTGCATCGCAAGGAACGATTAAATTACAACTGTTAGGTGAAGGAAAAACATTGCTTGTTCCGATGGCAGGCGGGTTAAACGTCATACAGAAAAACAGAGCCAGGCTGTCATTTCCGGCAAATGCACGATTGCCGACTTCTTCCAAAGCACTGCCGACAAAAACCTTCCTCAAGGCATGACAATTCTCGAAAGCATTTTCACTGATTATTTTCGTACCATCGCCGATTTTTATAGTGTTTATGTTATTGCAACCTTTGAAAGCACTCTTTCCGATACGCTCCACGCCGTCCGGTATTTCAACAGAATCAAACAAAGAACAATTCAAGAAAGCGTTGTTTCCGATATGTGTAAGTGTAGAAGGAAATTGTATCGATTCAATATTCACGCAATCGGCAAAAGCATTGTCGTAAATGAATTCCAAATGATCGGACATTGATACATGAACAATGTTGTCGCAATTCTCAAAAGCGGATATTCCGATCTTTTTCAAGCTGTTCGGAAGTATGATTGTGTCAAGATTTCTGCAGCCTTTGAACGACATATCCTGTATTGACACAAGCCCTTCATTCAACTCCAAAAATCTAAGCTCTTCGCAATATATGAAAGCATTGTTCCCGATAGATATAAGCGAACTTGGTAAAATCAAAGTGTCAAGATGCTCATTTTGTTCAAAGAAATAGTCAGGAATAAGTTCGACACCTTCTCCTATATTCAGCTTTATGTATTGGTCAGATGGGAAAACGTGGTTCGGACGTGCAGGAAGAAATTCTATTTCTTTGGCATTGTAATTGATCATTCTAAGATTCGAACAATTGATGAAAGCATTCTTGCCGATAGATGAAACATTGCTCGGAATGGTAAGAGTATCTATGTTGGTCTTATTAAAAGCCCCCGTCCCGATTGTTTGCAAGGAATCCGATAATGTAAGTTTTGTCAAAGCAGGACAATTAAAGAAAGCACTATCATGAATAGCTGTTACTTTCGGAGGAATGATTATTTCGTTCAAAGCAAAACATTCGTTAAAAGCTTTGTAACCTATTGTTTTCAATTCGGCAGGCAGAACTATGTTTGTAAGATTTACGCACTTGAAAAAGGCTTCGTTATTAATATTATATAAATTTGAGTTAGGTGCAAACACAACAGAGGTCAATGAATTGCAACCCCAAAATGCCCCCCTCTCAATACTCGAAACATTTTCTCCGATATAGACTGTCTGAAGTTGATGACAATCTGCGAATGCAAAGAAATCAATATATTGAACACTATTTGGAATGTTTATGCTTTGAATTCCGGACGCTTCAAAGGCAAAATATCCTATTTGTTTAATGGAATTGGGAATCGTAACTTGTTGAAGTTGAGATTTTGCACGAAAACAATATCCTCCTATCCAGGTTACGTCATACGTTTTATTGTTGTAAGTTACCGTGGATGGGATTTCGACAGATGTTGCTGTATTATTGTTGTAGCTATATACAAAAACACTCGTGTCATATGTGGAAGGATTTGAGGCATTCGGCGTCCAATAAAGAGAATATGTGAAATCGCCGATCTGAAACATATCTTGCGAGAAACCGCATTTGCAAACAATCAGAAGAAACAAAGCAATCAAGATACTTTTAGAGTAATTCGTTTTCATAAGAACTTGTTTTTTGTTTATTACATGCGACAAAGATAGAAAAAAATTTGAATACCCGTCATCGAATCCGGGAAATAAAAAAGAAAATTATTGTTTGTGTTTTTTGCTGAAAAAAAAGAGTGTACTCAAACAAAGAAACAATCCGACGAAATCAAGAAACAATCCGACGAAACTTGATTTCATTTTTCTGAAACAAAGAATCATTTTTTTTAATCGTTTTTTCTAATCCTGCAATAATGAAACCGGCTTGTTTTGGTCTTGATTTCGTATCTTTGCAATTCGATTGAACCAAAACAGATGAAAGAAAGAATACAGTTATCCGACACATTCACATATCGAAAGCTTATTCGCTTCACTTTACCTTCGATTTGCATGATGGTTTTCACCTCAATATATGGCGTAATCGATGGTTTGTTCGTGTCGAATTTTGTCGGAAAGGTTCCCTTTGCGGCAATCAACATGGTGATTCCTTTTTTGATGATTTTAGGTGTTGTAGGCAGCATGTTCGGAACGGGAGGCAGTGCCTTGGTTGCCAAATTGATAGGTGAGAAAAACAAGAAAAAAGCGAATGAAGTCTTTTCTTTGATTGTTTACACTGCGTTTTTGGTCGGTATTGCATTGTCCTGCATTGCCTATGTCTTTGTCGATGATATTGTTTCTTTGTTGGGAGCTGATGGAACATTGGCAGAAAATGCGGCAAGCTACACTGAAATACTTCTTATCTCCTTGCCGTTCTTTATGTTGCAGTATCTGTTTCAAGCATTGTTCATTACGGCGGAGAAACCTAAGTTGGGATTTATCGTAACCGTGCTTGCCGGCTGTTTGAACATAGTTTTGGACTATTTATTCATAGTGGTATTTGATTGGGGGTTGGAAGGTGCGGCATGGGCGACGCTTTCGAGTCAGGTGGCAGGGGGAATGTTTCCCTTGTTTTATTTTTTTGCCGACAACGACAGCCTTTTGCGACTGACAAAAACAAGGTTCGATTTTTTTGCATTGCTGAAAGTCTGCGGCAATGGCGCATCTGAATTCGCTCAAACCGTATCCGGCTCTTTGGTAAGCATGCTTTACAACTATCAATTGATAAAATATCTCGGTGAAAACGGAGTTGCGGCTTTCGGAGTGATAATGTACGTGAATTATATCTTCCTTTCGATTTATTTCGGCTATGCTTTGGGAATCTCTCCTGTGATAAGCTACAATTATGGTGCGAAAAACACCAAAGAACTTAAAAATGTGTTCAACAGAAGCTTGATCGTGATTTTCGGAATGTCGATTCTCTTGTTTGTCATTGCGGAATTGTCAGCCTATCCTTTGGCATCTGTTTTCGTGGGTTATGATTCTGAATTGTGCAATCTCACAAAGAAAGCCTTTATGATTTATTCCGTATCATTCCTTCTTGCAGGCTTCAATCTGTTTGCCTCATCGCTTTTCACCGCATTGAACAATGGATTGATTTCTGCAGGCATTGCATTTTCACGAACTTTGATATTCGAAACTTCAGCCGTTGTTTTGATTCCGATAGTTTTTGGAATCGATGGGATATGGTCGGCAATCATTTTCGCAGAATCCGCAGCAATGATTCTTTCTCTTATATGTTTGAAATCGAATAGAAGAAAGTATGCATTCTAAATAAGACATAGCTTGATAAACACTAAATGCAAATGAATAAAAACATGATATTCACCGATACAAAGCCACATTACGAACTTCTTGACGGATTGCGTGGAGTTGCAGCTTTGATTGTGGTTTGTTATCACATATTCGAAGGCTTCTCTTTTGCGGAAATAACAAACGGAGCAGGCGATGGAATGATACGAATCCTTAATCACGGATACCTGGCTGTTGATTTCTTCTTCCTTCTTTCAGGCTTTGTGATAAGTTATGCTTACGATGGTCGCAGCAAAATGAAGATGGGGGACTTCTTTAAGCGGAGATTGATTCGTCTTCACCCGATGTTGATAATGGGAGCCTTTATTGGAATGCTCTGTTTCTTGATTGGAGGTTCGCAACAGTGGGATGGAAGCACCGTTCCTTTGTATCTGACGCTGCTTTGTTTTGTTTTGAGTGCTTTGATGTTGCCCGCAATTCCGGGAAGTCCGAATGAAGTACGTGGAAACGGGGAGATGTTTCCTTTGAACGGGCCTTCATGGTCGTTGTTTTTTGAATACATAGGCAACATTCTTTATATTATTTTCATCAAACGTCTTTCCACAAAAATGTTAGGGCTTTTGGTCATATTGTCAGGCGTATTGCATACATTGTTTTCATTGTTTAATCTCTCCGGATATGGTTCGATGGGAGTGGGTTGGACATTGGATGGAGTTAATTTTTGTGGAGGATTGATTCGAATGCTGTTTCCTTTCACTCTCGGCATGTTTCTCTCTCGCAAATTCAAGCCCTTGAAAATCAAATCAGCCTTTGCCATCTGTACTTTTTTGCTTTTGTTGATTTTTTCAATGCCTTACGTTCCCGGAATGAAGCTCATAAGTTTCAATGGCTTGTATGAGTCTTTCTGTATCTTGATTCTTTTCCCTTTGATTCTGATGTTGGGAGCATCAAGTAAAGAAGTAAACAAATATTCTTCGAAAGTAAACAGCTTTCTCGGCGAATTGTCCTATCCTCTCTACATAGTACATTATCCGATTATGTATCTGTTCTACCAATGGTTGATAAAAACAGAACAATACACGCTTTCGGAAACATATCTCGTTGCAATATCGGTTGTAGTCTTGAGTGTGTTGCTTGCTTTCTTTTTCTCAAGATTTTACGACAAGCCTTTGAGAAAATATCTCACAGAGAAATTCAATCGAGATTGTCGATAAACAAATAGGAATCTTAGAGTAGGGAAACCAACTCTTCGATTAAGTTATCCGCTCCTTCGAAAATCTGTGAGATATTCTTTGCAACCATGTACGCAGGTGTCGTAAGGAGTTTGTTTTTCTTGTCAACAGCTACTTGCGTTGCAGAACAGATTTGGTGATTGCAACCTAAAGCAACTGCATCTTTGGCAGCAGGACAATCTTCTCCGAGTGTAAGGGTAGGATTCTTGCTTCCAAGCACCTTAGCCAAAATCATGGGAGCAATACACAAAGCTCCGACGGGTTTGTTTGCAGTGTTGGTATCACGAACGGCTTTTTCGACTTCTTCGTTCACACACATGTCTTTGCCGACGAAAGCATAGTCACTCCAATTCTGAGCAGCACCCATTCCACCCGGCAAAATCAATGCATCAAATTCTGTAACATCGTATTCGCTCAATGGTTTGATGTTTCCTCTGCAAAGTCTGGAGGCTTCAATCATAAGATTGCGTTTCTCTTCCGTTGCCTTGCTTTCGATATGGTTGAATACACAAAATTCACCCGCAGGAGCGAAACATTGATACTGCATTCCGCGTCTGTCGATTGCCAAAAGCACCGAAAGGGTTTCGTGAGTCTCGCTGCCGTCTCTGTTTCCGCAGCCTGCCAATATTACAGCTATTTTTTTCATATCGTGTGTTGTTTAATTGTTATAAGATTATAACGTCTGTTCTCTTGATTTAAGTATTCGTTGTTCAATAGATGTAGTTGAGTATCCTTCGAGATATTCTATCGTTTCTACTTTTCCACCTCGCGAAGTAACGATGTCGTAACCTACAATGCTTTCCGGCTTGTAGTCGGCTCCCTTTACGAGAATATCGGGTTGCACTTGCTTGATCAGTTCGTAAGGAGTGTCTTCATCAAACAAAACAACGGCATCAACAACCTCCAATGCAGCCAAAAGATGTAAGCGAGAATTTTCGTCTTGCAAAGGTCTGAATTTTCCTTTCAAACGTCTGACAGACGCATCTGAGTTTACACCTATTACCAAACGGTCTCCCAAGTCTTTGGCTTTTGAAAGATAATCGACGTGTCCGAGATGCAACAAATCAAAACAGCCATTGGTGAAAACTATCTTTTGATTCTGCTCTCGCCAATTCAAGATACATTTTTTTAATTCTTGAATTCCTTTTATCTTATTCTTGATATGCTCGTAATGTGTCATTATTTTATTTTTTCTTGTTTGCGGAAAAGTATATGAAAGCAATCAATCCGACTGCTATTGTGCCGATTTGAGAACTTATCCAATTGAGCCAGCCGCATACATAGGCAATCGGTCTGCTTATCTCATAGCCTTCCAACACTTGGGCAAAGATTGCCGGCTGCAAACCTATGCCTCCGGGGGTTATCATCGGACCGAAGGCTCCCATGACCGTGGTTAACAGGGCTTGAATCAGATTCAGAATTTGTGTTTCTTCCAAGCATCGAAAACAAATGTAAGTTCCGAATATCCATAAAGCCCAAATAAGAAGGGAATACAAGATAAAGAGCAGGGGATTCTTCAATTTGAATATACTCTTTATGCCTTCGAACAATCCTTTTGCAAGTTCGACTGTTTTTATGTAAAGTTTGTTGTTTTTCAATCTTTGTCTGAAAATGAAGAAAAGCACAATGAAAATCACTGCAACGGCGATTCCGATTGCTGCCAAACGAAGCAATCCGTCTATATTGAAGTTTTGCGAAAGGTAATCTGCGAACAAGTCTTTTTGAAGTAAGAATGCCGTAACCAAAAGCAGAAAGAAGAGCAACATGTCTATGGCTCGTTCGGTTATTATCGTGCCGAGTGATTTCTCAATGGGAACATTGTCGCTTTTTTTCAGCATTGTACAACGCACAATCTCACCTAATCGCGGTACGGCAAGGTTTGTCAGATAACCAGTCATAACAGCAAAAAAACTATTCAGCCTTGAAACTTTGCAATTCAATGTTTCGCTCATCAGTCTCCACCTTTCGGCTCTGATGTAATGGGAAAGCAAACTGACAACTGCCGCAAGTGCGAACCAAAAATAGTCAGTCTGTTTAAGCGATTGCCATATCTGTGATTTTTCTTCAAGAGTCAGTTTCTCCCAGAACCACCAAACGAATGCCAATCCCAAGAGTATGAAGAAAAGAGTTTGAAGCGTGTTTTTTATTTTGTGTTTCAAAACACTAAATTACTTTGTTATCTTTCGGAAATATGACAGTGGGTTTGAAAGTCTTTGCTTCTTCAAAATCCATTGTTGCATACGAAACTATGATTACCAAATCATCGACCTGTGCAAGGCGAGCCGCCGCTCCGTTTAGGCAAATCTTGCCCGAGCCTCTTTCACCTTTGATTGCGTATGTGTCAAATCGTTCTCCGTTATTTATATTGTATATGTATACTCTTTCGTTTTCGATTATTCCTGCAGCGTCCAAAAGGTCTTCATCTATCGTTACAGAACCTATATAGTTCAAATCGGCCTGAGTAACCTTGACTCTGTGTATCTTCGATTTTACAACTTCTATTTGCATAGCTTGTTTGTTCTTGTCTTTTTCGGGTTGCAAAGGTATGAATTTATATTGAAAATTTGGGAATTTGAAAATAAAATATTGCGATTTAGTTTCCATACCCCTTAATCATCAACCCATTTTCCCGAAAAAACATATTGTAAATCCCTGATTTTATATAATTTTCTCAAACAAATAATCCATCAGAATTCTTTCTTGATTTCAGTAAATTCTTTCTTTGTTTCGTTCGAACGAAATCAAGAAACAATTTTTTGTTTCTTTGTTATAAAATCATCAAAGCTATTTTGTAGATAGTCAGAGCGTTGATTGCGTTGAAAATTATCGCCCAAAGAAATGGCGGAATATGACTTACTTTGTGTAGAACGGAGCAATCTCCGCTTTGTTTGGAGTTTGTAAAACTCAACCTGAGGATATCGAAACATGCAACAGTGTTTTCGACTAATATTGCAATGATGTATGTGTACAATATGCCGCCTTTGATTCTCAAAGGAAAGGGTATTATATAGCAAATCAAATTCGCTGCTGCAAATGCCAACGTCCAAACAAGTGCATAGGGTTTCCGCATATACAGAACGATTATCAAAAGCGAGAAAATAGCAAGCATAAGAAAGGTAATCTCGATTCGAGAGTTGTTTATCGCATAAATGAGAATCAAACTCATGAGGTTGCAACCCGTATAGCCCGATAGTGCGGTCAAAAAGGTCTTGAATTTACCTGTACTCAAACTGCTGCAACTTCCTCCAAGTTTTTGATCGAATTCTATTTCCTTTACCTTGTTTCCGAGCAAAAGTGCAGTCAGTGCATGAAAGCCTTCGTGAAAGAAAGTGTTGATTGTGGCAAGCCAAGTTCCAATCGGTTTTATCCTCAACAAGATTACGACGACAAAAGGTATGATATATCTTTCTATTCCCATGCTTTGTCTATTCGTTTTGCCAAATCTCCCAAGCTTTGTCTGCTTGCAAGGTAAGCATTCGATAGCCGTTGGCGGTTGTACAGCCTTTGGCTTTTGCTTGTTTCAAGAACAATGTTTCTGAAGGATTGTAAATCAAATCGAAAACATTGTGGTAAGGCTCCAATTTCGTACAATCGATAGGAGGAAGGCTTGTTTCGTTCGGGTGCATTCCGCATGGGGTGGCGTTGATTATCAGTTGAAAGTTATGCAAAGAGTTGTTGGCTTGTGTATAGTCTATGTGTTTATCTGCATCGTAAGGATTGCGAGTTGCTATTTTGAAATCGATATTCAAATCCTGCAAAACAGCGGAGAGAGTGCCTGCAACACCTCCGTTTCCCAAGATAAGGGCAGAGTGAATCTTATCGATGTTGAAACTTTCCAGCAAAGAAGTTTTGAATCCGCAGAAGTCAGTGTTGTAGCCCTTCAATATGGTTTTGTCATTTCTGCGAATTATTTTCACGCAATTTACATTTCCGCATCGCTTTGCGGATATATCTGTTTCGGTTATGTATTTCAGTATTTGCTTTTTATAAGGCATGGTAACGTTAAAGCCTTGGAGCATGGGCAGGTTTGCAATCCATGTTTCAAGGCTGTCAATCGATTCAAGCGGTTCAAGGATATAATCCGCTTGAATGTTGTTTTTTGCAAATTTCTCTTTGAAATATGTTTGCGAAAACGAGTGGGATAGGGGCTTTCCTATCAAAGCGTACGTTCTCACTTTTGTTTCTTTTTCTTTCTTACTGCTTTGAATATCAGATATGCAACAAACAAGATACCCAAACCGATAAGAATGTACGACAATTCGTGGCTGTATTTGTCTATAAGGTCGCTTTGTCCTGCTGCAATATAACCTAAAACCGCCAATATTGTGTTCCAAATTCCCGCTCCCAAGGCTGTGAAGGTTAAAAAGGTAACTATGTTCATCTTTGCCAAACCTGCAGGAATTGAAATCAATTGTCTTACTGCCGGAACCAAACGTCCGATCAGTGTAGAACTTTTTCCGTGTTTGTCAAAGTACTTTTCGGCAGTCTCAATCTTTGATGCATCCAACAAACACAAGCGTCCGAGTTTGCTCTCTGCAAATTTGTAAACAATAGGACGTCCAAGCCAAAGAGCAAGATAGTAATTAACCAAAGCTCCAATCAAAGCTCCGAGTGTTGCAAACACAACAACCAGAACTACATTCATGTTGCTGTCCGGCATTGTGGCTTTGTAAGCTGCCGGAGGTACTACAACTTCTGATGGAAATGGGATAAAACTGCTTTCTACAGCCATAAGAAGGGTAACGGTTCCATAGTTCATGTTGTCCATATACCAATTGGTTACTTTTTCTATCACACTCGGTTCTTCTGTTTTTGGAGTGCTTTCAACATTTTGTTGTGTCTGCGACGTTTGTGCCGAAATAACTGATGTGCTTATCAGAAAAGCAAGCATGCATATCAGGTATCGTGTCATTCTATTCATTTTCAAATCTTTTTTTAATTTCTTTTATACCTTCCATTATTTGATGATTGTCGTATAAAACGGGGACTTTGTGCAGTATTGCTTCGGTTGGAAGTCCGTCATTGTTGACAATGCTTTCTATGATCTCCAATATCTTTTCTTCCATTCCTTCTTTGCGGCTCAGAACTTCTATCATGGCACATTTCAATATGAATACTTCGTTCATAAATCTTTCTCTGTCGAGTGGCATGTTGGTTGCGAGCAATGCAATCGCTTCTCGGATTCGTCCGTTCCAAGCCATCTTCGACGCCCATGAAGCAACGACGTAATATTTGTGCTTTTGAAAGTAAATATTTGAGTCTTCTTCGTCTTTGTTTGCAAATTCCGTTTTTGCGGATTCTTCACAGCACTGCTCGTATAAAACTTGGAATATTTCTTCTGCTTGTTCCACATCTCCGGTGTCATAAAGCAATTCCGCAAAACGTATTCTGTGACCGTAGTATTCAGGTTCTAATTTCACTGCATTCATGCAAAGATTCAACGCTTTTTCATATTCTCCTTTTCCAACATAGCATGATGCCATGTATATCATGATTTCACCTTTGGAATAGAAGTCAATGCCGTCGCAGATGGGGTAGTGTTGATTTATTTCCAAGATCTGCTTGCACGAATTCAAACAACGATCATACCATTTCAAGGATAAACTATCCGAAACAAAACTTCGCAAACAGCCTTTCCATAATTCCAAAATATCGTTTCTTTCTTGTGGGTCTTTGGAATTTGAGAATCTGCTTTCTAAAACGCCGATTGTTTTGAACAATATTTCGCATTCTTTGGCTTTATCAAACTTATCGACGTATATTTGCAACTTTCTGCGATATATGTTAATGTCCGAAGGGCGTAAACACAGACAATAGTCCAATGCTTCATCGGCTTTGTCTGCTTGTTCTGTCTTGTTGTAAAATTCTGCAAGCATTTCCCAATAGCTTACATTGAACGGATGCAACTTCACCAAGTCCTCGATGGATTTTTCTATGTCGCAGTTTTTTCTTTTGTTTTTATTGTGAACCAAAGCGGCGAATGAAAGCAGGTTGTCCGACATTGCGGTGTCGAGAAACAGATAATCGCCGGCTCCGTATGCTGTTATGTCTTCGTCTTTTTGTGAGATGAGTTTCGTTTCTTCCAAAGCAGTGAGCAACATCTCGGTTGCCTGAGGGTATTTCTTTTGTTTGAAAAGTGCGATTGCCATTTGCTCTTGAATGAATTGGTTGTTGACGAAATAAGTCAATTCATTCAGTATGTCGTATGCTCGTTTGTATTGTCTGTTTGCAATGAGGAGTTTGGCTTTTTGGTATTTGAGTAAAGCTGCATCTTCAACCGTATTGACGAAATCAGGATTCATCTCCATCTTACAAAACATACGGTATGCTTCTTGTGGATTTGTGAAAGCAGTGCAATAAACGTTGCGGATGTTTATTTGCAAGTTGTCTTTGTAATAAAGAAGTGCTTTTGTCAATGCTGTCTGCAAAAGAGTATTATCCGGATCTTCTGCAATGAAAAAGTCTATTATGTCCAACCAATCATCGATGTCATAAAATATGTTCTCGACCTTGTTCCTTATCTTGGCTTCAAAGTCGTTTATAAGTGAGAGAAGTTCTCTTTCATATTCGAAATCATCTTGATGATCGAAAGTCATGTTTTTGTAAAACTATCTTAATTCAACAGGAATCATTGCAACGCGGTGCAGTTTGTTGTTTCTGAAAATCACATATATGTTTCCCATGTAGAACCAATGGCGATTGCTTTCGTCAAAGTTGGTTGTAACTTCTCGTTCTGGCTTTCCCCAAGAAAGATCTGCCATATCCATGGTCATATCCTTTACAAGCTCTTTTTGCAATATTGCTTTGTATGCCGTCGGATAAGTATCTTTGTATTTCAAAACTTTGTTTCCGTCTACAAGATACAAATCAAACGTCAGCCTGTCGCCTAATTCAAAATCTTCACACATATAGAATTTTCTTCCTTTTTCGTTACGCATCAACATTTGGAACTTTCCGTCTTTCACAACGAAGTCCAAACAATGGAAAACATCACCTTGACGAACGGTTATAGGTCTTTTCCATCTCAAATCAATGACTGTCAAAGGGAATTTGTCGCCTCGCACTACGTAATCTTTGTTTTTATAATATGTTCTGGCTTTTTTGTAAAATGCTTCTATGACAAAATGAAATTCTCCGCGTTCTTTTAGGGTTGGGTACTTGTAGTATATTGTATCTCTGCGACCTTTTTCAACTAATTTCAAATATACATCGGTTATGTTTCCGGCTCTGTGACACCAATCTGCAACATAGAATGTTTTTCCTGCCAATTGTTTTGCTTTTCCTATGGGATAATCGGTGAAAGAGTACTTACGGCTGTCGTCATCATAGTTGTATAATCTTGTTCCGTTGAAAAGTCTTGCTATTGTTTGCTCTGTAACTATCGGAAGGGTGATTCGGTGTCCCACAAGTTTCATTGGAAGGTGTGCATAGTTGCTGTTGGTGTCGTAATCCACCAAAGAAACGTCATCGTTTGAGAATTTGTTGCGAGGATATTGGTTTTTATTGGCGTTGAAATAGCTCATCGGAGTGAATGGAAAGTTGTAACGATTGTAGAAATTCTGGTAGTTGTAAAATATTGTGTCGCCTGAAGAACCTACAACAAGTTTTAAGAACGGGTGTTGCATATTCTTGAAGTTTCGTTTTTGATCCATAGCCTTGTAAATCTTGTTGAAAGCAAATTGATCTGCAACATAATCGGCTACAACAAACCATTCGCCTTTCAATCTTTGGATTTGTTCTTCCGGCATACGTTTTAACTTATAATATTGCACGCCTGTACGATCTTCTTTCTCAGGAACGGCAATCGAACCAATGAAAAAATAATCCCTTAAATTGGTATCTGAAACGTCTTGTAAATAAAGCGTTTGCCCAACCAAAGAAAAGGGTTGATTCATGAACTTAAGGTGCATATCATAATCAGCATAATCGAAATCGGGCATGTGTTTGTATTGTCTCAATTGTGAAAACGCCACGGTGTTTCCAAGAAGCATTACAACCAATGCAAGAAACGTGAAAATAGTTTTTTGATTCATGTTTTTCTTTTAAGGTTTTATTCTGCAAATATACGAATAAATAAACAATCGGTTTGCAAAAAGCAACATTTTTTTCTCATTTCCGTAGTATGAATAAAATATTTGGAGAAAGATAACTAAGAAAAACAGCGATAATGCATATAGATATAATAACGTTGTTTCCGTCCATGTTTACGGAAATTTTTTCGCAGAGTATATTAAAAAGAGCTGCTGATAAGGGTCTTTTTTCTGTTGAAATACATAACCTTAGAGATTATTCCTTAAACAAAAACCATAACGTGGATGACTATCCGTACGGTGGGGGTGCGGGAATGGTTATGCAGATTGAGCCGGTTGATAATTGCATTTCTGCATTGAAATCAAAAAGACATTATGATGAGATAATTTATACTGCACCTGATGGAGAACGTCTTTCACAAAGTTTGAGCAATGAGTTGGCTCTGAAAGAGAATCTTTGTATTCTTTGCGGTCATTACAAGGGTGTGGACGAGAGAATCAGAGAACATCTTGTTACAAGGGAGATTTCGATTGGTGATTATGTGTTAAGCGGGGGAGAATTGGCCGCTGCGGTGATTGCAGACAGCGTTGTGCGATTGCTTCCCGGCGTTTTGAACGATGAGACTTCAGCATTGACCGATTCGTTTCAGCAAGATCTTGTTTCACCTCCTGTTTACAGTCGTCCGGCTGACTACAAGGGTTGGAAGGTGCCTGAAATCCTTTTGAGCGGACATGATAAGAAAATAGATGAATGGCGTTTCGAACAAGCATTGCAAAGAACAAAAGAACGCCGTCCTGAATTGCTGAGCGACAAATAGTTGTAAAGCTGAAATAAAACAAAGAAACGGTTTTCTGAATCAAAGAAAGAATTTTCTGAAACAAAGAACTATTTTTGTGAATCAAAGAAAGAAAACAATAAAAGGCTGATTTATTTCGATAAACCAGCCTTTCGTTTTATTCAATGCTTAAAACAATTACTTAACTATTGCTTTTAATTTTTCAGTTAAGATAGGTATGATTTTCTTTGCATCACCAACTATACCCAAATCGGCAACTGACATGATAGGAGCAAATTTGTCTTTGTTGATTGCAATAATCAATTCACTCTCTTCCATACCTGCAAGGTGTTGAATAGCACCTGAGATACCGCAAGCCAAATACAAATCAGGTCTTACAGTCTTTCCTGTTTGTCCAACTTGTCTTTCGTGTCCGATTATGCCTGCATCAACACATGCTCTTGAAGAAGAAACTTCTCCTTTCAAAACCTTAGCCAACTCTCCCAACATTTCGAAACCTTCTTTCGAGCCGACACCACGACCTCCCGAAACAAGAATTTTTGCTTCTGAAATATCGACCATGTTGTCTGTGCTTTTCACTGTTTCTATTACTTTAACGCGGAATTTGCTGCTGTCAAAGTTTATTTTGTAATCAATAACCTCACCTTTTCTGCTTGCATCTGCTTCCATCGCTTTCATCACTCCCGGACGCACTGTGCTCATTTGAGGACGGTGATCAGGGCATACGATTGTTGCCATCAAGTTTCCTCCGAATGCAGGACGAGTTGACCAAAGTTCTTTTTCTTCTGAGATTTCCAACTTGGTACAATCGGCTGTCAAACCTGTGGTTACTCTTGCTGACAAACGAGGACCCAAATCTCTTCCTATGGTTGTTGCTCCTATAAGAACGATTGAAGGTTTTTGTTCGCAGATTATTTGGAATATTGCTTGAGTGTAAGGTTCTGTTGTGTAGTTTTCAAGGCACGCATCATCAACAACCAAAACTTTGTCTGCACCATGTGCAATCAATTCTTCGGAAAGAGATTTTACATTGTGGCCCAACAACATCGCATACACCTCTTGATTCAAATCCTTTGCCAAATCGTGAGCTTTACCCAATAATTCCAAAGCTACGTTTTGCAATTTGCCTCCTCTTTGTTCGCAGAAGACAAATACGTTTTTATATTGTGATTTATCCATTGTAGTTTTCGGTTTTTAATTGTTAGATGATGTACTTTTCTTTCAATTTTGTGATAATCAAATCTGCAGCTTCCTCAGGAGAAAGTCCGTCATGAACCTGTCCTGCTGCCTTCATCTCTTTCGCACCTGCCTTTTTAACTTTTGTAGGAGAGCCTTTCAATCCGAGTTTTTCTTCGTTTACATCGATTTTTTCTTCAGTCCAGATTTCCACTTCCTTGTCCCAAGCCTCTACAATGCCTTTTACGCTCATGTATCTTGGCTTAACAGCAGATGCAAGACAAGTCAAAAGACAAGGACTCTCAACTTCAACCATTTGGTATCCGTCTTCCAATTGTTTCTTTATGCGGAATGTTTTGTTGCCGTCAAATTTCAAGTCTTCCAAGTAGCTGACCTGAGGAATGCCTAAGTGTTCTGCAATTTGAGGTCCTACTTGTGCTGTATCGCCATCAATAGCCTGACGACCGGCTAAAACAAGGTCGAAATCCAATACTCGTAACGCTCCAGCCAAAGCATTAGAAGTTGCAAGGGTATCGGCTCCCGCAAATTTACGGCTTGTTAACAAAATAGCACGATCGGCACCCATTGCAAATGCTTCACGCAATACAGCTTCCGCTTGCGGAGGTCCCATTGTTATAACGGTAACTTCTGCTCCGTATTCTTCTTTCAATTGAAGGGCATACTCCAATCCGCCTTTGTCATCCGGATTTATGATTGATGGAATGCCGTCTCTGATAAGGGTTCCTGTCTTTGGGTCAAGTTTAACCTCAGTTGTGTCAGGAACTTGCTTTATGCAAACTACTATCTTCATATTTATCTTCTTTTCTTTTTTATACCATTTATATTACTTCAACAAAGCTGCTGAGATAACCATGCGTTGAACTTCGCTTGTGCCTTCGTAGATTTCTGTAATCTTGGCATCTCTCATCATTCTTTCAACAGGGTATTCTCTTGTGTAACCGTATCCGCCGTGAAGTTGAACTGCTTTCGTTGTTACTTCCATTGCGGTTTGTGCAGCAAAGAGTTTTGCCATTGCAGCATCTTTTGAATAAGGCAGACCTTTGTCTTTTCTGTATGCTGCACTGCGAACGAGCCATCTTGCTGCGTTTACGTTTGTTTCCATCTCAGCCAATTGGAATTGAGTGTTCTGGAATTGAGCTATAGCACGACCGAATTGCTTTCTTTCTTTGGTGTATTTCACTGTTTCGTCCATTGCACCTTGTGCGATGCCCAATGCTTGAGAAGCGATTCCGATACGACCTCCGTCCAACGTCTTCATGGCGATTCCGAATCCCTTTCCGATTTTACCTAGTAGGTTTTCCTTAGGTATGCGGCAGTTTTCAAATATCAATTCGCAAGTTGCAGAACCTCTGATGCCGAGTTTCTTTTCTTTCTTTCCGATAGAAAATCCAGGAGTTCCTTTTTCAATGATGAAAGCAGAAATTCCCTTGTTTCCAAGACTCTTATCAGTCATTGCAAACACGATATAAACGTGAGCATATCCTGCATTGGTTATGAAAATCTTGCTTCCGTTCAAAACGAATGCGTCTTCCTCTTCAACAGCTGTTGTTTGTTGCATTGCGGCATCAGTACCTGCGTTAGGCTCTGTAAGACCGAATGCTCCGATCCATTCACCGCTTGCAAGCTTTGGAAGATATTTTTGTTTTTGTTCTTCAGTTCCGTTTTTCATAATAGGAGCGATACAAAGAGATGTGTGAGCTGAAACCACAACCCCTGTAGTTGCACAAACTCTTGAAAGTTCCTCAACTGCCATTGTGTACATCTGATTTGTACCTCCTTGTCCGCCGTATTCTTTTGGAACAGGTATTCCCATCAAACCAATCTTCCCCATTTTGACTACTGTTTCCTCGGGAAAGCGTTCAAGGTCGTCAATTTCAGCAGCCAAAGGCTTCACTTCGTTTTCTGCAAAATCTCTGATCATTTGCAAGAATAATTCTTCTTGTTTTGTTAGGCTAAAATCCATATCTTGTTAATGTTAATTATTTGCAAAACATATTTCACTCTTTCAAAAGTGCAAATATACGAAAAAAAAACATAACAGCAACCAATAGCAGTCAAACTTTGGTAAAATGGCAATAAAACAGAGTGGTTTCAAGATGTGTTTTCGGGGGTGAAAGAATGAGTGAAAATGAAACAAAGATTCAGTAATTTCTTTCTTTGTTTCAGTCGAACGAATCTTTGTTTCATTTTACTGAAATCAAGAGTTGGCGAAGTGTTGATTGATAGAGTGTTGTTGTGCCTTAACTCCAAGTGCCTTTTTCGAAGTCGGGAACGAGGTTGTCTTGAGACGAAAGTTCTTGAAAAAAGCCTTTGTGCAGTCCGATGGAGAAAAAATAGTCGCAAACTTCGTCATATTCCTCTTGAGTGAGGCGTGAATTGAGAAAATCAAAGTCAAGAGGTTCCAAGGGTGCGTATTGACTCATCAAAGAAATGTTCAGATTGAACGAAATATCGCACAGATTATCCAAAACCCTTTCGCTGTTTTCCGTTTTCGAAGGAAGAACAAGGTGTCTCACTATCAAGCCGCTTTCGATTCTGTTTTCGGAGTCGGTGAGTAAAGAGTTGCCTTTCTGCCTGTACATTTCCTTGATTGCATCCAAAGCCTGACGAGGATAATCTTCTGCTTTGGAAAGTTGTTTTGCCAAATCGGGGTCGGTGTATTTGTAATCAGGAAGATAGATGTCAATGATGCCTTCGAGCTTTCTGAGAGCCGACGGATTGTCATAAGCATTGGTGTTGTATATTGTTTTGGGATAAAATCCTTCTTCATGCAATCGACGGATTATTGCTTTCATCAACATCTGGTGATGTGAAGGAGAAACAAATCCCAACACGTTTTCGCTTTGCAGAAGTGTCGTTTTGATTTTTTCGATCAATTCATCGAAAGTTTTGAAAGGGTGAAAGACTGAGGCTTTGTTTGATGAGATTTGTTTGTTTTGGCAATAGACACATTGCAGATTGCAGTGAGAGAAAAATACATTGCAGATGCCTTTTTCCCCGCTCAAAATCGGTTCTTCTCCTTTGTGATTGCAAACCATCGCAATTTCTAATCCGCAACCGCAATTGCAAAATCCCTTTTCGCCTTCCAAACGATTGACACCGCATTTTCTCGGACAAAGTTCGCAATGTCGCAAAGCTTCTTTTTCTTCTTCCGTATAAGGTATTTCAAACTTCATTTCAAGTGATTTTTATGCGGCAAAGATACAATCAAGAAACGAAAACAAAGGCGGAAATCATGAAATAAAAGTATGGAACAGGGATATTTTAACATCAATCAAGTGCCTGAAACAATGTGTTTTGATGCAGGTGAAGTGAAATAAAACATCGGAAAAATTTGTCAAAAAGAAAAAAAAACGTAATTTTGCACCCGCAAATCGAAATGGCGCTATCGTCTAGGGGTTAGGACGTAAGATTCTCATTCTTAAAACAGGGGTTCGATTCCCCTTAGCGCTACAAAGATAAAAATAGTTTTTCTTTTCATAATACTTAAGGGGCAACCGGTCAATCATTGATCGGTTGTTTCGTTATTTGAAAAACAAGCATTATCTTTGCAATCGGTATCAGCGTAAAAAAAGATTTGGTTTATGAGATTTTTTTTGCATTTCGCTTATAACGGAGAAGAATTTCACGGTTGGCAGATTCAAGACGGTCAAAACAGCGTTCAAGAAACTCTTCAAAAGGCTCTGCAACATATATGCAGAGAAGAAATCGAGCTTACGGGCTGCGGACGAACCGACAGCGGAGTTCATGCAAGCGATTTCTATGCTCATTTCGATTATAAGCCGATGACAAAGACGGAATGTGAGATTTTGGTCAAGCGTCTTAATCGTTACTTTCTTCACAACTTGCTTAT
Source organism: Candidatus Onthomorpha sp. (assembly GCA_045577535.1). Lineage (GTDB taxonomy): Bacteria > Bacteroidota > Bacteroidia > Bacteroidales > P3 > Onthomorpha. Next base: position 157,074 of record JAZNIO010000029.1, on the reverse strand, counting down.
ATTCGGACTTTACCCCGTAAAAGATGATGCACACGCACGTTTCGATGCTCTGAGTCGCACATACAAATATCACCTCAGCATAAACAAACAACCTTTCAAAAATTCATTCTGTTATTATCACCCTTGGGAGTTGGATGTCAAGAAGATGAACCTTGCAGCACAAGAACTGTTGGGACAAAAAGACTTTACATCGTTCAGCAAACTGCATACACAAGTCAATAACAATATTTGCACGGTAACCGAAGCCCGTTGGGAGGAAACGGATGGGGAATTGATTTTCACGATTACTGCAAACAGATTTTTGAGAAATATGGTCAGAGCAATCGTAGGCACATTGGTTTCGGTGGGACGAGGAAAGATTTCGATGGAAGAGTTCAAAACCATAATAGAATGCAAAGACAGATGCAGGGCAGGGGCAAGCGTGCCGGCAAAAGCTCTTTTCCTTCATAAGGTCGCTTATCCGGAAAACGTGTTTGAAAGAAACGATTGAATCATTTGTCGAAATACAAAAATAATTTTCTAATTTTGCAGTATGAAACGCAGGATTTAGAAAATAAATGCGTACCTTTGCCCGCAGAATGAAAGATTAATTAAAATATATTCAGATATGAGCAATATAGATTGGAAAAACCTCCCATTTGGTTATTACAAGACTGATTACAACGTTCGTTGCTATTTCAGAGATGGAAAATGGGGTGAATTGGAAGTAACAGATAGCGAAGAGATCACAATGCATATGGCAGCTACTTGCTTGCATTACGGTCAGGAAGCTTTTGAAGGAATGAAGGCATTCAGAGGTGTGGATGGTAAAATCAGATTATTCCGCCCTTATGAGAACGCTAAGCGTCTTATTCGCTCAGCTGAGGGCGTTATGATGGCACCTGTGCCTGAGGAATTGTTTGTTAAGGCTTGCATAGAGGTGGTTAAGAGAAACGAAAGATTCGTTCCGCCTGCAGGAAGCGGTGCTTCATTGTACTTGCGTCCGCTTTTGATCGGAACAGGTGCTCAAGTCGGAGTAAAGCCTGCAAATGAGTATTTATTCATTGTTTTTGCCGGTCCGGTAGGTCCTTATTTCAAGGAAGGCTTTAAGCCGGTGCAAATTCAGATTGTTGAAGACGCCGACCGTGCTGCTCCACTTGGAACAGGTACATTGAAGGTTGGTGGAAACTATGCTGCATCTTTGCGTTCCGGACAAAGAGCTCACGACGAGGGATTCTCAAATGTGCTTTACCTTGACGCAAAAGAAAAGAAATACATCGACGAAGCAGGAGCTGCAAACTTCTTTGGAATCAAAAATAACACCTATTGCACACCGAAATCCTTATCAATACTTCCGTCAATCACCAATATGTCATTGCGTCAGTTGGCAGAAGACATGGGATTGAAGGTAGAACAACGTCAAATCCCTGTTGAAGAACTTTCAACCTTTGAAGAAGTTGCAGCATGTGGTACAGCGGCAGTTATTTCTCCAATAGGAAAGATAGTGGATAGAGGAACCGGCAAAGTATATGACTATGGTACGGAAGCAGGTCCTATATGCACCAAATTATATAAACAATTGAAAGGAATCCAAGAAGGAGAAGTTGAAGACGTTCACAATTGGAATCTTATCGTTGAGTAATCGACAATAAAGAATTAAGATAAAGCCGTTCCTGATGATTAAGTCGGTGGAACGGCTTTTTATTTGCCTATGGAAAAGATATTAGTCATTCAAACCGCTTCAACAGGCGATGTCATTCTTCTTACATCCTTGTTGGAGAAGTTGCATCACAAATTCGAGAATGCACAAATAGACGTATTGGTTCGCAAACCCAATCAAACGCTTTTTGAATCGCACCCTTTCGTAAGCAACATCTGGGTGTGGGATAAGGCGGATAAAAAATACCTCCGGCTGCTTGTGCTTTGCGAATCAATAAAAAAAGAACGTTACGATGTCGTTTTCTGTGTACAACGTTTCTTTTCGGCGGGGCTGATTACGCTTTTCTCAGGAGCAAAAAAGAAGATAGGATTCCGAAAGAACCCTTTATCTTGTTTTTTTACGCATAGGGTTGAACATAAGATAGAAAAAGGAATCCATGAGATAGATAGAAATATCTCGTTGCTTGAAGGATATTGGTGTAACAATGCTCCGAAACCGAAACTCTATCCTTCGAAGGACGATTATTCGAAGATGAGTTTTTACAAACAAGGAACATATTATTGTATTGCCCCTTCATCGCTTTGGAAGACAAAAACCATGACATCCGATAAATGGATTGATTTGCTCGAACACGTTCCCGAAGATGCGATGGTTTATCTGCTTGGTTCGAAACAAGACAAAGAACTTTGCAATGACCTTATCAGACAATCGAATCGAAGAAACATTTTGAGTCTTGCAGGAAAGCTTACACTGCTTCAATCAGCCGCACTTATGAAAGACGCAAAGATGAATTTTACCAACGATTCCGCACCCTTGCATCTTTGTTCTGCGGTAGATGCTCCCGTAACGGCTGTTTTTTGTTCCACAACGCCCGATTTCGGATTCGGACCCCTCAGCACGAACAGCCTTGTTGTCGAAGCTGAACCTTGTCCCGATTGCAAGCCTTGCGGATTGCATGGAGCGAAAGAGTGTAAGAAAGCAACCTTTGCCTGCAACTGCGACATAGATATGCAGAAACTTTACGACAGATTGTAATAAATGTTTTCTGAATCTTTATCTTGCAAAAATAAAACTTGATTTTATTTTTCTGAATCTTGATTTCGCTAAAATAAATCTTGATTTTATTCAAGCGAATCTTTGTTTTGTTTTTGCTTAACAGCTTTTGTAGTGCAGAATGTGAATACTTACCCCGATGGCTATTGCAATCAGCAAAATCCGTACCCAAACGATGCCGACCAAATAAACAGACAACAATATCGTTCCCCAAAGCGTAATCAATATATAGGCCTTTACTTTTTTCGGAATGGCTTTATGTTGCATGAAATTGGTGATATAAGGTCCCAAAACCTTATGAGCAAGCAATTTGTCATAGAGTCGTCGGTTACTTCTCAGAAAACAAAACGCCGTCAGCAACAGAAACGGAGTCGTAGGCAAAACCGGAACGAACATTCCCAAAATACCCAACCCCAAAGCTATGAATCCGAATATCGTAAGCAATAATCTCATGATCAAATCCAATGAATTAAAGTCTGCAAAGGTAATACAATTCTTTCAAACCGAATTTTCATTTATCAAAAGCACATTCCACAGCAGTTGAGTTACGGAAGATTGATTGTTCTCTTTTTTTTTGTTATTTTTGCAACGTAAAACAGAGTGTTGAACAAGCGAAAAATACTATCGATGCGAATAAAGGGGAAAATAATGTTTGCAGTGGCTTTTGTCGGTTTTGGTTTGTCTTTGCAGGCTCAACAAAACCAAATGCCGCAATCGAAAACAGAGCCGATAATGCAAATCTTTGGCAATTTGCATACCGGATTCGGAGAAACGTCTTCCGATGTCGGCTTCGAATTAGAAAGGGTTTATCTCGGCTGTTCCCACAAACTGTCCGATGATTTGACGATTAAGGGCGTTGTCGATATGGGACGCTCGGCTGATGTTTCGGATTATCATCGTATTGCCTACATAAAAAATGCCATGATTTCGTGGAAAACCGGCGAATTCACGTTTAACGGAGGTTTGATTCCCACCACACAATTTTCCTTTCAAGAGAAATTTTGGGGATTCCGTCATGTGATGAAGAGTTTTCAAGACATATACAAATTCGGCAGCAGTGCGGATTTAGGAATCTCGGCGGCGTGGAATCCGAACGAATGGTTATCTGCCGATGTCATTGTCGTGAACGGAGAAGGCTATAAAAAGATTCAAAGCAACAACGGATTCAACTACGGGATAGGTGCAACGCTGACGCCTTTCGAAGGATTTCACATTCGAATCTATGGAGGGCTGAATCAAAAAGCAGGAGCAAACCTACAAGACTTGCTGAACATGGCGGCTTTCATCGGTTACGAAATCGGAAGCCTTGCTTTGGGAGCAGAATACAACCACTTGCAAAGCGGATTTGCAAATCCTACGGATTCAAAAGACGGTTTGTCTGCATATCTCTCGCTCGCATTAAATTCGAAAGTGAAAACATTTGCACGATTCGACCAATTGAATACCGAAAACATAGAACAAGACGAATCGATGGCAGTGTTGGGAGCCGAGTTCAAAATAATGGAAAAAATAAAGATTGCTCCGAATTTCCGAATCACCATTCCGAAACAATCCGGTCAGCACAACAATTATTTCGCTTACATAAATTGCAGCGTGGGACTTTGATTCGGAAAAATGAAACAAAAGAACAAAAAAATAATTTCAAGAAACAATAAATCAAAACACAGATTCAAATCATGAAACGTTTAATATCGATATGTGTTGCTTTGACGGCGGTCTTGCAACTCTCGGCACAGAAAAACGAACTTGTGTATAAATCTTATACAAAGGACGTTGCAAAACAAGATACTGCGATTACAATGGTCTATTGCCACAAAGACAAAATCGCAATCGAAAACCAGATGAATCTTGACGGAATTCAGACAATCAAAGGCTTGGCAAAAGAAATCCGTTTTGTGGATTACGACAATCAAACATTTGCCCGACAATTGGAATACGAAGATGGAGAAACCTTCCTTGCAAAAACCGACTTCAAGACCCTTGATTTGAAACCGGTGGAAGAAAATGTCGAAGTCGGCGGATTCAAATGCAAGAAATACACGACAAGCATCAATTCAAACAGCATCGAAATCTGGATGACCGAAGACTTGGATATGAATGCCACACCCATGATTCAATTCGCAGGATTAAAAGGAGTGATGGTGCGATTCGTCAGAAACGGCAATTCGATTCTTGAACTCGCATCGGTAAACAAACTTAGAACGAAAACCAAAGCCGATTGCGTTCCGTCGCATTCTGCAAAAGAAGTAACATTTAAGGAAATGGACAACATAGAACGCGAAAAGATGGTTATCACAACCAAGATTTTCGAAGACGAAAGAGTACATTGGGGAGATACCACAAAGATAAGCGGCGACATACCTTTGGACAGTGTTGTTCATTTTGCAGGTGGCACGATTGTGTTGAAGAAAGTAGGTTTGGAATCCTTACCAGAACATTATCAAATCTTTGCCGAACTTACCACAAAGTCGTCCGGCGACGCTTATGACAGAACCGGCAGCGTTTTTATCATACCTACGGAAAAAGAAAAGAGCTTATATGACGCCCTGACCAAGGGAATAGATGTCGTACCTTACTTCACGAGCAGCAAAGGTGCGAAATATCAAGCTATGTGTTTGACCGATGATTTCATGCCTGTGGTTGAATTGATTCGATTCTTCACACCATTCGGCGTAGGCCACTTTAACGACCGCTTGAACATAGATGGATTGGAATGGGAAGAAGATGTGTTTTACAAACAAGAAGTTACAGATTTGGCAAAGCTGCTCAGAGGAGAAGTGCTTGTAGGAGTATTTGTCGGCAATTACGATGGCGGCGGACACAAAGTAAGTTTGGATTTGAAAGCTTACCCGGGCGATTATGTAGGAGGGGAAAGCAAGTTAGAAAATCAATGGTTGCTTCCGCTCTTTAACACATGCAACGTCATGGAAATGGCAGGACAGAACTATCCTCACTTCTTTGATACCGACAGTTTGACGATTGAGTTCGACGTTCCCGAGGGAGTGAAAAACATTCGTTTACGTTATATCACCACAGGCCACGGAGGCTGGGGCGGAGGCGACGAATTCAACCCCAAAGTCAACGAAGTGTTCATCGATGGCAAGAAAGTCTTGGCTTATACGCCATGGCGGAGCGACTGTGCAAGGTATCGGGAATGGAATCCTGTATCCGGAAACTTTTGGAATGGAGTATCGTCGTCCGATTTGTCGCGTTCAGGCTGGTGTCCCGGCACAGCAACCCAACCGGTCTATGTAAATCTTGACGGACTCACGGCAGGAAAACACACACTTAAAGTTGCAATCCCTCAAGGTCAGGCAGAAGGCGGCAGTTTCAGTGCATGGAGCGTTTCAGGCGTGCTGATAGGGGAAAAAGAATAAGGCTTGGAAAATTGAAACTTGATTCTACGAAAATGAATCTTTGATTCGTTCGACTGAAATCAAGAAAGAATTTACTGAAACAAAGAAAGGAAGTCATTGAAACTTCCTTTCTTTATTTGCTTGCGGAAAGACAGGGATTCTTTCTTACGAAAGCGTCTTCGACGATTACGAACCCTCGGGTTCGAACCCTTTATACGAAAAAAGGAAGTCAAAAGACTTCCTATTCCAGCGGAAAGACAGGGATTCGAACCCTGGAAACGCTTTTGACGTTTACACACTTTCCAGGCGTGCCTCTTCAACCACTCGAGCACCTTTCCGAATTGCGTTTGCAAAGATAGTGTTTTTTGCGATTATATCATCATTTTGTTTTGACTTTTTTGCGTGTCGGCGGCTTTGTTCATGGTTTCATGCCTCAGTTTCATCGATTTGTCTCGATGGTTTGCGAAAGGAGAAGTGTGAAAATGATGTTCGTGATTTTGTGTCGGCAAGTGCCTGGTCTTTTGCTTTGTTTATTCGTGATAGTATATGCGTTTGATTCGCGGAGATATGGAAGTGAATACTTCATAAGAGATTGTGTCCAATGCTTTTGCCATGTTATCGACGGGATTTTCTTCTCCGAATATCACGACTCTGTCTCCAACCGAAGCTTTTACTCCGTTCAGATTCACCATGCACATATCCATGCAGATGTTTCCTACAATGGGTACTTTTTTCCCGTTTATCCATACTTTGAATCCTCGTTCCGAAAGGTGTCGATTCAAGCCGTCGGCGTATCCTATGGGAATTACTCCGATTGTTGTGGGGATTGAGGCTGTGAAATTACGCATATAGCTGACGCTTTCCCCGATTTCGATGGTGCGAATCTCTGTAAGACGGGTTTCAAGGCTTTGAACATAACGCAGATGTTTTTGTGTGTTTTCGTCGCAGCCTATTCCATACATTCCGATTCCCAATCGGACCATGTCGAAGTGTGCTTGTGGAAAACGAATCGTGCCGGCAGAGTTGCAGATGTGGCGAAGAATTTTGTAATCGAAAGAATCGCACAAACGTTTTGAGATTTCGTCGAATCGGTTTATTTGTTCGTTTGTGTAGTCGTCGAATTGAGGGGAATCGGCACAAGAAAAGTGTGAGAAAATCGAAGCAATATGCAGGTTTGGGTACTGTTTCAGAATTTCGAGCAACTTATCGGCGTCTTTGGATTCGAAACCCAGACGATGCATTCCTGTATCGAGTTTGATGTGTATTGTAAGTTCGAGGTCTTTCACAAGAGACAGTGTGTCGAAATTATGAACGACCGGTTCCAAGTCATATTCGGTCATTTTGCCAAGGGCTTCTGCTTCGAGCGTTACAACCATTATCGGAAGTGTTATGCCGTTTTTGCGAAGTGTTACGCCTTCATCGGCAAATGCAACGGTGAGATAGTCTGCCAAAGAGCGTTGCAGTTCCATTCCCACTTCGTTTCCGCCACATCCGTAGCTTGATGCTTTGACCATTCCCATCAAACGTGTTCCCGGTTTGAGCTTCGATTTGAAGTAACGCACGTTTTCGTCCAATGCAGTCAGGTTTACTTTCAATATGCTTTGATGTGATTGGGCTTCAAGCAGGTTTGTGATTTTTTCCAACTCGGCTTTGCGGGAGCCTTTCAGCAAAACGGCTTTGCCGAAGAAGTCTTTGGTGTCTATTTGTGCAAGAAATTCTTTGTTGTCTGCAAAAAAGCGATGCGGAATGTCGAAAAGCGAGGCGTTGTTCACAAAATCCGTTCCTATGCCGTAAAGAAAGCTTATCGATTTGTTTTTGAGAAGTGTGTTTATTTTTTTGAGTGTTTCGGGTATGTCTTCGCTTTTTTCCTGTAAATCGGAAAGTATGACGCGTCTTTCAAGATTTCGGTCTTGTGTGTTCAAGTAATCCAAGGCGGCTTCCAAGGATGTGATGTCGAGACAGTAGCAATCGTTCAGCAGAATCGAGTTTCCGGTCGATTGTATCTGCATTCGCATATCCAAGGGTGTGAGCATGCCGATGCGTTGTCGGAGTTTGTCTTCGTCTATTCCCAATTGAGTGCATAGGACAAAGGCTGAAACTGCGTTTTCTTTGCTTACACGGTCTTCGAACGGCAGTTGCAATTTGCGAGCCATGCTTTCGGTGTCGTAGGATATGAGTTCGATGTTGTTGCTTTTGCAGAATTCAGATACTTTCTCAAACAGCATCGGGTTGTCTTGCGAACAGATGAGTCGCTTGCAGCCTTCGAACAGTTTCAGTTTTTCGTTCAGTTTCTCTTCAATCGAGGAAAAATTCACTCCGTGGGCATCTCCTATGTTTGTGATTAGACCTGTGTCGGGCAGAATCATGTCGTGCAAGGACTGCATTTCGTTAGGTTCGGATATTCCTGCTTCAAAGATTCCTGCTTCAAAGTTTTCGTTCAATTGCCACAAGGATACGGCAACTCCGATCTGCGAATTGTAGCTGCGAGGTGAAATACAGACTTTTTTGTCTTGGGCAATCAATACTCTCGACCACTCTTTTACTATGGTTTTTCCGTTGGAGCCGCCGATTGCAATCACATTTCCCGAGAATGATTTGCGGGCATAGGCTCCAAGATGTTGCAATGCTTTGAGCGAATCTTCGACCAAAAGATAGTATGCTCCGTTTTGCAGTTTTTCGGGTCTGATTGTGCAGACGAATATCCTGACTCCTTTGTCGTAGAGTTCGCTTATGTATTTGTGTCCGTCGTTGTTGGCGGTTCGGATTGCGAAAAAAACGGTGTGATTTGCAGAGTTGAGCCGTCTGGAATCAAATAACAGCGAATTGATTTCAAAAGACAAAAAATCAGAATCAAGATTCATTTTGTCGGAACAAAGAACCGTTGCTTTGCATACTTCAATCAGTTTTCCTAACTGTAAAACCATACGACTCATTTTTTTGCAAAGGTAGAAAAAAACATGCGTTTACAGCTTGGTATCATTGAAAACTTGCAATTAAATCGCAGGTTGAACGAATGGAACAAATGAAAAAAAAGGCTGTTTCTTTGTTTTGAAGAAAATATTTTCGGGAATTTCTTGCTTTATTAAAATAATAGTGATTAACTTTGCAGTTCCAAATCATGGGGTTTGGATTTTGAAAAAACGTTTAAAAAATAAAATATCATGGACGTAAAAAAGATTTTAGCAGACGTAGAAGCAAAGAACCCTGGACAACCATTGTTCTTGCAAGCTGTAACAGAGGTGTTGGAAACTATTGAAGAATATGTTGCTGAACACCCAAAATACGATAACCATAAGATTATCGAAAGAATGGTTGAACCGGATAGAATCTTCCAATTCAAAGTTGAATGGGTTGATGATAAAGGACAAATCCAAGTAAACAGAGGATTCAGAGTTCAATTCAACAATGCAATAGGACCATACAAAGGAGGATTGCGTTTCCACCCAGCTGTAACATTGGATACTTTGAAGTTCTTGGGCTTCGAACAAACATTCAAAAACTCATTGACAACATTGCCAATGGGCGGTGGAAAAGGTGGTTCTGATTTCGACCCAATGGGAAAATCAGATAACGAAATCATGAGATTCTGCCAAGCATTCATGACAGAATTGTGGCGTTACATCGGACCTGACACTGACGTTCCTGCCGGTGATATAGGAGTTGGTGGAAGAGAAATCGGATACATGTACGGTATGTACAAGAAATTGGCTCGTGAAAACACAGGAGTGTTGACCGGAAAAGGAGCAGGTTGGGGAGGATCTATCCTTCGTCCTGAGGCAACAGGTTTCGGTGGAGTTTATTTCGTAAACAACATGTTGCAAAAGCACGGTTTGGAATTGAAAGGTAAAAGAGTTGCTATCTCCGGTTTCGGTAACGTAGCATGGGGTGCTGCAAAGAAAGCAACTGAATTGGGAGCTAAAGTTGTTTGTATCTCAGGTCCTGATGGATACATCTTGGATGAAGAAGGTATGAACGACGAAAAGATAGCTTACATGTTGGAATTGAGATCTTCTAACAATGGAGTAGTAAAACCATTCGCAGACAAATTCCCTTCAGCTACATTCATCGCAGGCAAGAAACCTTGGGAAGCAAAAGTTGATATTGCTATGCCTTGTGCAATTCAAAACGAGTTGAACGGAGAAGATGCAAAACAATTGATAGCTAACGGAGTTACTTTGGTATGTGAAGTTTCTAACATGGGATGTACAGCAGATGCTATCCACGAACTTCAAAAAGCAAGAGTAATCTTTGCTCCTGGTAAAGCAGCTAACGCAGGTGGTGTAGGAGTTTCCGGTTTGGAAATGAGCCAAAACGCAGGACACATCGGTTGGACAGGAGAAGAAGTAGACCAAAGACTACACTTCATGATGGACTCAATACATGCAAACTGTGTTAAGTACGGTACAGAAAAAGATGGTTACATCAACTATGTTAAAGGTGCTAACGTAGCTGGCTTTATCAAGGTTGCTGATTCTATGATCGAACTTGGTGTTTGCTAATTAGAAAAATAAACCATAATTTGTTGATGAAGGTATGTGTCATTCTTCGGAATGATTACATACCTTCTTTTTTTGTTTGTTCAATTCGCCAATCACAGATGACGGGTCTTGAAAACAATGTTTCCGATAAGGTGTTGCAAATGATTGTTTTGAGTTTTGACACAGAACATGGATAGAAACGAAAAGCATAAATATTGAACCAATATAGTTTTATTTTGTATCTTTGCCGTAGATTAGGTAATAAGCATTATGAAACTTGAATTTAATTTAGCGAATCTTGATTCTGCTGCGATGAATCTTGATTCCATCGAAAAGGAATTGATTAAGGCTCACGAGTATGTTTGTGAGGGTAGTGGCAAGGGAAGTGATTTTCTCGGCTGGCGTGATTTGCCTGCAGAGGATGTTGAATCGGAAGTCGATAGAATCAAACAACTTGCCGATTTGATAAGGAAAAAAGCAGATGTGTTGGTGGTTATCGGAATCGGAGGCTCATATCTCGGAGCCAAAGCGGTGATTTCCGCATTGCAACCTGCATTCGAAACAAACGAACACAGACATTCGTGCAAGATTGTCTATGCCGGCAACAGCCTTTCGGAAGATTATATGAATGACTTGCTCAACTATTTGAAGCATAAGGAGTTTTGTTTGTGTGTTATTTCGAAGAGTGGAACTACAACCGAACCTGCAATTGCTTTCAGACTGTTGCGTAATGCTCTTGAAAAGAAATACGGCAGGAAAGAGGCAAAAGACAGAATCGTTGCCATAACAGATGAAAACAAAGGGGCATTGCGTCGAATGTGTATCGAAAACGGATACGACAGTTTCATAATCAGAGATGACATAGGCGGACGTTTTTCCGTTCTTTCGCCTGTCGGATTGATTCCTGCCGCTGTTGCGGGAGTGGATATAGAGGCTTTGTTATATGGAGCTAAGATAATGAGAGATAGGTTGATGAATGATGCTTCTTTAAGTAATCCTTCATGGAAGTATGCTGCGATTCGTAACCTTCTGTACAGAAACGGGAAAAAGATAGAGGCGTTGGTGTCATACGAACCTGCATTGCAATATTTCGCATCTTGGTGGCAACAGCTTTATGGCGAGAGTGAGGGCAAGGAAGGCAAGGGACTGTTTCCCGTAGGCATATCAAACACAACCGATTTGCACTCTTTGGGACAATACATTCAAGAAGGAGAGAGGCTGATGTTCGAAACAGTGTTGCATGTCGAAAAAAGCAAACGCAGCATAGCGGTTCCGATTGAAGAAAACGACTTAGACGGTTTGAATTATCTCACAAAATATTCTCTTTTGCAGATAAACCACATCGCAGAGCAAGGAACACGCAAAGCACATTTGGACGGAGGAGTTTCGCAATTGACGATAAGCCTTGAAAGTTTGAATGAAAGAGAATTGGGAGGCTTAATCTATTTCTTCGAATTTGCTTGTGCTTTAAGTGCTTACCTATTGGGAGTTAATCCTTTTGATCAACCGGGTGTGGAAGCTTATAAGCGTAATATGTTTGAGCTTTTGGGAAAGACAAAATAAGAATTCGTGCTTTTGAAGAAGGAATAAAATCATCGAAAAACAATGAGTGTCGAGATAGTTGCCCTGGTAATATTCATCATTACTTACATCGGCATAATATTCACGCGTTTACCGAAAATAAACATTGACAGACCTTCAGCGGCTTTCATAGGCTCTGTGGCGATGATGTGTTTGGGTGTGATAAGTTTTGAACAAGCTGTGGCGTTCATTGATTTCAACACAATATTTCTTTTGCTCGGAATGATGATTGTCATTTCTGCATTGAAAGCTGACGGTTTTTTCAATCTGATTGCCGAAAAAACGCTGTCTTTTGCAACAACCAAAACACGCTTGCTTTCTTGTATTGTTTTTATTTCCGGAGTTGGTTCGGCGTTTTTGGTTAATGATGCTGTCGTTCTGATATTTACTCCGATTATTATTTCGATTTGTGGCAGGATTCGCTCAAATCCCGTTCCTTATCTTATTGCCGAAATTCTTTCTTCCAACATCGGCAGTGCCATGACGATAACCGGAAATCCTCAAAACATGCTTATAGGACTCAGCAGCGGAATTTCGTATTTGGATTTCATGCTTCATCTTTTGCCTGTCTCATTGCTCGGCATGCTTATGACGATTGCGGTTGTCAAATCGATATATCGCAAAGAGTTTTCCGACAAAACGATTCTTTCTTACAAAATGGAAAGCGATTATAAGTTGAAAGACATGTATGCTTCCGTCGTAATATTTGTTTTACTTGTCATAGGATTTTTCTTGGGTAAGATTCTCGATTTGCCGATTTGCGTAATTGCTTTGGCGGCTGCAAGTTTGATTATTTTGTTTTCAAAACACAAACCTGCCGCATTGATAAAAGAAGTCGATTGGGTTTTGCTTTTGTTTTTTGCGGCTTTGTTTATAGTTGTCGGAGCAGTGAGATATACCGGTCTTTTGGATTCCTTGCTTGCCATACCTTTGAAAGATGATTTCGCAGGCTTGTTGTCGATTCACGGAATCAGTCTTGTGATGAGTCAGATTTTGAGTAACGTTCCCTATACCGTGTTGATGCTTCCGCTTATGGAGACTGTAAATTCCGAAACTTTGTGGTTGGCTTTGGCATCTGCGTCCACACTTGCCGGAAATGCAACCATAATCGGAGCAATGGCAAACATAATCGTCATAGAGAGTGCCGACAAATATGGAATCAAAATAGGATTTTGGGAATTTTTCAAAAGCGGAATCATTCTTACTGTTCTCAGTTTCATACTTTCAATAATCGTTTTGCTGTTTGTGGGATAAATAAGACCTTTGTTTTGTATTGCGGTACGGATTTTTTTTCCTAACTTTGCAAACTGAATTTTCGAAAACGTTATTACAACAGATGTTGAGTCGTCATTTTATACGTGCAAAAGTTCTGCAACAATTATATGCGTGCATCGTGTCAAAGCAGAACGATATCGCGATAGCAGAACAAGAATTGCTTGATGGCATCGAGCAAACCTATAAATTGGAAGTCTATATCTTTTCAGCAGTTTTGGAAATCAGAGATATAGCAGAAAATCAGTTAGAAGAAGCCAAGACAAAGTTCTTTCCAACCGAAGAAGATTTGAATCCGAATATGCGATTTGTCGAAAACACATTGCTCTCTCAATTGGGGAACAGCGTGGAATTGGCAAAGGCTGTCGAAAAACTTAAAATCAATTGGGTGGAACAAAAAGACATGCTCAAAAACATCTTGAATCGTTTCAAGGAATCCAACTCTTACAAAAATTACATGGAGCTTGAGCAATGCTCTTACGAAGATGAAAAGAGGGTGGTTCTTCAATTGATGAAAAATTATCTTTTGAAGAATGAATCGTTCTTGGAATTTCTGTTTGAGAAACAGCTTTATTGGGAAAGTGATTTTGCTTTTGTGGGACTTACTTTCTTGAACTATTTGAAGGAATACAAACAAGAAGATTCTGCAACAAAGCCTCTGTTTCAGATGTTCGACATAGAGAAAGACGATCGCAAAAGTTTTGCACTCGATTTGTTGACCAAGTCGCTCATTCACTTTGAAGAGTATGACGAAATGTTCCTTAAGCATGTTGAAAATTGGGATATGGATCGTCTTGCTTTTTTAGACAGAATCATAATAAAAATGGGTATAACCGAGTTAATATATTGTCCGACTATTCCCGTAAGAGTAACCATGAATGAATACATTGAGTTGGCCAAAGAGTTCTCTACGGAGCGTAGCAAGTTGTTTGTGAACGGTCTTTTGGATAAATTTTTGATTGATTTGAGGGCTGAGGGAAAGATAAACAAGGAAGAAAGCGATAAACCGGAGGAAGGAGAGTTATGAAAAGGAGTTTGATGTTATTGTTTGCCGCAAGCATTTTGTTGATTTCATGTTCCGGAAAAACAGATGAGGGAAAGATAGACGTTTCTGTGATAGATAATCTGACCACTATCAAGTTTGAGCGAGATGTGATCGACTTTAAGAATGTCGAAGAAGGCGAAAGAGTCAGCGGAAGCTTCAAATTCACCAACACAGGTAAGTATAATCTTGTCATATATGAAGTAAACACTTCATGCGGTTGCACAGTTGCCGATTACCCTCGTGGAGAGATTGCTCCGGGTGAAAGTGGCATGATTTCGGTTACTTATGACTCCGACGGGGCTACAGGAATGAGAATAACCAAGCAAGTAACGGTGAACGCAAACACAAAACCTGCAAAAACCAACCTCAGAATCATTGCAGATGTTCATTAAAAGAAAAAAATAACATTAAATAAACAAAGAATTAGAGATGAATTTACTAAACGTATTATTGCAAGCAGCAGGCGGAAGTGGCATGAGCTCAATCATAATGTTGGTGCTCATAATCGTGATCTTTTATTTCTTCATGATTCGTCCGCAACAAAAGAGACAAAAAGAAGAAAAGAAGTTCAGAGAAGCACTTTCAAAGGGACAAAATGTCGTTACGATAGGTGGATTGCACGGAAAGATTGCCGAAGTGAAAGAAACAACGGTTTTGTTGGAAGTTTCACACGATGTGAAAATTGAAGTTGAGAAAACGGCAATAGCAATGTCTGTTGCAGTTGCTCAAAACAAATAATCAATATCGGGATTGATGAAGTCATTGAAGCGTCTTGCCGTTTCTCGGTCAGAGACGCTTCATTTCGTTTGAGAAGGCATGCAGACAGACAACAAAAAGAAAAACAGTGTTCTTTATAAGATTCTGACAAATAAAAAAGTCAGAGTCGGTTTTATTTGTTTCTGTTTGAGCGGAGCTTTGTGGCTGTTTGTTGCATTGGGAAAAACGTATCAATACAATTATTCTTTGCCGGTTTCTTTCCATAGTTCGGATAATCCGAATCGGCAATTCTATTGCAGCGACAGCATAATAGACGTGCGTATCACAAGCAGCGGTTTCGATTTGCTCACAAGCCGCTTATGGTTTGGCAGACAAAAATCTATGAACATAGATGTGAACAGATTGTCTCTCAATATGCAAAGCGGAACGGCAAAGATACCGATGGGATTCATAACACAACAAATACATTCCACCATAGGAATGAGCAAGGTTCCCATGGAAATAATGCCGGATACCCTTAAGTTGAGATGGAACAAAACATATTCGAAGCAGGTTCCGCTTGTAAATCGGGTAAAGGTGGAATACAGACAACCCTTTTCAAGTTCCGAGTCTCCGAAATTGGAAAAGGATTTTTTAGAACTTGAAGGCACGAGAGAGGAACTGCGAAAGATAGATACGCTTTACACCAAAGAAATGACATTGAAGGGAATCGATAAGGATTTGTTTGTTTTTGTTCCTGTTGATTTTGATCACGAGGCGAGCAATCTGAATCTGCCGATGAGCACGGTTGGTTTAAGCGTGAAAGTTAAGGAATATACGGAGAATGTAATCACGATTCCGGTTTCCGTCATAGCGGGAAAGAATGAGAAAATAAGATTGTTCCCCTCTGCAGTCAAAGTCAGATACAAGGTTGCAATAAATGATTTCAAGAAAGTCAACACCGATGAAATTTCTGCTTATGTCATATACAACCTTGACAAGAACAAGAAAAAGCTTCGCGTGATTCTGAAAAATGTTCCCGAGTTTATAAAGGTTTTATCCATTGATCCGCCAAAGCTGGACTACATAATACAAAAATAACATGGCAAAAGCGAAAATCGGACTTACGGCTGGAATCGGTTGTGGCAAGTCTTTGGTTGCCCGAGTCTTTGAAAATTTGGGGGTTTCTGTGTTTTATTCCGACAAAGAAGCAAAGAAATTGTATGAAGACCCGTTGTTTTTGCAGGAAATCACAAAACGTTTCGGGGAAAGCGTAATCGAAAACGGAGCATTTCAAGCTCGCAAACTTGCAGACATTGTTTTCAATGACAAAAACAAACTTAGAGAGTTGAACGACTTGATTCACCCGAAAGTATTCGAGATGTTTGATTCATGGAGTGAAAAACAACGTTCTCCATACGTCATTATGGAAAGTGCGATTCTTTTTGAGAATGGTTTGCAATCTCATTTCGATAAGATAATCGGCATAAGCACTCCGGAAGATATTGTCATAAGACGTGTGATGCAAAGAGACAATTGCACAGAAGAGCAGGTCAGGGCGAGAATGTCAAATCAGATGTCGGCAGAAGAAAAAAACATATTGGCAGATTACCTTATCATTCATGATGATTCTAAGATGTTAATTCCTCAAATACTGAATATTCATTCAGAAATATTAAAGTGTTTGTTTAATATGAGAAATAAATAATAACAATAAAAAAAACAATAAAACCATGAGAAGATTTCTATTATTTTTTGTTGCATTATGCTTGTGTTTTTATGCAAATGCTCAATTAAGTACAGATGAAATGCCACCTTCTTTTTCATTGAAAGAAGATAATGCGGAAATCAAGACGATACATCTTGAAAAACCGGATTTGACCCGGGTAATGGCAGAAGACGAAAGCGAAGAATCTTTGTTCAAAATGAGAAGATTCGGAGTTATCTTGAAGTGTGGAGCTGATTTTTTCGAACATGCAGATGTTACAACGACAAAAGACGGAAAGATTTACAGACTTGCCGTAGAGGTGCCTGAGGCTCAGGCGTTGATATTCTATTCCGATCGATTCGTTTTACCGAGAGGAGGAAAGCTTTTCTTGTATAATGACGATAAATCTAAAGTATTAGGTGCGTTCTCTTATTTTAACAATCACCAATTGAAGACTTTCGCAACCGAATATTTGGAAGGAGAGAAGATAATCTTCGAATACTTCGAGCCAAATGATTTAAGCGAAAAAGCACAAATAGAAATAACCGAGATAGGCTATGCTTACAGAGACATTCCTGAGAAAGCATCAGACGAATATCGTTCTTCTGGCAGTTGTAATGTGAATGTGAATTGTTCTGAAGGGGATGACTACCGCAAACAACAAAGAGCAGTTGCGAGAATTCAAGTTAGAATGAGTCAATACTATATTGGATGGTGCACAGGTACGCTTGTAAATAATACAAGCTACGATAGAAAACCTTATCTTTTGACGGCAGCTCACTGTATCGAAGATGTAGCCTCAACATCTTATTATTCGCAATTCGTATTCGTGTTTAAGTACGAAACAAGTGGCTGTAGTACACCGGCAAGTGAGCCTTCTCGTTCAAAATCTCTAACAGGTGCCACACTCAAAGCTTATGACAATACATACAGTGGCAGCGGCAGTGATTTTTGTCTTTTCTTGCTTAATAACGATGTGCCTGAGAGTTATAATCCTTTTTGGTGTGGTTGGGATAATCGCAATAATGCTGTTTCGAAAGGAGTATCTATTCATCACCCTTCAGGAGATGTTAAGAAGATTTCTACATTCAATTCCAGACTTCAAAGTGCTACATTCAGCAGTAACTCAAGTAGTAGCGGTACTCACTGGGTTGTAAAATGGGTTGAAACAGAAAACGGATACGGAGTAACGGAAGGCGGTTCTTCAGGCTCAGCTCTGTTTAACGAATACGGACAAGTGATTGGCGATTTAACGGGAGGAATATCAGATTGCAATGTAAGCGATGATCAAAAAGTGGATTATTATGGTAAACTTTCATATTCCTGGACTTCAAACGGAACTTCAAACAGCAGACGTTTGAAACCATGGTTGGATCCTACAAATACGGGGGCTACTGCAATAGGTGGAATGGATTATTCTTCATCTATAACCGAAGTTGCTGCAGTTGAAAATATTACATCCGTATCTCCTAATCCTGCACAAAGCAGTTTGATGATAACTTTCGAAGACAGCTACCAAGATATAGAAGTTTCGATTTTCGATCAAACAGGACGCAATCTTTCAAATCAAGCAATACCATCTGCAAGCAGTAACTTTGTTTTGGATTTGAATCATTTGCAAAACGGTCTCTATATTGTGAGAATCAAAGCTGACGGAGCAGAATCTTCACATAAAGTAATAGTTAATAAATAATAAAGAAATACGATGAGAAAGAGAAAGTTGGTTGTTTTGATAATGCTTATCGGTTTGTTGTTCTCCGCATGTGCGAGCAGTTCTCCTTATGGAAAAAAACACCGTTCAAAACGTAAATGTAATTGTCCGACTTTCTCTTTCTTTTTTCAATCATCGGATGAAACAACTTACCGATTGCCTTCCGCCTGAATCTCATAAGCTTGTACAGAGTCAGCTGGCCGAATATGATAATCTTTCAGTTCGTTTGGTAAAGTCTCGCAAAAGAATACTCGGTAATTATTTCCAATACGGAGACAGCAAACACATTATAACCTTAAACGAAAATCTTGCTCCGTATGCAATGCTTTTGGTTCTGATTCACGAACTTGCACACTTGGAAACTCGACTAAAATACGGCAAAAAGGTTAGTTCTCACGGTAAAGAATGGAAACAGATATATTCTTCATTGCTTAAAAACCATATTTACGAGAATATATTCCCCAAACAATGGTCAGAAATTGTTTTCTTACACGCACAAAAGCCTTGTGCAACGTTTCCGAAAACTCTCGATTTCACAAGACAATAGCATTCTAAGCATTATATAATAGCATAAAAGAATGATTTCGTCGGATTTTATATTCAACGAAATCATTCTTTATTTTGTATAATTAAAATCAAGAAACAGAAAAATAAAACAAAGAATCAGAGAATTGTTTTCAAGAATTAAAAAATCAAAATCAAGATTTGGTTTTGCGTTTTTTCTGATTGTAAAATTAAAATTTGATTTCTGTTTTCTGAAAAAATTTTTTGAAAATTCCAAATGCAATATTCGGTTTAACTTCTGAGAATTGCAAAAATTGAAGTCAAACTATCGGCGACTGCATTTTTTTTGCCGATTTCAGCCTTAAAGTTCCGGATTTTTGAAATCCCCCTTTTGGCACATAATTACAATTATGTAAAGTAGAGAAAAGAAGAAACAAAAAAACGACCTATCGAAATCGATAAGCCGTTCTTTGTTAGAGTTATTTTGTGAAATGTTTTAATTAGCTGTTTTACTTACTCACTTCTTTCAATTTAGCATCGATTGCTTGGAATTCTGCTTTCATATTCAAAAGTGAGTAAATATTTCTCAACGCTTTCAAACTTTGGAAATCCTTTGGTTTGGTTTCTAAAACTTTTTGCAAGTTTGGAATTGCTTTCTTGAAGTAATCGAATGATTCGTTTTTCAATTTGTCGTATGCACCTGTCATATCATCCAACGGAACTTTGTCTGCTTCTTTCAATTTTGAGATTCCTTTGTTGAAATATGTTGTTCCAAGTCCAAGATATGCCTCAGTCTGATTTGCGTTTAGGACAATCGATTTGTTGTAATACTCTTCTGCCTTTGCTACATCTTCGGCATCACGATATATTCCGCCGACATAATTCAATATCTCAGGATTTTCAGCTCCCATTTTCAACAATTCTTGAACCATTTTCTCAGCCTCAGGCATGTTTCCTGCTTGTAAATATGCTGCTCCAAGCAATGCTTTCAATTGAGCATCCTTTGGCAACACCTTAACTCCGCGTTTCAACACGTTAATCGCTTTATCGGTTTCTTTGGCTGCTGAATTGGCCACGTAAAGATTTATGTATGCTTCTTTCTCTTTTGTTCCCGCTTTTACCAATTCTCTGTATAATTCTGCTGATTTGTCTTTCTGCTTCAACGCATCATAGCTCATGGCCAACACAAGCTTTGCTTTGTCGGTTACTTCTGCACGTTTACATGCTTTTGCGGCTACAATGGTCTTTTCGAACAAAGGTATGGCTTCCTGATACTTGCCTGCATTGAATTCGTTTATAGCTCTTTCCAATTGATAGCCTGAGATAAATGTCAAAGCTCCCATTGAAACGGTGGTAAACTCGTTTGTGCCGGCTGTTTTCTCCAATTCAAGAGATTTGATTAAAGCATTCTGTGCCTTATCTGCCAATTCGGTAATCGGAATTGAGACTTTCTGCTTTTTTAACAGCTTTTGGTCTTTCGGATTGTCTGATTGGGATAACTCGACAAACTTTGCGTAAATAAGCCCTGCGTAATTCCATGTCTTAGGATCGTCTTTGGTCTTATCGTTTACGCAAGCCTCTTCGATGTTCGCCATAGCGTTTTTCCATCTATCGTTTTTCATGTCGGAGTATGCACTTTGTACTTTCATTGTTTGAGCAGAAACTCCGATGGATGCAGCAAATAAAGCTGCGAAAATTAAACATTTCTTCATGATGTAAAAATTTATTCGTTTATCTCTTCTAACGTTGTATTTTCTTCATTTATTGCTTCCGACTCATCTTCTTCACGGGTGATTTCGGTAACGGATGCGATTGCGTCTCCTTCTTTTATGTTTACCAATTTCACTCCTTGAGTTGCTCTTCCTTGTTGTCTGATGTCTGAAACATGCATTCGGATTGTCAAACCTGAGCGATTCATGATCATAAGGTCATCTTCGTCGCTTACTTCTTTGATTGCAATCAAGTCTCCCGTCTTTTCGGTGATGTTAAGCGTCTTTACACCTTTTCCTCCTCTGTTTGTGATTCTGTATTCTTCGAGATTGGAACGCTTGCCATAGCCTTTTTCCGAAACGACTAAAATATCGCTTTGAGCGTTTGCAACAACCATTCCGATTACTTCGTCGTTTTCGTCAGCCAAAGTCATGGCTTTCACTCCTGCTGCACCTCTTCCCATCGGTCTTACTGTGCTTTCGTTGAATCGAATACACTTTCCGTTTCGTGCAGCAATAAGTATTTCGTCTGTTCCGCTTGTTAGTCTTGCTTCAAGCAACTCATCTCCTTCTTTTATGCCGAATGCGATGATGCCGTTTGTACGTGGACGCGAGTATGCTTCCAATGAGGTTTTCTTTATATGACCTCGTTTGGTGCACATGACGATATAGTTGTTGTTTACGTAGTCTTTGTCTCTCAGGTCTTTGGTTGTAACGTACGCTTTTATGACATCGCCGTCTTCTATGTTGAGTAGGTTTTTTATCATGCGACCCTTGGTTGTCTTTGTGCCTTCCGGCAACTCGAAAGCTCTGAGCCAATAACATTTTCCTTTTTCTGTGAAGAACAGAATGTAGTCGTGCATAGATGCTGTATAGACATGTTCGATGAAGTCTTCATCTCGTAACGCTCCTCCTCTGCTTCCCTTTCCTCCTCTGTTTTGAACCTTGTATTCGGATAAAGGAGTACGTTTGATATATCCCAAATGAGATACGGAAACCACCACTTCTTCGTTCGCAATCATGTCTTCGATACGGAAATCCGAAGAAGAATACTCTATTTGTGATTTTCTGGTATCGCCGTATTTTTCTTTGATTTCCGATAGTTCGTCTTTAACAACCTGCATCAAAACATCGTGGTTTTCCAATATTTCTTTGCAACGAGCGATGAAGGCAGAGAGTTCGTCGAATTCGTCTTGCAGTTTTTGGCGTTCCAATCCTGCCAACTGACCAAGACGCATTGCTACGATGGCTGCCGATTGCAATTCTGAGAATCCGAATCTTTCTTGTAGTCTTTCTTTGGATTCTGCGATTGTTGCAGAGTTTCTGATTAGCGAAATGATTTCATCGATGAAGTCTAACGCCTTAAGCAAACCCTCAACTATGTGCATACGTTCTTCTGCCTTGTTCAGTTCGAAGCGGGTTCTGCGTTCGACCACTTCTTGTCTGTGTTGAACAAAGCAACTTATCATATCCTTCAAGTTAAGCAGCTGAGGCTTTCCGTTAACCAAAGCAATGTTGTTGATGGAAAAAGATGATTGCAATTCGGAGTATTGATACAATTTGTTCAATACGACATTGCTCATTGCATCTCTTTTGAGTTTGTAAACGATTCTTACACCGTCCTTGTTGCTTTCGTCTTTTATTCTCGAGATTCCTTCAATCTTTTTCTCTTCTACCAATGCCGCCTGATGCTTTACCATGTCTGATTTGACAACTTGGTAAGGTACGGATGTAACCACTATTTGCTCTGCGTCGGAATGCTTATCTTGTTCGATGTATGCGTTTCCGCGTATCACGACTTGACCTCTGCCGGTATGGAATGCACTTCTCACTCCGTCATATCCGTAGATGATTCCTCCTGTCGGAAAATCCGGAGCTTTGATATATTGCATCAATTCATCTATGCTTATTTCGTTGTTGTCGATATAGGCAATTATTGCATCTATTGCTTCGCTTAGGTTATGTGGAGCCATGTTTGTCGCCATTCCGACTGCGATTCCGTTTGTTCCGTTAACCAACAGATACGGTATTTTTGCGGGAAGTACGGTCGGCTCTTGCAAACTGTCATCGAAATTGTTGGTGAAATCTACTGTGTCTTTGTTTATGTCTGCCAACATTTCGGAAGCGATTTTAGACATTCTTGCTTCGGTGTAACGCATTGCTGCCGGCGGGTCATTATCGACTGAGCCGAAGTTTCCTTGTCCGTCAATCATGGTATATCTCAAAGACCACCATTGTGCCATTCTGACCATGGCCATGTAAACCGAGCTGTCGCCGTGCGGATGGTACTTACCGAGTACCTCTCCCACTATTCTGGCAGATTTCTTGTGCTTTGTGTTGTAAGTCATTCCCATATCACCCATTGCATATAAAATTCTGCGGTGAACGGGCTTCATTCCGTCTCTTGCATCGGGCAAAGCTCTCGAAACAATCACACTCATGGCATAGTCGATGTATGCCTGTTTCATTTGGGTTTCGATGTTTACCCTCTGTATTCTTTCATTTTCTAAGTCCATCTTGTTTTCGATTCGTTAAAATCAACGTACAAAGATACGAAAAAAAAAGCAATGATAATCATTCCAAACCTATGCTTGTGTGAAAAAAATATCATCTCCCCCACTCTATGGTCTGTTGTGTGTGTTCAAGTATTTGTTTGTCAGTTTGTTTGATGTTGTGATTTGGTATGGGAAATGGCTTTTTTCTTTTCAAGTTTCAGTGTTTTCTTTTTTGATTTCGTTTTTCTGAATCTGCGAATCGTTTGTGCTGAAAACAAACAAGCGGCTCGTTGTTTTGATTCGAGCCGCTTGTGTTTTTGTCGTGTTTTTATGTTTTGTTGTCCGATTAGAACATTTTTGCGAAGTTTCTTGCTTCTCTTTTCTTCCAATCGCCTTTGTGATAGACGTATGAGGCTATCATCGGAACTACGGTTGTTGCTTCTGCGTAAACCATTTGTTCAAATGTCGTATCGACTTTTCCCCATGAGCATGCCTCTTTCAGAGTTGAAGATGAGCAAGCTCCGTCTCTTACGTCGGCAACCGTGATTTGGATTGCATATTTGTGCATATCGACTTCGTGTCCCAAAACTTCGGCACAAACCACTGTGTCTTGTGCAAAGTTTTTAGGGGTTCCGCCTCCGACCATGAATAATCCTGTTGTGCCGGCTTTGATTTTGATTTGGGTTAATTCCAAGAAGTCTTTAACTGAGTCGATGCTCAAATGTCTTTCAGGATTTGCAACTTGGTGCATAACCAATCCGAATCCTGCAGAGCAATCTGAGAATGCAGGACAGAAAATAGGCACATTGTTTTCGTAGCATGCTTGAATCAATGAATCTTTTTTCTTGGCATTGCCTTCTGAAAGCCACTTTCCAAGTTCCCAAATGAACTCTCGTGATGAGTAAGGTCTTGGTTCCAAAGAATCAGCCACCATTTTGATTGTAGCATCGCAGTTTTGAAGTTCTTCTTCGTCTATGTAGGTATCGTATATTCTATCTACATAGTTGCTTCTCAAATATTTGTCGTCGATAAATGGTGTTCCCTTGTAGTGTTTGAAGCCAAGAGCTTCGAAAAAGTCCATGTCAATTATGGAAGCTCCTGTTGAAACTATACAATCCACCATTTTGTTTTTAACCATATCAACATACACTTGCATACATCCTGCTGCCGATGTGCTGCCTGCCAAAGTCAATATGACAGAACATTCTTTGTCGTTCATCATTCTTTGATAAATGTCGGCTGCATTGGCGGTGTCTCTTGATGAAAAGGACATTCCTCTCATTGCATCTATCAATTCGGTTGAATCGATCTTTTTAATGTCGATGTGTTCGATTGTTTCTTTCAACAAATCCTTTTTTTCCATTTTTTCTTTATTAGTTTGTTAGTTTTTATTCCAAATTCGGTTTGCAAAGGTATGATATTTTGTTCTAATAACCAAAAGATTAGAATTTTTTTGTCATTTTTTTGTGTTTTTTTATTGCAGAATTAAAAAATTGGTGTACCTTTGCAAGCGGAAAGTTGGCAGAGTGGTCGAATGCGGCGGTCTTGAAAACCGTTGATCTTCACGGGTCCGGGGGTTCGAATCCCTCACTTTCCGCACAGAGAATAAATTGAATTTTTCATGTTTGTTTTTGGGGTGTTTCGTTCAAAGAATCACTCCTTTTTTGTTTTTGATACGTTTCCTTGTTTCTTGATTTCATTTTTCTGTTTCTTGATTCCGTTTTTGCGAAACTTTGTTTCGTTTCCAGATGTTTTGTCTTTCGTAGTTTATAATCGTTTATGGCGGATGGGGATTTTGTATGGCTTCATTTGATCGGTGTATATGAAAAGCGGAAGTCCGACTGATGCAAACTCCCGCTTTATTTGATTGTAAATGTTTGATGTTCTGTTTTATTGTTGCATAGGTTTTAGGTCTTCGGCTATGATAAGCTCGGCTTCGGTTGCTGCTTGAACCTGCTCAACTGTAAATTCAGGGTGGATTTCCTTTAATACGATTCCTTTAGGTGTTATTTCCATCACTCCCATTTCGGTAATAATCATATTCACTTGACCTTTTGCTGTCAATGGAAGCGTACATTTCTTCAATATTTTAGGATTTCCTTTTGCTGTGTGTTCCATTGCAAGGATTACTTTCTTTGCTCCTACCAACAAATCCATTGCTCCGCCCATTCCGGGTATCTTTTTGCCGGGTATCATCCAATTTGCCAAGTCTCCGTTTTCATCTACTTGCATTGCTCCAAGGATTGATGCGTCCACATGTCCGCCTCTGATGATTCCGAATGAGGTTGCAGAGTCGAATGTCGCAGCTCCGTCTATCATTGTTACGTGTCCGCCGCCGGCATTTATCAATTCGGGATTTTCTTCTCCCGGTTTTGCATCCGCATCCAAGCCTATCATTCCGTTCTCGCTTTGAAGCAATACTTTCACTCCGGGTTTAAGATAGTTTGGTATCAAAGTCGGAATTCCTATACCCAAATTAACAACGAATCCATCTTGAAGTTCCAAAGCCGCTCTTTTGGCTATGACTTCTCTTATTTGATTTTTTTCCATAGTTGTTATTGTTTGTTTTTTTCTTTCAAAATAAGGGTTTATCCGAATTTGATTACGGATAAACCTTTTGGTGTTTTATTTTCGGCTTTCTTTGATTGTTACTTACCCATTCTGCGTGCCAATTCTTCAACTACGTAAGATGCCACGTCATCTGCGTATGTGTTCATTCCGAATCCTGCATCGTAACCGAGTTCTTTTGCAAGCTCGTGAGAGATTCTTGCTCCGCCGCAACACAATATCACTTTGTCTCTCAAACCTTCTGCTTCCAACATCTCAACAAGCTCTGTCATATTTTGGATGTGAACATCTTTTTGTGTGACTGTTTGAGATACCAAAAGGGCGTCGGCTTTCAATTCCAAGGCTTTTGCGATGAACTCTTCGTTTGTTACTTGGGCTCCCATGTTCAGGGCTTCTATCATTTCGTAACGCTCCAAGCCGTAGTGGCCTGCGTAACCTTTCATGTTCATTATTGCATCTATGCCGACAGTGTGTGCATCTGTTCCGGTTGATGCTCCGACGATAACGATCTTTCTTCCGATCTTTTCTTTAATGAACTCATCGGTTTCATGCATATCCATGACATTGGATTCTACTTTCGGAACGTGTATCGTCGAATAATCGACTGTGTGAACCGTGCTGCCGTAACAATTGAAGAATGTGAAGCCTTTGGTCAATTCTTTATAGAATACGACTTGCGGATTTTCGAATCCCATTTTTTTCATCAACTGTTTTGCTGCTTCTATGGCTTCGTCGCCGCATGGAACGGGCAATGTGAAACTCAATTGAGTCTTTCCGTCGTTCATTGTGTCACCGTATGGCTTTACTTTCGTAAGGTCAAGCTCCGTATCGAAGTTTTTGGCCTCCATTGAATACAATCCGCCGCTCATTATTGTTGTCCTCCTTTTCCTTTCATTAAATCAATAAATGGGTTGTAGTAATGCTCACCCTTTTCAAATACTCCGTTCAAACCTTTTCCGCCATCGAACGGACGTTTTATGTCTGCAAATATTCCTTTCTCTAATGCAGTGAACAGACCTTCTTTTGTCATTTTTTCCAACAGCTCTATAGCGTCGTCCAACACCTTTTTGGCTCTTGTTTGCATGATTCCGTCTTTCTTGAACTCTACATCGTCGCCAAGATTCTTCATGTTTTTGAAGATGTATTGGGCATTCTCTATCGACAAATAACGATCCGACATGAACGGAGTGTGGATTGCTTCGGTCATCATACCTAATAGTTGCAATCCTTGCCCTGTCCAAATTGCTATTTCGTTGAATAATGCATCTTGAATATGACCGCGGAAGATGTTTCCTGTCATAAATTTTGTTGGAGGCATATATTTCAACGGTGCTTTAGGGAATATTTCTCTTATCATTTGAGCTTGTGCCAATTCATACAAGAATCCGTTTTCCAAATCAGGCGTCATTTCGAAAGCATGTCCCAATCCCATTTGCTCTTCCGGCAATCCGGCTGCAAAAGCCAATTGTTCGTTGATAAGATCTGAAGCTAAAACGGTGTGGGCTTGCTCAAATGCGTCGGCTGTTGTCAAGTAGTTGTCTTCTCCTGTGTTGATTATGACTCCTGCAAAGCCGTTTATCACTCTCGAAAAGTACTGATCGATAAGTGTTCTTTGCATGTTGATGTCTCTGAACAAGATTCCGTACAATGCATCGTTCAACATGACGTCCAATCCTTCCAATGCTCCCATTACTGCTATTTCCGGCATACACAAACCTGAGCAGTAGTTGCATAATCTGATGTAACGACCGACCTCTTCCCCAACTTCATCCAAGGCTTTACGCATTATCCGGAAGTTTTCCTGAGTTGCAAACGTTCCACCAAAGCCTTCGGTTGTTGCTCCGTAAGGAACATAGTCCAAAAGCGATTGTCCGGTTGTACGAATCACAGCTATGATGTCTGCTCCCTGCCTTGCACCGGCTTGAGCCTGTATAACGTCTTCATAGATGTTGCCTGTGGCAACTATGATATAAAGGTATGGTTTCTTACCTTCGCCTATCGTTTCTATGTAGTTTTCTCTACGTCTTCTGTTTGCCTTGATTCTTTCCATCGATTGGTCGATGAATGGTTGCAATGCAGCTTTGGCTTTTTCCAAATCGCCTTGTGGAAGAGTTGTTATGTCCAATTGACCTTTTCCGATCAGCTCTGCAATTTCGTTTGGCGTTTTTCCGGTGTACAAAACCGCATTTCCCAAGACCGGTAACACACCGTTGGCAAGCATTCCCTTGTCTTTGAGAAAATCAACCAAAACATTCGGCAACGGAACCCCGCTTTCGTCAATTCCATCCACGCCCATCAATCGGCACAACGTCCTTTCGCAAGCCACGGTCGAATATCCATCGACAAATTCCTGCACTTGGTCAGAGATAACCTTTGCAAGCTCTTTAGCGTGTGCCACTTTCTTAAAGTCTAAGCCTAATTTGCTCTTTTCCATATTTCGTTATGTGTACTTTGATTATTTACTCGAAATCGATAAATCTGCTTTACCTGCTCTTCAAAAAAAACATACAAAACAAATTCGTTTGCAAAAGTACGAAAAAGATAAGTAATTACAAAGATGTTTTCAAGAAAAAAAGCGAGTGAATCAAAAAAAAAGCTATCTTTGCACCCTGCGGATTTTGCGTTCTTTGATTTCAAAAAAATAAAATCAAGAATCGCTCGAACGAAACAAAGATTTGGAAAATTGTTTTCAAGATTCGCAAACATATATTTTAACTATAACGAAATGAGTTTATTTGAGACAAGAAAGCCTCGACAATTCCAATATAAGCCTCGCTTTTACGATCCGAATAAAGAGGAATTGGAACGTTTGAAAGCCAAATACGGCGACAATGAAGGTGAAGCCTACAAACGCAGAATCGACTTTCGTTCTGCCATGAAGGCTCAAAAAGACAAGAAAATAGGAAAGCCTGCATCTGCATTGAGAATAATGTTGATTGCGGTCTTGATTGTTGGTTTGCTATACTTCCTTTTGTATATAGTAGAGCAATGGCAATAGAAATACTTGACCAAATCGTTGCCAACCAGATTGCAGCCGGAGAAGTGGTCAGCAGACCTGCTTCGGTGGTTAAGGAGTTGATGGAAAATTCCATTGATGCCGGTGCGACAAGGGTGCAATTGGTTGTTAAGGATGCAGGGAAAACGTTGATTCAAGTCAGTGATAACGGTTGCGGAATGAGCAAGGATGATGCTCAAAAGTGCTTTCTGCCCCATGCAACCAGCAAAATAAAAACCGCAGACGACCTTTTGCGACTTTCAACCATGGGTTTCAGAGGTGAGGCCTTGGCTTCGATTGCGGCAATCGCACAAGTGGAGTTGAAAACCCGCAGAGAGCAGGACGAAATCGGCACAAGAGTCGTAATCGAAGGAGGAATCGTCAAAGAGGTTTGCGAAACCGCTTGCGGAATAGGCACAATCATTTCGGTCAAAAACATATTCTACAACACTCCTGCAAGGAGAAATTTTCTTAAAACCGAGCAAATAGAAAACAATCACATAAATGACGAGTTTCTAAGGGTCGCTTTGATAAATCCTTCCATTGCTTTCAATTACGTAAACAACGACAAGACGATTCACAACCTTGCCGTGGGCAACATGAAAAAGAGAATAATGGACTTGTTCGGCAAATCATTGCACGATAAACTCATTCCGATTTCCGAAAGCATAGATTTGGTTGAAATAAACGGCTTTGTGTGTTCAAGCGAATCGGCAAAGAGAAATAAGTCTTGGCAATATTTTTTCGTCAATGGAAGATTCATGAAAAGCAGTTACTTTGCCAATGCGGTCGATAGGGCTTTCGAAAACATAATTCCCGAAAAGACTTATCCTGCTTTCTTCATCACGCTCACTCTTGCTGCGGAAAACATAGATGTAAACGTACATCCGACAAAGACAGAGGTGAAATTCTTGGACGAAAAGGTGATTTACTCGGTGCTTCACGCAAGTGTGAAAAAGAGTTTGGGACAATATGCCGTTGCAAACGAGATGGATTTTTCCAAACGTGAGATCGAGTTTCCGGTCATCACATCTTCGACACCCCTTCCCAAAGCTCCGCAAATTCGTTTCAACCCTCAGTATAATCCGTTTGAGACTTCCGGCGGACAAAGTCTTGATTTGTTCAAAGAGCCGCCTGTTGTGCAAACTTCTTTGTTTGAAGAGCCGAATGAAATCGAAAAGACGACGCAACGATTGGAAGAGCCGTTGAAACCGAACGAAAAAGAATATAATCTGATGCAGGTTGCGGACCGATACATTGCAGTCAGACTGAAAGATTCTCTCTTGCTGATAGATCAAAACAGAGCTTGGCAGACGATAGTTTACAATGGTATTTTATCAGACTCGGCAATGGATTTCAATTCTCAAAGACTTGCTCTGCCGCCAAAGCATTTCTATCCTCCTCACATAAGCTTTCAGTTGGTTGAATTGCTGCCTTCTTTGAAGCGATTCGGAATCGAGATGGATTATGACAAGAAAGACGGAGGATTCGTTCTGCTTTCAAAACCCGAAAAACAAACCGCAGACGAATGTTTCGAATTGGCGGAAGAATTGGTTGCCGATTCGGAGAACGGATTGATGAGTTTGGAAGAACGAAACAAAAAAAGAGCCTTGATGATTTCGCGAAAGATGACACCCGCTTATGGAGAGCCTTTGACGCAAAGCCGTATGCAGACGCTGATTTCAAAATTGTTTTCATTGTCCGACTGTTCGCTTTCGCCCGAAGGAAGAAAGGTGTTTGTGAAAATGACGAAAGAACAAATTGAAGAAATGTTTGATTGAGCGATTGTTGCGAACCAAATACGATGTTCTTTGTTTTGAAAAAATGAATTAAGGATTCATTCTTTCGGATTTTGAATCCGTTTTCGTCAAATAAAGAAAGATATTTTGCGTTCAAGGAAAAGAAAAAACGTAATTTTGCAACACGGTAGAAAAACGAAAAACATTCGTACCGATAAAAAGAACGAGATATGAATTTTCAATACGACAACAGCACAAATCAATACACACCGCCGCAGTTTTCGATAATGCCGGTGGTATGTAAGAATTTATTGATCATAAACGTGATTTGCTATCTTGCGACCATTGTTTTGCGTTCGCGAGGCATCGATTTGACGGATTGGTTCGGGCTTCACTTCTTTGCCTCTTCCGATCACCATATCTGGCAATGGGTAACCTATAGTTTCTTTCATGGAAGCTTTTCACACTTGTTTTTTAACATGTTCGCCATTTGGATGTTTGGTTATACGCTTGAAAACATTTGGGGCAGCAAACGCTTTATTCTCTATTGTCTTGTTAGTGCTTTAGGTGCCGCTCTCTTGCAGGAAATCACCTATTACTTTATGTACAGCGACCTTTTGAGCGGAATATGCACTCATGTCAATATAGGATACGACAGAATACCTGTTGCAGATTATTTGAACTCGATAAACACAATCGGAGCATCGGGAATCGTTTTCGGATTGCTTGCGGCCTTCGGATTGATGTTTCCAAATACAACGGTTTATTTTTATTTTCTTATTCCGATTAAAACAAAATGGTTCGTAATCGGCTATATGGCTTTGGAATTGTTTAATGGAGTTTTGGGAACCTCTGACGGTGTTGCACACTTTGCTCATTTGGGAGGAGCCTTGGCAGGAGTCATTTTGCTGTTTATTTGGAAGAAGCAACGCGATAAATACAGATATTAGTGGAAAACAAGAAAAAGAAAGATCAGTTCGTAGTTGCATATCTGCCCGACTTGGACAGAACGAAATCATGTTTGGAATACGCATCGCAGTTTGCCAAGATATTGGACAAAGGTTTGATTCTCTTGCATATTTCCGATGATTCGCTAACCCAAATCACAACAGAGCAGGCAGAGAAACGCCTAAAGGAAATCAACGAACGCATTTCTGATGAAATCTTTCATTCATACGTTGCGATGAAAGGCAAAAGCGACGGCATTCTCAACGCAATCGGAGAACTCCTCAATGCAGTTCTGACCGTTGTTTGTTGCGATCCGCAATGCAAGGACAAAAAGAAAGCCGATCATCCTCAAACTCTTTTGCGTAATCTCGCATCTTCACGCACCGCATATCTGGTTTGCTCCCCCGATTCCAAACCGAAAGAATATGAAAAGGTGATTCTGACGCTCAATCATTCGACCGAAAGCAAGGAAAAGACGCTTTGGGCATCTTATCTCGGTCGTTTCGCCGACTCGAACATAGTTTTGTATTATCGACGCTACAAAGACGAATTTTATCAAAAGCAATTGAATCTCAATATTGCCTTTGCGAGAAAGATGTTTTCTCAATTCAACATAGATATTCAAACAAAGCACTCGCAGGATACAAAAACCAAACTCGACTTGCAGGCATTGGACTATGCGGAAAAAGAAAACTGCAATCTGATTATTTGTCAGACGACCAAAAACAAAACATTCGTCGATACCATTGCAGGATTGAACGAAGTCAGAGTGCTCAAACACATGAAAGAAGTACCGATTTTGTTCCTCAATCCGAGAGAAGATTTATTCATACTTTGCGAATGATATGTTGAATGCCATAATCCTTCTGATAATTTTTTATTTGGTCTTCCGTTTTCTGACGACCTACCTCATTCCTGTCATGACTCAAAAACGCATAAAGCGATATCAGGAAAAATTCAAAAGGGAAAATCCTGCCATTTTCGAGAAAAGAAAAGATAAATCAGCAGAAGAATCCGATAAAACAAAGAAATAACACATCGAAATCAAGTTCCGTTGTTTCGGATTCAAAAAAAAAGATTACCTTTGCAGGACGAATAAAAATAAACACAATAAAAACATGCAAGTAAACAGAAGAAAAGAGTTGTTTCCCAACGTTACGGATGAACAATGGTACGATTGGAAATGGCAGGTTAAAAACAGAGTGGAAACTTTGGAAGATTTGAAAAAGTATATCACTCTTACAGCCGAAGAAGAACAAGGTGTGGCAAACGCTTTGAAGACTTTGCGTATGGCAATCACTCCTTACTATTTGTCTTTGATTGATGTAAACAATCCAAACGACCCTGTACGTCGTCAAGCTATACCTACAGGTGCGGAATTGTATCAATCACCTGCCGACCTTTTAGACCCATTGCACGAAGATGAAGACTCTCCTGCTCCGGGACTTACTCACCGTTATCCGGACAGAGTTTTGTTCCTTATAACCGATATGTGCTCAATGTATTGTCGTCATTGCACACGTCGTCGTTTTGCAGGACAAAACGATTGTGAGTCAACGCAAGACAGAATCGACAAGTGCATAGAATACATTGCGAAAACACCGCAAGTAAGAGACGTTTTGCTTTCCGGAGGTGATGCTTTGATGGTTAGCGACAAGATGTTGGAATCCATAATCCAAAGATTGAGAGCCATTCCTCACGTTGAGATAATCCGAATCGGCTCAAGAACTCCTGTTGTCTGCCCTATGAGAATCACAGACGAGCTTGTGCAGATGTTAAGCAAGTATCACCCGATATGGTTGAACACTCACTTCAATCACCCTAACGAATGCACGGCTGATGCCAAAGCAGCATGCGAACGTTTGGCTAATGCAGGTATTCCTTTGGGTAACCAATCAGTATTGTTGAGAGGAGTTAATGACGATGTTCGCGTATTCAAGAAATTGGTTCACGAACTTGTTAAGATGAGAGTAAGACCTTACTACATCTATCAATGCGACCTTTCGATGGGATTGGAACATTTCCGTACTCCTGTTTCGAAAGGATTGGAGATAATCGAGAACTTGAGAGGTCATACTTCAGGATATGCCGTTCCTACTTTCGTTGTGGACGCTCCGGGCGGAGGAGGAAAAACTCCTGTAATGCCTCAATACGTCATATCTCAATCTCCGAACAAGGTTGTTTTGAGAAATTTCGAAGGAGTCATAACCACGTATTCCGAACCTGACAATTACGTTCCGGGAGTGTGTGATTTAGACTTCTTGAATGGCGAAGAAATCGTAAATGACGGCGTTGCAAAATTGCTTCGCGGCGATCAACTTTCGATGGAACCTGCAAAACTTGCACGTCACGAAAGAAACAAAAAACAATAAGCAAGATAAACCGACCGGGATATGCCTTTTGTCGAAAAGCTTTTAGGATATAAAAGTGTATCTTTTGTCGGTATGGAAAAGAATGCGGGGAAGACTCAGACGCTTAACTATGTGCTGAATCGTCTCCGCAGTTTTTCTGATGTGAGTTTGGCAATCAGCTCCATAGGTATTGACGGCGAACAAGTCGATCAGGTAACCGAAACAGCCAAACCTGAAATCACCATATTCAAAGGAACAAAATTCGTAACGGCTCAGGCACTCTACCGACAGAAAGAAATAACCGCATGCATAGAATCGGTAAGCCGCCAAAGCACTGCCTTAGGCAGATTGATAACCGCAAGAGCCGTTTCCGACGGAAAAGTATTGCTTGCCGGGCCAAGCGGAACCAAACAGCTGAAAGAATACATCGACAGATTATCTCATGAAGTCGATTTATGTCTTATTGACGGAGCTTTGTCGAGAATGAGTTTCGGTTCGCCATGTATAACAGACGCCATGATACTTTCAACAGGTGCTGCGGTCAGTGCCTCATTGCCGACAATGGTTGCAAAAACCCGCTTCACCTATGAGCTTACCCAACTGCCGAAATTTCAAGGCGATGAAATAGATGACTTAAAGCAAAAGGAGAATGGAATATTCGCTGTGTCTGAAGATGAAATCATCGACTTGGAAATACCATCGCTTTTGATGATTGACCGTTATAAAGACAGAATTTTCGAACACGGCAGACGGATTTTTGTTTCCGGAGTGCTGAATGAGAAGTTTATGCAATTCGTTTGCACACAAAAGCAAATCGAATCGGTTGAAATAATCATACGAGACTTCACAAAAAATTTCGCTTCCGCAGACAGCATTCATCGATTTCTCAATCGTGGCGGACGACTCTCCGTCCTCTACCCTGCAAACTTGATTGCAATAACTGCAAATCCAATATCACCAAGCGGTTACAACTTTAACAATGAACAAATGCTTGAAGCACTTTCACAAGCCATTCCAATGGAAATTTACAACATAAAAACATTATAGCGATATGACCTTTCAACAAGCCGTTGCACAATTCCAAGCCCTTAAAACCATATATTCTCAAATGGATATACAGACTTCAATGGGTAGAAAACTGCTTTTGAACACCGAATTCTCAACCTCTTGTGCCTGGATAAAGCAACAATGGAGTCAAACCGAAGAATGTGCAGACTTTATCGCAAAACAGAGCGAACAATCATTGCATCATTTTCTCTGTCTGTTGAATGCGGTTTGTGATGTGAGCGGAACGCTGAAGATAATCGAAAACGAAGATGTTGCTGACGATG
This sequence comes from Candidatus Onthomorpha sp., assembly GCA_045577535.1. GTDB lineage: Bacteria > Bacteroidota > Bacteroidia > Bacteroidales > P3 > Onthomorpha. The sequence continues at coordinate 121,895 of JAZNIO010000029.1, read as the reverse complement.
TCGGATTGTTCGAATTAAAAGTTTTCTGCATCAATGTCAAGAAAATCAAAAAACTCTTTTTGAGTGAATCCATGTCTTTGCCCGATTTGCAGGACACGATAGAGATTTTGGATCCCGAAGGTTTGGAAACGCCCCATTTTTACATCTATTCGGCATACTCGAAGGAGCTTGAAGAAAAACGTTGCCTTTGGGAAAAAGCCAGAAACGAAAACAAAGAAGAAGAAAGTCGCTTGTTATATGCCGAATGCATGGAATTGGAAGACGAAATCAGAAAAAGACTCTCACTGAAACTTTTTACGCATGTACCGAAGCTCAAACAAGCAATCCGAACCATTGCACAGATAGACCTTTGCTTTGCAAAAGCTGCACTAAGCAAAGAGTTGAATCTGCACAAAGTGGAAATATGCGATGAAAACCGCATAAGCTATCGTCAGATGTTTCACCCGGTGGTAAAGAACATAATGACACAAAAATCAAACCGCTATCAGGACATAGACATCGACATAAAAGACAAAGTATTCTTGATAACCGGAGCCAATATGGCAGGAAAGACGATGATACTCAAAACTTTGGCACTCAATCAGCTTATGTTGCAATATGGATTCATGACAGCATGCCGTGAAGGTGAAGTTTGCCTGGTTGAAAGCGTGCAATGCTCAATCGGAGACGGGCAAAACGAAGAAGAAGGTCTGTCTTCATTCGCATGGGAAATCAAGACGCTCGACTCAATCATAAAAACGATGCGTCAAGGTGGCAGACAACTTGTTTTGATTGATGAATTGGCACGAACGACCAACCCTGTCGAAGGACGCAAACTTGTGGAGGGATTCATCAAAGTTGCTTCCGCTCAAAACTCTCTTGCAGTGGTAACGACGCATTACTCAAACATAAATGCTCCATGCAGAAAAATGAGAGTCAGAGGCTTTGTCGATAAAAATCTTACGCCACCCATAGACATTGAAACGATAACCCGATACATCGATTACAGCCTTGTGGAAACCGATGACAAGGAAGTGCCGACCGAAGCAATGAATCTGTGTCGTCTTTTGGCAATCGACAAAGAATGGATCGAGCTTTCGGAAAATTAAATCTTGAAGACATTTTGTTCTTTTCAAAAAACAATTATTCGATTCTTTTTTCGGAAGCTGTTAGTTTGACTTTCCAAACAATTGATACAAAGCATACAAAAGCGGGAAACTTGAAAAACAAAGTTGGTTTCCCTTTTTTGTTTATTGCCTGTCGGCATTGAAAAAGCAAACCATTGTTTGAGAGAAATTCTTTTTTGTGTCGAAATACCATTTTACCGTAATAAATAATCGAAATATTTTCGTACATTTGCAAGTTAATTGTAAAAACTGTTGAATTATGAAGAAAGCATACGTATTTCCCGGACAGGGAGCTCAATTCGTAGGAATGGGAAAAGATTTGTACGATTCAAATGAGCAATGCAAAGAAATGTTCGAAAAAGCCAATGAAATATTGGGCTTTTCCATTACAGATATAATGTTCAATGGCACAGATGAGCAATTGAAACAAACAAACGTTACTCAGCCTGCAATATTCCTTCACTCGGTTATTTTAGCCAAGGCATTGGGTGCAGATTTTCAACCGGACATGGTTGCAGGGCATTCATTGGGTGAGTTTTCTGCTTTGGTGGCTGCAGGAGCCATGGATTTCGAAGATGGTTTGAGACTTGTGGCAGCAAGAGCCAACGCAATGCAAAAGGCATGCGAAGCAGTACCAAGCACAATGGCTGCAATCATAGGCTTGGATGACGAAATCATAGAAAAGACTTGTGCAGAGATTTCTGAGGTTGTCGTTCCTGCAAACTACAATTGTCCGGGTCAATTGGTGATTTCGGGCTCTATGGAGGGCATTGAAAAAGCCTGTGCCGCACTTAAGGCTGCCGGAGCAAAGAGAGCATTGCCTCTAAAGGTCGGTGGAGCGTTCCATTCTCCGCTTATGGAACCTGCAAGAGTGGAATTGGCTGCTGCAATCGAAAAGACAAACATCAAATCTCCTGTTTGTCCGATTTATCAAAACGTAAACGCACAGCCGATGACCGATCCTGCTCAGATAAAAGAAAACCTGATAGCACAATTGACCGCACCGGTGAAATGGACTCAAATATCCAAGGCAATGGTTGCAGACGGAGCCGACACATTCATTGAAGTAGGTCCGGGACAAGTGTTGCAAGGATTGGTAAAGAAAGTTAAAGCAGACGCAACTTTCATTTCAGCCGCAATATAACGCAAAACAAAGCAATGAACTACAAAGAACTGTTGCTCAAACGCCAAAGCGATAGAAAATATACCGATAAAGCGGTGGAGAAAGAAAAAATCGAAGCATGCTTGGAGGCAGCCCGTTTGTCTCCTTCGGCATGCAATTCTCAGCCGTGGACATTCGTTGTCGTCGATGAAAATTCGAGATTGCAAAAGATGCAAAAAGCAACGGCAAATCTTGGTTTGAATCGATTCATTCACCAAGTCCCCGTCATTGTTGCAGTGGTTTTGGAAAAGGCAAACCTGACTGCTTCCGTCGGATCGGTAATCAAAGACAAGGAATATCCGCTTATGGACATCGGAATCGCGGCAAACAATTTCTGCATGCAAGCAGCAGAGTTGGGATTGGGCACTTGCATGATCGGTTGGTTTGATGAGAAAAAAGTAAAAGAGATTTTGGAGATACCGACTTCGAAACGGGTTCCCCTACTCATAGCTTTGGGATATTCTTCAGCCAAAACACGTGAGAAAATCCGCAAACCGATCGAACGTATATGCAAATACAATTCTTATAAATAAAGCTGTCGGAAATTATTTCGGAAGCAACGCCCTAACGAAATCAAGAAACGATTGAAACCAAATCAAGATTCATTCGAGCAAAATCAAGAAATAATTTTCGCAAATCAAGAGATAAAAAACAGAGAAATAATAATAAAACAATTTACGAAAGATGATAACAAACAATTTCGCACGCCGTCATAACGGTCCTCAACCTGCAGAGGTTGAAAAGATGTTAAAGGTTATCGGAGTCGGCTCTATCGACGAATTGATCGACAAAACGATTCCCGCAAAGATACGTTTCAAAGAACCTTTGGACCTTCCGCAAGGCATGAATGAGTATGAGTATTTCACAATGTTGAAAGCAATGGCATCAAAGAACAAAATGTATGCCACATACATAGGTCAAGGATATTACAACACCATAGTGCCTGCCGTTTTGCAAAGAAACATTTTGGAAAATCCGGGTTGGTACACTTCTTACACACCATACCAGGCAGAAATCAGCCAAGGACGTTTGGAGACCTTGTTTACATTCCAAACAATGATTTGTTCATTGACATCGATGCCGTTGGCAAACGCATCATTGTTGGACGAAGCAACTGCATGTGCAGAAGCAATGCTTATGTTCTATGGTTCGAGAAGCCGTGGACAACAAAAAGATAACGTAAACAAATTCTTCGTCAGCGAGAATCTTTTCCCTCAGTCGATAGATGTGATAAAGACAAGAGCGTTTCCTCGTAACATCGAAGTGGTTGTCGGAAGCGATGACACTGTTTTGGACGAGACATATTTCGGAGCAATAGTTCAATATCCGAATCGCAAAGGTGAGATAAAGGATTATGCGAAATTCACTGCAGATGCAAAAGCAAAAGGAATATTCGTTGCAGTTGCTGCCGACCTTATGAGTTTGGTGCTATTGACTCCTCCGGGCGAATGGGGAGCTGACTGTGTTTGCGGAACGACTCAAAGATTCGGTTGTCCGATGAGCTTTGGCGGTCCTTCAGCAGCTTATTTCGCTTGCACGGAAAACTTCAAGAGAACAATGCCGGGAAGAATCATCGGACAAACTGTTGATGCCCAAGGCAACAAAGCTTTCCGTCTTGCATTGCAAACAAGAGAGCAACACATCAAACGTGAAAAAGCAACATCGAACATTTGTACCGCACAAGCCTTGGTTGCAATCATGGCAGGACAATACGCAGCTTGGCACGGAGCAGAAGGATTGAGAGAAATAGCTCAAGACATCAACCGCACCGCAACCAACATCGCAGAGCACGCAAAGGCATACGGCTACACCCAATTGAACGAAACTTATTTCGATACCATACGTTTGGCTTGCCCTGTCGAAGCAGAAAAAGTTTGTGCCTTGGCAGTGGAGAACCAAATGAACTTCTTGTTGATAGATAACAAAACAATAGGAATTTCAACCGACGAAACAACTTCTTGCAAGAACGTCGAGAACATATTGAAAGTGCTTGCCGCTGCAGCAGGAAAAGAATTTGCAGGATTGAATTGCCAAACCGTGAATTCCATTCCAAGCAACATGTTGAGACAATCAGCCATTTTGACCCAAAAAGTCTTCAAATCATATCACTCAGAGACTGAAATGATGAGATATTTGAAGAAAATGGAAGTCAAAGACTTGTCATTGAACAGAGCAATGATACCATTGGGATCTTGTACCATGAAATTGAACGCCGCAATGGAAATGATACCGTTCACATGGGCAGAATTTGCAAACGTACACCCGTTTGTACCGAGAGATCAGGCTGAAGGATATTACGAAATGATAGAAGACATGGACAGAATCTTGTCAAAAGTAACCGGATTCGCCAAAGTAAGCCTTCAACCTAACTCAGGAGCTGCCGGAGAGTACGCAGGATTGACAACGATTCGCAACTTCCAAAGAGCAAACGGACAAGAAGACAGAACGGTTTGTCTTATCCCTGCATCGGCTCACGGAACCAACCCTGCATCCGCAGCAATGGCAGGAATGCAAATCATAGTCATCAAGACAACTGCAGAAGGCGAAATAGACATTGCTGATTTGAAAGAAAAAGCAGAAGCAAACAAAGACAAACTTTCATGTTTGATGGTAACCTATCCTTCAACTCACGGAGTGTTTGAAGAAGGCATAATCGACATAATAAACATCATTCACGAGAATGGCGGATTGGTTTACATGGATGGAGCAAACATGAACGCTCAAATCGGATTAACATCACCGGGATTCATGGGTGCAGACGTTTGCCACTTGAATTTGCACAAATCATTCGCAATGCCACACGGCGGCGGTGGTCCAGGCGTAGGACCAATCGGGGCAACTGCACAATTGGCTGACTATCTCCCTACACACGGAACGGTATCTACAGGCTCTGTAAAGGGAACTCCTGTTGCCGCATCACCATTCGGAAGTGCAGGATTGTTGCCAATAACATACGGATACTTGAAAATGTGCGGCGGAGAAGGCCTTGCACAAGCAACCAAATACGCAATCCTTAACGCAAACTACATGCGTACAAGAATAGCTACTGCATACAACATCCTATACACAGGAACCCACGGAATGTGTGCTCACGAATTCATCATGGATTGCAACCAATTCTCGTTGAGTTCAGGCGTTCAATGTGGTGACATAGCAAAACGATTGATGGACTACGGATTCCACGCTCCTACCGTTGCGTTCCCTGTTCACGGAACCTTGATGATAGAGCCTACAGAATCAGAACCATTGTCTGAAATGGACCGTTTGTGCGACGCTTTGATACAAATACGTCAAGAAATCAAAGACATCGAAGACGGAAAAGCAGATAAGCAAAACAACATCATTATGAACGCACCGCACACCATGCAAGTCGTTTGTGCAGATACTTGGGACAGACCATACACACGTCAAATGGCAGCCTTCCCACTTGAACATGACGACAAATATTGGCCATGCAGTTCAAGAGTTGACGATGCCTACGGCGACAGAAACTTAGTCGTTGCATGGGCTGAATAATTCATATCACCAAAATCAAGGCGGAGTATTTTGTAACAAAAATACTCCGCTTTTTGTTTACGTAATGATATTTTGTTATATTTGCATATCAAACCAAAACAAATAATGATATGAAGAAGATTTTATTTTTAGCGTTTTGTTGTGCAATCGCACTGACCGCATCAGCACAACAATTTCAAAAACACACACATGTGAGAGAAAATGCAAAGACTCTCAATTTCCGTCCTGCAGAAAAAATGCTTGGAACACAAGATTACAATTATCGGATGTCGAGTTACACCACCGATGACAATTACATAACATGCCGATTCTACTATGACTCGCAACGTCGTTTGGAAGCCATGTATGAAGAGCTAACTTACGAGTATGAACTGATAGATTCCATTCGCTACAACGAAGAAAACCAACTGATACGCCTTGACGGCTATCAGCTTATCGACGATGAATGGAAACATGTCTATTACATAGAATACACATACAACGATCAAGGACTTATATCCACACGTTCAAACTATAACAACATGGAAGGAGTCTTCGAATTAGGCGGAGTATATGAATACTTCTACAATGCCGACGGACAAATACAACGTACGGAACTGACCATGATGGACATGGTTTATCAGCTCATCGATTACGTTTACCAAGACGGCAGATTGCTCACCGAAACCTACAGCTACACCGACCCCTTCTCCCAATCCATAGTATTCGAACCTGCAGAACGTTTATACTATACTTATGACGCTCAAAATCGTCTTGCAATCGTATATGACAGTGTTTACGACATCGGTTCATGGCTTTATTACGGCAAACAAGAATACATTTACGACCAAGCCGGAAACTGCATCGAATATCACGGCTACAACATGGACAATGATGAAACCGAGAGATCAGTGTTCACCTACGACGATCGCACGGTTGAAGAGACACTTCTGCCATACACACCTGAGATGAATCGTCCCAAAACTTTCAATAACGTAAACATTTACACAAGAGAAGCATATTGGACGCTTGATGTTGATTTAGTATTGCAATATGTCGGAGATTACATCTATACATACGTCGGCATAGATGACGTAAGCCTTACCGAAGTTGAGCAATCACCGCTTTGCATCTCACCAAATCCGACCTCGAACAACATTACATTATCCGGATTGAGCGAAGGCATACATCAAATGGAAGTATCGGACATATCCGGTCGCATAGTCATGACCGCCAAAGTAAGCAACAACAAACAGATAGACCTATCCGCACTTCAAAAAGGCTGTTACCTTGTCAAAGTTCTAAGCAACGACCGACTTCATACAGCCAAAGTGATTGTCGAATAAAACATTTACCCTTGCAATACAAAAGGTGAGAAACATCTTCTCACCTTTTGTATTTATAGAACAATCGGTATAAATATCCAAGCGATAAATCTATCATTCATCAGTTGAATTTATATATATTAACAACCAAAATAGTATTTGTTGCAGAGGCACTGTTTTTCATTGACATTGCAATACTTATTTTGTTTATAGGGAAAGTTTTCTGCAAATCAAGATTCCTTGTGTCGGATTCAAGATTCACTCAAGTGAAATAAAGAAAGAGAAACAAGCAAATAAGACCCCAGATCAGAATATAAAAAATCGACAAACAACCAGCAACAGTATCTGTATCTTTTTTTTCATCAGACGTTTTACTTGTAGATTTTGTTTCTTGCTTTACAATAACTGTTTTATCAATGACAAAAATAGTTGAATCGGTATCAAGTAACTCTTTAATCTTACTACATTTCATCATTTTCATTTTTTTATTCATAAGACCAATGATTAGTTGAAAAAAGCCATAATCAATAAAGTAATAAGCAATTTTATTATTACCTTTGCAATGTTGTGTAAATCAAGTTCCGATATATGGGAATATTTGACTTTTTCAAAAAAAACAAAGCAATAAAATCGCTAAATAATTCGGTAACAGTTGATAAAAATATATTAGATCTTTATTCCGATATATTATCTTTCAATCAACAAATAGACAAATTATTGAAAGATGATTGTTTTATTGCTCGTAGTGATTATAAAAACCTCATTGATAAATACAAAGATTCATACGAATCACTCCTATTGATTTACAAGAACAATGTAATCAGAGATTTGTCAAGAAAATACAAATTAGACATCAAGGAAATAAGTCGATTTGCTGGTTTATATAAAGAAATTCAAAATTTAGAAAAAGGCTCTCCTACCATAAAAGCTCACAATGAATCTTTTATTAAAAGACGTTTAGAATCGGAAAAAGTATATCTTGACAGCATTCTTAAAGATTGTGATACGTCTATTCTACTTGATGAAGAGCAACGCAGAGTTGTCCTTTCGGATGAAGATCACACATTGGTTATTGCCGGAGCCGGAGCCGGTAAAACGACGACTATAGCAGCTAAAGTAAAGTATCTGGTTGATAAACAGAAGATAAAACCATCTCAAATCTTAGTAATATCTTTCACAAACAAAGCTGTTGATGAATTAAAAGTCCGAATAAACCAAAATTTACGAATACCTGTTGTTGTAAGTACTTTTCATTCTGTCGGTTATTCAATATTACGACAAAGCGAAACCTTACAAAAAAAAGTTGTAGATGGAGGTTTTATCTACAATGTGTTAAATGAATATCTCAAAACTAAAATTCTACATGATCAGTCATTAGTTGATAAATTAATTCTCTTCTTTGCTTCGTATATTTCAGCACCATACGAAGATAAAAACATAAACGAATACTTCAAATTCTTAGCGAATAGCGATTTCTCCACAATAAAAAGTAACCTTAACCAATATATACAAGAGGTAACCAACAGAAAAACACAGAAAAAAGAAACCATAAAGAACGAAATCTTACGCTCTCAAGAAGAAGTTATGATTGCCAACTTTTTATATATGAATCAAATCAACTATGAGTATGAACCTATTTATCAATATAGAATTCTCGATTCAAGAAAGCCTTACACACCTGATTTTATTATAAAACAAGGTAACAAAATTACTTATATAGAACATTTCGGAATAACAGAAGATGGTCAAAATAACAGATACACAAAACAGGAATTAGAAAAGTATAAAGCAATCGTTAATAATAAAATCAAATTACATAGAAAACATGGAACAGATTTAATATACACATTCTCAAAGTATAAAGATAATCGTTCAATTCTTTCACACTTAGAAGAAGAATTACTAAAAAGAGGATATGAATTAAATAGACGAAATTCTGTAGAGGTATATAAACAACTCATTGACAAGCAAGAAAGTAAATATATCGCAAAATTGACTTTTTTTATTTGTACTTTCATCAGTAATTTCAAAACACAAGGTTTTCAATATCAAAAATTCAACGAATTAAAACAAAGCATAAACAATCCAAGGACACAATTATTTTTAGAAATATGCGAAGTCTGCTATCTTGAATATCAAAAGAAATTGAAAGAATTTAACTATATTGATTTTCAAGATATGATAAATAATTCCGCACAAATAATCAAAAATAAAAAATTAGCAAAAGAGAAAATAGACTTCAAATATATAATCGTAGATGAATATCAGGATATTTCAAGACAAAGATATAATCTGATAAAAGAGCTATCTCAATTATGCAATGCAAAAATAATGGCTGTCGGAGACGATTGGCAATCAATTTATGCCTTCAGTGGTTCTGTTCTTCCTTTATTTACACAATTTTGTAATATAGTTGGTTATGGCAGTGAGTTAAAAATAACTCGTACTTATCGTAATGCTCAAGAAATAATAAACATTGCGGGTAATTTTATTCAGAAAAATTCCAACCAAATCAAGAAAGCCTTAATATCTCCCAAAAGAATAGAAAATCCAGTATTCATTCAAAGCTACGATGATAGCTATTCTTCAAACAATAGTAGAAAAAGAGGTGGCGTTTTTGAAAATATTGGAGTTGCAATAAATGAAGCAATTGCACAAATCATAACATACAATAATGCAGAAAAGAAATCAAAAATTCCTTCTATACTTTTGATAGGAAGATATGGCTTTGACGCACGAAATATGTGCAAATCAAACCAATTTAGCTATGATGAGAAAACCGGCAACGTGTTTTCAAGCAAATTTGGAGCAAAAGTAAAACTAAATTTCATGACAGCACACAGTTCAAAAGGGCTAAGTGCAGACAATGTCATAATAATAAATGCAAAAGACAGCGTTTACGGATTTCCATCGAAAGTTGAAGACGATCCAATTTTGAAGCTTGTTGTTTCTTACGACAATTCTTACAATTATGCTGAAGAAAGAAGATTGTTCTATGTGGCACTGACACGAACAAAAAACAGAGTATTCATAATAACTCCCAAAAACAAACCATCGGAATTTATAAAAGAATTATTAAATGAACCACAAAATTATCCAAATGTTACACTCAATGGTGAATTATCGCTAAACACAAGCGAAAATTTTGAAGTTAAAAACAAATGTCCTAAATGTGGATATCCAATGCAACTAAAATGGAATAAGAACTTTGGATTAAAATTATGGATTTGCACAAACGACCAAGAAATTTGCGGATTTATGACAAACGATAAGAGAGAAAACGAATTGTCAATTCATAAATGCGATTGGTGTAACGATGGATATTTGATAGTAAAACAAGTTGACAACGACTTCTTTTTAGGTTGTACAAACTACAAAAACGACCATACAGGTTGCAATCGTTCATTAAATAAAACCCAATATAAGTTTTGGTACAATAATACATTTGGGGAAAACGATGAATCTATGAATAAGACAGCATACATCAAGGAAGATGAAAAGAAAACTTCGTCCCCAAAAATTATTAATTCATCTCAACATTACCAAACAACAAGAAAGCCACAAAAAATAAACGAAATAAAATACAAAGACATATATTGGAATAATCAAATAGTAAAAATAGCCGTTGATTCTTTCGGTAATTTATTAACAGACTTATCTCTCTTTGACAAATTATACAAGTATAAAGCTGAAAACAAAAAGAACAATGCCCCTACTCTGACAAATCAAATTCTTGTGCAGTTAGCAACCAACAGACCGACAACATACGAAGAAATAATGGACATTTACGGATTTGGAGAGAAGTATTGGGTATCTTATGGACAAGAAATATTGAAGATAATAACACAACATTTATCCTTAATTCGGAATTAAGGATATTCCTTCAAAAAAACGATTTCATGAAATAAGGAAGTGTTTTTTCGAATCGGAAAGATGGTTCTTATGTATTTCGAATCGAATATAGAATTCCTTTTGTCGAATGGTTCGGTTATTTGTTGGTGTGATTTTTTTTAGATGTGCGTTTGTCGGTTGTGGTAATCATGCGTTTCAAATTAAATCCGTAATTTTGTACTTCTTTATTCATGGATTCCTATTTTGGAAAAGAGAGAGCGGATATACAAATTAAAACATATATATAATGAAAAAGAAACATCTTATGTTGCTGTTGTTTATGGCAATGGCTTTTGCATCGTGCAGAACGGCATATCGACCGATTTCGATTGAAGAGCCGCCGCGTCCAAAGGGGCAGACGCATGTCTTGGGTTTGACGGCACCTAAGTTGGATACGGTTCGAATAGGCATAATCGGCTTGGGAATGCGTGGAATCAGTGCCGTGGAACGCTTCATTCATATTCCGGGAGTGGAAATCAAGGCTTTGTGCGATATTCGTGGCGAATTATGCCAAAGAGCCGAAGAAACACTGCTCAATGCCGGCAAAGAAAAACCTTCAAGCTATTATGGAGATGAGAAGATTTGGAAAAGGGTTTGCGAAAGAGATGATATAGACCTCGTTTATGTGGTTACGGATTGGGAAAACCATGCAAACATAGGCGTTTATGCGATGCAACAAGGCAAACACGTCGCAATAGAAGTGCCGGCTGCCATGACGCTGGACGAGATATGGGCTTTGGTGAACACAAGCGAGCAGACGCGAAAGCATTGCATGCAATTGGAAAACTGTGTCTATGATTTCTTCGAGATGACTACGCTGAATATGGCTCAACAAGGCGTATTTGGAGAATTGCTTCATGTGGAGGGTTCGTACATTCATTATTTGGAAGAATTCTGGCCTTATTATCATGAGAATTGGAGGCTGAATTACAACAACGAACACAGAGGTGATGTTTATCCGACGCACGGAATCGGACCTGCCTGCCAGTTGCTCGACATTCATCGTGGGGATAGAATGAAGACATTGGTGTCCATGGATACCAAATCGGTGAACGGGAAGAAGTTCGCAAAGAAATACGGAGTGGAAAACAAGGAAACGGAATTTCAAAATGCCGATCATACCCTTACTCTCATACAAACCGAAAACGGAAAGACGCTTCACTTGCAACATAATGTGATGACGCCTCGCCCATACAGCAGAATGTATCAATTGACCGGCACTGCAGGCTTTGCAAACAAATATCCGATCGAACAGTATTGCTTTCAAGCAACCGGAATTGATACTACGCTGATTCCAGATCACGAAAACCTCAATGCTCATCAGGCTGTAAGTGAAGAAATCAAGGCAAAACTGATGCAGAAGTACAAACACCCGATTCATCTCGAGCTTGAAACAATCGCAAAGCAAGTCGGCGGACACGGAGGCATGGATTTCATTATGGATTGGCGGCTTATATATTGTCTGCAACAAGGTTTGCCGTTGGATATGGACGTTTACGACCTTGCTGAGTGGTGTTCGGTCATAGAGCTTTCACGAATATCTATCGAAAACGGCAATATGCCCGTTGCAATTCCCGATTTCACTCGTGGGTATTGGAATCTGCAAAAAGGATATAAGCATGCCTTTGCAAAGTAATTGAAACGGGATTTTTCTTGTGGGAGATTATTTGCGTGAAATAAAGAAAGGATATGTCGAAATAAAGACATATCCTTTTTGTTTTTGAGTTGTGTTTTTCTTTGTTTATTTGTCGGAGAATGATTTTTGCAGGTCTTGCGATATGTTTATGATGAAGTCGCCCATTCTCTCCAACTCTCCCACCAAATCCATGTAGTAAACGCTTGTCTGATAGTTCTTCGCTCCTACTTCTATTTCTTCTATTTCCGTGTCTCGAAGTGTGTTTCTCATCATGTTGATGCGATTTTCCGCATTGTAGGCGTTGGTGATGTCTTCAAGGTTTCCTTTCTTTGCCATCGCAAGGTTCTTGAGCATTGCTTCGTAAGCGTCATCCACTACGGCAACCATGTCGTTGAGTTTCTTGATTGTTTCATCGTCGAAAGCCTTTTTGTGAACGTTCTTGCGTGAAATGATTCGGGCAATAGTGTTTCCGGAGTCGCCAAGTGATTCAAGCTCGCCTATGATTTTGTACATGGCTTTGATTCTCACTGATGTGGTTTCGCTGATTTTTTCTGCAGACACTGCGTTTAGGAATGTGGCTATTTCATATTCTATTCTGTCGGCTATCTCTTCGTATTTTATCAGTTTCTTCGATAGTTCTTCGAATTTGTCTGTTGATTTTTCGTTTATTGCATCTTTGACATATCCGAGTCCGTTGCGTGAAATCTGTGCGAAATGTATGATTTCGTCGAGTGCTTGTTCGGTTGCCAATTCAGGTGTGGCAAGAGGTCCGGCTGAAATGTATTTTAGGCGGAATGCTTCGTTTTCCGAGTTTTTCGGCGTCTTGATTATCCATATCACTGCTTTCTCTATGTATTTTATAAACCAGACGAGAATGAATGTATTTACGGTATTGAACAATGTGTGCAACATTGAAAGTCCGTATAGGGCTGCCGTGCCTTCCGCAGATACGGGTTGGTTCACCGCAAAGCCTTCTGCAGCCGGATTAGGTAAGCCGAAAAGCTCTATGATGCTGCCTACAAGCGACAGAAACGGCTTGAAAAATATCAAAGCCCAAATAACACCGAAGACATTGAAGATTGTATGCGACATTGCCGCACGTTTGGCTTGTGTGTTTCCTATTGCGGCGGCTATGTTTGCGGTTATGGTCGTTCCGATGTTTTCTCCAAGCACCATGGCACAAGCCATGTCGAACGGAATCCAACCCATGCTGAGCATAATCAAGGTAAGAGCCATCGTAGCCGAAGATGACTGCAAGACCAATGTGAGAACGGTTCCGAGAGACAAAAAGATAAGAACGGAAACAAAGCCATGGCTCGACCAGGTCTTGACAAATTCAAGCACTTGCGGTGTTTTGTTCAAATCAGGCACTGATTCCTTCATGAAAGACAGCCCGAGAAATAACAGACAGAAGCCTACGATGCACTCTCCTATGTTTTGCCTTTGGTTTCTCTTCGAATTGGAGAAGAGGAATCCCAATGCCATGAGCGGAATTGCGAGAATGGATATGTCGGCTTTGAATCCGAGCCATGAAACAAGCCATGCGGTAACGGTCGTTCCAATATTGGCTCCCATGATTACGCCTATTGCCTGAGTCAGTGTGAGCAATCCTGCGTTCACAAAGCTGACTACCATCACTGTTGTTGCGGATGAGGACTGTATGATTGAGGTTATTCCGAGTCCTGTCATTACTCCCTTGAAAGGGTTTGAGGTCATTGCTGAAAGGAAGTTGCGAAGGCGTTCGCCGGCTGCCTTTTGAAGTCCCGAACTCATTAAATTCATACCGTAAAGGAACATTCCGAGTGCTCCTAATAAGGTAAATATTTGAAGTATTTCCATTTTTTAATCTCTATTGTTTGTTATGATGACACCTGTGAGGGTATCGTTAAATCCTTTTTTTAACAAGCTTCCCTTGCGTGAGGGTGTGAAACGTTTGGCTTTTCAATGCGAAAAAGAAAATCGAAAAACCGATTGTGCGGAAAGCTAAATAATGAGTTTACCAAGGCAAATCATTCTATGATATGGCTTGATAAACGAAGAATGTGTTGTTAAGGATTTTTTCTGATTGAGATTTATTACGGCAGTGTTTATGATTTTGCCGAGCTTTACGAATTCCGGTGTGTGTTTCGGGGCATTGCTTGTCCGCTTTGCAGTGTTTTGAGGACGGAATGCGGGTGATGTTGTTTGGTGAGGCTGAACGAAGAAATCCGATTCGGAAGCGGAATAGAAGTCGTAAGTCATGATTTCGATGTTTGAGGCTGTCGTCAGACGGTTGTGAGAAAGTGAGTCCGCCTTATTGGTATAGCCCGCGAAGGCTATTGTTATCAGTATGATTGTAATGAGATACCTGAGTAGTTTTTCCACGTTCATCGAATGGTTATCGATTTTCGTTGCAAATATACTTCGTTTTTTTTACATGACAATACATTCGGGAAATTTTGTTGCAAGAAAAAAAATAATGCTTCTTTGTTTCGTATTTGTAAAACAAAGAAGCATTGTCGTTTTGTTTCATAGGCAGAAGTTCATGCCGAGCTCCATCAGTGTTGAACGATGACTTTCTTTCCTATTCTGCCTTTATCGGTGATTACTACCACAACATAAGTTCCCGCAGAGTAATTTGACACATTCAATTGTAAGTTTCTTTCGTTCACTTTTCTTTCTTCCAACAATCGACCAACCTCGTCCCTAATCTCAATTCCGATAATATTATTATCACAACTTATGTTCAACACATCTTTTGCAGGAATCGGAGAAACGGTTACGCTTGCCTCAAGTTCGATTCTTGAAAGAGCAGAATTGACAGTATCTTCCGCTTCTTTTTCCACTGCCTTGATTGGAAGCATTCCTGCAGCCTGAAAAATTATTGGGTATTCGTAATGTGGCTCGTGAGCACATTCCGGATACATCAGTTCATCGCAACCCACACAAGTTGAAAGAAATTCCTGAACATAGTAACAAGTGTCAGGGTAATCAAGTTGTATAGGCTCCCTTGCATCACACCACATAAGCGTTGGATAATACTTTGGATTATAACCATAATCTATCACCCCTGTTTCAACATTCATATCATTGGGTCTGGCTAAAAGTCCTAAAATAGAAGTCTTTTGCGTAGTCTGATCTGAATTATCCCAACATGGAGTAGAGACTATCATATGGAAACTTTCAGTCAATGTAATGGTATCATTAAACAATACTTCAAGTATAGCTTGTTCCAATCTTCGTTCGGACAAAGGTAAATCCGGATGATACGTTGCTCTGATTGATTGATGAGAATATAATTCCGTAGTCAAGTCAGAGTTCCAAATACTTACTGTTATGCTGTCGTAATCGACAATTCCCGGAATAGGCAATAATGGCGTAGTGATGATAATTCCTGTACCTATCAATTTGACAGTATCTGTTACATCAAACTTATGCCCTATCTTTTTTACACAATTTTCATATACTCCATTTCCATGGCTCTGACATATCATATTCAATTGTTGTCCACCCCAAAATTGAAAATCTTCAATCACTTGTTGGCAAGCAGGACTTTTCAGTTCGGGAAACATATATTGACTTCTGTAAGCATTGTTTATATACATCGTATCTAATTGTGCATTAGAGATAAGAGGTACAAAGACAAACAGAGTTAAAATAAATGCGATTTTAATTTTCTTCATATCGTTACTTTTTTATTGGTCACTACAATTAATATTTAAATTTCTTGTTATAGATGTTGAATTAAAATTTGTCCACACTGCTGAAGCAGAAGGAAACTCTGTCAGATCAAGATATTGATGTGTCGGATAAAATCCTAAATACAACCTTGTAAATTTCGATTTCAAGTTATTTCAGACTTGTTTTGTATTTATTTTACCGATGTTTGCACAAGTCAAGAAAAGCGAACATCTTGCTCAAATGAAGTTGTTTTTGCCAAGAATAAAGATTTTGGTTCTCATGTTTTGCTTATGAAATAAAAAATACTCGACAAATTTACGAAATAATTTGCTTTCTGTAAAATAAAACTAAAAATATTTTCAGTGTGTTCTGATGGCAGGTTTGGGATTTTTGTTTTCGAAGCAACTGAAAGGAATATCGGAGAATTTGTCTTCAAGTATGAAATTCACGAAATAAAGAAAGGATATGCCGAAATGAAGACATATCCTTTCTTTTCTTTGTTATGAAAAATTGTTGTTTTATTTTGTTTCGCTGTTCTTTTCGAATGCCAATGCAGGTATTTCACTCATTTTCTCGACATAGTGGAAGGTCAATCCATCTAAGTATTCGGCTTGAATGTCTTCTATGTCGCGACGGTTGGATTCTGATAAGATGATTTCCGATATGCCGGCTCGTTTTGCCGCAAGTATCTTTTCTTTTATTCCTCCTACGGGAAGAACGCTTCCTCTCAAAGTTATCTCACCCGTCATTGCAACATCGGCACGTACTTTTCTTTGTGTGAGTGTACTCAACATTGCAGTGAACATGGTAACTCCTGCACTCGGACCGTCCTTTGGCGTTGCTCCTTCAGGGACATGAACATATAGATTTTTCTTTTCCAATTCTTCTATGTCTATTCCCAGGATTTCGGCATTTGATTTGATGTATTCGTATGCCAAGGTCGCACTTTCTTTCATCACATCACCAAGGTTACCTGTCAGATTCAGATTGCCTTTTCCCGTTGCTGCGGCTGCTTCGACGAAAAGTATTTCTCCGCCGACTTGTGTCCAGGCTAATCCGCACACAACACCGATATGGTTTTTCTTCAGCTGACTGTCGTGATGTCTTGTCGGCAATCCGAGGATTTCTTTCAATTCCGAGGCTTTGATTGCTTTCTTGTGTTCTTCGCCTTTGACGATTTGCACTGCCCGATAACGAACTATTTTTGCTATTGTTTTGTCCAACTGTCTTACTCCCGACTCTGCGGTGTATTGGTTTATCAATTGGCTGAGCAGTTTTTCGGATATGCCGATGTCTTTTTTCAACATACCGTGTTCCTTAAGCTGTTTCGGCAAGAGGTGTCTTGTTGCTATCTGCAGTTTTTCTTGTTCGATGTAGCCGGATACGTCAATGACTTCCATTCGATCGACCAATGCGGGATGTACGTTCGAAAGGCTGTTGGCTGTTGCTATGAACATGACGTTCGAAAGGTCGTAATCGATGTCGAGATAGTTGTCGTGGAATGATGTGTTTTGTTCCGGATCGAGCACTTCGAGCATTGCCGATGCCGGATCGCCATGTGCACTCATTCCTCCCACCTTATCAATTTCGTCAAGCACGAATACAGGGTTCGAACTGCCACATTTGGCTATGGATTTCAAAATTCTGCCCGCCATTGCTCCTATATAAGTGCGGCGATGTCCTCTTATCTCGCTTTCATCGTTCAATCCGCCCAAGGCAACTCTGACATACTTTCTTTGGGTTGCCCTTGCAATGCTTTTTCCCAAAGATGTCTTGCCCACGCCCGGAGGTCCGACAAGACACAATACGGGAGATTTCATATTGCCTTTAAGCTTCAATACGGCAAGATACTCCAATATTCTTTGCTTTACTTTTTCCAATCCGTAGTGATCTTCATCCAATATTTCTTGTGCTCGTTCCAAATCGAAATTGTCAACGGTGAATTCGTTCCATGGAAGTTCGAGCATGAAATTAAGGTAGTTCAGTTGGACGGAATAGTCGGGCGAGCTGCTGTGCATTGAAGACAGACGTCCGATTTCTTTTTCGAACGTTTCCGATACTTCCTCGCTCCAATTCTTTTCTGCGGCTCGTTTTCTCAGATTATCGATTTCTTGTTCGGCAGGGCTACCTCCGAGTTCTTCTTGTATGGTTTTGAGTTGCTGGGTCAAAAGAAAATCGCGTTGTTGCTTGTCTATGTCTCGCGAAACTTTCTTTTGGATTTTTATTTTCAACTCCTGCAGATTTGTTTCTTTGTTCAGATGTTCCAGAATGCTGTCTGCTCTTTTCACAAAGTCGTTCAGTTCCAACAGTTCCTGCTTTTCGGATACTTCTATCTCCAAATGAGCCGCTATGTAGTTCAAAAGAAAATACGGATTCTCTATGTTACGGATTGCAAAGCTCGGATCGGTCGGTATGTTCGGCATCATCTTCAGCAGTTTCAAGTAAGAATCTCTCAGAGCCTCCGATATGATGACCGAATCCGCAGGCATGTCTTTCGCTTTGTCCGGTGCGGCTGTGGTTTTTCCGATCCAATATGGTTCGTTCGAAACAAGGGATTCGAGTTTGAAGCGATCGAGTCCCTGCAATATGACCATGGTTGTTCCGTCCGGCATATTGAGTGTTTTAAGCACTCTTGCCATCGTTCCGATTTTGTACAGGTCTTCTTCTTTGGGGTCATCGATGACTGCTGTCTTTTGTGCGACAACTCCGATTATGTCTTTGTTCCTATATGCCGTCTTTATGAGTTGCACAGACTTGTCTCTGCCTGCGGTGATCGGCAATACGACTCCGGGAAAGAACACATTACCCCTCAAAGGCAGTATCGCCATTTCTTCAGGCATGTCTGCAACCGTCAGATCTTTTGTGTTCTCTTCTGTCAATAAAGGTATGATTTCGGCTTCTCCTTCTCCCATCAATCGTGTCAAATCAATCAAATCTTTATTTAACATTTCTGTTTATCTTAATTTCTTATTCTTCAGCGTACTTCTGTAAACGTGCAACAATATCCTTTTGTCGATGTCGGACATCTTCACTCCTCTTCTTTCCGCCATTTTTTCGGCTACTTCGATTGCTTTTTCGGGATCATAACTTCTCAATCCTGTCGTGCCTCCCCAAGCAAAAGACGGGATATAGTTCCTTTGGTAGCCGTGTCCGTAGATGTTGGAGCTTACTCCTACGACTGTACCGGTGTTGAACATGGTGTTGATGCCGCATTTTGAGTGATCGCCCATGATTGTTCCGCAGAAAGTTTGTCCGGTCGGCACAAAGGTATTCTTTTCTATGCTCCAGAGTCTGACTTCCTCGTAAGTATTTTTCAGATTCGAAGCATTGGTGTCCGCTCCTATGTTACACCACTCACCGATTACCGAATTACCGATAAAGCCGTCATGAGCCTTGTTGCTGTATCCGAAAATGACCACGTTGGCAAGCTCTCCGCCTACTTTGACATAAGGTCCGAGGGTGGTGGCTCCGTATATCTTCGCTCCCAATTTAAGAACCGAATGTTCACACATTGCAAACGGTCCTCTGACAACGCTGTTCTCCATTATCTCTGCGTCTTTGCCTATGTAGATAGGGCCTTCTTTTGCATTCAATGTTGCACACTCGACAACAGCTCCTTGTTCCACGAAAATGTTTTCAGGATTCATCACTCTGTTTGTTGAACTCAATTCTGCACTTTTGCGTCCTTTGGTAAGCAGTTCGAAGTCTTCTCTGAGTGCTCTGTCGTTGTAAACGAATATGTCCCAAGGATTAACTATCTTTATGAAATCTTCTTCGATTCTTATTTCTTCAGAATTATCTTCTTCCGAAAGAAATTCTTCTTTTGTCTTGAACATCGCAACCACATTCTCGCCACAGACAAGCGTTTGACCGGTCTTGAGCGATTTTATGCGTTCAACCAAAGCCGGTGTCGGACAAATCGAACCGTTTATCAACATACCCGAATCCGAAAGTTCGGCAGGATATTTCACTGTGAGATAGTCTTCGGTCATTGTCGAGGTTTTCTCTCCCAGATACTTTTCCCATTTTTCTCTTATGGTCAATATGCCTATTCGAATGTCGCATATAGGTCTTATGTACGTCAATGGTTTCAATGATTCGCGAGCTCCGTCGTCAAAAAGAATGTAATTCATGATTCAATCGGTTTTTTAATTATTGTGCAACTTCTTTACAAGCTACAAAGATACTACATTATTGTCATATAACAAACAAAAAAGCGTTCTGTTTTATTGTCAGAACGCTTTTGTTTTTATTCCGCTTTTGTCAATCAACTCTATTTCAAGTTGGTTTTGCGATTCTTATATTTGTTTAAGAATTTGTCAACACGTCCTGCTGTATCCACAAGTTTCACTTTTCCTGTGAAGAAAGGGTGTGAAGTATTGGAGATTTCCATTTTAACCAAAGGATACTTTACTCCGTCGATTTCGATTTCATCTTTGGTATTTGCACAACTTCTTGTTATGAAATACTCTTCGTTAGACATATCCTTAAATACGCAAAGTCTGTAATTTTCAGGATGAATACCTTTTTTCATTCTTTAATCTTTTTAGCCGTTCAGCCCATTTTCACTAAACGGATTGTTAAACATTATTTTACTTTTATCTCTCTTTTTGAGGGTGCAAAGATACAAATATTTCTTTTATCAAGCACTCAAAAGAGGATTATTTTTCTTGTTTTTGATTTTCCGAAGCTTTTTCTTCTTTTTCCAAGATATTGAGTTTGGCTTGCAAAAGGGCGATTTCCGACTTGGTTTTCTCCATTTTCTTGTCGAATTCGGCTTTTAACAAGTCTGCTTGTTTGCTTTGTGCAAGAAATCCGAGGTTGTTCTCCCACACTATCAGATCCGATTTCAATTTTTGCAACTGATCCTGAATGTTTTTCTTTTCGCGAGAGAAGTTTCCTTTCTTTCCTTCGGACAAACCTGCGTCTATCTGAGCTTTGAACGCATTCAGATTCATTTCCATGTTGTTCGACTGCAATTTGTCGAAGTGTGCGTCTATCGCTTTGCGGAATTCTTTCCACAGACGTTCTCTTTCGTTTGATGAAATAAAGCCTATCTCCGCCCATTGACGTTGATAATCCTTTATTGTCTCCAAATTCTTTTGTTTATCTTCGGTAAAGACGAATTCTTTCACGCTTTGAATCAAGGCTTCTTTCTTCGCTATGTTTTCAGCTTCCAATCCTTTTTGTTGTTTGTAATTTTCGGCTTTTCTTTCGAAGAATTTGTCGCATGCGGCTCTGAATCGTGTCCACAATTTCTCGGATTGTTTGCGTGGAACATAGCCTATGGTTTTCCATTCGTTTTGCAAGGCAATCAATTCCGCCGTTGCCGCTTTCCAATCTTCACGCTCTGCAATTGCTTCTGCTTTTGCACATATTTCCATCTTTTTGTTGTAGTTCGTTTCTTGTTCGGACTTCAACTTTGTGAACGCTTCTTTTTTTCTTTCGAAGAACAAATCTATCGGTTTTTTGAATCGCTCCCAAACAGATTCGTTTTCATTTTTCGGAACCACGCCTATGGTTTTCCACAACTTGAAAAGCTCATTGACGTTTTCAGTTTGTTCGTTCCATTGTTTTATGGTTGATGGTTCTGTTTTCAACAACTCTTCCAATTTTTCGCAGAGTGCGACCTTTGCAAGCAGGTTGTTGTTCTGTTCTTCCTTCGCTTTCTCGTAGAATTCCTGCCTTCTCTTGTTTACGGAGTCGGAAGCGTTTTTGAATCTCTCCCATATCTCTTCGCTCTTATCTGAAGGTACCGGACCGATTTCTTTCCACAACTGATGGCATTCTTGCAACTGTTTGAAGGATTCGTTGATTGAGGTTTCCAACATAAGACTCTCCACTCTCTCGCAAAGAGCCAGCTTTTCGTCTAAGTTCTTTTTCAATCCCATATCCCTCAATTCCTTGCTTATCTTCACCTTGTCGAAGAATTGTTCTATGAGAAACCTGTAGCTTTCCCACAATCCGTTTATCTCTGTGCGAGGAACTGCTCCTATCGCTTTCCATTGTTCTTGTATCTCGTTGAAACTGTCATATATCTCTTTCAACGAGCCTTCGCTTTGCAACAATTCTCTCAATCGGCTCAAAACCTCTTGCTTCTTTGCAAGGTTTTCCTGCTTTTCTCTCTCTTGTTGCTCTATGTGTTTTTGGCGTTTGTCTTTGTATTCTGCATAAAGAGCATGGAATTCTTTGTCCGCATCGTCTGCTTCCTTGTTAAAATCTTCTTCAACGCCGCCTTCGGCCAAGAATTTCTCCAATGCCTCTTTTCTCATCACGCTTGTCTTTTCGTTGAACACCGTTCTGAGAATGTTTGTTTTCGATTTCAATGCCTCAAAGTTGTTTTCGGCACACAATTGTCTCAATACTCCGACGATTTCTTCTCTTGTCATTGCCTCATATCTGCGAGTCAATTCCTCGATGCTTTCCGTCGGCTGTATTTCTTCTGTTTCGGCAGACAATATATCAGCCACTTCATCTGATGGTTGTTCGTTCACCATCTCTTGTTGTTGTTCCATATCTTCTTGCACGGCAAGTTGTTCGATAGGTGTCAAGTTGTCCATATTCATCATTGTTTGTTAGAATAACCTTTCCTTGTTTCATTGCAAGGAAATTTGAAAAGATTTTTTTTAATTTTGATTTTTTGTTTTCCTTCTTTTGGTTGATTTTGTTTACAATTGAGAGTGCAAACTTATAACAAATTTTTCAAACGAAGAAAAAAAAAGACAAAAAAACACTTGCGGGATTTGGAAAAAGTCTTACCTTTGCCGCCGCAATGGTTCGACGAAGGAGCATCTTCCTTCAGCGATTAAAAGGGAATCGGGTGAGAATCCCGAACAGTCCCGCTGCTGTGAGTTTCATCAGAGCTGCAAGACAACCGAGCCACTGTTTGCTTGAGAAAAGCGAATGGGAAGGCGTCGTGCAGAGAAACAAGTCAGAAGACCTGCCAGGTGCAATATTGATTTTAACTCTCGAGGAAAGAGTCAAAAAGATGAAAAGACAGACAGTATATTTTTTAGGATTAATCTTATTGTGTTTTGAAACAGCTTTCGGACAAGACAGCATAAAGTCGGTGATGCTCGAAAGAGTTGATGTCATAGCCACTTCGCTCGAAGAAAAACAGACTCAGCAAAGCGGAGATGCGATTGAAAGCGAACAAATCGACAAAAGCGGTTTTCGTTCCGTCGGAGAAGTTGTCAGATTCCTTTCCGGAGTGACGGTAAAGGACTATGGAGGCGTCGGAGGCTTGAAGACAGTCTCGGTAAGAGGGCTTGGAGCGATGCATACCAACGTTTCGTATGACGGAATCAGCATAAGCAACGCACAAAACGGGCAAATCGACCTTTCGAAATTTGGAACGGAAAACATCGAAAGCCTGTCTCTGAGCAACGGAAATCCGATCCTGCGTTTGCAAACAGCAAAAAGCCTCGCCTCTGCCAACACTCTGAACATAGAAACCACCAAACCGTTTTTTGCCGATTCGACAAGAACGAACGGGGTTGCAAACATAGCGGCAGGTTCCTTCGGAATGTTCAACCCGACATTGAATCTGAACCACCGATTCAACGAAAAACTCTCCGCAAGTCTGTTTGCCGACATTCTTTCAAGCAAAGGCGACTATCCGTATCTTCTTCGCTACGGTTCGTCTTCAACAGACAGCAGCTCGAATGAAAGAAGAGAAAACAACGATTTCTTTTCCGCCCGATTGGAAGCAAACATCTTCTACAACATAAACAAGAAAAGTAACATCAAAGCCAAGGCCTATTTTTACCATTCCAACCGAGGACTACCCGGACCTACGACTCTCTATTATCTTACTTCAAAACAAAGATTGTGGAACAAAGATGCTTTTATCCAAAGCGTATATCATTTGATTATAAACGAGAACTTCGACTACAAATCACACCTCAAACTGAGCAATTCCCACACCCGCTACTTCGACCCTTTATACAACAACGCCCAAGGCTTTCAAGACGACCGCTATACTCAGAACGAGGCTTATTGGAACAACATTCTTTCGTGGCATAGTGCGGAAAAGCTGAGCCTTACCCTGACCAATGACATCGTTCTTGCGTCTCTCGATGCAGAAAACAACTATCGCTTCGACCCTGTGAGGTTTTCATCGCTCAGTGCTTTGATTGCAGCATATCGAACAGGCATATTCATATTCGACTTCAACATTCTGCACACGGCAACCAAAGATTTCGCAACTCTGCACAAAGCTTTCGCACCGCAAAACCACTTCAGCCCTTACGCAAGCATGGGAATAAACACGCCTTGCTTCGATGTGGCAGTTTTCTTCAAAGACATATTCCGTTTACCTACCTTTAACGATTTGTATTACAATGCAACGGGAGAAGTCGATCTGCGTCCCGAAAAAGCAAAGCAATACAACCTGCATCTTCTTTTCAAATATGACACCGAGCAAATGAACTTTCACCGCATCAATCTCGCAATCGACATCTATCACAACGACGTAACAGACAAAATAGTCTCCGTTCCGCGAAACAACTACTTCATTTGGAGCATGGTCAATTACGGAAAGGTTCGCATCGATGGCTTGGAAGTGAAATTGGATTGGCGACACGAGCGAATCATTCGGCAAAAGAACCTTGCTCTTTGGGCGAATCTGGTTTACAATTATACATACGCGATTGACAACGACAAAGAAAGCAAATATTACAAACAGCAAATACAATACACAGCCCGCAACAGTGCAAACGCAATGCTGGGTGCGGATTACGGAAACTTCTCTCTGTCTTACGCACTGACCGCTGTGGGCAAACGATATTGGGGAAAACAAAACGACGACCGCCAAGCACTCGCTCCATATAGCGAACACAGCCTTTCTCTCTCCTATTCGTTCGGACGATTCGGCATCAAATTGAGCTGCAACAACCTTACGAACGAACAGTATGAGGTGATACGCTCCTATCCCATGCAGGGACGACAATGGATTGTCAATCTGAAATATAAATTCAATTAAAACATAAAATCATGAGAAAAAAAGAAAACGGAATCAAAAGATTCATTGCAGGCTGTCTTTTGTTAGGCGGCTTGTTCGCAGCATGCGAAGAACCGGGTGGAGAAAACAACAACAACGGAGTAACAACCGATGTCGGCGAAGGCTTTTACGTAATGACCGAAGGGCTTTGGAGTGAAAACAACTCGGCATTGGATTTCTACTCTGTCGAAGACGGACAGACGCATCTTGATTTGTTTGCACTGACAAACGGATTGGGATTGGGTGAAACGGCAAACGACATGATTGAAGTGGGCGAAAAACTGTTCATTGTGGTGAACGGTTCGAATTGTGTGATGGTTGCAGACAAGAAAACCTGCAAAAAACTTGCCATGATACCGATCAATCAGGGCGAAAACCCGCAACCACGCTGTATTGCCTACCACAACGGCAGTGTATTCGTAAGCTGTTTCGACGGATATGTGTATAAGATAAACGCATCGACATATCAAATCGAGAAAACCGCACTCACACAAGGCAGAAACCCCGAAGCGATTGCCGTATGCAACGGAAAACTTTTTGTTGCCAACACCGGAGGATTGGATTATCCGAATTTCGACAACAGCATCTCGGTAATGAATCCCGACGACCTTGGTCTGATATGCAAAATCGAAGGCTTGTTAAATCCGGGACAGATTGCCGTATGCGGAAACAAAATAATAGTTCAGGCAAGAGGCGAATATGACTATGCGACTTACTCATACAAAGACTCGGAACTTGTCCGCATCGATGCCTCAAGCCATGCCATCGAACAGAAAGCAAACATCATTGCCAACTCTTTCACGGTTCAAAACGACAAAGTGCTGTATATCGAAAGCGATTCGCAGATGAACAACTTCTACAAAAGCGTTCCGGTGAACGACCTTGCGGCAAGCCCTCAGACAATCATCGAAAGCAATGGCGAAAACACCCCTTCATCACCTTATTACATAGGAGCCGACAGCGAATACATATATCTGACAGACTCGAAAGACTATATGTCAAACGGAGAGTGCTTTGTGTATGACCATGACGGGGTTTTGAAATATCGTTTTGAGACCTCAATCAATCCTAAAAAAGTAATCGCCCGATAAAAGGCGATCACGATATTTTCCATTATTATCAGAAGTGTGTATCCTTCCGAAAGCCTGTTGCGAAACAGCCATCGGAAGGATTGTTTTTTGAATTCATTCGAACGAATGCAAACATCACTAATACTCAACCATTATCGAGCCGACTTTTCTCTGTTTCTTGTCCGGAGTGGCAGCATTGTGATATATTACAGCATATTTATAAACCCCTTGAACGACATATTGTCCTTTGTATTTCCCGTCCCAACAGTCTCCAAACTCCCTTCCGTGAAACATGACGGCTCCTTGGCGGTTGAAAATAATCAATTCGTCCATTACAACGGTCTCGTCTTCGGGATAAATGCAGAATCTGTTGTTTGATTCATCTTGTGGGTTTATCGCATTCGGTGAAAAAATGTCGGGATATTTCATGTCGGAATAATCAAGCACAAGAACCACCGTGCTGTCGCAACCATATTCCGAACTCAAATATTGAGTGTATGTTCCTCTTTCATTTTCGAAAAATCCGTTTTCATTATAGAATGTTCCACTATTTACAAATGCTCTTATGGTATCTGTGTAAGTCGGAGCCACACTTAATTCCAAGACAATGATACTATCACACCCTTTATAAGTTTGATAATCCACCTGATACGTTCCTGCTTCCGATTCATGGAAATCTCTGTCTATGTACTCATCTCCGGCACATATAGTTTCTGAAAGCGTTTGCAGGTATTTCGGATGTACGTTCAAGTGAAGATTAATCACACTGTCGCAACCGTGAATCGATTGATGATTCACCTGATACGTGCCTTGACTGTTGTAAGTGTTGCCATCGTAAGAGTAATCCTCTCCTTCACAAATATCTACAGTCAAGTCATCGTTGTAAACCGGGTGAACGGTCAATTTCAACACAACCGTGCTGTCGCAACCTTTGACAGTCTCGAGATATTGTCTGTAAGTACCGTTTGCAGATGCTGAAAATCCGAAATTTTCATAAGTGCCACCTTCACAGATTTCGGCAAATATGGTATCCGAATAAACAGGATTCGCTGTCAAATCGAGAACAATTATACTGTCGCATCCATTTATCGCTTGCAGATTGCGATAGAATAATCCCGTTGTGTTTTCGTCAAAGCCGTTTATTGTATATCTGTCGTTGGAACAAATTTCAGCAACCGTTGTATCGGAAAATGTCGGAAGAACTGTAAGATTTAACACAACAATACTATCACAGCCGTAAATGCTTTGAAGATTTTGCGTATGCAAACCCGGTTCAGATGTGTTGAAATTATATTGTGTATAAACTTCATTGTCGCATATTTCTGCCGTAATCGTATCATTGTAAGTCGGATGAACGGTAAGATTCAACACAACAATACTATCACAACCGTTTATTGTCTGCAATTCTTGCGTATGATAACCCGATTCTGATGTGTTGAAGTTATATTGTGTATAAACTTCATTGTCGCAAATCTCTGCCGTAATCGTATCGTTGTAAGCCGGATGAACGGTAAGATTCAACACAACAATGCTGTCGCAGCCGTTGATTGTCTGCAATTCTTGCGTATGATAACCCGATTCGGATGTGTTGAAATTATATTGCGTATAGACTTCATTACTACAAATCTCTGCCGTAATCGTATCATTGTAAGTCTGATGAACCGTAAGATTTAACACAACAATACTATCACAGCCGTTTATTGTCTGCAATTCTTGCGTATGATAACCCGGTTCGGATGTGTTGAAATTATATTGTGTATAAACTTCATTGTCGCATATTTCTGCCGTAATCGTATCATTGTAAGTCGGATGAACGGTAAGATTCAATACAATGATACTGTCAAAACCATCGTTTGTCTGCAATTCTTGCGTATGATAACCCGGTTCGGATGTGTTGAAATTATATTGCGTATAAACTTCATTGTCGCATATTTCTGCCGTAATCGTATCATTGTAAGTCGGATATACAATTAGATTTAATACAATGATGCTGTCGCAGCCGTTTACGCTCTGTAAGTTTTGCGTATGAAAACCCGGTTCGGATGTATTAAAGCCGTTTTCAGCATAAACTTCACTATCAGTGATTGAAGCCGTAATCGTATCACCATAAACCGAAGGAGAGACATTTACATGCAAAGTTGTGTCATATTGACAACCAAATTCATCAACAATATTTGCCTGTATCAAGAATAGACCGACACTATCTATCGGAGGAGTCATTGATGCTTGGAAATTTGTTTCTTGTGTGATAAATGTCGGAGCTGTTATCTGAATCGTATCTATTGATACCGAGTAATCCCAATTTATTTCATTATATCTGTTTTGAGTTAATTCCAAATCCCACCAAAATACAAATCCATTATCTGCTCCCCAATCGTCGCAAATTCTTAATCTCCATTCACCATTTAATGGACAGCCGATCAATTCTTCAAAACCATACAAATCTACAACCTCACTTGTCGATGATTGAATAGGTGTTTGAAAATATCCTGTTTTGTTTATTGTATTTGTGGAATCAATAAAAGTGTTTCCAACCCCTGTAATTACTCCTCGTGATTCGTTAAGATATTGATTGGAAAAGCAATAAGTCCAACCTATACCCTGTACGTTATCATCAAATTCGCATCCGTTATCTATAGAACTTGGTTGCCCCATATTGGCTCCCCCTTGATGAGTGTTATGTTTCAAAATTGCATCCTGTCCGTTAGGACATATAATTTGAAAGCCTAAATCTCCTAAAAATGTATGCTCCATATTTATGCATATAGACATAATATCATCAACACTTTCCACTATTGCTCCCTGTGGAAATTGATCGAAAATTACCGGAGCATCATAACATCCTGTTTGACTCAAATATCTGCAGTTCGGTCCATCAGGAATAAATACTGTGTTTTCATATCTTTCACTCACATTATGAACAAAAATGGATGAATCAAGTTTTATGTTGTCGGTATCGTCAAATCCTATCAAAAAATCACCTTCCTGACCAGAACAAATCACAGGAGGATATAATGTATTTATAGGATTTTTGGCAATACGTACACGATATGTTGCAAGGTTTTTGCTTCTGCAACCACCATTGCTTGTATCCTCAACAATCAAAGAAAGATTATATCCGTTTATTTCTTCGAATTTGTGTCCCACAAACGTATTATATTCTATGGTTTTGCTTTCTCCATCACCAAAACTCCATTCATAAATACAATTTTCCGGGCTTTGATGATAAGAATTGTTGTTTTCAGGAAATTGAGGATTTGCATTCAATATGACAGAATCTCCATTGCACAAGTCGATACTTTCAAAACTTAAAATTTCTGTTGAGCCGTCTTGATTTATTATTGTATCAATTCCTCTTGTCATGTGTTTTTCAACAATTTCTCCACTACTTTTTACAATATGATAAACAGAGTCGATTGCAGCATGAGGATGTTGACAAAGTGATGTACATTCTATCTTTGCCTTGAAGCCGGATGATTGATTACTTCCGTCAGTTGTAAGTCTTATTGTAAGACATTGTGTGTTTATGATAAGTGATGGCATTATCGTTCTGTTCAATAACTCATTCCCTGTAAAATACGGTGAGTTATCATCTGTCGTCATAATCGGTGAAGAAATGGTTGTCCCTTGATAAATTTGCATCACATCTCCTTGTGCTAAATCAAATTGTTCGAATGTAAGACTTATTCTTTGATTGCTTCCACTTGCTTCAGCCGGACAAATTGTTATCCAACAATCTTGGTTAGCTGAATAATTCCCTGTTTGAGAATCATCAAAAATATAACCGTTGCATGTGTTGATCGTTGTGTTGTGTGTTCCTAAATTAAGGGACACATTCTGCGAATGTAGATTTATGCCTACAAATAAAAGAAAATAAAAAAAGAGTCTTTGTATTTTCATTATATATTTTGTCTATTGTATTGTGTTTTTATGATAAATGCAATCTGGATATAAAAGCATCTGGAATTATAAAAGAAGCGACTTTATCTCTATTCAAATCGATTTTATATTACAAAAACAAAAAATGCTAAGTTGAATGCCTAATGTCCAACTTAGCTGTAATCCCTGAGTAAAAAGACAATCAGATTATTCGATTGCTTTTGCTATGTCGCTGCCTGCTTTGAATTTCAAAACTTTCTTTGCAGGTACGTCAAGCATTTCCCCTGTGCGTGGGTTACGTGCTTTTCTTGCTGCTTTCTCTTGAACTGAGAATGTACCGAATCCCAATAATGAAACTCTCTCTCCTGCTACAAGATACTCTTTTGCAACTCCCAAAAATGCGTCATAAGCTTTTTGTGCATCTGTTTTGCTGATTCCTGCTTTTGCAGCCATTCTGTCAGAAAATTCTTTCTTTGTCATAATCTTTCGCTTTTTTATTTGTTAATATGTTTATTTGTCTTCTGCCCTGCAAAGCTACGTTTTTTTTTCGTACCTGCAAAGAAAATAATTGTTTTTTTTGATTATTTCGTGTTTTTTTCTTTATTCGCATGGAGCGTATGGCGGATTTTGAATCCTCGAAGGAAGTCTTCTGCCGACATTCTTTTCTTTCCACTGAGCTGAATGTCAGTTATTTTAATCACTCCGTCAATGCAGTTCACTTCGATTTTGTCTTTATCTTGCAGGTTCATCTGTCCGATTTGGTCGTTTTTGATTTCAGCGGGACGAAATTCGGCTGCAAAGACCTTGATTTGATGATTCTTATCCGTCTGTCTGTCATAGAATTCGGCAAATGCCGCAGGGTAAGGACTCAATCCGCGTATATGATTGATAATTTTTCTTCCCGGCCATGTCCAATCAATAAGCATATCCGGCTTGAAAAGTTTCGGTGCACTCTTCAATTCTTCTCCTTCGGCTGAGCTTTGTTCGGTCAGTTGCGGATTCGCACTCAGCAGGGTCGATATTGTTTTCTCGATAAGCATTGGCGAAAGCCGCATCATCTCGTCGTGCAACTCTCCTGCCGTCATTTGAGGGGTTATCTCTATTGTCTGAGAGTGTATTATCTTTCCGCAATCCACTTTGTCGTTCAGCAGAAAGGTCGTGATTCCGCTTTGGGTTTCGCCGTTCATTATCGCACGATTGATCGGTGCGGCCCCTCTGTATTGCGGTAAAAGCGAGGTATGGAGATTGAATGTGCCGTATGGTGGGATTCGATATATGCTTTCGGGAATCATTCTGTAAGCCATGACGATTTGCATGTCGGGTTCGAGTTCTCGAATCTGCCGAGCAAATTCCTCGGTTTTGAGTTTGTCGGGCTGAAGTAAAGGAAGAGCGTGTCGAATCGCTGTTTGCTTGACTGCCGATTCCGATAACTTCTGTCCTCTGCCCGATGGCTTGTCGGGTTGTGTTACGACGGCAACCACGTTGTAGCCTTCACGAATCAGATGCTCCAATTGGAAGGCTGCAATCTCGGGTGTGCCGTAATATATTATCCTTATGTTCTTTTCTTTCATAGAGCTGCCATTTTCAAGGCTGTAACGGCTGCTTCGACTCCTTTGTTTCCGCATGCTCCTCCGCTGCGATCGATTGCTTGTTGCAAGGTGTTGGTGGTCAATACGCCGAAGATGACCGGTATTTCTTCTTTAAGGCTTACCTGCATTATGCCTTGAGCAACTGCTTGGCAGATAAAATCGAAGTGTCTGGTCTCTCCTTGAATCACACAGCCGAGACAGATGACTGCATCGAATTTCTTTTTCTCCAAAAGTGTGGACGCTCCGAACGGAAGTTCGAAACTGCCCGGCACATGGCGGACATAGATGTCTTTTTCATCGACTCCGTGTTGCAAAAGCGTCTCTACGGCTCCCTGCAACAAGTTGTCCGTAATTTCTTTGTTCCATTCGGATACTACGATTCCGAATATACCTTTTTCGCCCGAGGGCACATCGTCCGGATTGTAGGACGAGAGATTTTTCAATGTTGATGACATTATTTTATTCTTATTTTGGTTTCTTTCTTTATCGTGTTTGACTTTATTTCTGGGTTGAGTTCTTTGAGTTGTTTGCCGGTCAGGTTGTAGCGTTTGGCGATTTCGGTCATCTTGTCGCCTTTTTTCGCCATTATGTAGCGATTTGAAGATGGTTCGTTTCTGCTTGCGGTCGAGTATTGTTGTATTTTGCCTGCTTTTATCAGTTTTCGTTCCTCTGCAATCAGAGAAGAGGTTTTCACGTAAGGCTTTCCGTCGAAGCATTCATCGACTTTGGACAGACGGCTCTTGCGATTCTTGCGGTTTGCCGCCTTTTCTGACGATTCAACTCCGAAATAGCTCTTGTCTATCCTTATAAAAGAGGTCTTGATGTTGAAGGTCTCCAGGTCGAATATCCATTCGGGATCGAAACATGCGTAAAGCAGACGGCATTCGAAGTGAAGGTGCGGACCGGTCGAGTGTCCGGTGCTGCCTCCCAAGCCTATGACATCGCCTGCCTTGACTTTCTCTCCTACTTTCACCTTTATCTTCGAGAGATGTCCGTAAAGGGTTTCGAGGTTGTTGTAATGACGAATCACGACGCAGTTTCCATAGCCGCCGTTGTACTTTGCAAGACGCACGACTCCGTCAAAAGCCGCATGAATCTTGTCTCCGGTGTTCAGTGCTATGTCTATGCCGGAATGAGGTCTGCCCCAACGCCAGCCATACGAAGAACTCTTGCGTTTCTTTATCGGAAAGCAGAAATGTTGTCCTTTTGCCGGATTGATGAGTCGGAGAACTATTTCGTCGGGTACTTGATTGAATGAGAAGTTAGGCACTTTCACTCTTTCGTTGTACCAAGTGTTCTGATAGAATGTCGATGAGGGGATTTCCCGATTGTTGTTTATGAATTTGCGGTCGATGTTGTTTTTGCTTGCCATCACGTTTGCCGTGTCTATCTTTTTGTTTTCGGAAGCTGATTCTTTGTTTGCTTTTCCCGAATGCAGGATATAGAGCGAATCGGCAATGCGACGATTGCGTGAACGTGTGTCTTCCCCTGCCGGAGCTGAGTTTTGTGCACCCGCAAACAGAGTTTGAAACATCAATATTGTGAATAGAATGTATGTTCTTTTCAGATAAACGTCCATTTACAACAATCCCGTAAAAAACACTGCAAAAGTAGTACAAATTCCCAATATATAGCCAAGCGAGAGTTGAAAATTATCATGTCGTTTCAATTTCAAGCGTGCCGAACAGACCAATCCCGATATAAGAACGCTTGCAACAAAGAGCCAAAAGCAAGATGTGTCGGTGTAGATGTTGATTGCAAAAAGAAAAGCGTTCATTGCACCGCATGCCATTGCGTGAGCACTGATTTTAACGAAGAAATTGATGATGCAGGCTTCGACAACGCAGAGAAAATATACTATGCAGATTTGGTAAAAGAAAAGAATCGGAAGTGCTTTCCCGTAAAAATACAGCAGCGAAAACGAAACAATCATGAGAATGAAATATGGAATTTTGCGTTCCTTGCGTTCGTTCAGCGAGAGTGAGCTTATGCGTTTTTCAAGATAGAGAATATAAATTCCGAGTGCAGGCATAAGGCAGGTCAAAAGGAATAAGCCCGAAAGGAGTTGAAGATAAAACATTGTCGGATAGGCAATCGATGTGGCGGATGTGAGATACGCCAAAAAGATAAAGCCATACATCGGCATGATGAGCGGATGAAACAATCTGCTTACTGCTTTTGCGATTTTGAAAGAAAAATCCGTTGTCTGTCCTTCTTCCATCGGCTGTTCAGCGTTTTTGTTTTCGTTTCGAGGCTATGTCTATGCCTAATTTGTCTCTGTATTTGGCTACCGTGCGACGCGAAATCGGAAATCCTTTTTCTGAAAGCATTTTTGCCAATTGCTCATCGGTCAGCGGGTTGTTCGGATCTTCGGTGCTCAAAACATCGACAAGGCAACTTCTCACTGCGGTTGAAGAGACTTGTTCGCCGCTTGCGTCGATCAGTGAGTTGGAGAAAAATTCTTTCAATCTGAATGTGCCGAAATGAGTCCTTGCATGCTTATTGGTAACCATTCTCGAGATGGAACTTTCGCTTAATCCGGTGATTTTCTTTATGTCTTCGTATTTGAGAGGTTTGAGTTTGGATCTGTCGCCTGCCACGAAATAGTCGTATTGCAGGTCTATGATGGTTTTCATCACCATGTTGAGAGTATCTTCCCGTTTTTCGAATGCTTTGATGAAAAGAGCGGCACTGTCTATCTTGTTTTTCAAAAACCGTATCGTTTCTTCATTTTTGTTTTCCTTCTTTTCCTCTTCTTCCAACATGCGTTTGCCTTCGCTGCTCACCACAAGATTGCGTCTGTACTGCTTGTTGAGTCGGAATTTCACCTCATTGTTTGCATACCACACGATGAAATCGGGCAGAATGTAAGAATTGTCCACCGCACTCTCGTCTCCGTAGCCGGGTTGCGGGTTCAGACTTTTGATGATTTTGAAAACACGGTCAAAGGTCTTGGAATCGATGCCCAGCCGCTTGATGACCAGGTCGTATTGCTTGCGAAAAAATGCGTTCCAATGCTTTCCGATCACCAGCTTTGCCAATTCGATGTCGGGATTATCCGGTTTCATTCTTTCTATTTGCAACATCAGACAATCTTTGAGGTCAAACGCTCCTATGCCTGCAGGTTCGAACGAACGGACGAGGGTAAGCATTTTGTCGAATTTTTCTTTCGGTATATCTTTTCCGTATTCGAAGAAATAATCATCAGCCATTGCGGTGAGGCTTCGTTGAAGATAACCTCTTTCGTCAATGTTTCCGATTATCAGTTCGCCTATCGAATACTCCGTCGGGCTGATGTTGCTCAATCGAAGTTGTTGCAACAAATCCTCTGTCAAAGAAGCGGAAAAAGAGCGGTTGAACTCTTTTTCCGTATTTTCGTCTCGATTTGATACTCTGTAAATATGATCGCCGTCGTCTTGAAACCAATAGTCGAGAAACTCTCCTTTGTGATTTCTTCTGCCTTCCTGCTCGGTTGTTTCGAAGATTTGAGGTTCTTCGATCAGTTCAAGATTCTGCTCAAGGTAAGGATTGACTTCCTGTTCCTGCTCTATCCTCGCATCCATCTCCAACAAAGGAATCTCCAACAGCTCACCGGTGAGTCGTTGCAAAAGTGAGAACTTATGTCTCTGTATTTGTCTGTTCCCTTGTTTGAGAGCCACGACGACGATTTCTGTTAGTAGTTTGCGTTCTTCGGAAAACGTGGGAACGGAATCACGTCTCTGATGTTGCTCATACCGGTTACGAACAACAAAAGACGCTCAAAGCCCAATCCGAAGCCGGAATGCGGTGCCGATCCGAAGCGACGTGTGTCCAGATACCACTGCATGTCTTTTGCTTCTATGCCTACTTCCGCCATTCTCGCCAACAGTTTGTCTATGTCTTCTTCACGTTGAGAGCCTCCTATGATTTCGCCGATTACAGGGAAGAGAACGTCCATTCCTCTCACTGTCTTGCCGTCTTCGTTCTGCTTCATGTAGAATGCTTTTATCGCTTTTGGATAGTCGGTCAGGATTACAGGTGCCTTGAAGTGCTTTTCAACCAAATATCTCTCGTGTTCGCTTTGCAAATCCACGCCCCAGTAAACAGGGAACTCGAATTTGGCGTCTGCTTTCTCCAATATGTCGATTGCCTCTGTGTAAGTCAGACGAACGAAGCTGTGTTCGGTAACGAATTTCAAGCGTTCCAACAATTCGTTGTCATACATCTGTGCAAGGAAATCCAAATCGCCTTTGCAGTTTTCCAAGGCATAGCGTACCAAATATTTGATAAAGTCTTCCGCAAGGTCCATATTGTCCTCTATTTCGAAGAATGCCATCTCGGGTTCAATCATCCAAAACTCCGACAAGTGTCTTGGTGTGTTTGAATTTTCGGCACGGAATGTCGGTCCGAAGGTATAGATTTTTCCGAGGCTGGTTGCTCCGAGTTCTCCTTCCAATTGACCCGATACGGTCAAAGATGTATGCTTTCCATAGAAGTCTTGGCTGTAGTCTATCTTGCCTTCGGCTGTCTTAGGCAGGTTTTCCAAATCCAAAGTCGTTACTTGGAACATCTCTCCCGCACCCTCGCAGTCGGAAGCCGTGATAAGAGGTGAATGCCAATAGAAAAAGCCGCGGTCGTTGAAGTATTTGTGAATTGCAAACGCCATTGCGTGTCTCACTCTGAAGACAGCAGAAAACGTATTCGTTCTCGGACGCAAATGAGCTATGTCTCTGAGAAATTCCAAGCTGTGTCCCTTCTTCTGCAACGGGTAAGTATTCACATCGGCTTCGCCATATATTTCAATCTCTCTTGCTTGCACTTCGACGCTTTGTCCTTTGCCTTGCGATGCAACAAGCAATCCGTTCACTCTCAGGCAGGCTCCGGTCGTTATTCTTTTGATCAGTTCTTCGTCAAACGCAGATGCCTCAGCCACTATCTGCAAATTCTGAATGCAACCTCCGTCATTGAGGGCTATGAACGAAACATTCTTGTTTCCTCTTTTGGTCTTCACCCAACCTTTTACGCATATTTCACTGCCGATCATGCTTTCGGCAACTCCTTGCTTGAAAAGCTCTCTGAGTTCTATTCGTTTTATATCTTTCATTTTTGCTGTTGTTTTTTTTCAAATTAAATATAATCACTGCCCATTTCGACTTCAACGTCTGTGATAAACTGTTTGATTCTTTGTTCTTCACCTTTGCGACACATCATCAAGACTCCATCGCTTTCAATCACCATATAATCCTCCAAACCTTGAAGAACCAACAATTTATCTTTGGGAACGTTTATCATACAGTCCTTACAATCGTACAGCATCACGTTTCTGCCTGTTACGCTGTTGCCTTGCTCGTCTTTGGGTAGCACATCATACAACGCACCCCATGTTCCGACGTCGCTCCAGCCGAAATCGGATTTTATTACATAGACATTGTCGGCTTTTTCCATTATTCCGTAATCGATAGATATTGAAGGACAGATGGAATATGCCTTTTCGATGAAATCCTCTTCTTCTTTGGTGTTCCATATTTCTTCGCCTCCGCACAACGCATCTTTGACATCGGGAAGGAATTTGGCGAATGCGTTTCCTATTGCCTTTGCAGACCAGATGAAAATGCCCGCATTCCAAAGAAAATCGCCGCTTTCGACGAATCTGCACGCCATTTCGTAGGCAGGTTTCTCGGTAAAGAGTTTCACTTTCTTGATTCCACCGTCTTGTTTTGCCGATTCGTCGCTCACGTATTGAATGTAGCCGTAACCTGTGTGAGGATAAGAAGCCTTGATGCCCAGACAAATCAACACTTCCTCTTTTTGAGCGAAATCAAAACCCTTTATGATTTGTTCCTTGAAGTTTTCCTCGTTTTGAATGAAGTGATCACTCGGCATGACCAAAACAAGAGCGTCTTTGCATTTTTGTTCGATACGGCACATTGCGTATGCGATGCACGGAGCCGTGTTTCTCCTCACCGGTTCGCACAAGATGTTCTCTCTGATGCAGTCGGGAAGATCCTCGACCACCATTTCGTCGTACATTTTCGAAGTTACGACGTATATGTTTTCGACAGGACAAATCTGTTTCGCCCTTCTGAAAGTCGCTTGCAGCAATGTCTCGCCTGTTCCCAAAACATCGATGAACTGCTTCGGCTTTCTGACTCTCGACATAGGCCAAAACCTGCTGCCGATTCCTCCTGCCATTATGATACAATGGTTCTTGGGGTTTCTAAAACTTTCCATAGATATTTTTTCAAAGTACAAAAATACTAAAATATTCCGATTTGCGACCTCTGTTTCCGAAATTAAGTTGACGGAACGGGTGATAATCGAAACGAGTGCTTTTTTGAGAGTAACCCGAAAGAGAGAAAATTATTGTGTTGCAAAGGTTTTATTTTGCAAAAGTTCGCAAGCGTTCTCCAAAGCCGCTTTTGATGGTTCTCCTGCAGAAAGCAAACGTGCTATCTCAACGATTCGTTCCTCTTGACTGAGCAATATGACGCTGCTTTGCGTCGAACCGTTTTGTTCGCTCTTGCACACCTTGAACTGATAGTCTGCCATGGCGGCGGTTTGTGGCAAATGGGTTATCGCCAACACCTGAACGTTGCGTCCGATTCTCGAAATGAGTCCGGCAACCTTGGAAGCAATCTCGCCCGATATGCCGCTGTCGATTTCGTCGAAGATTATGCTCGGCAGGTTTTTCTTTTCGCTCAACAGAGTCTTCAACACCAACATCAGACGCGAAAGTTCACCGCCCGAAGCCGCTTTTTCAATCGGACGAAGTGAAGTATCCTTGCCTTTGTTCGCATTAAACAAATACTCTATCTTGCAAGCCGCATTTGCATCCAAATCAATATTTTGCGTAACCTTTATTTTCAGCATCGCTCCCGACATTCCGACTTGCTCCAAAAGCTTGTTCGTTTCCTTTTCCAAAGCTTCTGCCGCCTGCAATCTTTCTTTGAAAATCTCGTCTGCAAGAGCCCTGAGAATCTTCTCCGATTCCGTTTTTTTTTTTTCAAGCATCGTCTTTTCCTCTTCCAATTCCTCTTCGCCCGAAATCTGTCGCGAGAAACTCTCCTGCAATGCCAAGAGTTCGGAAACGCTTTGCACATTATGCTTTCGTTCAAGCGAATAAATCAAATCCAGACGCTCCTTGACGGTTTGCATGCTCTCTGCGTCGAAATCAAGACTCTCGCCGAAGGACTCCAATTCGGAATGAATGTCCCGCAGTTCGATGAGCGATGAATCGGCTCTTTGTGCCAACTCTTTCATCTTTTCGGAAGAACGAGATGCCTTTTCGAGCAGGTTTTTCACTTGAAGCAGATTTGCAAGTATGGAAGGATAATCTTCTGACTCAAAGAGCGAAAGGCAAGACGAAATTCCCTCGCCTATTTCCTCTGATGCCTCCATCAGTTCCAGCCGTTTCTCCAATTCTTCCTGCTCTTCGGCTTTGAGTTTTGCTTCTTTCAGTTCGTTGTAAACGTATGTGGTGTAGGAGTTTTCCTGACGCAGTCTTTCCAATGTTTTTTCGATTTCCTCGAGCCTTGCAAGCATTTTGACGTATTTTGCATAACCTTCGGCATACTCGGAAATCATCTCTGCGGATTGCAAAAACGCATCGAGAGTGTCGGTTTGAAAGCTTTTGTCGTTAAGCAGCAGTGTATTGTGTTGGGAATGTATATCGATTATTCTTTCTGCCAGCGTCTTGACAAGGGATAATGACACGGGGGTGTCGTTTATGAATGCACGGGATTTGCCACTCGGCAAAATCTCACGTCTTATCACCGTTTCAAATTCATAATCCAAATCATTTTCATCGAAGAAGTTACGATATGTTTCTTGAAGTAAAAATACAGCCTCGCAGACACACTTTTTCTCTTTATCGAACAGCACCTCTTTTTCGGCACGATTGCCAAGCAGAAGCCCCAACGCCTGCAATATTATGCTCTTTCCCGCTCCCGTCTGCCCGCAAATCACTCCGAATCCTTTGTCGAACTCCAACTCTTCTTTGCGTATCAGAACGTAATTCTCGATTTTCAAATTCTTCAACATGATTCCTTACTCTTTTTCCATCTATTTGATTTCGCAATGCAACACGCATTCCTTTCCTGCAAAGACCTCATACACCTGACCGATGTTCAACTCTTTTACTTCCTTGTCCAAAGGCAGAAAGACAAAGTCCCCGACCTTCAACCCCATGGTCTTTGAAATCTCTTCAATGAGTGCATCCAAAGCCGACAAGCATTGCTCTGCCGAACCCAGACTCCGAATGCCTTCATGCGAAGAAAAAGACAGTTCTTTCAAACTCTCATCATCTTTTTTCATGCGAATGCCCATAGCAAACGAGTAATCGAATGCATAAGCGAAAGCTCCGCCGGTTTTATCTTTCAATGCAAAGTCGAAAGCAAGGCATACATCTTCGTAAAACCTGCATGCATGCTTGGCAGGAACGCTTTTGCAGACGTGATTTATCCTTGCTGCCAATCCGACTCTCAACTCAACCCCGCCGTTCTCACACCCTTCGGGACAATAGAACGACTCGTTGTCCGAAAGCACTGCATTGTCGCTCTTGATGAAAGCCTCCGAACCGTAAATTCCCGCTATTTTCATTTTCTTTGCATGCTTCTGATTCGTATCTCGCTGATAAGACGTTTCGTACTCAAAGGAAACTCGCTTCGCATCATCCATTCATAATAATTAGGTTCGATTACAAACACTTCTTCTATGGATTTGCCTTTGTGTTTTCCGAAATTCAGACACACCCTTCCTTGTTTGTCGTAAATCAAATGTCCTGCCAGGTCTGCCCATTTGTGAGTGTGAGTGAAGTCTGCAAGAGCCTGCACATCGTTTACAACAGGCACCGTTGTTTTTCCTTCGGAATCTTTGTACTCTACGCCCTCATATCTGTCCAATTGAGCCTTCAAGACTTCCAAAGTCGCCCTTGTGTCGGCGTTTGCCGTGTGTGCGTCGTCCAGATTCTTGTTCAAATAGAACTTAACCGCACCTGCAAGCGTACGAGACTCCATTTTGTGAAATATGTTCTGCACATCGATGAAACGACGGTTGGAAAGCGGAAAATCGACTCCCGCCCTGAGAAATTCTTCAACCAACAAAGGCACGTCGAACTTGTTTGAATTGTAGCCGCACAAATCTGCGTTGCCGATGAACGCCGCAACCTTTTTCGCCATCTCGGCAAAGGTCGGACAATCCTTCACGTCATCATCGCTTATTCCGTGAAGAGCGGTCGTTTCTTCGGGAATATGCACTCCGGGATTGAATCGTAAGGTCCATTCCTGCTCACTGTGATCGGGATTCACCTTGATCATGCAGATTTCCACTATATGAGCCTGACCGATCACCAAACCGGTCGTCTCCAAATCAAACACCACCAAAGGCTTACTTAGTTTCAGTTCCATAAATCTTAAAATCAATGTTATGACGTTATTTCTCCACTTCTACCAATTCCAATTCGAACACAAGGGTTGAAAATGCCGGTATTTCACCTCTTTGTCTCGAACCATAAGCAAGCGAAGATGGTATGACCACAACACCTTTTTCGCCTTCCGACATCAGCTTCACAGCCTCTTCAAAGCCGACTATCATCTGTTTTTTGCCGATTGTGAACTCCAAAGGCTCGTATTTGCGGCGTGAATCATACTTTCCGCTTTCTTTTGCAACGCTTTCAACCGATGTATCGAACACTCTGCCGTCCAAAAATCTGCCTACATAATGCACTTTCACTTTTTTGTCTTGTGCCGGTTTGATTCCCTTTCCTTCTTGTGTGGATTTGTAGTACACACCGTTGGTTGCAATGTCGCTGAATCCGTTGTTGCGAACATAATCCGCCAACACCTGCATTTCTATCGCCTGCATGCTGTCGGCAATCCTTTTTTGCTCGGCCATCATTCGCTCTTGCTCCGCCCTAAACTCCTCTTCGCTCATCAGTTTCGAGATTGCGACGGTGTAATATCCGTAATCGCCGTTCTTGACGAAAGCAGGCATTCGCTGTATCTTGGACAAAGAGTCGCTGAGAAAGGCAAAGGTGAAAACCTCTCCTTCTTTCATCAGTTCCAAACCGTCGATCATATCCCCTTGAAAGCCTCTGTTCTGTTGCGAAACCCTGAATGTGGGAATCGGAGGATTGTTGAAATTGTCGAAAATCAACGAATCACCGAACATTATTTTGTAATTGCAAACCACTATGTCGCCATCTTTTACCGATCTGCCGTTCGGATTTGCTTTTTCAACCTTGTACAAAACACCTTTGTCGGATTTGACGAAACCTTCCTTAATTTGAGAAAACGCAGACATGCTTACAAAGCACATCAACAAAAACGCAATCTTTTTCATATTCTATTCATTATTATTTGTTTCTATTTCCATGATTATTTAACGTCGACCAATTCCAATTCGAACAACAAAGGCATGTATGGAGTGATGAGTCCGTAACCGCTTTCGCCGTATGCCAAATATGAAGGAATGAGAATCGTGCTCTTTTCGCCTTTTCGCATATAGCTTACGCCTTCTGTCCAGCCTGCAATCAAACCATCGTCGCCCAAAACAAACTCAAAGGCGTCGTAAAGTTGATTCGGATTGAATATACCGCCTTTTTGGGCTGCCGATTTCATGTTTGTGTCGAGCACTCTGCCCGTTGTGTCGCTCACCGAGTAGAAAACGCTCACCGTTTTTCCGAATTCGGCTTTTTCACCTTCGGTTTTGCTCGAACGAATCACATACAGACCGCTTTCCATCTTTTGAGCCTTCGGATAGTTTCTTGCAATGAAATCACTCAACACCGAATCTTCCGCCGCAAAACGCTCTCTCACTTCCTTTTCATGCTCGGAAAGCTCGCGTTGAGAGATGATCTGATGAATTTTCAAATAGAAACATATCTTGTCTCCGGGCTTTGCAACCAATCCTCCGACGTATTGAGCCACGCTGTCTGCGGGAGCACGCATCACCGCAGAGTCTCCGATATGCATATTCAGCAAAAACTCATCCATTCCGCCCGGAACAGGTTGTCCGATTTTGAAAAGCCTGTCTGGAGAACCGAAATTGGACGATAGAAGCACGCTGTCATTCATCCGTATCTCCAACTCACCCAAAAGAATGTCGCCAACCTTGGCTTTAGGTGCCGTTTTGTTCTCTACGCAATGCTTGAATTCGTATCCGGATGCCGTTTTCACGAATCCGTCGTCGGCATTCTTTCTGTCGCATGCAAAGAAAAGTGCGGCAAACACCAGCATGCTCAATATTCTTCTTGATTTCATTTTATTGTTTCTTTGTTTCATAAACCCTTAATTCATATACCAGAGTTGCGGCTTTTGGAATTTTGTTTCCGTCTCCCACCAAACCGTAAGCCATGTTGTAAGGCACTATCACTCTTGCTTTGCATCCCTCGCTCAATGTCTCGATTGCCGTCTGCAAACCTCTCGGACAATCTCCTCCTTTGCCTACGACTATCGATATTTCGCCGTCCTCACTGCTCGAACCCACCTTTTTGCCGGTCAAAAGCTCGCATTCGTATTCCACTCTGAGGCTTGTGCCCGCTGAAAAGGTCTTTCCGTTGCCGGGTTCCAAAACACCGACGAACACTCCGCCTCTCTGCTCCATCTTCCAGCCTCTTCGTGCCATGTATGACTCGATTCGCTCCTGCTCTTTTGCCAAAAGCACCTTATTGGCATCGATAAGC
The DNA here is from genome assembly GCA_045577535.1 of Candidatus Onthomorpha sp. Taxonomy (GTDB): domain Bacteria; phylum Bacteroidota; class Bacteroidia; order Bacteroidales; family P3; genus Onthomorpha. The sequence goes on along the minus strand of JAZNIO010000029.1, from coordinate 78,422 downwards.
ATTTGTTCCTGACGGCTTTGCTTTTCCGATTCCATGGTCTCGCTCTCTTGGATTTTGCTCAGATCTTCCTCTGTGTAAGAACGAGAACACCCGAACAACAATCCTCCAAGACAAATCGCCACAAACACCCCTCTAACACTTCTCATAACGACGCTTTTCTATGTGTTGCTCCAACATTTGGCAGGTCAAATCCAATCCGAGCAGCGAATAACCGCCTGCAGCCATCACATGACCGCCGCCGTTCCAATATCTTGCGGCATATTTGTTCACATCCACAGTCGGACTCAACGATCGAAACGACATTCTTATCTTATCCTGACGCTCGGAAATCAATGCGGCGAAACGAATTCCCTCAATCCTCAACGCATAATTGACAACACCCTCCAAATCGCCCTTTTGAAATCCGTACTGCTTCAATTCCTTGCGAGAAACCGCCATATAAGCCGCTCCTTTTTCGGGAAAAACCTTCAATTTGTCCTTTAGAACGTAGCCGAGCAAACGAAGACGGTTCTCTGTCGATAAATCCACCACCTGACGCTTGATTGCCGCCACATCGACTCCCTTTTCGACCAAAGCCGCCGCCACATCGAACACATCTCTTCGAGAACAGGAATGCGAAAAACTGCCCGTATCGGTGCAAATCCCCATATACAAAGCCGTTGCACAAGAAAGCGTGATGTGTTTCTCGTTGCAGGCAGAAAGAATCTTGTACACCAATTCGCAGGTCGAAGAAGCCTCTATGTCGGAGAACAAAAGATCGGTCGGATCGGGGTTTTCGTGATGATCGATAGTGATTTTCGGACAGTCAAGCCCTGCAATACACTCTTGAATAGGCGGAGAAGTACGCGAAAGCGTTGCAAAATCGGCACAAATCACCAAATCGGCATGTTTGATTCTGTATCTTGCGGCTTTTTCTCCGTTTGTGTATATCATATAATCGATTCCCTCGAGATAAACCAAAGGAGCGATCGGACATTCGTTCGGATAAATGATGCAGGACTTCTTTCCCATGCTTTCAAGGTAGTGATAAAGCCCGAGAGTCGAGCCTATGGCATCACCATCGGGGTTGAAATGACCGAGAAGCACTATATTCTCCGCCCGTTCAATCAATCCTGCGAATTCTTCTATCTTTTCTCTTTCGAAATTCATTGTTTTCACCTCATTGTCGTTCGTAACAATCTTGCAAAGATACGCATTATTTTCGACCGACAGGCACACAATGCGGCGGAAAACACGCCAAATCATCTGAAACCAAGAAAAGATTCTCTGTTTTTGCGTAAAACAGGGACGAATCAATCGTTTTTCGGACCGAATTCTTCGAAAGTGTTGTCGGAATAGAATACGATTATGCGGCTGATGGTTTTTGCAAGGGTGCTGTTTTGAGGCTTGTCGGCTTCTTTTGCGTCTGTTTTCGGGATTTTTGCAATGCTTTTGCGACGTCTTGCATCCGGTGCGGGCATTTTCGATTCGGAAATCTCTTGTTCGGTTTGCGGTTCTTCCGGTGCCCTGTATGACGATTCCGATTCAGAGAAGAGGTTCGGGCTTTCCCTGCTTTCGTTTTCCGTTTTCAACATATTTCCTTTTCCGTTCACCAACCAATCGAAGCTTACCTGAGGATAGCGACTGAGAAGTTTGTTCACAAAATCTAAACTCGGCTTGTTTCTGCCCGAAAGAATGTGCGAAACGCTCGAAGGTTGCACTCCGATATTCTCTGCCAAAACCACCGCCGTCAACTTGAAAAACGACATAAATTCAACCAATCTTCCCTGTATCATGTTTTTACTTTTGTAAAATAATTCTTGTTTTTCGCATTACTTTTGTAAAATCAAATAAAGCATTGTTTTTATTCTCTGATTTTACTTTTGTAATTCTGTACGCAAACTAAAGAAAAAGGTTACATAATCGTCGTATCTATGCTTATATCACTTGTTAAGATTATCCGATTTACAGAAATACTTTCACTTTGCGACATATCGCTTTCTCTCTTGAAAAGACCGTTCGTTTCGTTCCTTTATTTACTTTTGTAATACGTTACTTTTGTAAACATTTGTAAAATAACACGCATCCGGACTGTGAAAACATTTACAATCTTCACGCATTCACAGCCGCCTTTGCCACTTGCGTTCCGTCGGTTTTTCAGCCGAACAAAGTAGGTTGGAGAATCTTTTCGGAGGGTTTTTCTTTTGTCGTTTCGGAGCTTTTCTTTGCCGTTGCATTCTTTGTCGAAGATTCGCTTTTAACCTCATTCTTCTTGTCGATTGCATGCACGAGCAGATCGAATTGTCGTTCGGCATTCTCTCTGAGCACATCTCTTTTCGCTATTCTCAGACGTGCCTGTTCGATAAGCTCTCTGTCTGCCTCGTCAGCCTCATCGAGACGTTTGAAAAGCCGACTCCTCTCCCACTCTGCGTCATCGCGTTTCATCTTGGGCGGAATCAACACCACGCCATGCCTTTCGAGTATTTCCTTGCACTGACGGTAAATATTGCTTTTTCGATCGTTGTCGCTCTGTTTGCAAAATGCGGCATAGGAAGAAGGAATGTTCGAAGCGTTTATGCTTGTTGCGAAAACCGAATTGAACTGCGAACAACTCATCTGCAGGACATGACACAGCCGTCCGAGCTCTGCGTTGTTCAGCTTCAACTTTCGCATTTGGTTATCGTAAGCAACACGACAGCTTTGCATTCCCGCAGGACGTTTTTTGTTGAACAGAACTTTTTTCCACTGGGAAACGGAAAATTCATCTTGGAAATAAACGTCGAATATCTCACGCTTGAAATCCCCAACCAAATCATCACTCCATTCAACCGGCAAAAAACCACTTTTTCCTTCTTGTTCCGACATAAGCATTCAAAAGAAAATCATAATGTGTTTTTTCTATGTTTTTTTCTAAAGTGCAAAGACTGCAACACAACGAATTAACACCTAATCCGAATAATGAGCTTTCACTTTTTTCTAAGTAAAAAACAACACATAACACATATCGGCTGCAAATATACGAAATAATGTCGTAACGAAAACAAAAAATCCTTTGCAAAACAGTCGAAAAACCCTGTCCGTCAAAAACACGGATTGCAAGAAAAACCACTTACCCGCATCCGAAAAAGCACTTGCAAATCAGTTATTTGAGGCTGTAATTTTGCTCTCTGACAAGACTATCCGGAAGACTTGCCGAAATGGTTTATAAACAAATTACGAATATGATGAAAAAAGAAAATTCCATTACGAATACGGACGAGAAACATTCCTTCTCGCTTTCCGAACTTTTGAAAGAAGAAAAAGAAGCTATCGATTGTTTGGTCGAGCCGATTCTTCCACGATGCGGGCTTGCTGCATTGATAGGCAGCAGCGACAGTGGTAAGAGTACGTTGCTCAGACAGCTGGCTGCGAGCATTGTAAGCAAGAAACCGTTTTTGCTTTGGCAGACAAAAAGCGTTCAGGGCAAAGTTCTCTACATTTCGACCGAAGATGAGCCTGAAGCGATTTCGTATTTGGTCAAGCGACAAAACAAATGCTGGCAGTTGAATGCCGAAGCACAAGAACGACTTGAGTTTGTGTTCGACAGCGATTCGCTGATGTACGAACTGAATCGGAGATTGCAATGCGAGAGGTTTGATTTGGTTATCATCGATTCGCTTTCCGATGTGTTTTCGGGCGACATCAACCGAATGGATGTAATGCGTGAACAACTGCGTCTTTTCAACCAAATGGCAATTCGCAATCGCTCTCTGATACTTTTCCTTCACCATACACGCAAATCAAGCGATAGCGATGCACCATCAAAACACAACGCAATCGGTTCGCAAGGCTTTGAAGCCAAGATGCGAGTTGTCTTGGAGTTAAGGCGAAACGTCAATAACTCTGACCTATTCCACCTCTGCATCGTAAAAGGCAATTATCTGTCAAACGAATACAAACGTGCCTCATACGATTTGACACTCACAAGTGATTTATGCTTCGAATACACAGGCGAACGTACTCCGATCGAATGCCTTATGCCGGTAATAGTTCCTACTTGTGAGAAACCAAAACGAGGCAAAACCCCACAAGAAAAAAAAGACGAAGTCATACGCTTGTACAATCTCGGACTGAATGCAAAATCAATTTGTGAGAAAATGCAACTCGGCCGAACGAGAGTGTACGAAATATTGAGCGAGTACAGAAAACAATCGTGAGTTTCATCTTATTTCCGCCTTTTTCCGGTTCACCCTCGCTCTCCCCCCTAAAGGGGGAGAGCGGAAAACGGAAAAGTGAAACTTCACGCAATTAACGGATTTTATTTATCACAAAAAATTATCAGCAATGGAAAATTTGAGAGAACACAAACAGAGAATAATCAAGCAAACGATAGAAGAAAAACAACAATACGAAACAGAAATAATCTACGACAAAGACTTTCCACAGTTCTTCACCCATGAGGTTTTGAGCATACTCGACATCTCGCGAGCAACTCTTTACCGCATCCGAAGAGCTTTGAAAGAAGAAAACTCCGACTACAAACCATACTCGAACAAATCACAAGGCAAGAAATCTTGGAAGAACAGATATTCGACCAACGAGATAGAACGAATCAAAGACTACATAAGACGTCAGAACGAATACCGATCACCTTTGGATTAAACGAATAAACACCTTGAGAGTATGATAAAATACAGATTTTCATTGGACAAAAGCAGTCGTAAATTCATCTGTCCCAACTGCGGACACAAGACCTTCGTACGTTATGTAGACAACCTGAGCGGCGAATATCTGAGCAATCCGTGCATAGGCAAGTGCGACCGAAGCATCAATTGCCAATACCACCTTTCGCCTCGCATGGCAGGGATTCCATACGGAAAGACATTCGGAACAAAGTTTGATTCGGACAAAACGGTTTTTGATTACGATGCGACGAATCATCGTTCCGACAATTGCGAAAACCACCACCCCTGCACATTGGATTTGGACATCACGCCCTTTCTTATCAGGCACAGCCACAGCAGCTTTTATCGTTTCATGCTTTCGCTCGGCTTTCCGACCATCGAACTGAAGCGGGTATGCGAAAGTTATCTGCTCGGTTGCAATCGCACATCGGGCGTGATTTTCTGGCAGACAGACCTTTCGGGAACAATTCGCACAGGCAAGATCATGCACTACGACACAAGCACCGGCAAGCGTCTCAAACACCTTCCTCCGCAATGGGTACACAAAAAGATGAACCTGCCCGCAGATTGGCAGCTCCGACAATGCCTTTTCGGACTCAACCAACTTCGCTTTTTCCGCTCACAACCCGTAGCCTTGGTCGAAAGCGAGAAAACGGCAGTTTTGATGAGTCTTTTCCGTCCCGATTACATCTGGCTGGCATGCGGAGGCAAATACAACCTGCGTGCAGAGCTGATAAACGAAGTTCCAACCGACTCAATCGACCTATACCCCGACCGCGACGCCTTTTCCGACTGGCAGGACAAACTTCCGAGGCTGCAAACCCAAACCTCCAAACATCTTCGCATCGTCCACTGGCTGCCGAACAAAGACCTGCACTCACTTTCTCCCAATGCCGACATTGCCGATCTGTACTTGGCAAAACACTTCGCACCTAACACAAAAACAACTCCCCAACCGCCTTTTTCCGAATAAATTCCCTACCTTTGCAAAAAATGACGAACAAAAACACCATGACGAAAGCGAAACCTTTTATCAAGTGGGTTGGAGGTAAAAGCCAACTTATAGAACAGCTTGAGGCACTACTGCCAAATGATTTTGCCAAATGGGAGAACATAACCTACATAGAACCTTTTGTAGGTGGCGGAGCAATGCTTTTTCACATGCTTCAAAATTACCCGAACATAGAATCGGCAGTGATAAACGACATAAATCCGGATCTGACTTTATGTTACAAGGTGGTAAGAGATAATCCGCAAGAATTGGTGTATTCTTTGAATGCAATACAAAGCGAATATCATTCTATAAAATCCGAAGACGCTCGCAAAGATTTTTTTCTCGTTCAACGTGAAAGGTTCAACACAAAATCTCTTGACGAGATAGAAAACACAACTCTTTTTTTCTTTCTCAACAGGACTTGTTTCAACGGGTTGTATCGGGTAAACAAATCAGGCAAATTCAATGTCCCGTTTGGCAAATATGTAACCCCGACGATTTGTGATGAAGAAACGATATTTGCTGATAGCAAGCTGTTGCAGAAAGTGGAGATAATGACAGGAGATTTTGAAAACACCTTCGTGAAAATCAAAAAAAACACATTTTTTTATTTCGATCCACCTTACAGACCGCTGAACAACACTTCCAATTTTAATGATTACGCAAAAGAATCTTTCAATGACAAAGCTCAAATCAGATTAAAAATGTTTTGCGACAAATTAAATGCAATCGGTGTCAGGTTTATGCTGAGCAATTCCGATTGTCTGGGAAACAATTGCGGAGACAGGTTTTTCGATGACTTGTTTGCGGATTATCAGATCGACAGAGTATTCGCTTCAAGGAACGTTAACGCAGTAGCATCCAAAAGAGGAAAACTAACGGAAATAGTTGTAGTAAATTAAATGTTTGAAACCATCTTAAAAATCATTTTAATATTATGATCAGTAGCAAAGTCATCGAATACATGCGTCCATTGTTTGACATCATTTCAAATTCAAAAGGAAAGACAATTGGAGTGATTAAAGAAGAATTAAAGATTGAACGCGACAAAATGGTGAAGGGTGCTTCGGGTTTAATCATAGAAAACCTTCTCGGCATAAAAAACAACAACAGAACCGAGGCTGACATTCCGGAAATCGGATGCGAAATAAAGATACTCCCATTGCAAAAGAATCGAAACGGGGATATAAAGGCGAAAGAACCAACAGCAATTCAGATGATTAACTACATGGAGGTTGCAAAAGAAACTTGGGAAACCGCCAAATTGCGAAATAAAATAACTCTTACTTTCTGGGTTGTTTATTTGGCAAAGAAAGATGGAAGGGCTTTGAACCAAAACGAATACGTAATCGTCGATTATTTTCTTGATCATCCGAATGATTTTCAAAACAGTGTGTTTAAGAAAGATTGGGAAGAAATTCAGAAATATATACAAACAGGTCGTGCCGACCAATTGTCATGTAGCATGGGTGAATACCTTGAACCAAAAACCAAAGGTGCTAACAATCAAGACCGAACCGATGCTCCGGATGGAAATGGTGGCACAATAAAAGCACGAAGACGAGCTTTCTACTACAAAAAGAATTATACAAATACCGCAATTATTCCAAATCTCGATTTATCTCCAATAAACGACAATGATTGAATCTTACTACAAATCAAGAAATAGAGATTTCACTCTTCTGCATGGAAATTGCTTGGAATTATTGTCAAAATTCGACTTCAAATTCGATTGCATCTTTGCAGACCCTCCTTATTTCCTTTCCAACGGAGGAATAAGCGTTTACGCAGGTAAGGCTGTCTGTGTGGACAAAGGAGAATGGGATAAATGCAACAGCCGAGCTGAAATATCGGATTTCAACATGGAGTGGCTCAAACTTTGTCACGACAAAATGAAAGACAATGCAACGATATGGATCTCCGGGACTTATCACAACATCTTTTCGATAGCCGATTGTCTTGTAAAGTTAGGATATAAGATTCTCAACGTCATAACTTGGGCAAAGACGAATCCTCCACCCAATATTTCATGTCGCTATTTCACATACAGCACCGAATTTATCATCTGGGCAAGAAAAAGCGAGAAAAAACCACATTATTTCAACTACGATTTAATGAAACAAATCAACGATGGAAAACAGATGACCGATGTCTGGCATCTTCCATCCATTGCCCGATGGGAAAAATCATGTGGCAAACATCCGACGCAAAAACCTCTATCACTGCTGAGCCGAATCATTATGGCATCAACACAAAAAGGAGGTTGGGTGCTTGATCCTTTCTGCGGAAGTTCAACAACAGGAATAGCCGCGAATTTATTGAGTAGACGTTTCTTGGGAATAGACCAAGAAAGCGATTTTTTGAACATAAGCAAATGCCGACGTGAAGAATTGGAAAATTACAATACCGTTCTTGAATACCGTTCTAAAATAAAAGACATAAATAACTTCGACACATTTTCATCGAACATAGTCTCAGAAGAAATGAATATAGACTATGGCGACCTGCCTTTTTAACCAAAAACGGAAAAACGAGCTATGAAATCCACTCTTTCGGGGGTGGATTTTTTGTTTTCGCTTTTGCACCAAAGAGAACACTTTTTTTCGTATCTTTGCAAGGGATAAAAAGGGAATAAAATCAAGAAGAAAGATGTATAAACCGCCTTTTGAAATATCATCTCGAACCATCAATTTGATCGCTGAAATATCAGCTCTTATCGAACGATATGCTATTCGTTTAGAAAATGAGGGACTTAAACTCCGTAAGGTCAATCGTATTCGTACTATTCACTCTTCGCTTGCTATTGAGGGTAATAATTTGAGCGAAAATCAGGTGCAAGATATTATAAACGGCAAGAATGTTATTGCTCCTTTGAGGGAGATTCAAGAAGTTAAAAACGCCATAAAAACATACGAGTTGTATAGTTCGTTAAATCCGTTTAGCATAATCGATCTTTTGAAAGCTCATGGTGTCATGATGTATGCTTTGAGCGATGATGCAGGACGATTCCGCCAAGGTGGTGTGGGAGTATTCTCCGAAAAGGGATTGATACACATGGCTCCGCCTGCTGAGCGTGTGCCGGGACTGATGGAAGATTTAATGCAATGGCTTGTATCATCTGATGACCATTTGCTCATTCGCTCTTGTGTATTCCATTATGAATTTGAATTTATTCACCCTTTCAGTGATGGTAACGGCAGAATGGGACGTTTATGGCAATCGCTTATTCTTGGAAGGTTACATCCGTTGTTTGAACATCTGCCTGTCGAAAATATGGTGTATAGCAATCAGAAGGATTATTACGATGCAATCTCTCAAAGCACTCACAATGGACAATGCGGTCCTTTCATTGAATTTATGCTTGGCGAGATTCTAACAACTCTTAAAACTCATCAAGGTAATGAAATTTACGCTGATGTCGGAATAAATGTCGGTACAATTGACGGTGCAAATGTCGGTATAAATGATTGCTTAACTGAAAATGAACGACAAATCATACATCTCATAACAGAAAACAACAAACTAACAATCAAGGAAATTGCTTTGACTTTGTCTTTATCTCAACGTCAAGCCGAACGTTGGTTTTCTTCTCTTAAATCAAAGGGTATATTATCTCGTCAAGGTAGTAACAAGAATGGAATTTGGATTATAAACAAATAGATTTACCATAACACTTTTGCTGTTTGGTAGAGCTTTGTTTCGCATTGTCTCAGCTTGTTTCACGGCTTGGGATGATGGGCGTTTTGCGTTGTATCTTTGCAAGCGAAAAGAATGACAAGATGTTGCAACGTTTCGAAACTCATTCTGGTTTATGGTTTAATTTAATTCATTTATTTATTATGGCTATTAAGTATGTTAAAGTTAAGAGAACGATTAATGTGGGTGATAACCCGGGTGAAAAGTTTTTGGCACGCATCTACAGAGGTCAAGATGTGGAGATTGATCAGATTGCTTCTGAGATTTCTGAAGCGACAACGGTAACTCATCCTGATGTGTTGGCTTGTTTGAAGGCTTTGGAATTTCACATTGTCAAGTACATATCGGCAGGTCAAGCCGTAAAATTGGGACTCTTGGGCTCTTTCATCCCTTCGATTTCGGCTAAGGCTGTGGCTACTCCCGATGAAGTGACGGCTGATTCGATAAAACGTGCAAGATGCAGGTTCTATCCTTCTGTCCAATTCAAAAACTCATTGAACAAATGCCAATTCAAACTGGCTGATTTGAATGTTCAAGGTTTGCAGCAAGAATAGCAGCCTGCCAACAAAAAAAAGGGTATGCGTGCATACCCTTTTCGTGTTTATATCATGAATAGTTCTTTGATTTATTGCTTATAGGTTCTCTACTTCTTTTACGAATTTTCCAAGCAGGTCGAATTCCAACAGTTTGGTTTCTTTTTTCTTTCTGATGTCAACTCGATAGGTTTTCTTGTTTCTTATCTCGACTATGTTTACTTCTTCGATTTTGAAGTCGGAATATTGGTTTCCGATGTATTCGGTTATGTTTGACGGGGTGTATTCCATCGGTATGTTCCAACTTGTCTCGACGGTGGTGTTTCTGAACTTCATGCTGACCGGATTGTCGTTGCTTTTGAATGATGCTATGTAGCAATTCGAATCGACCATCTGCCAGTTTACTTGTTCGACATCTGCACGGCGTTTGTGAAAGTCTCGTGTGTATTTTTCGGGAACTTCATTCTCGTTTACCGTTTTGTATTTGCTTTTACTCATCGAAGCACAGCCGGCAATCATTCCGCATGCCAAAATAATCAATATCGTCTTTTTCATTGCTAATTGTTTTTCTCCGTTTGCAAAATTAGGAAATTATGTTGAATCTGCAAGGTTTTATTCTATTAAAGTTCTGAAAAAGTGTTCGGGATTTATGATTTTGAAAAGATATAACGAAGTGAAAACTATCACGAGTACCACTATCCATCGAATAAATCCCGCACCTTTTTTGAACGCTAAACGAGTTGCTATGTACGAACCGACAAGCGTGCCTGCCGAGTGTAAGAGTCCGTATTGCCAATTGATGCTTCCGTGTTGCATGAAGATGATTATGGCAACTATTGTGTAGAGTGTCATCACGAATGATTTGACGGCGTTAGTTCGAACGATGTTGCAGCCTAACACCATGGTGCCTGCCGCCATCAGAAAGAAACCTGTGCCGACTTGTACGAAGCCTCCATAGATGCCGATGAGCAGAAAGATGATATGATGTGCGATTCCACGTTTGCGATTCATCTTTTCGGGCTTGTCTTCTTTGAATGCCTTGGGTGAGGAAAAAAGAAAGTAAATCATGACCAAAAGACTTGCTCCCATGGCATAAGAAAACACTATGCCGGGTAAAACAAGGGACAAAATGCTTCCTGTCAAGGCTCCGAGCATTGCAAAAACGACCGATGGCAGTATGTTGATTTGTCGGAGGTATCCTTTGCGTGCGAACATTGTTGCGGCGAAAGAGCTTTGCAAAAGCACACCTATACGATTGGTTGCGTTGGCTTCGGCGGGCGGAAGTCCGATTGCAAGGTAAAGAGCTATGGATATGGCAGTCCCTCCTGCAGAAAGGGTGTTGATGAATCCTACGATGATTCCCGAAATGATGAGAATCGATATGACGGATATGCTCACCGGAAACGGGATGTTTTATTTCGCACCGTGCTTTCCTTTATGCTTTTTGCATTTGGTGAGTTCCCTCATTATGCTTCTTTCTTCGATGAGCAGTTTTGCAACTTTCGGTGCGGGAAGAATAGTTTTGAATTGTTCGAAATAGTGTTTCGTAACTTCGGCTATTTGTTCTTCGAGCGTCAACAGGTCGTTTACCTGTTCTTCTGCCTTTTCGGGTGTTTCTTTAAGCAGATCGCTGTGTCTCATGCCGTGAATCAATCTCTTTTGTTTGTCTCTCAGCTGAAACATTTCCGCATCGTATTTTTCGTATATCGGCCAAAATTTCTCCGATTCTTTTTTGGTCAATTCCAATCGTTCGGTATAGATGGCTTTTTTCTTGGTAATGATTTTTTCTCTCAAAACTTCGGGATCGACTTTCTGCGATTGCTCTTGTGCAAACGAAGGAAGCATCATCATTATCGCCAAAAGGCTTAAAATTATTGTCTTTTTCATTGTTCTATGTCCGATTCGGTTTGTTCGTAATAATAATATTCGTCTTCGAGAAGGGATTCCATGTATAGGAATTCGTCTTCGGTGAAAACTATTTGTTCTGCCTCTTTTTTCATTTCTGTTTTCCGTGCCTGCCATTGAGCTTGTTCGGCTCTTATCTTTTCGGCTTGAATTTCCTGTTCGCTCTTAAAGCCGTTGAAAAGGAAGACAAAGCTGTTGTTTTGCTTCAATCCCGCATCCGCATTCTTGAACACGACAAGCCAGGTGCTGAATCCCAAAACAATGACTGCAGATATTGCGGCAACGTATTTGAAAAGTTTCGGAGAAGAAACGTGTTTTTTTGCCGACTTTTCGAGCAGTTGCTCGTTAAGATTCGAAAAATAGTTTTCCGGCACTTTGAACGGATTGTGTTTCTCTTTCATTTGTTTTGTTTTGTTTCTGTTAGACAGTTTTTTTGGCAGAAGTTTAATCGTCTGTTCTTTTTTTTTGATTTTTCAGACGTCGAGTTCTGTGTTTCTTACGTATTCTTCGATTTTCTCGGTGGCGATGTGATACGATGCTTTGAGGGCTCCTTCGCTTGTCTTGGTGATTTGCGAAATCTGTGCAAAGCTCAACTCGTCGTAATACCTCATTTGGAAAACCGCTCTCTGCTTCGGAGGAAGTGTAAGTATTGCTTTTTGCAGCGTCAGTTCGATTTTGTCGCTTTCGAACAAGGGATCGGACGGCAGTTTTGCCAAAACCTTGCTTTCAAAGTCGATATCGGTATCGGATAATCGCTTTTGCTTTTGTTTGATGTGGTTCAAAACGTGATTGTATGTGATTCGGTAGATCCATGTCGAGAGTTTGGAAGCACTCTGAAACGATTCTATGTTCTCGAATATTTTAATGAATATTTCCTGTGTAAGATCGTCGCTCTCGTCATGGTCATACACCATTCGCCTTATCTGCCAATAGATTCTCCGAGAGTACTTTTCTATCAACTTTGCATAACCCTGCTCCCGAGTCTTGGGGTTTCGGATTTGCGAAAGTATGTCATCTTCCTTGTTTGTCTTGCTTTTTATAGTCGGTAGTTTTAATTTCATTTGTCCTTATTTACTTTGAATCCATTGAACGACCGAACCGCCGCAAGTGTTCTGCGATGCACCGGTTACCGATGCAAGACAATTCACCTGCTCTCTTTCTCTGAGCACTCCGAGAAAAGCAAATATCATCGCTTCTTTGTAATCGGTCGTGGTTTTGTCTGCAATCTCGATTTCGAATCTTGTGTTTCGTCGAATCAGACTTACAAGATGGGTGTTGTATGCCCCTCCGCCGCTGATGAGTGTTCTTCCCGACAGAATGTTTTTCGAAATCTGCTCTGCGGCATGAAGTGTGTATGATGCAATCTGGCTTTCTATCGAAAGTCCGCTGCTTTCCAATAGCGGGAATACATTGCTCAGCACCCATTCTTTGCCTAATGATTTTCCTGTTTTCTTGCTTTCATAATATGGAAGGGCGTTCAGTTTCTCGACAAGTGTATTATCGACTGCCGAATTTGCGGCAATTTCACCGTCTTTGTCGAACGGCAGACCTATCTTGCCGCAAAGATGATTCAGAACGATGTTCACCGGGCAGATGTCGAAGGCTGTGATTTTTCCGTCTTTCTTTCGGCTTATGTTTGAAAAGCCTCCTATGTTCAGACAGTTGTCGTAGTCGGCAAAAAGGAGTAAATCGCCAATCGGAACCAAAGGTGCTCCTTGTCCTCCGAGCATTACGTCGAGCGTTCTGAAATCTCCGATGGTTTTCATTCGGACTTCGGAACACAGAGCCGCAAGATTGCCGATTTGAGTCGTGTATCCCTTGGCTGGTTGGTGAAAGATGGTTTGTCCGTGCGAGCATACAAAGTCGGGAGTCAAAGAATGCTTATCGATGAACTTGCGTGTCAGTCTGCCGAAATAGTGTCCGAGTTCTACATCGAACGAAGAGAATTCCACCGCCGAGGCATTCTCTATCGCAATCACCCTCTTACGAAATTCCTCACTATAAGGCACGGTCTCCGACTCGATGATTCTGTACGACCATCTGCCATTCTGCTCTTCGAACTCGCAGTATGCAATATCCAAACCATCGAGAGAAGTTCCCGACATCAAACCTATGACTTTATAAAACATCTTCCAAAATCTCCATTTTCGTCGTTCGCGAGCCTTTTATCAGTATTGTGCAACCGCTTATCGGATTTGCTTTCAAGTAATCTTTCAATTCGCTTGAGCTTTCAAACCATGAAACACCCGCATCTTCGAATGCTTTATATTCCTTTCCCACAAGAATGATTTTTTCGAAGCCTTTGCTTTTCATCAGCTTGAAACAATTCTCGTGTTCCTCGGCAGTGCTTTCGCCAAGTTCCCTCATGGCTCCCATGAACACCATTTTATGCTCGAGTTTCATTGCCGCAAGCGATTCTATTGCAGCTTTGCATGACGAAGGGTTGGCATTGTAGCAATCGAGTATGAGAGTGTTGCTCGAAGTCTTCACTATCTGAGAACGTTGATTTGAGGGCTTATATTGTTCGATTGCCTGCTTGATTTTTTCGCTTTCCATGCCGAAATGTCTGCCGATTGCGTAGGCGGCAAGTATGTTGTGGTTGTTGTAACTGCCGATAAGGTTCGATTGTATCTTCGTTCCCTCGATTGCAAGTGTTGCATAGGGTGAAGACAAATCGGCTTTGGCTCTCAAATCTGCCTGATTGGTCAGTGCGTAAGTGGTTTTGCGTTCGAATGTCTCGTCGTTCAGAGCATCGTCGTCGGCATTTACGAAAAGATGTGCTTTGCTTTTTCCGTTTGCTTTCACGCTTTCGAACAATGCACGTTTGGTTTCGATTATGTTTTCCCTGCTTTTGAATCCTTCGATGTGTGCAGTGCCGACATTGGTCAGTATTCCCATATCGGGTTGTGCGATTCGACAGAGCTCGGCTATCTCTCCGGGATGATTGGCTCCCATTTCGACGATTGCAATTTGGGTTTCGGGCTTTATCGACAAAAGAGTCAGCGGAACGCCTATGTGATTGTTCAGATTGCCTTTGGTTGCCTGAGTTCGGAATTCGGAAGAGAGAACGGCGAAAATGAGTTCCTTGGTGGTGGTTTTGCCGTTTGTGCCGCTGATTCCGATGATGGTCGCATTCAACCTTTGACGATGATATGCGGCAAGAGATTGCAGACAAACAAGGCTGTCTTCGCAAAACATCATTCTGCGTTTCGCCTCATCATTTCTTTGCTTTGCAAAAACGTCTTTCGAATCGACAACTACCAAACTTGCTCCTGCCTCCAAGGCTTTGTCCGCAAACAGATTGCCATCGAAATTCTCTCCCTTCAAGGCAAAAAACACATCACCCTCTTTTATGGTGCGTGAATCGGTGCAAACACTCGGGTGAGTCTTGTAGTGTTCGTACAACTGCTCTATTGTTCCAATGCTTTTGTAATCGAGTTCCATAATAATTCTGCTGTTTTGTCCCAACTGAATTTCTCGCTCTGAATGATTCCCTTTCGAATGCATTCTTCTCGTTTTTCGGGTCGGGTGTATGTTTCGTACATTGCTTCGGCTATGCTTTCGACATCGGTCGGCGAAGCGTAAATTGCAGCATCTGCTCCTATCTCCGGCAACGATGTTGTGTCGGATACGATTGCCGCTGTATGAGAACGGAAGGCTTCAAGCGGCGGAAGTCCGAATCCTTCGAAGAGTGAAACGAACACACAGGCGATGCTTGCCGATGCTATGCGATTTACTTCTTCCAAAGGCAGACGTGAGGTGAATATGACTTCGTCTTTGAACTTCATTTGCTCATACGCACGGGCTATCTCTCCTTCCCACCATTTCTTGTTGCCGATTATGACCAATTTCACTTCGCTTCGACTTTTGGTTTTGAACACATCGAACGCTCGAAACAGGTTTGCAAGGTTTTTTCTCTTATGCAGTGCTCCCACAAAGTAGAAGAAATCCTTTCCGTCGGTGTATTTTGCCTTGGTTTCTTCGTTCTCTTCTTTCGTATGCGGACGATACTGTTCGTTTGCCGCTGAATAGACAACGTCGATTTTATCCGCCGGGATTCGATATATGTTTGCGATGTCGTTTTTGCTGAATTCGGACACCGTTGCGACTCTTGTGGCTTTGCGAGCAAACTTCGGAAAGAAGTGTTTGTAGTATCGGACGTATGATTTTTTGCCCAGAAATGTCGAATCGTGCTCATAGTTTATGTCGTGAATGACCGGCAAGGTCTTTGTCCCGCCCCATGTAGGTATGTAGCCGTCGGGAGAAAGGAAAAGGTCGATTCGATACATTTTTAGGTAGAACGGTAGCAGAAAATCAAAATAAACGTGCCACAACATCGGGTGCCGCGTAGGTAAAGGAATGACCACCGCTTTCACATTCGAAGAGAAAACGAATCTCTTGGCAAACGGTCTGTCAAAGAAGAAGATGAATTCGATTTCCGGGTGATTTCGGGTTATTCTTTCAAGGGTTTTGAGCGAGAAATAACCGATTCCCTCCAATTTATCTTCAATTAAAAGTCTTGTATTTACACCTATTCTCAATTTTTTCTTGTATTTTTGCGTTGATATGATGAAGCAAAGATACAATTCTTTCGTAAATTTGTCGCTTGAACCATGAAGAAATTCTTTGTTACAAATTTGTTTTTCCTATTGGCTTTGAACATTCTGATAAAGTCTTTTTGGATTTTGGGCATCGACAGAGGCGTTCAAAACGCTGTGGGAGCTCAGGATTACGGAGTTTACTATGCCCTTTTCAACTTCACGTATCTGTTCAACATAATCTTGGATTTCGGCATCGTAAACTACAACAACAGAATGATAGCAAGGCATACGAATCTGCTTCCGAAGTATTTCGCCCGCATAATACCGCTCAAAATCATTCTTTCGTTGATTTACACCGTCATAGTCATCATCAGCGGGTTGTTTTTGGGATATGACGCATGGCAGACGAAGATGCTGTTTTGGATGTGTCTGACTCAGGTGCTCAGTTCTTTCATTTCATATTTCAGAAGCAACATAACGGCATTGATGATGTTCAAGACGGACAGCGTGATTTCGGTTTTGGACAGAGCGTTGCTCGTTTTGTTTTGCAGTTTTCTGCTTTGGAACAAACACCTCAGAGAACAATTCTGCATAGAGCAAATGGTGTATGTTCAGTTTCTGACCATGTTCATCACGTTTGTCGTTTCGTTGGTGGTGTGTGTGAGAAAGACGGGATTCATTCGTCTGAAGCTAAACAAGACTTTCGGATTCCTTCTGCTCAAATCAGGATTGCCTTTTGCCGTTCTTGGATTGCTGATGGCGTGTTACAACAGAATGGATTCGGTAATGTTGCTTGCACTTGTCGATGACAACGGAGAAAGTTCGGGAATCTATGCTTCGGGCTTTCGTCTTGTCGATTCCGCCAACATGGTCTCCTATCTGTTTTCGGTCATTCTGCTTCCGCTGTTCTCCAAGCTTATAAAAGAAAACGCAAAGGAAAACATACACAGCGTAATCTCGGCGGCGTTTCATTTGATTTTGATTCTCACTCTCGGCTTTGTAAGCGTCAGTCTCTGCTATTCTCAAGAACTCATGACGCTTCTTTATGACAGCCACATAGAAGAAAGTGCGAGGGTTTACAGAATTTTGAGTTTCTGTTTTATTCCAATATCCATGACGTATATTTTCG
The DNA here is from genome assembly GCA_045577535.1 of Candidatus Onthomorpha sp. Lineage (GTDB taxonomy): Bacteria > Bacteroidota > Bacteroidia > Bacteroidales > P3 > Onthomorpha. The sequence goes on along the minus strand of JAZNIO010000029.1, from coordinate 60,981 downwards.
GAACACTCTTGACGGCAAACGGATCACTGAAACATTTGAATCTGGTTGCAGGACTCGGAATGTTGATGAACATCGGATTGAACTTTATTCTCATTCCCTTGTTTCAACAAGACGGAGCGGCAACCACAAGTCTAATAACCCAAAGCGTAACGGCACTTTTGCAGGCCTTGCTGGCACTGAAGATTTTCAAGATACGGTTCAATTGGAAGTACTGTTTGAAAATTTCAATCTATGTTTTGTCGGTTGCTCTCATTTCATTGGGAGTTCTTTACGGCATGGAAACAAATTGGATCATAAAAACGGCGGTGTCGCTTTCATTGATACTTGCGGCGGCATTTGCAGTCGGAATTTTTTCACTTAAAGACATTAAATCCCTTATCAGTTAGAAAATAACAGATGGAAAAGATATTGTTCACAAAAAAGGAAATGGCAAATTTGGAATACTCGTTGCAGAGAGAGGTTCTCAGAGCGAATATTTCAAATGCCTACTCTTGCACCACCCTGCCAAGTTGCAACACTCGCAAATACCACGGACTGCTGATTGTTCCTCAACCGAAATTGGACAATCAAAATCACGTCTTGCTCTCTTCGCTCGATGAAACCATCGTTCACGACAATCGGGAATTTCATTTGGCGTTACATCGCTACAAAGACGGAATTTACAGTCCCAAAGGCCACAAATACTTGGAATCATACGAGCTCGGAGTTTTGCCGACTCACACTTACCGAATCGGAAACATCGTTCTGCTCAAACAGATGCTCTTTCAAGAAAAGCAAGACAGGCTGTTGATTAAATACACCTTGCAGGAAGCTGACACAGACATCGTTTTGGAGTTGATGCCTTTGCTTGCCTTTCGTCAGATTCACCATTTGTCGGTTGCAAACAACGAGGCTGACACTTCATTCGAAAACATATCGCACGGAGTCAAATATCAGATGTACAAAAATCACACTCCGCTTTACCTGCAATTTTCAAAGAAAACGGAATATCTTCACACCCCTTATTGGTATTATAATTTCGAATACATAAAAGAAAAAGAGCGTGGCTACGATTACCTTGAGGATTTGCTCTCTCCGGGAAAATTCACCATCAAACTTTCACCCGGCGAAAGCGTTTTCGTATCCTGCGGAGTGGAAGAAGCAAATCCGTTTTTACTCAGCAGAGACTTCGTGATGGAAACCCGTTTTCGTTTTCCGGTTGAATCGATGGAAGATGTGCTTCGAAGAGCCGCCAGAATGTTTTTTGCACGCAAGGGAACGATTGTCGATGTGGTTGCAGGCTTTCCTTGGTTCGGCAGATGGGGACGCGATACCTTCATCTCACTTCCCGGACTCTGTCTTGCAATCGACGATTGGCGTATGTTCAAAATGGCAATCGAAAGCGAGATATCGGATTTTCGCGAAGGCTTCTTTCCAAACATAGGCTCGGGAGCCCAATCGGCTTACAACAGTGTTGATGCTCCGCTATGGTTCTTTTGGTGCATTCAGCAATATGCCTACATCAACGATGCAAGAACGGAAGTCTGGAATATGTATTCGAAAGTCATGAAACAGATTCTCGACACCTTTTCGGAGGGAACGGATAACGTGAGAATGGACAGCAACTTCCTTTTATGGCAATCGCAAGAGGGAAAAGCACTTACATGGATGGATGCGATAGTTGAAGGAAAACCCGTAACGCCTCGCAACGGCTATGCGGTGGAAATAAATGCCCTTTGGTACAATGCAGTGATGTTTTATCGGGAACTTGCAGAACTTGCGTGCAGTGATGGAGAGAGTGCGAAATGGGACGAATTCGCTTCGGTCTTTCCAAGCAGCTTCAAATCGACTTTTTGGTCCAAGGAGAAAGGTTATCTTGCCGATTGCGTCAATGGAGCAGAGAGAGATTTCTCTGTAAGATGCAACATGATTTTTGCAGTAAGCATGCCATACACATGTCTGAGTCTGAAAATCCGTCAGCTGATCGTCGAAAAGGTAAAGCAGGAACTGCTCACTCCTTACGGATTGCGTTCGCTCAGTCCGAAGGCAGAAAACTATCATCCGGTGTATCGCGGCAACCAAAACGAAAGAGACTTCGCTTATCACAACGGAACGGTATGGGCATGGCTGATCGGTGCGTTTGCAGAGGCGTATTTCAACGTCTATGGCAAGAATGCGGTCAATTACATTGAACAATTGTATCGTCAGTTCGGTAATATTTTAACCGACTACTGCGTCGGAAGCATTGCAGAGGTGTATGACGGCAACCCGCCTTACAAACCGGGCGGCAGTATCTCGCAAGCATGGAGCGTTGCAGAAGTTTGCAGAATGAAATATCTGATTGAGCAAAACAAAACGAATAAGGAGGACAGCCTATGAAAGTTCTGATGTTCGGATGGGAGTATCCGCCACATATTTCCGGAGGATTGGGAACGGCTTGTTTCGGATTGACAAAAGCATTGGTTGAAAAAGATGTGGCGATTGACTTTGTCGTTCCACGCCTGTTTGGAGACGAATTGCAAAACGGCACGAAGATAACGGCGGCAAACCAAGTGGTCAACACACTTACCGAAAAACAATTGGAGCATTTGGAAAAGAACATATCCTTCTTGCATGTCGATAGTTCGATTCTGCCCTACGAGAGCGATGAAGACTATGTCGCAAGAATGAAATGCCTCAACGAAAATCTGAAAGCGAAATCAATGGAAACGAAATCAAAATCCAAGAAAACGCTTTCAAAAGACATCACCCGACATTTCACTCTCGAACTGCAGGGAGGCTATGGCGACAATCTGTATGAGGAAGTGAATCGTTACGCATTGGTCGCCGGCAGCATTGCAAAGCAGAGAGAATTCGATGTCATACACGCTCACGACTGGCTGTGCTACAAAGCGGGCGAGGTTGCAAAGAAAATCAGTGGCAAACCTTTAATCGTGCATGTTCATGCAACGGAATACGACCGCAGCGGCGAGAATGTGAACGAGCGAGTCTATGAATTGGAACGTCAAGGCATGGAAGCGGCGGATTTGATTGTGTGCGTGAGCGAGTTTACCCGCAAAACGGTAATCTCAAAGTACTTTCAACCCAAACACAAAGTCGTTTGCGTTCACAACGGCGTGATTTCACAAAACTCTAAGCCTATGGAAACAAACAATGTCTTCGATAAAAAAATAGTAAGCTTCATCGGACGAATCACCTTCCAAAAAGGACCCGATTATTTTGTTGAAGCTGCCGAGAAAGTTTTGCAAAAAGACAAGGATTTCTTGTTCGTGATGGCAGGAAGCGGCGACATGCAGAACAAAATGATTGCTTTGGTTGCACAAAAACGCCTCAGCAGGAATTTCTTCTTCACCGGCTTTCTCGAAGGCGAAGATTTGAAGCAACTGCTCTCGATAAGCAGTGTTTTTGTCATGCCAAGCGTTTCCGAACCCTTCGGAATAGCTCCTTTGGAAGCGATGCAGGCTGGCGTTCCCACCATAATAAGCCATCAATCGGGCGTTTCGGAAGTGTTGAATCATGCAATCAAAGTCGATTTTTGGGATGTCGATTCGATGGCTGACGCAATCCATTCATTGGGAAAAAACAAAGCTCTGTCGGATTTTCTTTCCAGAGAAGGAAAACGAGAAGCCGTTTCCATAACCTGGGACAAAGCGGCAGAGAGATTAAAGGAATTATATTATGAAATCGTATAAAAAAGATGCTAAATATGAAATCGATTTGTTTTTATTTTCAAGTACACCAACCGTTCAGGCTTAGAACGTTCAGATTCTTCGACATAGGAAAACGCAATGACTATTTCGATGATTTGCAAAACGAATGGATTTGTCGGCGTGTTGCAGACAAATGTTACCTTCCCGCAAACGAACTGATAAGACAGCTCATCGAGCAAACCGACGGGCGATTCAAAGTTGCGTATTCGATTTCCGGCACAGCCTTGGAGCAATTCGAAGCCTATTGTCCCGAAGTCATCGAGAGCTTTCAAAAATTGGCTGCAACCGGAAGCGTGGAATTTTTGTGCGAAACATATTATCATTCCTTGGCATCTTTGACAGACGAAGACGAATTCACATCACAGGTCGAAAAACACAAAAAGAAAATCGAGCAACTCTTCTCTCAGACGCCTCAAATCTTCAGAAACACCGAGCTTATCTATTCCGACGCAATCGGAGCAAAGGTGTCGCAGATGGGATTCAAGGCTCAGATTGCAGAAGGTGCAAAACACGTCCTTGGTTGGAGAAGTCCGAACTACCTTTACAAGAATCACCCGGATGGAAAGATGTTCTTGTTGCTTAAAAACTTTCAACTGAGCGACGACATCGCATTCCGATTCTCTCAACACTCATGGCAGGGATTTCCTTTGACGTGCGACAAATTCGTTTCTTGGCTTAACGAAATAGAAAATCCCGATTGCATAAATCTGTTCATGGATTACGAAACATTCGGTGAGCATCAGTGGAAAGAAACCGGCATTTTCGACTTTCTGAAACGCCTTCCGTTCGAAGTGTTTGAAAGAAGCGATTTCGACTTTGCAACACCGAGCGATTTGATTTCAAAATATGAGGCAAAGGATTTGGTAAGTTCGATAGAGCCGATGAGCTGGGCAGATGAAGAAAGAGACGTTACGGCATGGTTGGGCAATGATTTGCAGGACGATGCTTTCGAACAGATTTACTCTTTGAGCGAGGCAATACACCAAATCCAAGATGAAGAGTTGTTAAACGTGTGGAGACGCTTGCAAACCTCAGACAACTTTTACTACATGTGCACAAAGTGGTTCTCGGACGGAGATGTGCATAAGTATTTCAATCATTACGACAGCCCATACAAAGCTTACATAAACTATATGAACGTATTGTCGGATTTACGTTTGAGATTGACAAATCGGTTGAAAGATGAGGAATAAAGAAGCCTACACACGATTTTGCGAAAGCAATCCCGACATGCCTGTTTTTTTGAAGGACTGGTGGTTGGATGCGGTTTACGGAAATGATTGGCAGGTTCTCTTGCACAAAGAAAACGAGCAGGTGCTTGCGGCAATGCCTTATTCGCTGCATCGCAAATTCGGCTTTGCTTCAATCATGCCTCCGCAACTTACTCCCGTGACAGGATTGTGGATTGCTTATCCCGAAAACATGAGCAGGCTGAACCGCTACTCGCTCGAAATAAAAGCGATGGATGATTTCGCAAAACAAATCGATGGAATCAAACCCGATTATTTTCTTTCCAAGTTTCACCACAGCCTTTGCTCATGGTTAGGATTTCATTGGAACGGTTATTCTCAGACAACAAGATATACGTATCGTTTCGACTTGACTCAAGGCGAGGAAGCTTTGCTTGCAATGACCGACAAGTCGGTTCGCAAACGTATTCGCAAACTCGAAAAGGAAGACTTCGTCATACGAACGGACCTATCGACGAAAGAGTTCTATCAAGTCAACTGCAAGACCTACGAACGCCAGAAGATAAACTGCCCTTTCTCGTATGAACAATTCGAAAGGATAGACAAAGAAGCCGAAAAAAGAAATATAAGTGGCAAATACGCAATCTGCGATGCGGAAGGCAATGTTCATTCGGTTGCATACGTGATTTTCGACAACAAAGTCTGCCAAGGCATCTTCTCGGGTTCGAATCCGTCGTACAGACAATCGAATGCCGCCACCCTTTTGCTGTGGCACATACTCAAAGAAAGTATCAGACGCGGCTGTGCCGAGTATGACTTCAACGGCTCTATGCTCAAACCGATAGAAACGTTCATCAGACACTTCGGAGCTGAACAAACGCCATACTTTCTCATTGAAAAAAAATACTCGAAGGTGTATTCACTTCTCAAAAAATTGAAAAGATGAACATTAAATTGATAGTTGTCGGAAAGAATGAGCAGAAGTATTTGAAGGAAGCTTTGGATATATATATCAAACGGCTGACTCACTACATCAATTTCGAAATCGTGGTTTTGCCCGATGTGAAAAACGCCAAGAATATGTCGGTTTCGGAGCTCAAAGACAAAGAAGCGGAGTTGATTCTCAAACATTCGGCAAAGGCAGACAAAGTTGTGCTGCTCGATGAGAAAGGAAAAGAATTCTCAAGCGTGGAATTCTCGAAATACATAGAAAAACAAATGAACGCTTCGCTCAAGACATTGTCGTTTGTCGTTGGCGGAGCGTTCGGATTCTCGGAAAAGGTCTATTCGCAAGCCGGAGAAAAACTCTCAATCAGCAAGATGACTTTCTCTCATCAAATGATAAGACTGCTCTTTGTCGAACAGCTTTATCGGGCTTTTACAATCATCAAAGGCGAACCTTATCACAACGAATAGAGACTTATCTTTGCTTCTTGTTTTTTCTCATTGCGATCATATATTTCGGGCATGAACAGATATTTATCCCCATTTGCGGTTTTCAAACGATAGACGTATTCTTCGCAAGGGGTGATTTGCTCAAACCATTCTTCGCTTAGCAACTCATGTCTTTCGATGTCGTAGATTCGATACTTGCCATCTTTTCTCACTTTGCAATAAGGCTTTGACGGAGTCAGTATTTCGATGTAATCATACTCAGAAGGGATAATCTGTTTGTATCTGTCCCTCAATCCGAATCCGTTTTTGCCTTGCACAATCAACAAACCGTTCGGAGAATATGAATAAGAGTCGAAACGCATCACTCTTCCCGCATTCAAAACCGAATAAGGATTATAGCCGATTGACAACACAGGTACTGCAAACGCAATCATGACATACAGACATACTGAGACGGATTTGCGATTGCTTGTTTTTGCAAAACGAATCAAAGGAACGGCAAACAGAATCAAAGATACGAAAAGACAAATCAGGCGTATGATTCCGGGAATGTATTGTGCAAAAGAGAAAACCACCGAAGCACTTACGACAAATATTGTTTCGTTGAGCGTAATCTTCCTTCGAACATACCAATTTGCAAGAACATAAAACGCTATCGGGAATACACATGCCGAAATCACCGTAACTTCTCCCATTTTCACTGCAAAGGCGTAACAAATCAAAAGCATGGCAAAGGCAATCAAAAAAACAATTTCATGACGAGCAAACAAACCTCTGAGCCTTCCGCGATAGAATATAATCGGAATAAGTGCCAAAAATATAAGTGCAAGAAGCAGTTTGATTGCAACAAAAGGCAATTCCATCATAAGGGTCAAAACGCTTATCGAAACAAAGATGTATGCTCCGAGAGCAATGCTTTTCCAAATGCTCAAGCCGCTTGGTTGCAATTGTTTTTTGAATAATCGGTACAGATACATTGTCAAAGGAATGCCGATCAGCCAAATACAGCCTGCAATCGTTATGGTAATCGAATAATCAGCCAATTGCTGAAAACCAATCACGCCTTGAACGCCTGCCAAATGAGAAAAATGTTCGATGAGGTTTGACAAGGGCATGACGAATAAGCCTGATGAGAATACGCTATACGGCATTTCGATGAACATAATCAAGCTTGAAAAAGACAAAATTACAAGCGGCACCGCTGCCATCTTATTTCTGCCGTATGTCAGAAAGCTTTGCCACATTCTCAGCAAGGGAACGGACACCAAAAACATATTCAGTTGCCACGAATTCAACTCATGGTGAAGGATTAGAAAGAATAGCAAGGTGCAAATCAAGATGTCTGCACACAAAACAAATTTTGACAATTTTCTGTTTTTCATAACTTAATGTTTTTTACAATATTGTTTTACTGTTTATTTGACTTGCGAACATGTATGCAGGTTTTCAATCATCGAAGCGGGTTTTCGACCTATTGTTTGCTCAATGCCTCCGCCGCCCAACGAAGATACATCGCCGCTTTCTCGTCTGCATCGGCTGCATATCTCAATTGCGTCTTATACTTGTACATCGCATCTTCGACATACTTGGAATAAGTTTGTGCTCTGCTCACATCGGCACGATTGGTGTAGTAAGCGACTTCACGCTGATACTCTTCCGCTTTTTTGAGATAATAAGCGGCTTCTCTGCGATAGCCATCGGCTTTCTTCTGATAATATTCCGCCTCACGCTGATAGCCTTGGGCTTTCTTGATGTAATAATCGCTTTGAGCATGAGCTGTTGTCAGCAAACCCAAAAGCATAATGATAAACAACAATCTTCTTTTCATGATTTTCCTTTTTCACATAAAGAGTGTGGAAACTTGCAAAATCTATCACGAAAAGAAATAAAAAAAGAATATATCTGACAAGCGTTGTAGCATTCACCGATTCTCTCATGCGTATTCATGCACTATTTCAAGAATGTCCGAAGAGTATTTCTCCATTGTTTTTTTGCCTATGCCTTTGAGGGATTGCAATTCTGCGGGAGTTGCAGGACGATTGATGACTATTTGTTCGAGGGCTTTGTTTCCGAGTATGCAGTATGCGGGCAGGTGTTCGGCTGAAGCTTTTTCCCTTCGCCATTTTTTCAATGCAAGAAACAAATCGTCCAATTCAAGTTCCGTCGGATTGTCTTGGCTTTCGGTTACGGTCGGATTCTGCTTCACGACATGGCGTTTGAAGTGTGTCCACTCTGTTTTGTCGCCTTCGGATATTATTTTGTTCTTTAATTTCTGCACCTCTTCAACCCTATAGTCGTGTTCTTGAAGATAGGTGAGTAAACGGCATTTCAACTCGACTTCATTGCCGAACTGCATGAGGGATTCTTCAACCCGCTCGTCCAATTCCAAGTCATCGAGTTGGTCAAAGGCTTGAAGAAAAGTGAAGTTCAAAGACATCTGTTGCATGAAATAGTCATTGGCTTTGCGGCATCTTTCTTCAAGCAGGTCGGAGTCGCCGTAAATGCTGCGTAATTGGGTGATGAATCTGCCCGACACTTGTATGATTGCTTCATCTATTGCAGTGCTTATGGTGTTTACGGCTTGGGCTGCATCGAATGATTGAAAACTATTGACGGTATGGTCGAGCAGTTGGGTTTTCAGTTGTTTGAGCGTGGCGAATGAATATATTTCTTCGAGGGTATGAAGGTTGTACAGTTTGCGATCGTGTTCGAAGGTTTTGTCATCGGCTTGGTTGAGTGTCTGATAATGAGTGAAGGTGTTTATTTCCGGATCGGTTATGACGGTTTGCGGATTGAACGGACTGCTCAGGCACATGCCTTCAAGGCTTCGGCAACGGCTCAATGCAACATAGTATTGTCCGTGTGTGAAACTTTGCGATGCGTCTATGATTGCTTTATCGAACGTCAGTCCTTGGCTTTTGTGTATGGTGATTGCCCAAGCAAGGCGTATGGGGTATTGTTTGAATGTACCGACTGTTTCTTTGGTGATTTCGTTGTTTTGTTTGTTCAGTTTATAGTTACATTTCTCCCAAACGTATTGCTCAACTTCGACTTCTTCTTCCCTATCCGATAATTTCACCTTTATGATTTCGTCGTCCAATGCGGTAATCGTGCCTATCGTTCCATTGTAGTAGCGACGGAAATCAGGTGAAGAGTAATCGTTTTTGATGAACATGACTTGTGCTCCTTCTTTCAGTTCGAGTGTTTCCAGGTTCGGAAGGTTCTTATCGTCGAATTCTCCTGTTTTTTCGCAGTGATAGTAAAAGCTCTTGCCTTCGAGTTGTTCGAGATGTTTGTTGTTGATTTGGTTTGCTGTGTTGTTGTGTGTGCAAAGAATGATGCTGCCGTCTGTATCTTCATCGAGTTGTTCCGGTTTATAGCGACTGTTGAGCGTTTCGATGACTTGTTCGTTTATCTTGTTGTCCCGCACTCGGTTAAGCAGGTCTATGAAAAGCGGATCGCTTTGTCGGTAGATGTGATCCAGCTCTATAGTGTGGAAAGCCGTGTTTTGCCAACTCAAAGAGGAGAAAAAATAAGGTGAGTCATAGTAGTGTGAAAGCATCTCCCACTCCTGCTCGGTCGCAACGGGTGGCAACTGACTCAAATCGCCTATTAAAAGCAATTGAACGCCACCGAAAGCTTCTGTTGAATGACGATAGCGTATCTTTCTCAAAACCACGTCTATCCTATCCAAAAGATCGGCTCGCACCATGGAGATTTCATCTATGATTATCAAATCTAAACTGCGTATGAGGTTGAGTTTGTCTTTTCGATACTTCTTTGACGGCAACCGACTGCCGGGTATGTAAGGCGAAAGTTCAAGTTGCAAAAACGAATGTATGGTCTGTCCTTCTGCATTCAAGGCTGCGATTCCGGTGGGTGCGAGAACGACAAAGCGTTTGTGTTTCAAGTTGCGTGTAAGGTCTTTCAAAAATGTCGTCTTGCCCGTTCCTGCCTTGCCTGTAAGGAATATGTTGCACTTTGTCTGCTCTACGTATTTTCGAGCCAAATCCAATTTGGGGTTTGTCTTCATTCGCTTCCGGAGATTTTGAAAAAGGCAAGTTCCGATTTGAATCGAAACCTGCCGGATATATATTGATTTTAATTGAACGGCAACAAAGCCGGGCGTGGTCTTGCTCCACTCTCTTCTTTGCTGCGACTTCTCTGTTCTTATTTCTTTCTGGCAATTGCTTTCTTGGCTGCCTCGACGATGTTCGCTGATTTCAATCCGTATTTTGCCATCAGTTCGTCCGGTTTGCCGCTTTCGCCGAATTTGTCGTCGATTCCGATGAATTCCATCGGTGCAGGGTTGTTGCGAACCAATAGTTGAGCTATACTTTCGTTCAATCCGCCGTTGTATTGGTGCTCTTCGCATCCTACGACACAGCCTGTCTTGGCAACGGAACGCAATATTGCTTCGCTGTCCAAAGGTTTTATTGTGTGTATGTCAATAACCTCGGCACTGATTCCTTCTTTCTCCAACTGCTTTGCCGCTTCCAATGCCTCCCAAACAAGGTGTCCGGTCGCTATGAGGCTGACATCGCTGCCTTCATTCAAGACAAGTGCCTTTCCAATCTCAAACGGCATGTCCGAAGGTATGAATACAGGAACTTTAGGACGACCGAAACGTATGTAAACAGGACCTTGGTATTCTGCTGCCGCGATTGTGGCTGCCACTGTTTGATTGTAGTCGCACGGATTCAAAACTACCATGTTCGGAAGCATCTTCATCAATCCTATGTCTTCCAATATTTGGTGTGTTGCTCCGTCTTCGCCCAATGTTATGCCGGCATGCGAGCCTCCTATTTTGACATTGGTGTTCGAATAAGCCACTGCCTGACGTATTTGGTCGTAAACTCGTCCTGTTGCAAAGGCTGCGAAACTGCTTGCAAAGGCTACCTTGCCGCTTAGTGCCAATCCTGCGGCTATTCCTATCATATCTGCCTCGGCAATGCCGCATTGTATCATTCTTTCCGGAAATTCTTTGGCGAATATGTCCATTTTAACCGATCCTGTAAGGTCTGCACACAATGCAACAACATTCGGATTGCGTCTTCCTGCCTCTGCCAATCCGTCTCCGAAGCCTGAGCGGGTGTCTTTGCTACCTAAAACTGTATATTCTTTCATATCGTTTATTTTGCTAAGTTAATGTTTGTCGTTTTCTTTGATTCTATCTTAAATTCCTTTACTATGGTCTTGGTGGTCTGTGTTGCGTTGTGGGCTCTCAAAACCACCATGTAGCGACCGGGCAAAAGGGTGATGTTTTCGTTGATTTTCTTGCTGTCAAGGTTGGATACCCATTTCGTTTCTTCGCTATCCTTGACAAAGATGCTGCCTATCATGTTTTGTCTGCCCTTGTTGAGGCTTAGAATTCCGCTTTGAGGAATCTCTATCGTGGTTGTGGAACTCTGTCCTATCTCTACGTTCTCGATTTTCAGCCTCGGCTTGGTCAGTATCTCCAAATCATATTTGCCAACCAAATATCTCTCCGTCTTGTTCAAATCTTGGACATTCACAACTTCCAATTCACCGGATTTTCTCACGATTACAGATGGTTTGAGCGTTGATTTCTCTTCACCTTGTGTGATTACCATACTGCCCTGAGGAGCTTTTATCGGAATGATTGTATGACGCCCCGGAATGAGTTTTACATTCTCTTCTTTGACCGGGGGAATCGTATGCACCACTATGTCGTAATCGATGAGCGGATCCAATATCAAGGTATCGGAAAGCCCTTTGTTGTTGAACGTATGCATGAAAGTGTAGCGTAATTTCTTGCTTTGAGAATCGTAAAACGTCATAGGAACATTAGTTTCGCTTGCTTCCATGTACGCATCTAAGATATTGACCTGTATGGTTGTGTTATCCAAAGCCTGACGTACCACATCGTTCAATGCTTTCGAGAATTCGATTTCATTGGTTGCCTCATAGTAAACTCCGGCACATTTGAAGGTTTCCCTCATTCCTTTTCCTATGCCTATGATGAAAGGTTTTAGGAAAGCACCTTGCTTTTGCAGTTGTTCAGATGCCGCACATACGTCTCCAGAACACTCATCTGTTCCGTCTGTTATCAAGATTATGATGTTTCGACAGTTGTCTGCATCGGGGAAATCGGCGACACAACTCTCCAAAGTCGAAGCTATGGGCGTCGTTCCCTTCGGTATGAGTGCTTTAAGTTTGGATTTGATTTGTTCTGCATTGTTTACGGAGAAACTAACCTCCAATCGGGTGTCATCGCAATCCTGAGGCGGATAGTCCTTTGTGTGTCCGTATGCTCTCAACGCCATTTCCACTCCTCTGCGATCGGAAAGCGTATCGACTATGTTTGACAACAAATTCTGGGCTATCTTGATCTTGGTGTTGCTTTGCCACATTCCGTACATGCTGTTCGAACAATCGAGAATGAAAAGGATACGCGTGGTCATGTTTGCGTCCTTTCGGGTTACCTTTACCCCGCTTGGTTGGGAGAAAAGCGTCATCGACAGTCCCAAAAGAAAACATGCCGCAAATATTTTTCCGATTCTCTGTATGTGTTTCATCTGCTGTTTTTCGCTTATCAATAATCACCAAGTGTTTCTGCAAGTTGTGCCAATGCTTGTGCGGCTTGCTCGTCATTCGGCGGTGTTCCGTGCCATTTGTTTTTGTTTTGCATGAAATCAACTCCGAATCCCATTTGCGTACGCATAAGAATCACAACCGGCTTTCCTTGTTTCGTTTTTTCCTTTGCCTGTTTCAATCCGGCGATTATTGATTCCATTTCGTTGCCTTCGGCTTCTACGACTTCCCATTTGAATGCCTCGAATTTGGCTCTCAAATCGCCCAAAGAGCATACTTGATCCGTCGTGCCGTCTATTTGAAGCATATTAACGTCAACGGTTGCTATCAGATTATCCACTCCGTTGGCTCCTGCAAACATCACAGCCTCCCAAATCTGTCCTTCTTGCAATTCTCCGTCTCCGTGAAGCACATAGACCAATTTATCATCTGCATTCATCTTTTTTGCCAATGCCGCTCCGACTGCAACAGATAATCCCTGACCTAACGAACCTGATGCCTGCCTTACGCCCGGCAGATTATCGTGTATGCTCGGGTGTCCTTGCAATCTTGTTCCCAATCGACGGAATGTTGCAAGCTCGCTGACAGGAAAATAACCCCTTCTTGCCAATACGCTGTACCATACCGGGGATATGTGTCCGTTCGAAAGGAAAAACATATCCTCGCCCTTACCATCGCGAGTGAATCCCTCAACATTAAGTTCCATCGCATCGAAATACAATGCCGTCATGAAATCTGCGCAACCCAAACTTCCGCCAGGGTGACCGCTTTGACATCCGTGCACCATTCGGATGACGTCTCGCCTGATTTGTGTGGCGATGTCTTGCATTTGCTTTAAGTCTGTCATAGTTCCATTTCTTTGTTTCAAACTGCAAAGTTAGCTATTTTTTCCTTACTCCGACGATATGCAAGTCGATATTTTCCGATTAGGCAAAAGAAAAGCGGCATCTCCGTATCGTTTACAGGATATGCCGCTTCGGGTTTCATGATTTGCAATATGCCATCATGTGTCTTATCTGAACAACATCAGACTGCCTTTTTGTGTATGTGTTTTGCCTTTTGTGTCTTTGAAACGCACGATGTAAATATACACACCTTCGGGAGCATCGCCGCCGACCGTTGTTCCGTCCCAACCCTCCGAAATATTGTTTCCGGTAAATAGCAACATGCCGTTACGATTGTAAATGTCCATTCTGTAATCCGATACTTCGGCGTATGCAGGTTTGAATATGCTGTTGTCATCGCCCGATGCGGGAGTGAACGCGTTAGGAATGAACAGACGTTGACGCACTGTATCTGCAAAAGTCTCGGGAGAGTTTTTGCTTTCTATTGCAGTGATTTCGATTTGCTTAACCTCTTGAGCTTGTTTTTCGGATATAATTATCGGCTTTTCAAGTTTCGGACTCTGAACGCCGGTTTTCTTTTCTGCAGGAGCTTTTTCCACAGCAGGTGTCGTTTCAACCATTTTGGTGATTTGAGCATTTTCCACAGCACTTATCGGAGCTTCGGAAACATTTTCGGAAACCGAAAAATCGTTTCTTGAATCCATTTTATTGTTTCTTGATTCCGGAGCAACGGTCTCAAGATTCGTCGAACGTTTTTTCTCCTTGGCAATCTGCATAACATTTTCGGTCGCTTTCACATCGGCTTTTGCGACAGATGTTTCATCTTTCGATGGTGCCAAAACCAACATGCCTACAAATCCCGCCAACAATGCCGACACTGCTATTATGGATGCAGTCAGGTAAACACCCGAGGATTTCGACACTTTCTTCGATACATTCTCCCACAATGTACCATCGGGTTTTTCTTCGTATGATTGCATACGCTCTCTCAAACTATCAAAATCATTATCCATCTCTCCGTTTTTCATATTCATTGTTTTATTTGTTCTTTTATTTGTTTTGCAACTTCTTTTCAATTTTTTCTCTGAGCAGTTTCTTGGCTTTGAAGTTTACCCCCCGCAAACTGTTCGGGCTTGTCTGCAATTGTTCCGATAGTTCCGTATAGCTGTAGCCTTCTATCTCAATCATGTTGAATACCATGCGATAATTATCGGGCAATTCTTCTATCATTCGCAACAACTCTTCATTCGAAAGCGACTCTATTTGCAACGGCTTCTGCACAAGGCTGCCATACTCCTGCTCATCAACAAAACGATTCGACTTATCATAACGATAGAAATTCAAAGCATGATTGACAAAAAGTTTTCTGAGCCAACCTTCGAGTGAGCCTTTGAAAGAATATTTTTCCAACTGCTCATACGCTTTTACAAAAGCATCTTGAAAAATGTCTTCCGCATCTTGTTTGCACCTTGCGTATCTTCGGCATAATCCGAACAACATTGGCGAAAACCGATCATAAAACATTTTTTGTGCTTTCGGGTCTTTTTTCAGACATCTTTTAATCAATTCCTTGTCTGTCTGCATCATTTCTTGTCAGACACTGCTTTACTCGATTTTGTTTTTTGGAAACACGATTTTTTTCTAAAAAAAGGTACGACATCTGTAAGCCGGGTTCTGTCGGATTCGAAAATACGAACCGTTCTATCATTAATCTACTGCCTGTCTCACAACAAGCCTCTAACGACCTACCCCTCGGAAAGGACGAGCAGCCCCATTCTCCGATATACTTGGTCTTTCAACTCATAAGGTTTACCCATTCGACCTATCACTACGCCGAATCGTGAGCTCTTACCTCACGTTTTCACCCTTACCTGCAAACACAGGCGGTTATTTTCTGTGGCACTGTCTGTCGTATCTTGCAATACGCCTACCCGTTAGGTAGTATGATGCTCTGCGTTGCCCGGACTTTCCTCTCCGAATCTTAGTTCGCAGCGATAGAACGATGCCGTACCTATGTATTATCTAATCTTTTTGAGCTGCGTTGGCGGCTCTTTTTCTTGCGATCTCGTCTAAAATGATTTTTCTTATTCTCAAATGGTTCGGAGTAATCTCCAAATATTCGTCTTCGCCTATATATTCCATTGCTTCTTCCAATGAGAACTTCTTTGCAGGGGCTATGTTTACTTTTTCATCGGCTCCTGCAGAACGCATATTGGAAAGCTTTTTGGTGATTGTAAGATTGATTACGATGTCATCTGGTCTCAAGCCTTCTCCGACAACCATTCCGGTGTATATTTCTTCTCCCGGAGACACAAAGAACGTACCTCGGTCCTGCAATTTATTGATTGAGTATTCTATTGCCGCACCTGTCTCTTTTGCAATCAAGGCTCCCATTCTTCTTCCTCCGATTTCTCCCTTCCAAGGCTCGTATCCTTTCAATCGACTTGCCATTATAGCCTCTCCTTCCGAAACAGTAAGCACGTTATTTCTCAATCCGATGATACCACGTGAAGGTATGGTGAATTCGATATGGCTTCTGTCGCCTTGAGCCTCGATAGAGTCGATTTCTCCCTTACGCATGGTCACCAATTCTATCACTTTGCCGGCGAATTGCTCAGGAACAACTATCGTAAGCTGCTCAACAGGCTCACATTTCACTCCGTCAATTTCTTTGATTATCACCTTAGGTTGTCCTACCTGCAATTCATAACCTTCTCTTCGCATTGTCTCGATAAGGATTGAAAGATGCAGTATGCCGCGTCCGTAAACAATCAAACTGTCCGGCGACTCTGTTTCTTCAACTCTGAGAGCTAAATTTTTCTCAAGCTCGGCGAACAATCTTTCTCTAAGATGGCGTGATGTTACATACTTACCGTCTTTTCCGTAAAAAGGAGAATTATTAATCGTAAACAACATGCTCATTGTCGGATCATCGACCTTGATTGGTTTTAGCGGTTCCGGATTTTCTGCATCGCAGACCGAATCACCTATATCAAAGTTATCCAAGCCCAATATCGCACATATCTCTCCCGCTTCCACAGCTGTCTTGATTTTTTCTTTGGCAAGACCTTCGAATACATAAAGTTCCTTTATCTTGGAACGCACTTGCTCTCCACCGGCTTTAACAAGCGTTACGTCCTGTCCTGCAATCAATGTGCCTCTATGCAAACGTCCGACTGCTATTCTGCCGACATACGACGAGTAATCCAAAGATGAAATCATCAACTGTGTGTTTCCCTCTTCGGTTTTGTATGCAGGAATATGCTCGATTATCATATCCAAAAGATAAGATACGTCTTCGGTTTGATTTTGCCAATCATCGCTCATCCAACCCTGCTTTGAAGAGCCGTAAACCGTAGGAAAATCCAATTGTTCTTCGGTTGCACCCAAAGCAAACATCAAATCGAATACTTTCTCTTGTGTTTCAATCGGATTACAATTAGGTTTATCGACTTTGTTTATGACAACGATCGGCTTAAGATTCAAATCGATGGCTTTTTGCAAAACAAAACGAGTCTGAGGCATAGGTCCTTCGAACGCATCTACGACGAGTAAGACTCCGTCCGCCATATTGAGCACACGCTCCACCTCTCCGCCAAAGTCGCTGTGGCCCGGAGTATCTATGATGTTTATTTTATAATCTTTATATCTGATCGAAACGTTCTTAGACAAAATTGTGATTCCACGTTCTCTTTCAAGGTCGTTGTTATCCAAGATAAGGTCTTTTGTTTCCTGGTTTTCGCGGAAGAGTTTTGCCTGATGCAACATTCTGTCCACAAGAGTTGTTTTGCCATGATCAACATGGGCTATGATAGCTACGTTTCTTATCTTTTGCATTGTTTATTATGTTTTGTTTTTTACTCATTCTTATATATTAAACAATTCAGAGGGATTTATTTTGAATTGCAACATTTTTGCAGTTTCTCTTCCTCCATCTCCACCTTTTCGTTGCATTGTGATTTTTCCTATGCTTATATTTCCTCTTGGGGTAATCAAAACTTTTCCGTTACCAAAGAAATTTATAGTTTCGTTTATCGGTTTCAATACCCACTCATTTGAATCATTCGTTTTCCTAATCACCAACACCCATTCTGCTGCAAAACGTCCACGTCCTTTCAATATATCGGAAACAATCATGATTTTATTTTCTTCAATCCAAGTTATAAGCCGTTTCTGCTCCGATTCAATAAACTCATCTGCAAACATTCTGCGTTTATCTCTGGTTGTATGCAACGGCAATATTTCTCCCGTATATTGTTTCAATAAGAGAGAAATATCCTTCGGGATATTCCAAAGTTCAATATACTTATCAACCCACCGTTTGTCGATTTGATTAAATCCATTCTTATTACTAACTAATTTAACTTGCAGATTTTCTGTATCAATACACGATTTTAATTTAACTGATACTTGAACTTGTACATCAGCTTTATAACTTCCAGGTATTTTTTCTGCTTTCACATATTCAATATCTTCCAATTCATAATTCATTATCTGCAACCATTGTTGTGAATCGAGGTCTTGTTCCCAATTATTAAACTTTGAAATAACATATTCCTCATTTTGGAAACCTTTTTTTGCTGTTTCAGAACCCTCTGCAACCGTTTTCATTTTATTATTCATTAAATGCTCGAAAATAAATCATTATTTATGTACGGAGATATTCGTTCGTTTGCAACATCTACATATTCTCGTGAAATTTCCGACCCAATCCAATCTCTGTTCAACAAGCCTGCAACTTTGGCTGTTGTTCCACTTCCCATGAAAGGGTCATATACAATTTCTCCTTCATTAGTCCACGTATCGATTTGGTCTTTCACAAGTTTTTCAGGAAAAATTGCAGGATGTTTATAAGCAATCCTATCCGGTGTTGATATACCTCCACCTATTGAATACATGAATACATTCCCCACTTTCTTTTCAGACGTTCTTTCAACTTTTTCATAATTCAGCATTCCTTCTTTTCCTCTGTTTTTCATATTGGCAAGACCTCTGTATTTGGTAGTTTCTTTTATGGGGTTAAAAGTTTTTGGGCTACCTTTTGAAAAACAGAACATATATTCAAACATTTGATGATAACGATTTCCTGTTTGAGGCATAGGGTTGTTTTTATAGTAAATCATCGTATCATGAAGTCGGAATCCAATCTCCATGAATTTCAAAGCCTGACGAAAACTTGTTCCGGATTCACTTCCGTTTATGGTGGCATCTGCAACAACCCATATAACGACACCCCCTTGTTTCAACACACGATACAATTCTTTGACAATGTTACAAAAATCAAATTCATAACCATTGTAATTACGTATATTGTCATAAGGTGGTGATGTTATGACAAAGTCAATGAATTCATCATCCATGCGATTCATTGTATCCAAACAATTTTCGTTATAAATATGATTTAGTTTTATCATTTTCGTTAAACAAATTGCCAAGCCTCGGTTTGATTTTATGATTCGAATACTTGTTGTTTGATGACTTCTATGGCTTTTGCGATTCCTGAAGCGTCTTTTCCGCCGGCTGTTGCAAAGTGTTTCTGTCCTCCTCCGCCGCCTTTGATGTTTTTGGATGCCTCTCTGATGATTTTGGATGCGTCTTTACCTTCGGCAACTAAGTCATCACCTAACATAAGCGTCAAATTGACTTTACCATTTTGAGTTCCGTAAGCCGCAAAGCAAATTCTACTGTATTCGTTCTTGAATTTGAAAGCTATGTCTTTTATCATCTCCGGTGTGAAATCGCCACAATCTGTCTCCAAATAATCTATCGTGCCGACTTTTTCTATTTTCTTTTTGAGCAATTCCGCCAATTGAAGAGCTTTTTCTCTTTTCAATTTTTCCAAATCGGCTCTCAATTCGGCATCTTCTTCTATCAATTTCTTTATCGACTGAACTATGTTCGGGCTTGCGGCAAAACATGAGCGTATTTCTTTCATCGTGTCTGCCACGGCATTGAAATATTCTTCGCAAACCTCACCTGTAACCGCTTCTATTCTTCTTACGCCTGCCGCAACCGCAGTTTCACTCATTATGTTTATCATTCCGATTCGTCCGGTTGACTTTGCGTGCGTTCCCCCACAAAGTTCTATGCTCTCGCCAAAGCGAACGCATCTGACCATATCGCCATATTTTTCACCGAAAAGTGCCATCGCTCCCATCTCTCTTGCTTCGGCTATCGGTATGTTGCGGAAATCTTCCAACGAATAGTCTTCTCGGATTGCCGCATTGACGATTCGTTCTACCTGTCTTATCTCTTCGTAGGTCAGTTTCGAAGGATGCGAAAAGTCGAATCGCAATTTCTCTTCATTGACATAAGAACCTTTTTGTTCGACGTGCGTTCCGAGCACCTGACGCAAAGCATGGTGCAAAAGGTGCGTTGCTGTATGGTTCGCTTCCGTTGCAAGACGTTTCTTTTTATCGACAACCATTCTGAAAGGCTTGTCAAGGTTCTCAGGAAGTTGCTTTACGATGTGCAAAGTCAGCTCATTCTCCTTACGAGTGTCGATTACGGCTGTCTTTCCACCCGCATTTTCGATATAGCCCTTGTCTCCGACTTGTCCTCCCATCTCTGCATAAAACGGAGTCTTGTCAAAAACCAACTGATACAATGAACCGTTTTTGCTTGTTACCTTTCTGTATCGCAACAATCTGCTTTCAGACTCCAAGGTGTCGTATCCGAGAAATTCTCCCAAGCCTTCGAACGGCTCGATCTCAACCCAGTCGTCGGCAACGCTTTTTGCGGCATTCCTCGAACGCTCTTTCTGTGCGGCAAGGTTTCTTTCGAATCCGTCCATATCTACTTTTAAGCCTTTTTCTTGTGCCATCAGCTCGGTCAAATCGACAGGGAATCCATAGGTGTCAAACAATTCGAATGCAAAGTCGCCATCTATCAGTTTGTTTTGGCATTGTGCCGTGTATTTTTCAAATTTCGTTATTCCGTTTGCAAGAGTGCGTAGGAATGATTGCTCTTCTTCACGGATTATCTTTTCGATAAGACCTTGTTGGGCTTTGATTTCTGGATATTGTTCTCCCATTTGCTCAACCAATATCGCAACCATATCGCAAAGGAACGGCTCTTCGAATCCGAGAAATGTGTATCCGTAACGAACGGCTCTTCGAAGTATTCGACGGATTACATAACCTGCTTTTGCGTTCGAAGGCAATTGCCCGTCTGCAATGGCAAAACAAACCGCTCTTATGTGATCTGCACAAACTCTCATTGCGATGTCTTTATCCTCTTCACCCTTTCCGTACTCCGCTCCTGCTTTTTGGCTCAGGTGTTTAATCATTGGCTGAAATACATCTGTATCATAGTTCGATTGTTTGCCTTGAAGAACCATGCAAAGTCGCTCAAAGCCCATGCCGGTGTCGATATTCTTTTCTTTCAACGCCACAAGGCTGCCGTCAGCCATGCGATTGTATTCCATGAACACCAAATTCCAGATTTCTATCACCAAAGGATTGTCTTTGTTCACCAAATCCTTTCCGCTTATTTTGGCTTTGTCTTCCGGACTTCTCAAATCGATATGTATTTCAGAGCATCCGCCGCAAGGACCTGTCTCTCCCATTTCCCAGAAGTTGTCTTTCTTGCTGCCGAATATGATTCTGTCTTCCGCAATCCACTCTTTCCAATAATCAAACGCCTCTTTGTCGGCACTCAATCCTTCTTTTTCATCTCCTCCGAACACGGTTACGTAAATCATGTCTTTGCTTATGCCGTACACTTCGGTCAAAAGTTCCCATGCATAGGCAATCGCTTCTTTTTTGAAGTAGTCTCCGAAAGACCAATTGCCCAACATTTCGAACATTGTATGATGATATGTATCTCTTCCCACCTCTTCCAAATCGTTATGCTTACCACTGACACGCAAACACTTTTGCGAATCGGCTGCTCTCAAGAATGACTTGGTTGAATTGCCAAGAAAAATGTCCTTAAACTGATTCATGCCGGCGTTTGTGAATAAAAGCGTCGGATCGTTCTTCACCACGATTGCCGAAGATGGAACTATGTTATGCGATTTCGAAGCAAAAAACTCCAAGAATTTATTTCTGATTTCTTTCGATGTCATCATAGTCGAATGATTTTTGATTTCAAAATTTTGTTTTCAGTAACTGTTTTTCTCTTTCTTGATTTCGGAAAATTCTTTTCAAGAGTCATTTATCCCCGATTCAAGAGAGAAAAATTGTTCAAGCCTGCAAAGTTAAGAAAAAACTCAGAATCCGACACGGAAAATAAAAACAAAAAGCGACAAAACAAGGCTTTTGACACCTCTTTTGTCGCTTTTGCGGGTTTGATTGCAAACCTCCGAATATTTTTCGATGTTTCGTTTATTGCTCTTTTCCGTTCAAGAATACGCGATCGACTTTGTTCGTGCCGTAGTAGTAAGGTATATATTCGATTGTAGGGATGTCTTTTGTGATGTAAAAGTTTGCCTGCTTTCCTCTTGCAATCGAACCATGTGTTTGGCTCAATCCCATCGCATAAGCCGTATTTATGGTCGTCGCATTCAAGGCTTCCTGCGGTGTAAGGCGATAATTGACGCACGCAAAGGTCATCACCATCTGCATATTGCCGCTTGGCGAGCTTCCCGGATTGAAATCTGACGCCATTGCAACGGGTAGTCCGGCTCCAATCATGTTTCGTGCCGGCGAATGAGGCATATTGAGGAAGAAAGCGGCACCAGGTAATATCGTAGGCATTGTTTCGGAAGATTTTAATGCGGCAATTTCTTTCTCTCCCACGCATTCCAAATGGTCAACCGACAATGCACCGTATTTGACTCCGACTTCTATTCCGCCGGAATAGTCTAATTCGTTTGCGTGTATTTTAGGTATCATTCCGTATCTTACTCCTGCTTCAAGCATTCTGTCAGTCTCTTCAACGGTAAAAAATCCTGTGTCGCAGAATACGTCGATGAAGTCTGCCAATTTTTCTTTTGCTACAAGCGGAATCATTTCGTTTATCACCAAATCTACAAACGCTCCCTGATTTCCGCGATACTCCATAGGCACTCCATGAGCTCCGAGAAAGTTTGCCTTAATCGTCAGAGGTGATTCTTCTTTCAAACGACGGATAACTCGCAACATTTTCATCTCTGCCTCTGTCGTAAGTCCGTAACCTGATTTTATTTCGACGGCTCCCGTACCCATCGAGATTATTTCTTCGAGACGCTTCATCGCATCTTCGAACAATTGGTCTTCACTCGTTTCCTGCAATCTCTTTGCCGAGTTTAAAATTCCTCCTCCACGCTTTGCAATTTCTTCATAGCTCAATCCACGAATCTTGTCTATGTATTCGATTTCGCGAGAGCCTGCATAAACCAAGTGGGTGTGCGAATCGCAGAACGAAGGTAAAACAAAACGATTGTTCGCTTCAACAATCTTGTCTGCGTTTGTTTCTTTCAATTCATCCATTCTGCCGAAATCTGCAATCTTGTCGTCTTCCACGATAAGATATGCGTTATCTATACATTTGACTTCTGACATGTCCGCCCCGCAAACTGCTTTGCGTGGAGCGTCTTCAACCTGTACAAGGCTCTTTATGTCTTTTACGAGTGTTCTCATTTTATTTTGTTTTTATTTCATTCTGATTGATAAACTCATTCCTATGCTTGGCGAAAAGCATCCGAAACTCGGAGTGGCGAAAGGTTTGATGCTCGCTCCCAAGTCTTCATTTATGTCAAAGTCGAACAAGTGTCCGTAAACCATTGCGTCGATTATGTTGAGCAGATAAACGACTCCGGTTATCATTACGCTCAATTGAAAGTTTTTGTTGTAGGCTTCGTGCAATGATAATATGCTTTCATCGCTGTATGTCGAATAATCGGGCAACAATTCCGAAGTTTTGCCGTCAAGACGATTGAAATACTCGTTCTTGAACTTGATGGAATTTTGGTAGTTGTTTATTGCGATGTATGTGGTCGTTGCTCCAAGTGCATAGATTATCGGAATCTTCCACGCTTGTTTGTTATAGACTTGTCCCATTCCGGGAAGAATGGCGGAATATATTGTTGCACGCTTGGGCGAATGTGCTTTGACCGGCTCGGTCGGCTGTTGTGCCGAAAGGCTTTGAGCGATCGACACAAGAATCAAAAGAAAAGCTATGATTCTGCGTGCTTTCATAATTACGGATTATCTTTCGAGCAATTCCATTATTCGTTCGAAATCTTTGTCGTTTTTGAACGCTATGGTTATTTTTCCTTTTCCTCTTTGCGAACGAGTGATTTCGACTGCGGTATCCAAATGTGAGGACAACACTTCTTTTTTCGAATTGTGATATTCGGGCAATTGTTTCTTTTGTTTGGCTTTCGGCTGTTGCTTTTCTTTGCTCTGCTTAACCAATTCTTCGACCTGTCTTACCGAAAGTTCTTTTTCGATGATGCGCTTCACCATTTCGATTTGTTCGCTTTCCGATTCCATGCTGATCAAACAGCGTGCGTGTCCCATCGTTATTTGATTGTTCCTCAGTGCAAGTTGAATCTCGGCCGGCAGTTTTAAAAGTCTGAGGTAATTTGTTATGGTTGAACGATTTTTTCCTATGCGTTCGCTCATTTGTTCCTGCGTAAGATTACATTCTTCTATCAATCCCTTCAACGACAAAGCGATTTCGATGGCATTCAAATCCTCTCTCTGTATATTCTCCACCAAAGCCATTTCCATGACTTCTCGTTTCGTCGCAACCTTTATGTATGCCGGTACTTCCTTTAAGCCAAGCGATTTGGCAGCTCTGTATCTTCGCTCTCCTGCAATCAGGATATAGCGTCCGTTTTCTTTGATTACGGTCAGCGGAACAATGATTCCGTTTTCTCTTATCGACTGAGCGAGTTCGTCAAGTGTTGCTTGATCGAATTCTTTTCTCGGTTGATCGGGATTAGGATCGATTTTATCCAAAGCAATGTAGCTCAACTCTGCCGTAAGGCTTGTCGCACCCGCTTCGTTTCTGTTTACAACGGTGTTTCCCAACAATGCCTCCAAACCTTTTCCCAATGCCGATGTTTTTTTTGCTGCCATAGTTTAATGATTATTCTTTTGGTGTGTTCTTTTCAATGATTTCCGCTGCCAAATTCATATAATTGACAGCTCCTGTGCTGCTTGCGTCGTACATAATCACGCTTAGACCGTGGCTTGGTGCCTCTGCAAGTTTCACATTGTTGTAGATAATCGTGTCAAACACCACTTGCTTGAAATGATGTCTTACATCCTCCGCCACTTGTTTGTTAAGTCGCAAACGCGTATCAAACATCGTGAGCAGTATTCCTTCGATTTCCAATGACGGATTAAGCCTGTTTTGAACTATTCTTATGGTATTGAGTAATTTTCCCAAGCCTTCCAATGCGAAATACTGACATTGAACGGGTATTACGACGCTGTCGGCTGCCGTGAAGGCGTTTATGGTAACCAAACCCAAAGACGGGGAACAATCGATTATGATATAGTCGAATTCTTCTCTCAAAGGGGCTATCATCTGCCTTAGTCTCTCTTCTCTGTCATCAAGTTTTGGCAATTCGACTTCCGCTCCCACGAGATCAATGCTTGCAGGCAACAGATACAGATTCGGAGTTTCGGTTTGCACAATGGCATCTTTGGCTGCCGCTCCACCGATCAGACATTCGTATATACCATTCTGTACGCTTTGAGGCTCGATTCCGACTCCCGAAGATGCGTTTGCCTGCGGGTCTGCGTCGATCAACAATGTCTTTTTCTCCATCACGGCGAGTGCAGCACTGAGATTGATTGCCGTTGTCGTCTTTCCGACTCCGCCTTTTTGATTTGCAATAGCTATTACCTTACCCATTTATTCCCTCTTGATGTTTTGCAAAAAAAGCTGCCCCTTTGAAGCAGCTCATGTTTTGCTTTCGCATTTTATAATCTTATTCAAATCTGATTTCTTCAATATCTTTGTCAAAGCTGTCTTCGATTCGGCTGATTTCTTCATCATCGAAAACAGGTATTTCACCGGTTTCAACAAATCCTATCACACCTTCAAGGGCGTTTTTGAACTTTGCGTAATCCTCTTTGTAGAGAAAAATTTTGTGTTTCTCGTAACTGAACGTTCCATCGCCGTTATCGAACTTTCTCTTACTTTCTGTTATGGTAATGTAACGCTCACCCTGTTTTGTCTCCTTTACATCGAAAAAATACGTTCTTTTTCCTGCTTTTACTGCTTTTGAAAATACTTCTTCTCTTTCTCTCTCTTCCATTTTGACTAAGTGTTATCTTTTATCCGACTGCAAAAGTACGAATTTATTTCCTAAATGCCGTTATTCTATTGTTCAAAAAACAATATTTTTTCTTAATTCTTTGAACCGTAATCTCTTAAACCGAATATCGAACTGCCGATTCGAACCAATGTACTGCCTTCCGAAATTGCCGTTTCGTAGTCGTGCGACATTCCCATCGAAAGTTCTTTGAATGAATCTTCGTTTTGGAAAAATCTTTCTTTGATTCGTTCGAATAATTCTTTGAGATGATGAAACTCTTTTCGCGTTTGGTTCATATCATCGGTTATCGAGCCGATTCCCATCAGCCCGCAGATTCTCACGTTTTCGAGTTCGCCGAAGCGTTCCGAACAAAGCAACTGTTCGATCTGCTCATCATCCATTCCGAACTTGGTTTCTTCGTGTGCAATGTCGACTTGCAAAAGACAATCCACCACTCTGTCGCATTTCTTCGCCTCTTTGTCGATTTCGCACAAAAGTTTGAGACTGTCAACCGAGTGAATCATACTCACAAACGGCACTATGTATTTCACTTTATTGGTTTGAAGATGCCCGATGAAGTGCCAAAGAATATCTTTCGGCAACACCTCATGTTTATCTCTCATTTCCAAAGCCTTGTTTTCGCCAAACAATCTCTGCCCTGCCTCATACGCTTGCAGCAAATCTTCAACCGGTTTGGTCTTTGAAACAGCTATCAGTCTGGTTTGGGCAGGCATTTGCGACTGATAATGTTTTATGTTTTCCGCTATAGACATGATTGAATTTGTTTGTTGTTTCGAATCGGTAAATCGAGCTTATGCAGACGGCATTCATCGATTCGAAATGATAATTTTTCGTTTTTCAAACTGCAAATTTACAACAATATTGCATATTTTTGCATTTCGAAACATTTAAGCATTGTTTTTGAGCCATGAAAAAAGCATTTATGATATTGATTTTTGTTTTCGTCGCACTCTCATGCACAAAGACCGATGTCGATGAACAAAACATAAAATCAACTCTCGATTCCTTTTACGAGAACATTAACAAAAAAGATTTCAAAACTTTGAATCAGATCTGTTCTCCTCAAATGACAAAATGGTTGAACTTCGTAGAAACTTTCGGAGACGACATTGTGGTTTACAAGGAATGGGAAATAAAATCGGTGGAAATAAAAGGAACGAAAGCCGTTGCAAAAGTCGTTGCGATCGATCAGTTTGACAATGAAACGGAATGTGTGTGGAAACTCATCAAAGCAAAAGAGGATTGGTTGATGGACGTTTTCGACAATTCGACTGCCGACATCACTCCCGATGAAAAGGCTGAACAAAATACCAAAACCGAAAAACAAAACCACAAAACCTCAATCGGAGATTCTCTATGATTAAACGAATTTTGTACATCGTAAACATGGTTTTCGTTCTCATCATTTTGGGAACATACGCCGGCTCTTACATACGCCCGGAAGCCTTTCCGTTTCTATCTCTCTTCAATTACCTCTACCCTTTTGCACTTCTAATCAACCTTTTGTTTTGTTTGCTTTGGGCGTTTTGGAAATGGAAATTTCTGTTTGTTCCATTGGGAGTGGTCTTTATAGGATTCGGATACATACCCCGCCTTGTCGGATTTTCGGGAGAAAGAACCGCACAAAGCGAAACCGAAAAAATTAAAATAATGACTTATAACGTCGAAAACTTCTCCCACGAAACTCAACAGACTTCCGAATTGAGACAACGCAATTGCGATTCCATATTCAATGCAATCAAGAATGAGAATCCCGACATAATATGTCTTCAAGAGTATTCTTCGGCTAAAAAAGGGCAAACTTCGTTTCACCGTCGTCTGATTGAAGAGTTGGGATACGAATATCACTATTCGCCAAAAAGCAACAAGTGGTCGGTGAGCGGAAACTGCATTTACTCGAAATACGACATTAAACGCTCCGGCTGTATCTTCCCAATGATAGAGAATTTTCATTCTTTTACCTTTGCCGATGTAAAGAAAGGGAAAAACACTTTCAGAGTGTACAATATTCATTTGGCGTCTTATAAAATCCTTCCCGAAGAAAAAGAACAAGTAGGCAAAGTAACAAAAGGTGAAGTCTTGGATAAAGAAACGTCGAAAAGCATTGTAGGCAAGTTGATTTCGGCAAACAAGATTCGGAGTTCGGAAACAAGACAGGTGATTGACCTTTTGCAACAAACAAAACACAGATACATCGTCGTCGGAGACTTCAATTCGACGCCCTTTTCTTACACCTATCACGAGTTTTCCAAATATGCGTCTGACAGTTTCTGCGAAGTCGGCAGCGGATTTTCGGGAACGTATGTCGGACCTTTGCCTTCGTATCGTATTGACTACATTCTCTGCTCTGAAGGCATAAAACCGCTCACTTATCTTTGCGGAGACTACGTTTTTTCCGACCATAAGCCGGTCATTGTCGAATTCGAACTGAACGAAAAATGAGAAAAGCAGAACGATACGCCATTGCCTTTGAGCGATTGAAAGATATGTTTCCCGATGCTCAAACAGAATTGAACTACAACACGCCTTTCCAACTTTTGGTTGCGGTTATACTCTCGGCACAGTGCACAGACAAACGCGTAAACCTTGTTACGCCGGAATTGTTCAAGCGATTCCCGACCGCAAAAGAAATGTCCGAAAGTTCGGAAGAAGAGATACTGCATTACATCAAAAGTATATCCTATCCGAATGCCAAAAGCAGGAATCTTCTCAAAATGTCGCAACGACTCGAATCGGTTTACAACGGAATCTTACCTGAAACGAGAGAAGAATTGACAACACTTGCCGGAGTCGGACGCAAAACGGCAAATGTTATTTGTGCGGTTCTTTACAACCAATCGGTGATGCCGGTCGATACTCACGTGCATCGCGTCAGCCGTCGCATAGGTCTGACAGACAAAGCAAAGACACCTCTCGATACAGAAAAGCAACTGATGAGCAATCTGAAGAATGAATCGGACATAGCCCTGCTTCATCATCGCCTTATATTGTTGGGACGCTACATCTGCAAGGCTCGCAAACCCGAATGCGAAGAATGTACGCTCAAAGATTGTTGTAAATTTTACGCATCCAAAAAACGCTCCGAACAAATCTGACGACAAACTAATATTCCGTCTTATCGGCTTTTTCGTTCCAAAAATCGAAAGGCATTGAGGCTGTTTCTATGCTCATGTGTTCGCATTTCAAACTACGCTTGTCGTCTTCGAGAGGAATCTCTTGGTAAATCAAATCATCGTCAAAGCCTGCCGTTGCTGCATCTTTTCGAGTTGCCGCATATACAAGCCTATCCAATCTTGCCCAATAAACAGCCGACAAACACATCGGGCAAGGCTCGCAAGAGGAATAAAGAACGCAACCGCTCAAATCAAAAGTGTTCAATTTCTTACAAGCTTTGCGTATGCAGTTTACTTCGGCATGAGCCGTCGGATCATTGTCCAAAGTAACGCTGTTACCCGAACAAGCCACCACTTCCCCGTTTCGGACTATCACGGCACCGAAAGGACCTCCGCCATTTGCCACATTGTCCTTCGCAAACTTGATTGCCATCTGCATATATTCCTTATCGTTCATTTCTTATTGGGTTTGATTCTATGATTTCAACGCAAAAAACAATTCATTTCGTATTTCACCAAAATGATTCTTTGTTTCGTTGGATTGTTTCTTGAAAACAAAAAATTGTTTCTTTGATTTAATTTTACGTTTATTAGATTCGATTTACAGCGTGTTCGGAAGTAAATGCTTAATTTTGCAGATTAGTTTTATTTTATGGTAAAAAATATCAAAAACACTTGATTGAAATGAAAAGATTTTATGTTTTATGTTTATGTTTCTTCTGTTCATTAGCTTCAATGGCACAGAAAAACGTTGAAAGTCTTGATTTGTACAAAGATTACAGCCTTGCAGCTCCGGCAATCATCGATTCGACCGATGTGAACGGCAAACGATTTGATTTGTCTGCTTCATTGAGCATTCCGGCTTTTGAAGGAGATTACATACAACGCCTTCATGCTGATTCGGACGGGGTGTTCCATTTCTCGAAACAAGATGAAAAGACACGCTTTGTGAGCCTTGCCTTCAAGATGTTTGTTTCCAAGCACGGAAAAGTCGCTTTCGACATAGTGTCTTCAACAGCCTTCAAAGCCGATTTCGCAAATGCGAGCAAGGATAAAAAAAACAATGAAATCGATACGACAACCATCGAAGCCGAATATGAAAGCGGTGTGTATGACATGCGTATCACGCTTATGCTTCAAAATGACGAATCGACGCTTCAAATAATCTGCAAAAGCGAATCGGCAGAGATTAAAGCAACTGACAGCAAGCAGGCTCAGACTTTGGAAAACATGCTTTTGGGACGTCATCTCTATTCGGTGAATCTTTCTCCTACGGGAAACTTTTACCTTTTGAAATTTTACGATACCGATTCCAAAGGCAAGAATAGCTGGAAGTGGCAACTCAAAAGCACGAAAGACAACAAGATATTGAAGGAAAGCGACAGCAATTTCAACATTGCATGGCTTCCGAACAGCGATTTGCTTTACTACACAAAAAAAACAGACGAACGAAATTCGCTTGTGATATTCAATCCCGAGACTTTGAGTGAAGAAATCATTGCAAGAGACATTCCAGAAGGCGGAATAAATTTTTTGAACAACGAACAAGGATTCATAATCACCATTAACGAGACTTCGACTCAAAAGAAAGAAGATGTTTACAGGCTTTTGGCTCCCGATGATAGGATAAGCGATCAATGGCGTAAGAGAAGCGATTTGTACCTCTATCGTTTGGCTGAAGGGGCTTTGCAACGCTTGACTTATTCTCACCATAACGTATATCTATGCGATATAAGAAAAGACGACACCAAAGCTTTGATTTGCGTTTCCTATGAAAAAATGACCGAACGTCCGTTCGGATACAACGTATTCTATGAATTGGATTTGCAGACCCTTGCTTTGGATTCGCTGTTCAAAGACAGCTTTGTCAGCAATGCGAAATACTTCGACGACAACATGCTTCTACTCAGTGCATCTTGCGAAGCATTCAACTCGGTTTCGGCAAAGGTTAAGAAAAATCAAATTCCAAACATCTATCACAACACAATAATAGCTTACGATCTTGAGAAAAGAACTCCGATTCCTGTTTTGAAAGATTTCAATCCTTCGGTTAATTCTTTCGATGTTAAAGGCGATAAAGTCGTTATGCTGTGTACCGACAAGGATTCGGTGAATGTTTACAAGCTTTTGCCGAAAGAAAACTTCAAAATCGAGAAAGAGAACCTTCCTTGCGACATCATAAGCGATTATACTTGCACTCCGAACAATTCTTACGCCCTTTTCATCGGACAAAACTACAATAAACCCGACCGATTGTTCGAAACAGAAAATGGAAACTGCAAAGAGATTTACTTCCCTAAGCAAAAAGAGTACGCACAACTTGATTTGGGTAAAATGGAAGTTTGGAACAACGAAACGAAAACAGGTTTGATTGAAGGCAGATACTACCTTCCGAGCGACTTTGACGCAAATAAAAAATACCCTTTGATAGTTTATTATTACGGAGGCACGACTCCGACCGACAGAACTTTCGTTTCGCGTTACAGTCCTTACCTTTACACTGCCAGAGGCTTTGTTGTGTACGTTCTTAACCCATCAGGCACAATCGGATACGGACAAGAATTTGCCGCAAGGCACGTTAATGCGTGGGGAGACAAGACTGCGGACGAGATTATCAAGTGTGTGAAAGATTTTTGCAAGGCTCATCCGTTTGTAGATGCGGAAAAAATCGGTTGTATGGGAGCCAGCTACGGCGGATTCATGACTCAATACCTTGTAAGCAAGACTGACATCTTCGCAGCCGCCATTTCGCATGCGGGAATCTCGAACATAACTTCCTATTGGGGCGAAGGATATTGGGGATATGGCTATTCGGCTGCAGCGAGTGCCCATTCCTATCCTTGGAATTCGCCGAAACTGTACACTGAACACTCACCTCTGTTCAACGCAGACAAGATCAACACTCCTCTTCTTTTGTTACACGGAATCTCAGACACCAATGTACCTATCGGAGAAAGCATTCAAATGTACAATGCCTTGAAAATATTGGGCAAGAATGTGGAATTCGTAAACGTGAAAGGAGAAGACCACGGAATCATGGACTATAAGAAACGTCTGAAATGGAACAAGACGATTTTCGCTTGGTTTGACAAATATTTGAAAGGCGACCCTGCTCTTTGGAATCAAATGTACCCTGAAACAGAACTTGAAAAATAAACAACAGGACAAAGACACAGACTATATGAAAGAGAAATTGAAAAGTTGTTTTCCCGAATTGACAGACACTCAGTTGGATTTGTACGAACGATTCCAAGAAGAATTTTTGCAATGGAACGAAAAGATAAATCTGATTTCAAGAAAAGACACCGAGAATCTTTTTGTCCATCACATTCTTCACTCGTTGGCAATTGCGAAAGTTTGCAAATTCAAACCCGAATGCAACATTCTCGACATCGGAACCGGAGGAGGATTTCCCGGATTGCCGCTTGCGATAATGTTTCCCAAGACAAAGTTTTTTTTAGTCGATTCAATAGGCAAGAAAATCAAAGTTGTGCAGGCTATAACCGAAGCTTTGAACCTGCAGAACGTGAGAAGCATGCAGACAAGAGCCGAAAAAGTACAGGAGAAGTTTGATTTCATAATCAGCCGTGCCGTTACATCTTTCGAGGACTTCATTCCATGGACCGCAGGCAAGTTTTCGAACATACGCTACCATGATTTGCCGAACGGCATCTTATATCTGAAAGGCGGAGATTTGACCGAAGAATTATCAACGGTTAAAAAGCCGTACAAGGTCTTTAACATAAGCGATTATTTTGAAGACGAGTTCTTCGAAACCAAAAAGGTGGTTTACATAAAAGGCTGAAAGACAAAAGCAAAACAGCGAACAAATTTCCACACAACACATTAAAAACCTGCTTAATGACAAAAAGCAGGTTTTTTATTTGTTTTTAGTGAATTGTTTCTTGATTTCAGTAAAATGATTCTTTGTTTTAATTTGCCGAATCTTGATTTCGCTCAAATGAATCTTTATTCTATTTTCTCCAAAACGAAGGCATGAACAACGCCACAACGGTTGCAATCTCCAAACGTCCGAGATACATCACCACGGAAAGAATCCACTTGGCTGTATCGGGCATATAGGCATACGAACCGAAACCTCCGTTTCTTCCTAAGCCGGGTCCCATGTTGAAAGTACAGCTTACCGCCGCTCCCAACGCTTCTTCAAGTTCCAAACCCGTGAGAAGAAGTCCCGCAATGCACAAAAGCAACATTATTATACACAAAAGAAAAATCACCATCACGTTATCCATCACGCCTTCCTTTGTTACCTTTCCGTCTAACTTTATCGGAATGTAGGCATTCGAATGAACACCTTGCTTGATTATGCGAACGGCATTCTTGGATAGCAGAATCACACGAACCAATTTCAATCCTCCAGTCGTAGAACCGCTCATCGCTCCCGAAAACATAAGAAGCATCAAAACCAATACAGCGGAGGAATGCCAGAGTGTGTAATCCTCAGAGACAAATCCCGTGGATGTGAAAATGGATACTGTTTGAAACAATGCACTTCTCAGAGCTTGTTCAACGTCTTGCGACTGCGGAAGTATGAATACGAAAATCAATGCCGTCGCAATCAGTATTCCGAAAATGTAAACCCTGAATTCTTCGCTTTTTCTCAAATGAGAGAATTGTCCTTTTATGCAATAGTAAATCAATATGAAGTTTATTCCCGCAGGAATCATGAACAGAATCATCATGTATTGCAACAATGGCGAAAAAGCGGCGGCTGATGCGTTCTTTGTCGAGAATCCGCCCGATGCAAGCGTGGAAAAGGCGTGATTAACCGCATCATAGAAATCCATTCCGCAAAGCCAATATACCAAACAGCAGATTGCGGTCAGTGCAAAGTAGATTGAACAAATGATTTTGCCTGTTTCGCCTATGTGAGGTGAGATTCTGGTTTTGTTAGGTCCCGTTGTCTCTGCCGAAAACAAAGCCATGGCTCCTCCTCCCACGAAAGGAATGAACGAAATGACTATCACGACAATACCGACTCCGCCAATCCAATGAGTGAGACTTCGCCAAAACAAAACGCCTTTAGGAAGTGATTCCATATCAGGAAGATTGCTTGCTCCGGTTGTGGTAAATCCCGAAATGGTTTCAAAAACGGCTGTTGTCAAATCTCGAACGCTTCCACTCAAAAGATAAGGCAGTGTGCCGAATATCGTCATCACAATCCAGATTGAGGCAACTATCAGCATGCCGAGCCGTTTGTCTATGTCGGTTTTTACATTCCTGCACGAGAAACGCCCAATCGCTCCAACGGAAAAAGTAATCAGTCCCGAGAAAAGAAGAGGCAGAAAATCCCCTTGCCCATAATAAGCGGCAGGAATAAGACATAGAAACATGAAGCCTGCTTCTATCATCAGCAAAAGCCCCAACACTCTGATCAATATCAAAAACTGTTTTACATTTTCAGCCTTCATAATTGTTCTTTTCTATTTTCACTTCTTCCAAACGCTTGGCGAAAAAACTGCAAAAAAGGCAAATATTTCCAAACGCCCTATCAACATCAACACAATCAAAATCGACTTGGATGCAACATTGAGTTCGGCATACGAAAAGCCGTCTGCAAACGTTCCGATTATCGGTCCGATGTTACTGATTGAAGCCGCAGACAAAGCAAGCGAAGAAATGATTTCGTTTCCTGCCATTGTGAGGGCAATGATTCCTATCATGAATATTGCCAAAAACAAAAAGAAAAATCCGAATATTGGTTTTACCTCCTCATCTCTTAATCCTTTGCCGTTGTATCTTACAAGTATTATCGCACGAGGGTGAAACATTCGCTTGATTGCAACAGGTATGTATTTCAAAAGAATATTGAAACGAATCATTTTAAGACCTGTCGAAGAGGATGCGCTACAGCCGCCGATGAACATGAGAATTATCAGACAGGCTGAGGAAAACACTCCGAGATTATTTGATTTCAGATCGAATCCTGTGGTGCTTACGGTCGATATAACATAGAATAAAGAGGTCTTTATGTTGGTTTTGACGTCTGCTTGTCCGGAAAGAGTGAAATAGAAGAAAAATCCAAGCACAAATAACAAAATAACACCGACATACGTCCTCAATTGCTCGTCTTTGAACGTCTTTTTGAACTTGCCGTTCATGAAAGAAATGATAAGAAAGTAGCTTATGCCCGAAAGAAACATGAAAACCATGATCACCGTTCGGGAATAATCGCCATATCCTGCTATATTGGCATCGCTGACTGTGAATCCGCCCGTGGAAATCGTCGCAAAGGTATGACAAATCGCCTCAAAGGTGTCCATGTCTCCAAGATTCAGCAAAATGAAACAAAGAATCGTGAAAATGGAATAAAGAACGAATAATTTGAATACGGTGTTCTTTATGTGCGGACGGTCTTTCTCTTTCTCGATTGAGTTAAATTCGGCATTGAAAAGGTTTTTCGCTCCGTCGGGAAAGTCTCTTACGAAAACAATCACAAGAAAGGCAAACCCCAATCCTCCTATCCATTGAGTCAAAGCCCGATAGAAAAGCAGACATTTTGACAAAGCGGAAGGGGAATCGACAATGCTTGCCCCGGTTGTGGTATAGCCCGAAAAAGATTCAAACAAGGCATCTATGAATGCAAAATGTTCCGAATCGAAAACAAAAGGCAAGGCTCCGAAAAAAGGAACCAAAAGCCACATAAGCCCAACTATGAGCCGGCCATCTTTTTTTGAAATCTGCGGAACGAAGTCTCTGTTGCGGTAAGCTGTGAATCCGCCGAGCAAAAACGCAATGGCTGAAGACAAAACAAAAAACCGGGCATCTGATTCTTCGTAATAGAACCCCACAATGCCCGAAAGCAGAAACGCCAAGCCCAAAAGCATTACGTTATTGCCTGCTATATAGAGAAAAATCCTGCTGTTGAAATCACCTTTTCTCAAATCCATGAATCAGGACTTAGTTAAACAACTTCATCAGTTTGTTCGCGGCTTCCGGAACGGTGAATGCCACCACCTTATCTCCTGCTTGAATATGCACGTTTCCCCTTGCAATCATAGCTTCTCCGTTTCTGATTACTCCTCCTATGTTTACGCCTTGCGGTAAGTTCAAATCCATAATCTGTTTCTTCGTTATCGGAGCACCATCTTTGACAAGGACTTCAACCACTTCTGCATCTATTCCCGACAACCATTTACTTGAAGTAACGTCTGCCCCAAGCGTGAACCTTGCAATGTAGCTTGCGGTAATCAGTTTTTTGTTTATGATTGTGTCAATGCCGATCTCTTGCGATACATCAATGTAACTGACATTCTCAACCAAAGCTATGGTTTTCTTTACGCCCTGTTTGTGTGCGTGAAGACAAGAAAGAATATTTGTTTCCGTGCTTCCGCTCACAGCAATGAAAGCATCGGTTTCCCTGATTCCTTCATCTATCAAAAGGGATATGTCATTGCCGTTGCCGTTTATTATCATCGTTTTGTCCAAATCGTCAGCCAGAACGAAGCATCTTTCTTTGTCTTGCTCGATTATTTTAAGGCGTATGTCGTTTTGAAGATTCAACGCAGCTCTTCTTCCGATGCGTCCACCGCCTAAAATCATCGCACTTTTGATTCGATAATCGCGTTTGCCGCCTAACTCTTTTATCAACTCAATGCTTGAAGGCTTTGCAATCAAATAAACCAAATCGCCTTTCAAATATTGATCCGGACCACCGGGTATTATAGTCCGTCCCCTGCGTATTATACATATCGCACGGGCTTCCAATTGCGGATAAAGCACTGCAACTTCTGCCATGGTCTTTCCACAAATCAAAGCCCCGGAATCCAAACGCATCATATAGACACAAAGCAATCCGTTCGAGAAATCAAATATCTCGGTCGCAGTGTTTCGAGTCAGCAGGTTTGTTATCTCTTTTGCAGCAATCCTTTCGGGACAAACCAACTCGTCAACCCCCATTCCCTTGAACATGTTTTTGTTCTCTTCGTTCAGATACTCGATTGAGTGTACTCTTGCAATGCAACGTTTGGCACCGAGTCGCTTTCCGAGAATGCAAGTCATAAGGTTGATGCTTTCTTGTTTCAAAACAGAGATAAGCAAATCGCAAGACGAAATACCGGCCTGCTTTAAGGTTGCCATAGATGTTGAATTGCCTGTAATGGTCAAAAGATCCGAATCGCTCTGAAGCATGTTCAGCAAATCCGAATGAGGATCGACCACAGTGATGTTGTGTCTTATCTTCGATAATGTGCGAGCCAGGTGAAACCCTACTTCACCGTCGCCGGCTATGATAATGTCCATATCTTTTCTTTCAAATTTTCAAGGTGGCAAAACCACCAATCGGCAAAGTTATACATTTTTCGGTTTTCTCTATGACAAAAAACATAAAATCTTAAAAAAAGTTGCAATAATCCCTCTGCCACACCACAAAACCCAATCAAAGAAACATTTTTCCAGAATCAAGAATCGTTGCAACGAAATCAAGAAAGAATTCAGCGGTTCTTGATTTGGTAAAGCGAAAAAACAAATCGAAAAAAACTCGGTTTTTAACACAAAAATCGTACCTTTGCAGTTCGTAAGTCTTAATCGAAGAAAACAAACAATAAATTTTAGAATATGTACAACAATTTTCAAAAGTATCTTCAAGAAGAGATACAAGGAATAAAGGATGCAGGCCTTTACAAAAACGAAAGAGTGATTGTAACTCCACAATCTGCTGAAATAAAGACAGCGGAAGCAGGAGACGTTTTGAACTTTTGTGCAAACAATTACTTAGGTTTGGCAGATAGTCCGGTGCTTATTGAAGCTGCTAAAAAAGCTTTGGATGAGAGAGGATACGGTATGAGTTCTGTTAGATTCATCTGCGGAACCGGTGATTTGCATAAGGAATTGGAAAGAAAGATTTCCGAGTTTTTCGGCACCGAAGACACAATTCTGTACGCCGCTTGTTTTGATGCAAACGGTGGAGTCTTCGAACCGCTTTTGGGACCTGAAGATGCAATCATCTCAGATGCGTTGAACCATGCTTCAATCATTGACGGAGTAAGACTTTGCAAAGCTCAACGTTTCCGTTATGCAAATGCAGACATGGCTGATTTGGAAAAACAACTTCAAGATGCACAAAACTGCCGTTTCCGTTTGATTGTAACCGACGGAGTCTTCTCTATGGACGGCAATGTCGCACCTTTGGACAAGATTTATGAGCTTGCACAAAAATATGATGCGATGGTAATGGTTGACGAAAGCCATTCTGCCGGTGTGGTTGGAAGAACCGGTCGCGGAACTACTGAACAATACAACCTAAGAGGACAAATTGAAATACTAACCGGAACA
Source organism: Candidatus Onthomorpha sp. (assembly GCA_045577535.1). Classification (GTDB taxonomy): domain Bacteria; phylum Bacteroidota; class Bacteroidia; order Bacteroidales; family P3; genus Onthomorpha. The sequence goes on along the minus strand of JAZNIO010000029.1, from coordinate 22,680 downwards.
TTGGGTAAAGCATTTGGCGGAGCTGTCGGTGGATTTACAACAGGTAAAAGAGAAATCATTGAAATGCTACGTCAAAGATCAAGACCTTATTTGTTCTCTAACTCGATTCCTCCGATGGTTGCCGCAGCCGGCGTTGCCATGTTCAACCTTATAGACGAGACAAACGAACTTCAAGACAAATTACACAATAATACAGATTATTTTGTGGCTGAAATGAAGAAAGCCGGTTTCGATATCAAACCTACACAATCTGCAATCTGTGCCGTAATGCTTTATGATGCAAAATTGTCTCAGGACTTCGCCGCAGCATTGCAAGAAGAAGGAATTTACGTAACAGGTTTCTACTATCCTGTTGTACCAAAAGGACAAGCTAGAATCCGCGTTCAGGTTTCTGCAGCTCACGAAAGAGCTCACTTGGATCGTTGTATAGCAGCCTTTACCAAAATAGGAAAAGAATTAGGCGTTATAAAATAGTCGAAAGTCTGAAATACATAATAACAAACCCGCTCTTCAAATCAGCAAGAGCGGGTTTTCTTTTTACAAGTTTTTAATTGGTATATCTAAAATAAGATTTCCGATTCTTAAATATTGTCGTAAGAATATTCGATTCTGTATTTGCCTTCCACAACTTCGATTATACGAAAAACAACCGATGTTTTGCTTTCGACAACGCCTTGTTCGTTTTTCTGTTTGTAAGATGCCTTGACATCTGTTTTTACAGCTGAATTGCTATTCAAAGTTTTGTTTGCACCGTTTGCAACATAATTCGCATCGGCATTGAATTGAGCGATAAGAGAGTTGAATCTCGCCTTTGCTTCGGCTGCATCCAAAGTACTCATCTCGTCAACAACCAAACCTTTCACCTGATTGTTTGCATCGGTCTTGATTGAAATATTGACATATCTGCCATCGATATATCCTTTTAATATTCCCTCGGTCATTGTTTCAAATCCTGCGGCTTGGAGTTTTTGCATCATCTCCTGCTTTGAGCCTTCAACGCTCATGTCTTGAAACTTCACCTCTCCGTTTTGTGCGAACAATCCTGCAGAAAACAAGAACATCGCAGTTAAAATCAAAATCCTTTTCATAAAACCTGTTTTTTGTTCGTTATTACATTATTTGTTTTATTTCTCTTTGTCTTTCAGACACTGCAAACAAGCTTTTTGTTTGCTATGGCAAAGATATGATTTTTTCTCCAACCGACAAAACAAACCCCAAACATTAAATCGATTGTTTTTCCTTTCATCACACCACCTTCAACAATAATTCTGATTGTCAATCTTTTACAAAAACAGAATTAAATCTTGATTTCTGTAAAATAAATCTTGATTTCGTTCTGCTAAATCTTGATTTTATTTTTCTCGATTAAAGATTTATTTTTTCGAAATCAATATATGTGTTTATTCTTTGCCGTTTCGGTTGATTTTTTCAAACTTTATTTCGTACCTTTGCAACGTTTTTAATAACGGATTTTAACAATAAACATCAGAATCAGATGAAAAGAATATTGGTTTTAGGCTCCGGCGGTCAGATTGGCAGCGAGCTTACAATGAGATTAAGAGAAATTTACGGCGGAAGCAACGTTGTTGCCACCGATATCAACCCTGCCCGCTTGACAGCTGAGATCCAACAAAGCGGTCCTACTGCTGCCTGCGACGCAACAAAGGCTGAAGAAATTGCAGCAATAGTCGATAAATATCAAATCGACACCATTTACAACCTTGTTGCGATTCTTTCTGCCACTGCCGAGAAAAATCCGATGCTTGGTTGGAATATAGGAATCGGAGCTTTGATCAATTGCTTGGAAATCGCAAGAGAGAAGAAATGTGCTTTGTTTACACCTTCTTCAATCGGTGCTTTCGGCGACACAACCCCGCTTAACGGAACGCCGCAAGACACAATACAACGACCAAAGACCATTTACGGCGTTACAAAGGTTACAGGAGAATTATTAGGCGACTATTACTTCGAACGTTTCGGCGTTGATGCTCGTTCTGTTCGTTTTCCGGGATTGATTTCCAACGTATGCCCTCCGGGAGGTGGTACAACAGACTACGCAGTTGATATTTACTATGCGGCAGTCAAAGGAGAACAATTCTCTTGTCCGCTTAAACCCGGCACAATGTTGGATATGATGTACATGCCTGACGCTTTGGATGCGGCAATCAACATTATGGAGGCAGATCCTGCGAAGTTGATTCACCGAAACTCGTTTAACGTAACGGCAATGCACTTTGACCCGGAAGAGATCTACGCAGAAGTTCGCAAGCATAAGCCAAATTTCAAAATGGTTTATGAACTCGACGAGGTAAGACAAAAAATCGCCGACTCATGGCCTAATTGGATGGACGATAGTTGTGCAAGAGAGGAATGGGGATTCAAACCTAAATACGATCTTCAGTCGATGACGGTCGATATGTTGGAGAAACTATCGAAGAAATTCGGAAAATAAACCGTTTCAATAATGATTTTTTTCTCGGAGGCTTCGATTCGCGTCTCCGAGTTTTTTTTTGCTTTGATTGGATTCATGAATAAATTTTCGGGAATAATATATGCGATGCTTTCATCGGCAACCTTCGGGCTCATTCCTTTGTTCACATTGCCTGTGATAAAGAGCGGAATGCATACTCCTTCGATTATTTTCTATCGAATGCTGTTTTCGGTTGTCATGTTGGCTGTTTTGATACTGCTTCGCAAAGGTTCGTTCAGATTAAACGGCAAACAAGTGATGACGATTCTTGCATTAAGCGTTTTCTATGCTTCGACTTCGCTTTTGCTTATCGAAAGCTATCTTTACATTCCTTCGGGAGTGGCTACCACAATCAGCTTTCTCTACCCCGTTGCCGTGAGTCTGATTCTCTTTTTCTTATTCAAGCAACGCATATCGAAAGAAACTATGATTGCAATCGTGCTTTCGATTCTCGGAGTCTTTCTTCTGAGTGGTTTTTCTTCGCAAAGCGATTTGAATTCCACAGGTTTGATTTGCGTAATTACCACAATATTCACCTACTCCGCATACATAGTGGGAGTAAACAAAACTTCGGCCAATTCGGTCAATTCTCTGACACTCAGTTTCTATGTTTTGCTCTTCACTTGCTTGTTTTTCTCTCTAAATGTCTTTGTTCGAGGAGGCTTGGAACCGATAGAGAGCAGCACGCAACTTGGATCCCTTTTGCTCTTAGGCTTTATCCCGACGGTGCTTTCAAACCTTTTTCTCCTTCTTGCTTTGAAACGAACAGACAGTGCGACGGTTTCTCTTTTCGGATGCATGGAACCGCTTACAGCTTTGCTTGTCGGAGTCTTTGTTTTCAATGAACAATTGAACGCAATCAAAATCGCAGGAGTCTGTCTGATAATTCTTGCCGTGCTCGTCATAGTCATCAAAACCCGAAACAAAGAAACAATCTACTGAAACCAAATTTCAAAAAATCAAAACAAAGAATCACCGACTTTCTTTCTTTGAATCGTCTTTTTTCATTTCCCGATTCATCGTTTCAAGAAAAAGTGTTACATTTGCACTTTATGCAACCAGATGAATAATTAACAATTAAATCAAATCAGATATGTTTACCGGAATAATAGAAGAAACAGCAAGAGTCGTGGACATAAGACAGGAAGGAACGAATTTTCATTTCACGCTGTTCTGTCCGATTGCCGATGAATTGAAAATAGATCAGAGTTTTGCACATGACGGATGTTGTCTGACGGTTGTTGCTTTGGACAAAGAGAAAAAGCAATACGTTGTTACTGCAATGAAGGAAACAATGGACAAAACCAACCTCGGCACATGGCAAATAGGAACCATTGTCAATGTTGAAAGGAGTATGAAAATGGATGGCAGGTTTGACGGACACATTGTGCAAGGACACGTGGATACAACCGCAGAATGCACCGGTTTAATCGACGAAGAAGGTTCTTGGAGATTCTTTTTCAGATACCCTTTGGGAAAAGAGAACATCACAGTGCCGAAAGGTTCCATTTCTGTCAACGGTGTGAGTCTTACAGTCGTGGATAGCGGCGAGGGAGCTTTCTCTGTATCGATTATTCCTTACACCTACGAGCATACAAACTTTCAAAATATTTCTCTTGGCTCGATTGTGAACATCGAATTCGATGTTTTCGGGAAATATATTCAAAGATTATTGGAGCAATACATCCAAACAGACAAATGATAGACTATTCGTTTGAAGCAGATCGTTGTGTCATTGTAGGCATAACAACACCTGATGTAAGCATTGCCCAAACTGAAGAATTCCTTGACGAGTTGGCTTTTTTGATCGACACAGCCGGTGCTGTCGTTGTCAAGCGTTTTACTCAGAAATTGCCATATAAGGATTCTCGTTTCTTTGTCGGCAGTGGTAAATTGGAGGAAATCAAAGAGTATATGAAGGCTGAGGAACTTAAATGGGCTGTTTTCGACGATGAACTCTCGCCTTCACAGGCTCGAAACATAGAAAAATTTTTGGATTGTCATGTTTTGGATCGAACAGGTTTGATTCTGAACATATTCGCTCAAAGAGCGGGAACGGCACATTCAAAAACACAAGTTTCCTTGGCTCAATACCAATACCTGCTTCCGAGATTGACAAGAATGTGGACGCACTTGGACCGTCAGCGTGGCGGTGCCGGTTTGACAATGCGTGGAGTCGGTGAAACGCAAATTGAAACCGACCGACGCATCATTCTTTCGAAAATCTCGCTTCTAAAACAGAAATTGGCAGATATAGACAAGCAAAAAACCGTTCAAAGAAAAAATCGAGAGAGTCTTGTACGCGTTGCCTTGGTCGGCTACACCAATGTCGGTAAAAGCACTTTGATGAACCTGTTGTCAAAAAGCGAAGTATTGGCTGAAAACAAACTTTTTGCAACTCTTGATACCACTGTGCGTAAAGTTGTAATCGACAACCTGCCTTTTCTTTTGACCGATACCGTCGGCTTTATCCGAAAACTGCCTCATGGTTTGGTTGAAAGTTTCAAGTCAACCCTTGACGAGGTTCGCGAAGCCGATTTGTTGATTCATGTAGTGGATATATCGCATCCGGGATTCGAGCAACAGATTGAAGTAGTCAACAACACCTTATCTGAAATCGATGCCGGCAACAAGCCGATGATTATGCTCTTCAACAAAATCGATGCATACACTTACGTAGAGAAAGAAGCTGATGACTTAACGCCGAAAACAAAAGAAAATCGCACATTGGAAGAACTTAAACAGACTTATTTGTCTCAAAGCAATCGCATCACTTGTTTCGTATCTGCAAAAAACAAAGACAACATCGAAGAATTGCGAAGAACGATTTACGACAACGTAAAGACGATACACGCAATCAGATATCCGTACAACAATTTTTTATATTAAAAACAACAAAGTAATATGGTATTAAACAGTAACAATTTCCTTTCGTGGGAAGACGTAATCGGATTTTTGAAGAAAATTCTCTTTGATTTCGGTCCCAAATTGATTATTGCCGGTCTTATTCTTTACATCGGCTTCAGATTAATCAGATTTCTATGTAAAAAAATCAACAATCTGTTCGAGAAAAAGAACTTGGACAAGTCTTTAAGACCATTCCTCATGTCTCTTATTTCGATTCTGTTGAAAGCCTTGCTGATTCTGACAGTTGTAGGCTACCTTGGTGTTGAGATGACGCAGTTTACGGCAATCCTTGCCTCAGCCGGAGTTGCCATAGGCTTGGCTTTAAGCGGCACCCTTCAAAATGTGGCAGGCGGAGTCGTGCTTTTGGTTTTGCGACCTTTCAGAGTAGGTGATTACATCGCAGCTCAAGGTTACGAAGGCACAGTAAAAAGCATCTTGATTTTTCACACCACATTGGTAACTACCGACAACAAAATCATCACTCTTCCAAATGGTGCATTGTCTGCAGGAAGCATGATAAACTATACCCAGATGGAGACACGAAGACTTGATTTGATTTTCGACCTTGCTTATGGCGTTGATTTGAATTCAGTAAGTAACGCAATAATATCAATAGCCAAAGAAGACAAACGAATATTGCTTGAAAAAGATGTTGTAGTCATTCCGACCATTTCCCAAGCCGCCATCACCATTGACTTACGTTTTTGGACCAGAACCGACGATTATTGGGACGTATTGGCGGATATAAACAAGAATGTTTACGATTATTTGGTCAAAGAAAACATTGCGATGCCTTATTCCAAGGTTGACATAATAAAATAGCCTTATGGCAGAAAAGAATCCTCTAAGCATATTCAGCTATAAAAGAATCCTGCTACCCGTTCTCATAGGTATCGGAGTGGCAGGCTTTTTGATTTGGAAGGATATGCGAAACGACGGCACCGTTCTTGCAGACATCATCCGCACATGGACATGGCAGGCAACCGGATTTTTGATTCTGGCAATGGTTTGCGGAATCATGCGGGATCTTATGTACATGTACAGAATCAGACTTTTGAGCGACAAACAGCTATCTTGGAAAAAATCCTTTCAAATCATAATGCTGTGGGAATTCGGCTCAGCAATAACGCCGTCAGTCGTAGGAGGGTCAGCCTTAGCCTTTTTTATAGTATCGTTGGAAGGCATTCCGGTCGGAAGAAGCACGGCAATAGTGATGATAACCGCACTTTTGGACGAATTGTTCTACATAGTGGTTACACCTTTAGTCATTCTGCTCGTCGGAATTCAAGCAGCATTCAACACCGATTTTCGTTTCAATTCATTCGGATTTGAATTCGGAGAAATCCAAATCTTCTTATTGGGATACGGATTCATGTGTCTGTTGACCATAATCATACTTGTGGCGATTTTCTTCTTTCCCAAAGGATTCAGAGCCTTGTTGTACAAAGTTTCGACTTGGCGTCTGTTTCGCCGCTTGCAGGATAAAGTCAAGAAAATGGGAGATGACATAGTTACATCTTCGGAAGAATTCAGACATAAAGGCGTTTGGTTTTGGACAAAAGCCTATTTGTGCACCGTCTTCTCGTGGACCTCAAGATTCTTTGTGCTGAATTTCATTCTGCTTGCCTTTTCTCCGGTCGGGGAACATCTTTTGGTTTTCGCCCGTCAGTTGATTATGTGGGTGGTTCTTTGCATCTCTCCTACGCCTGGCAGCAGCGGAATAGCAGAATTTGCATTCCCGTTATTCATTGGCGATTTCATGAAAGAGGGAACGCACGCCGCAATCGCTCTTGTTTGGAGAGGATTCACCTATTATCCTTACATAATCTTGGGATTGCTCGTTCTGCCTTATTGGACTAAAAGAGTGTTTAAGAGAAACAAACAAGGTAAAAATCAAAACAAAGATTCAGAAAATCAGAATCAAGTTTCAGAAAATTAAAACGAAGAAACAGAAAATTGTTTCTTGACTTCGTTCGAGCGAAACAAAGATTCGGTATTACAAAACAAAGGGAGACTGAAACGACATTCAATCTCCCTTTGCCATTATTTGAAAATCAAACAAATCTTTCAGTTATACAATCTTTTCAAAATTCGTTCCGATATAGACTTGCGTTGCTCCGACGCCATATTTCGCCATTGGAGCATCGAAATAGTGCAATCCCTTGTACTTATCCAACTCTCTGCACAATTCATTCTTCAAAACACCCTGACCGACTCCGTGAATGAATATTATCGTATTCACGTTTTCGACGATCGCTTCATTCAAACATCTGATTGCATACTGCATTTGGACTTTCAACATCTGATTATTGTCCAGCGAAGCATAATCCTCAACCAATTCTTCAATGTGCAAATCCACTTCTGCAGTATTCTTGTCAACCAAATGCCTGCTCAAAAAAGTCGCACTCATGTTATCAGACACCGTATCTATGTCATAAACATCCGTTTTCCCGATCGGCTCTTGTTTGTCTGCGTTTGACGATTGCAAAAACGTACCTACGGAAGTCATTGTGCAAACCGGATAAATCACAGCTTTCTCTGCAAAGAATGCACTCTCGATGAAACTTCCTTCTGTAAAGAAACGACTCGTCCTTATCTTCATCTCGCTATTCACAGGCAAGAATACTTTGCTCGAAACATCGTCATGAAACATCAACTGCACACATGCTTTCTTCCAATCATCGACACAATCTCTCGAAATGGTGTTCAAAAGTACTTTTTCTTCTTTTTCGAGCGTTCCAAAGTCCTCCGAAACAAATCCTTTTCCCTCTTTGTCAAGCATAAGCGAATAAATAATCCGGTGAGATGAGAAATTGACCAGATAGATGTCTATATCGCCGTACACCAACCACTTTTGCTCCTGGGGAACAAAGCAAAGATAAACTCCTTCTTCGGTTTTGTTTCGCAATTTGTTCAAATACAAAGGCGAAATCCTCGTATCGACGCTTTCGTATTCAAGATCCGCAAAATTGTTTTCTGAATCCGGCAAATCGTCTTTTGATTTCAAATATTCGTTTTCCACATCCGGTTTTTTCGTGGCGAAGATCGTACCCTCTGCCTCTTGACAATATTCGAGTATCAAATCACTTACCAAAGTCGGAATCTCAAATCCGCTTTCATCTTCCACGTTTGCCACGTTCGTTGCAGAGAATGAACGAATCACTCCGCCACCCTTGCTGCTCATAAACCTGACTCTGTCTCCTACCTTAAACTTACTCATAATCTTTTCCAATTAAAAATTCATCAAATCAAATCTTCGGCAAGCTGTTTTATGTTCACACCGCCAAAATTGCCCGAACTCATCATCAGAATATTGGTATCATCACCCGCATTCTGCCTTACGAATCGTTCAACCTCCGCACTATCGGTCGTAACCACCAATCCTTCCTTGCCGAACGCCTTTGCGACAAGTTCCATCGACAAATCCTCCAAACGTTTCAGCTCTATGGCATGATGATTGTAGTAAACCAAAGCCACGTCTGCCCCATTCATGCAATCCTTATATTGTTCGAGAAAATTCTTCGAAAGAGAGGAAAAAGTGTGAAGCTCCATACAGGCAACCAATTTCCTGTTCGGATATTGTTCTTTCACAGCTTCGATTGTTGCCTTCAACTTCGACGGAGAGTGAGCAAAGTCTGTGTATATTGCCTTAGTGTCATCGCAAGCCACAAGCTCCAATCGTTTTGCCGCACCTTTGAACGACTGCATCACTTCGAGAAATCTGTCATTGCTTACCCCGAGAGATTCGCACACAAGCATGGCTGCGTTCATGTTTATCATATTATGTCTTCCGAAAACCAACATCGGATACTCCTTTCCATTGTTCAAAACAATCGTCTTGCCGTTTTCCACTTTGAAATCCAAACCTTCGTAAGGCATTTTCTTTATATCCTCCCTCGAATTTGCAGCTATGTTTCTTATATTCTCGTCTTTGTCGAAATAGATCAAGCGTCCGCCGGTCTCAATCTTGTCTGCAAAAATCTTAAACTGCTCAACATAATTTTCAAACGTAGGAAAGACATTGATATGATCCCAAGCTATTCCGTTGATTATTGCAATATCCGGTTTGTAAAGGTGAAATTTAGGTCTTCTATCCAAGGTTGAGGATAAGTATTCGTCGCCTTCGAGAACCATATACTTACTATCGTCCTCCACTTTCACCATTACCTCAAACCCTTCCAACATCGCTCCCACCATATAGTCGGTTTTGATGTTCAAAGCCTGCAAAGCGTGCAATATCATCGCAGTTATGCTCGTCTTTCCATGACTTCCGCCCACCACAATCCTGATTTTGCTGTTGCTAAGCTCATAAAGATATTCCGGATACGAATATATTTTCAGTCCAAGTTGCTTTGCTTTCAGCAGTTCGGGGTTATCCTCCTTTGCATGCATACCTAAAATAACGGCATTAACGTTCTCATCTATCAAATCGGGGTTCCAACCTATCTTTTCGGGCAACAATCCATATCGTTCCAAACGAGATTTTGCCGGTTCGAAAATTTCATCATCGCTTCCCGTAACCCTGTAGCCTTTTTTACATAAAGCAATAGCCAAGTTGTGCATTGCACTGCCTCCTATGGCAATAAAGTGTACTCTCATTTTGTATCTGTTTAGTTAGTCTTGCAAAGATACGAAAAGATACTGAAAACAGCGAAACAAATCTTGATTTCATGAAAGCGGAATCAAGAACTGCGAAAACGAAACCTTATTTCAATAAAATAGGAAGTCATTCTGACTTCCTTAAGCGGAAAGTGAGGGATTCGAACCCCCGGATCCGTGAAGATCTACGGCTTTCGAAACCGTTGCAATCGACCTCTCTGCCAACTTTCCGTTGCAAAGGTACGCCAAATTTTGATTCGGACAATTTTTTCCTTTTATTTTTTGCACGCAAACAGCATTCTGACTTTGTCTCTGAAGTCTTTGTGTATCTCGGTTTTGTATCCTGTGTTTTTGAATATGGATTCGGTTTCTTCTCCTAAAGCTTCGTTGATTTCCAAATAAAGTTTTCCACCTCGCTTAAGGCTCTTTTCGGCAATCGAAGCAATGTTCCGATAAAATAAAAGCGGATCTGAATCGGGCACAAACAAAGCTGTATGCGGCTCGTATTCGAGAACATTGGCTTTCATCTGCGTTTTCTCGCACTCTCTCACGTAAGGAGGATTCGAAACCATGATATCGAATTGTTCATTTATCACAAGAGTATCATTCATATCGGCTTTGATGACTTCAACTCTTACATTGTTGTGAGCGGCATTTGCTTTCGTTTGTTCCAATGCCTCATCGCTTATATCAAATGCAAACACTCTGCCATCGGATAGATTCTTTGCCAAAGCCACTGCAATACAACCGCTTCCACAACCAAGATCCGCTATCGTCAATCCTTGTTTCATTTTATTCTCTTCAAGAATCAATTCCACCAATTCTTCGGTTTCGGGACGCGGAATGAGAACTCTGTGCGACAAAAGAATGTTCACGTTCACAAATTCGCAGTTTCCGAGAATGTATTGCAAAGGACGATTGTTTTTTAAGTCCTTTATGGCGAAATGAATCTTCAAAAGCTCCGACTCGCTCACCGTAAGCCTTGGCTCGGAAAGAGCTTTCACAACGCTGATTCCGGCAAAACGTTCAATCAATGCATGAATCAAAGAAACGATTTCCCTTTCCGAATAAATTTCTGCAAGTTCAGCCTTGGCAAATCTTACTATATCTTCTACTTTATTTGATGGTATTCGCATTTTTTCCTATTTTTGCAACTGCAAAATTAAGAAAATATATGCTTACACAAGACATCATGTACATGAGACGTTGTTTGGACTTGGCACGATTCGGAGCCGGCAACGTGAGTCCCAATCCCATGGTCGGAGCTGTTGTTGTCAAAAACGGGGATGTAATAGGCGAAGGTTGGCATCAAAGATATGGCGAAGCACATGCGGAAGTCAATGCGATAGCTTCTGTAAAAGACAAAAGCCTTCTTGAAGGTGCGACGATATATGTAAATCTTGAGCCGTGCTGTCATTGGGGTAAGACTCCTCCTTGTGCGAATCTGATTGTCGAAAGCAAAATCAAACGCTGTGTGATAGCGAATACCGACCCTAATCCAAAGGTTTATGGAGGTGGCATCAAATTACTGAGAGACAATGGCGTGAATGTGGAAGTCGGAATCTTGGCTCAAGAGGGTGAATTACTGAATCGTCGTTTCTTTGTCAATCAACGGAAAAATCGTCCTTACATCATAATCAAATATGCAAAGACCGAAGATGGTTTCATCGCAACAGAAAACGGCGGAGGCTGGATCAGCAACGACGCTTTGAAAGTCTGGGTGCATAAACAGCGAGCCGAGGAAGATGCGATAATGGTTGGTTACAACACGGTTTTGTGCGACAATCCGCAATTAAACGTCAGACATTATGCAGGCAGAAATCCGAAACGTGTTGTCTTGGATAAGAACCTTACATTGCCGAAAGACTGCAACATATCAGACAATTCGCAAGATACATTCATATTCAATTTTCTCAAAGAGGGCAAAGAAGGCAACAATTTCTTCATTAAGTTGGAACAAAACGACGATTTGATTGTTCGTATGCTTGAACGGCTTTACGAAAACAGGATTTGCTCGCTTGTTGTCGAAGGAGGGAAAAAAACAATAGAGAAATTTATCAACGCAAACCTTTGGGACGAAGCCTGTGTCATCGTCGGAAACAAACGATTCGGCAACGGACTTCAAGCACCTGAAATTCCAACAAAACCATCTGAAATAAAAATGATTGGAAATAATAAATTGGAGTTTTACTTTAATAAATAATCAATCGCTGTTTCAGGAGCAGTTTTTTCTTTCTTGATTTCAGTAAAATGATTCTTGAATTCGCTAAATTGTTTCTTGAATTCATTTTTTTGAAACAAAGAAACAATTTCAGCGTTCAAAAAAACGTTTTTCGCAAGTATAACTAACACAAAATAAAGCTTATGAATAATTTTATATTTCAAAATCCGACCAAATTGATTTTCGGAAAGGGAGAAATAGCAAGGCTTTCCAAATTGGTGGAAAAAGATAGAAAAATTCTGATGACTTATGGTGGCGGTTCGATAAAAAAGAACGGTGTATACAATCAAGTAATGACCGCACTCGAAGGCTATGACATAATCGAGTTTGGAGGAATCGAAGCGAACCCTGACTATAACACTTTGATGAAAGCAGTAGATATTTGCAGGACTCAAAATATCGATTTCATACTTGCAGTAGGTGGCGGCTCAATCATAGATGGCACAAAATTCATTGCAACAGCCGCAAGATTCGAAGGCGAAGATGCATGGGACATTCTAAGCAAAAAAAGCAGACTTCCAAAACCTGTTGATTTTGCTTCAGTTTTGACACTTCCAGCAACAGCTTCCGAAATGAACAACGGAGCAGTTATCTCACGCAGAGACAGACAAGAGAAATTGGCTTTTCATAATCCTGCCGGCTTTCCAAAATTCTCAATACTCGATCCAGATGTTGTCTTAACCTTACCTGCAAAGCAAATCTCAAACGGCATAGTCGATATTTACGCTCACACATTGGAACAATACCTTACAACGTGTCTTGATACCAAAGTAATGGATCGTTGGGCTGAAAGTTTGCTTCAAACTCTTATTGAAGAAGCTCCGGAGTTGCTAAACGGCAATCCGTCTTATGCGAGTCGGGCAAATTTCATGCTGACTGCAACAATGGGATTGAACGGTTTTATTTCCATGGGAGTGGATGAAGATTGGGCTACACACATGATAGGACATGAATTGACGGCTCTTTGCGGCCTTGATCACGGAGAAACACTTGCCATAGTACATCCGGGAGTCATGGACGTGATGCGAAAAGAGAAACATGGCAAATTGCTGCAATACGCACGCAGAGTTTGGAACATAACAATCGAAAACGAAGAACAAGCAATCGATGAGGCAATCGCAAAAACCGAGTCTTTTTTCCGTTCGATTGGAAAGAAGACCCGCTTGAGCGAATACGGCATAGGCGATGATGTAATCGAGACAATCGTAAACCGATTCAAAGAAAGAGGTTGGAATGTTGGTGAAGGCGGAATCGTAACTCCGGAAAAGACTCGTCAGATTCTTGAAAGAGTAAAATAAATCTTTAAGTATCAACATCGAAACAAAGCAAAAAGAGAAGTGAACCTTGGTTATGCTTCTCTTTTTTTCAAAACAGAATGATTTTTTATTTGGGGACAAGGAAATAATTTAGTAATTTTGCCCTTTGAAACAATGTTAAAAGAATGAAAGTTTTCAAAATAAATCTCGGTTCCGAGAATCCGTCGCCTTCAAGCGGGCGTTTCTGGACCAAAGCCCTTGTCATGGCGTTGGCAATCTTCATAACATCTTTTCTTCTGCCCTTTGTGAAAGTATCTTCTCCCCTTTCCGCAATCATAGCCGCAGTTGTGATAAGTCTTTTGAATGCTTTCTTGAAACCTCTTTTGATGTTGATTGCCGCACCTTTGATTATGATGAGCTTCGGTCTTTTCTTGCTTATCATAAACGCCTTCATTGTCATTCTGACTTCACATTTGGTTTCAGGCTTTGAAGTATCCGCTTTCATCGATGCCGTTTGGTTCAGCATAGTCGTAACAATCATAAGTTTCTTGCTTGATCTGCCCGCAAAGATTAAAAGAGTGAAACAAAGCATTTCGCCTTTTCAAAACGGAGAAAACAAGAAAGAAGACGATTTTGCCGAATATCAGGAAGTGGAATCGACGGAAGAGGAAAAAGATATTGAAGAAAAGTAACACTAAAACAAACAAATATGCAACTTTGTCATAAAATAGATGAATTGCTTTCATGTGTCGAACAATTCAAACAAGAAAACAAGACAATAGGACTTCTTCCCACCATGGGAGCTCTGCATGAGGGACATCTATCTCTTGCAAAAAGAGCAAAGAATGAAAACGACGTTTTGATATGTAGCGTATTCGTCAATCCGATACAATTCAACAACAAAGAGGATTTGGAAAAGTATCCGAGAGATCTCGAATCCGATTTGAGATTGCTTGAAGGTGTGGATTGCGATGTTGTTTTCGCACCTTCGGCAGAAGAAGTCTATGCAGAAGAACCAACAGAGAAATATTCCTTTGGGGCATTGGAAGCTGTCATGGAGGGACCTCAGAGACCCGGACACTTCAACGGCGTTGCCACAATCGTACATAAATTATTCAATTGGTCGAAAGCCGACAAGGCATACTTCGGAGAAAAAGACTATCAGCAAATTGCAATCGTCAAAGACTTGGTTAGACAATACGAAATTCCCATTCAGATTGTCGAATGTCCGATTTACAGAGACGCAGATGGCTTAGCGACAAGTTCGAGAAACAGAAGGCTTTCACCCGAAGCAAGAAAGATTGCTCCCAAAATCCACGAAATACTCGTCAAATCGGCAAACCTTGCCGGCAATATGTCGTATTCGCAAATCAAAAGCTTTGTTGAGTGCGAGTTTAAGATAAGAAAGGATTTCGAATTGGAGTATTTCGAGATTGTTGACGCAAAAACGCTGCAGCCTATAAGACGTCCGAGCGACAATGGTGCGGTTGGTTGCATCGCTGTTTGGTTGGACGGAGTCAGATTGATAGATATACAAAAGTATTAAAGTGTTAAAAATCAAGTTTTTTGCTTAAAAGATTTTTCTTTCTTGATTTTGGCAAAATGAATTCAAGAAACATTTTTCTGAAATCAAGATTCATCCGAGCGAAACAAAGAAAGAAAACACACTAAACAAAGTAACTTCAAGTAGTATAATTTATTTGTTCAAAGATTATGGAGAATAAAGTTGATATTTCCAAGGAAGAGTTGAAGTTTTTGCACCAACTCTCGAAACAATTCCCTACTTTGCAAGCGGCAAGTACGGAAATAATAAAATTACAAGCCATTATGCTGCTGCCGAAAGGCACAGAGCATTTCGTAACCGACGTTCACGGAGAATTCGATACGTTTAATCATATTCTATCTAATGCTTCCGGTGCGGTGAAACGAAAAATCGATGATGTCTTCGGGCATTCGATTTCCGTTGCAGAAAAGAATCAGCTGGCTACAATCATATATTACCCGAGCGATAAGTTGAGTCAGTTGAAGGATAAGGGCATCGTGAACGACGAATGGTATCGTCTGACACTCAATAAGCTGGTTAAAGTTGCCAGAGAAGTGGCTAAAAAATACACACGCTCGAAAGTGCGTAAGGCAATGGAGAGTGAATATGCGTTTATCATAGATGAACTTTTGAATGAAACGACTTCGGACAAGCTTGCTTACTATGACAGCATCATAGACAGCATTGTGGCACTCAAACGTTCGGATAAATTCATCGAATCGATATGTAACTTCATCAAACGCATGCTTATCGATCGTCTTCACGTGATCGGTGACATTTTTGACAGAGGTCCGAAAGCTGCAGAGGTGATGGAGTTGCTCAAATCCCACCATGCGGCCGATGTTCAGTGGGGAAATCACGACATAATTTGGATGGGAGCCGCTTGTGGCAACAAATTCGACGTCGCAGAGGTGATTCGATTGACCGCAAGGTACGGAAGCGTGGACACAATCGAAGATGACTACGGCATAAACCTTATGCCATTGGTTACATTCGCCCTTAAAACTTACGAAAACGACCCCGCAGTTCCGTTCATTCCGAAAGGAACGAAACCGGAGCACTATTCAGACGCAAATGTCCGCCTTATGACCGTCATACATAAAGCAATAGCGGTCATAAGCTTCAAGTTGGAAGGACAAATCGTTATGAGAAATCCGGAATTCGACATGTCACATCGTCTTTTGCTCGATAAGATAGACTTCGAAAAAGGAACTATTTTCATAGATGGAGCAGACTATCCGCTGAAAGACTATTACTTCCCGACAATCGACCCAAAAAATCCATACGAACTTACAGAGGAAGAAGAATTTGTAATAAACAAAATCGCAACATCATTTTTGAATTCAAGAAAACTTCAAGACGACGTATCCTTCCTTTTCTCCAAGGGAAGCGTTTACTTAGTCTACAACAACAATCTTATGTTGCACGGTTGCATTCCAATGAAGAGCGAAACAGAATTCAAAGAATTCAACTACAAAGGAAGAATGCTCAAAGGCAAAGAACTTTTGGACGTATTGGAACAAACAGTCAGAAACGCATGGGTTAATCGCTACAATCCGAAAAACAATGACGGCGATTTCTTTTGGTATTTGTGGTGCGGGGCTTGCTCACCTATTTTCGGCAAACACCGAATGGCAACCTTCGAACGCTACTTGATTGAAGACAAAGGCCCGCAATCAGAACGTCTTGACTTGTATTACTCATTGCGAAACAACGTTGAATTTTGCGAAAGAATACTTGCCGAATTCGGATTGACGAACGAAAAAGCCAGAATAGTGAACGGACACGTTCCTGTCAAAGTCAAGAAAGGCGAAAGCCCTATAATGGCTAACGGAAGGCTGCTTGTGATTGACGGAGGCATGTCAAAAGCATATCAGAAAGAGACCGGAATCGGAGGATACACGCTTGTATCCGGCTCTTCTCGCCTTTTCTTGGTCGAACACGAGCCTTTCAACTCACGACAAGAGTCTATAGAAAACGAAAGCGACATTATATCGAAGAACTATCTGATTGAGCAACGCACAGAACAAATTCTGATTCGCGATACCGAAATCGGAGACGAACTGAGAGAACAGACAGACAACTTAAAACGCCTGATATTCGCTTACAACGAAGGTTTGGTGAAAGAAAAGTAACATCCGAATCCGCAATATAAAACAGCATATTGCTCAAACCTTAAACGCCGAACACGAAACTTTGTTCGGCGTTTTTGTTTTCCCAATCCGGAACGATGAAATCAAGAAAGATTTTTTTCGTTCAAAGAATTAAAACCGCAATCCCCCATCCTCTTTTTCCGAAGCTTTGCCACGGAAAATTTTGTCGTTAAATAATAATTCCCTATATTTGCAATCAGAAAACCAAAACTAAATGTAAAAACAGAAAAACGAAATAATATATAAATCGATTGAGCTTTAAGCTCTTATTCTCTCCTATTGAAAACCGCCAATTTTCAGTTCACACAAGGGAATAAGCAGTTAGAGGTTCGCGTCTTAGGGCGTGAACCGTTTTGTGCTTATTTTGTGTGTAGGTTCTTGGCGGTACCTCAATGGGAATAAGCAATTAAAAAACGGTAACGCCTTTTTCTTTTGCTCGAATCGGAGTTTATGGCTTCAAGTCAAAACACCGAAACATTATGGCAAAGAATGACAATCTTCACAAGGCAAAACGAGCAAAGGCAGATGAGTTTTACACACAGCTTTCCGACATAGAAAACGAGTGCAAGCACTATTGGGAACACTTTAAGGGCAAAACAATTCTCTGCAACTGCGATGACCCGCGAGTAAGTAACTTTTTCCGTTATTTTTCCTTAAACTTTGAACATTTAGGCTTGAAGAAACTGATTTGTACCTGCTACAAAAGCAATCAAATCGAAAAGTTCAGCGAACAAAACAGCGAAAGAGCTGTCTATATCGAGTATTACGGAGACAAAAACGGCAACCGACAAGTCGATGACAACGAATTAGAAGTCAAAGAACTGCAAGGCGATGGCGATTTTCGCAGTGCCGAATGCATAGAACTGCTGAAAGAAGCCGACATAGTGGTAACAAATCCTCCTTTTTCTTTGTTTCGTGAATACGTAGCACAACTTGTCGCCTTTGAAAAGAAGTTTTTGATAATCGGACACCAAAATGCAATAACCTACAAAGAGATTTTCCCATTATTGAAAGAAAACAAAATGTGGTTAGGTTATGGATTCAAAGGAGCCGCAGGACATTTCATTTCAAAATATCAAGACATCGCAACAGCAGGAGACCATCGTGAAGGAATGATTCGTGTTTCGGGAGTTACTTGGTTTACAAATTTAGAACATAAAAAGAGACATGAGGAACTTATACTTTACAAAGAATATAATCCCGAAAAGTTTCCGAATGAATATCCCAAGTATGAAAATTATAATGCAATAGAAGTAAGCAAGACAGCCGAGATTCCAATGAACTATGACGGCGTTATAGGAGTTCCAATCACATTTATGAATAAATATAATCCCGAACAATTTGAACTAATCTGGACTACAGATAGAGGAGGCGACGGAATGCTTGAAGAATTCAAAATCCCACACGACAGATACGATGCCCCCGTAGTAGCAGGCAAAGGATTATACAAAAGAATACTAATTAGAAAAAAATAAAACAGCAATGAAAATAGAATTAAAGAAGATTAAGATTCGTGAATTGGTGGAAGGTTATATCGATAATGAGGAAGAAGGTGTTTATGGTTGGAATGGTCGTCTCAACATAAGACCTAAGTATCAGCGAGAGTTTGTTTACAAAGACAAACAAAGGGATGCGGTCATCGATACGGTAACCAAAGGCTTTCCTCTCAATGTTATGTATTGGGTAAAGTGCGGTCCGGATGAATATGAGGTGCTTGACGGACAGCAAAGGACGATAAGCATTTGTCAATATATCAGTGGAATTTTCGCTTACGACATGAGATATTATCACAACTTGCAAACAGATGAGCAAGAGAAGATTTTGGATTACGAACTTATGGTTTACTTTTGCGAAGGCACCGATAGCGAGAAATTAAGTTGGTTTCAAACGATAAACATTTCAGGAGAGAAACTTACGGATCAAGAAATCCGCAACGCCGTTTACTCGGGTGAGTGGACCACAGACGCAAAAAGATATTTTTCAAAAAGGAATTGTGTTGCCGAAAACTTAGCCAAGGATTACATGAACGGGAGTGCGATTCGTCAAGACTACCTTGAAACAGCCATCTCTTGGATCAGCAAAGGCAACATCGAGTCTTACATGGGCAATCACCAACAAGAAGAGAACGCAAACGAGCTTTGGCTGTACTTTCAATGCGTTATAAATTGGGTGAAAGCTGTTTTCCCGACATACAGAAAAGAAATGAAAGGCTTGGATTGGGGATTTTGGTACAATAAATTAAAGGATGAGAAGTTCAATGTGAAGGAATTGGAGGAACAAGTCAGCCTTTTGATGCAAGATGAAGACGTTACAAATCGCAGAGGCATATATCAATACGTTTTATTCGGCGATGAAAAACACTTAAACATACGTCAATTCAAAGAAAGCGACAAACGCTACGCCTATGAAGGGCAATTTGGAATCTGTGTCAAGTGCGGAGAACATTTTAACATTGAAGAGATGGAAGCAGATCACATTTTGCCATGGTCAAAAGGCGGAAAAACCGACAAAGACAACTGTCAAATGCTCTGCAAACAATGCAACAGACGCAAAAGCGATAGATAGAGAAAAAGAAACAGAGTATTCGGCTTAACGTTCTCAGCATAGCGGGTTGCTTTTCTAAATATTAAAGATAGCAATCCGCTATTTTGTTACATCAATTCTTCTTTTCAGGTTGTTTTGACTTGATTTGATTATGCCGACGCTCCTTTTCATTGCATTTTTCCTAACATTTATCATGACGAAACAAAGATTCAATTAACTAAATCTTGATTTCAAATAACTGAATTCAAGTTTCATTGCAACGTATCTTGAAAACGTTTTACTCTTTGTTCGTGAATAAGAATCTGTTTCAACATTGCCACTCCAAAAACTTAAATTGAATGTGTGGAAATTCAAAAAAAAACAGATTCGAATGCAGAAAAAAAGAAAATATCTTTTTATATTTGCAAACCACTAATTGATTTCAATTAAACATAATAAAAAAAGGAGGAAATCATGAAACGTTTATTACTTCTCTTTTGTGCAGTGCTATTTGCACATCTTCTTTCAGCACAGGTTTTTCAACTAAATGATTTGACTTATTCAGTAACGAGCACCGATGAGGTAAAGGTACACGATTGCACTTCTACTGCTCAGGGAGTTATAATCCCGTCAATCGTTTCTCATAACGGAGCTTCGTATGTTGTTACTTCGATCGGAGACCAAGCGTTTTATTTGTGTCATAACCTTATTTCGGTTGTAATTCCCGAAACAGTTCTTTCGATAGGCAATGAGGCTTTTAACCATTGTACAGGCTTGACCACACTCACCATTCCAAGCACTGTAACCTCTATAGGCAACTCAGCCTTTGCCAATACCTATAGTTTGACGAGCATGACAATACCCGACAATGTTGTTACATTCGGAAACGAAGTCTTTCGCAACTCGGGAGTGTCTGATGTAACGCTTGGTAACGGTATAAGCTCGATTGGTTCAAATACATTCAATTATTGTGATAATCTTACCACAGTTACGCTTGGCAATGGAATTACTTCGATTGGAGAGCAGGCGTTTATGTGGTGTGAAAATTTGACATCGATAAACATTCCTGCGACATTGACATCGCTTGCCAAGAATGCGTTTGCCTATTGTGAAAGTTTGACCTCGATAGAACTGCCTTCAACATTAACATCAATAGCAGAGCAGGCGTTCATTGGCTGTGCCTCTTTGCCTTCTGTTATCATTCCTGAAGGAATCACAAGAATAGAAGCATCGACGTTCAGAGGTTGTTCGTCCATGATTTATGTAGAAATTCCCGAAAGCGTAACATACATAGGCACAGGAGCATTTGCAGAATGTACGTCAATGACATACGTAGTCATTCCTTCGAATGTGAACTATATAGGCTACAGTGCGTTTGCCGATTGCAGTAATTTAGTATCGCTTACTTTCAATGCGACAGATTGTATCGACTTCAATATGGTTGAAATGGTAGGAATGATAGCTTATCCTTTTGTAAACTGTCCTATTTCCGAAGTGATATTCGGTGAAACCGTAGAAAAAATACCTGCATACTTCCTTAGCGATGCTTCTGTCGAGAATCTGACTTATTTTACCATACCTTCATCGGTAGAAAGTATAGGACAACATGCATTCGATTCTTGTTATTATCTTCAGAATGTTGAATGCAAGAGAACAGAACCTCCAATCATTGCAAACAATACGGCGTTTCCGTCTTCCGATATCATGACTTTGACAATTCCTTGCGGAAGTTTGGACGCTTACACTGCACAAGGCTCTCTATGGAATCAACTTTTTGCAAGCATAGATCAGGGAGCAATCGAAGAAATCACAGAATTGACTGCCACAATCTGCGAAGGGGAAAGATATACCGAAAACGGATTCAACGTATCTCAAGAAGGACGACACACGAAAACCTTTCAATCATACATGGGTTGCGACAGCATTGTAGCACTTACGCTGACTGTCAATCCATCTTACAATTACACCATCGATGCAACAATAAACGAGGGAGAAACTTACTACGAAAACGGATTCAATGTCAGCGAAGCAGGAACGTATGTTCAAGAATTACAAACAACATCAGGCTGTGACAGCATCATTACATTAAACCTTACGGTGAATGTTTCTTTGTCGGAAGTTGAGCAAACAGAGATTGTTTTCCACCCAAATCCTACAAACGGCAAAGTATTCTTCAATGTAATGGTGGAAAAAGCCGAACTGATCGATTTATCGGGTAAAACAATACAAATATTCACCAATGTGAATGAAATGAATCTTGAGTCTTTGACTTCAGGAACGTACTTTCTCCGCTTGCATTCAAATGATAAAATACTGATGCGAAAAATCATCCGAGAATAACTCGAAAAGAAAATAAGAATTCATATATCCGTTACAATAAATCTAAACCAAGCGGGTGTCGAATCTTCGTTAAAAAGACCGATGCTCGCTTAAATTATGAGTAATCTTTACTTCGAAAAAATGAAACTTCATTTGATGCGTTCAGATTGGGAAAAAGAAAAAACAAATTTTGAATCCGTAAGAAAAAAACTTTGAAACAATTCGTTGAAAACAATTTCGTACAATCTATAACAAACAACCAGCAATCTCTACTCAGAAAAGAATGCAGGTAAAGAAGTCTTGAAAAAAATACAAACTTGATAAGGAAGATTGCTATAAGAGAATATACATAAAAACAAAAGGCTTGCATTACGCAAGCCTTAGTAGTCTCGGGCGGACTTGAACCGCCGACCCCTACATTATCAGTGTAGTGCTCTAACCAACTGAGCTACGAGACTATAATCAATACAAACATTTTCTGTTTTTATTCATCAATAATTAACCTTCGGTAGCGGTTGACTCCTGTCAATCACCTTCGTAATAACGTCCTCTAGAAAGGAGGTATTCCAGCCACACCTTCCGGTACGGCTACCTTGTTACGACTTAGCCCCAGTCACCAGCTTTGCCCTTAACCACTCCTCGCGGTTATGGTCTTCAAGCACCGCTGACTCCCATGGCTTGACGGGCGG
>JAZNIO010000028.1:0-2564 GCA_045577535.1 Candidatus Onthomorpha sp. | reverse complement strand
CCATGTGAGGGGCTGTTGCAAAACCTCAAAAAAGGTGAGCAACAGCCTTTTTCTATTGTTTGAGCTGAATATTGGAGGTATAATAAGTCATAATAGGAGAAAATTATGGCTTATTTTACAAATTCTCAAGGGTATTTATTCCTTTGCTCAGACATTCCGTTTGAGGAAAAGCAAAAACTGGATGATTATCTCCAACTTTTGGAAGAATCAGGAGTTGGTAAGATAATAGAAAAATCACTGGAAAAACATCTGGAAAAAGGAGGTCGTCCCTCTTATAATCCATACCGTCTGTTTGCCGCTATTCTCTATGCCTTCTCCAAACATTCCGGCAGTTTGCGTCGTATTGAAGACAGTTTGAAATTCGATACCCGCTTCATGTATTTGATGGAACAAAAGGTGCCGTCATATTCCACCATTTCGAGGTTTTGCAACAACGTAGTTGTTGCACGACAGAAAAAAGTGTTCTCCTGCATTGTCGAGGCAATCATAAAAAAATACAATATTGATACCGCCGATGTTTTTCTCGACGGTACAAAACTTGAAGCTAATGCCAATAAGTATAAATTTGTTTGGAAGCCAAGGCAAAGGCATGATCGACTGAATGAAGGTTTGAGAAAAATTATTTCAAATTACTTCCCATTAGCACCAGGGAAGAAAGAGTTTATTTCCAAAGAAGTTGCCAGTTATCTTTCTCAACTTGAGCGGAAAATTTCAGAAGCTGGAATACTTATTGTCAGCGGTTCCGGTCATCGTCAGCCGCAGATAGTCAAAGATTTTCATTCGTTAAAGAAAATGTTGTTAAAAACTTTGGAGTATGAGGAAATAGAAGCTATTTGCGGTTCCGGAAGAAACTCTTACTACAAAACCGACAAAGATGCAACCGCAATGTGCTTGAAATCAGATTATTATTCCGGACTTGGAAGTAATATGCACGCCGCATACGCTCTTCAAATTATTGTTTCCAAAGGCTTTATACTGGATTTTCTTGTATCGCAGGATAGAACTGATTCAAAAACTTTTATTCCATTACTCGACCAGTATTACGCAGACTATAATACATATCCAGAACGATTATGTGCTGATAGCGGTTATTATTCGTTGGATAATTACAGATACATGGTAGCGGCAGGCATTGAAAATTATATCAAACCTCAAACATGGCAGAAGATGATTTGCGGAGAGTGGATGGAACTATATCATTTCGATGAAAATAAAAATCTAATCTGTTTGAATGGTAAAGTGGCTGTCAGATGTCAAAATGGCAACACTCACTCCCGGGGACGTGAAACAGTATTTTACCATATCGAAAATTGCCGGAGATGTAAATTCAAACCTTACTGCATGAAGACTGTAAAAGACAAAAACAGGCAAGATCGTTTCTTTGAAGTATGTTATGACCTTTATGTATTCAGAAAACAAGCGATAGAAAATCTATTGTCCCCGAAAGGAATTGAAATGCGAATCAATCGGTCAGCACAGGTAGAGGGGGTATTCGGAGTGATCAAACAGGATATGGACTACGAAAGAGTACGGCGAAAAGGTTTGGAAAATGTCAGTTACGAATGCATGTTGGTTTGCTTGGGATACAATATTCGCAAACTTTTTACGTTGATTGCAGGCAAAGGAAAAATTGATTATTGGATTGCTCCGGATGGTCTTGAAGCTGAATCTCCCAGAGTAATAAATATGGAGAGAATAATTAAAAAATTGCGTAGAAAAGAGGCTGCCGCAAAACATTAGGTTTTGAAGTGCACCCCAAAAGTTGGACACAACTTTTGAGGTGTACTTTTTTATGGAGAAAACACAAAAGAAGCAGCGTAACTATAGTGTGGAATTCAAACTTTGTGCTATATTAGATAAGCTTGAGAACGGTTTGAATTACTTTGAAACAGTCCGCAAACACTGGAATCTATCAACTACAGCCGAAGCAAATAAATACGCCAATCGGTTAAAATTGTGGGAACGGAAATACTTGGAAGGAGGTGTACAAGGTCTTATGGAAGAACGACGAGGAAAAGCCTGTGGTCCCGGCAAGGGGCGTCCCAGAAAAAAG
The DNA here is from genome assembly GCA_045577535.1 of Candidatus Onthomorpha sp. Classification (GTDB taxonomy): domain Bacteria; phylum Bacteroidota; class Bacteroidia; order Bacteroidales; family P3; genus Onthomorpha. The sequence continues at coordinate 511 of JAZNIO010000028.1, read as the reverse complement.
CCACGTCCTCCGGAAGAAGAGAATCCCTTGGTTGCAGAAAACCGGCGGCTTAGAATGGAGATCGAATACTTAAAAAAATTAAGTGCCTTGGTTCTTGCCAACGAGCGAGCAAGAAAGAACAAGCGGAAATAATCTCTGAACTGAGGCACAAATACCCATTAGAAGAATTGCTCGCTGTTGGCAAGATGTCACGAAGTACTTATTACTATCAACTGAAACGCCTTGGTTTGCCAAATAAATACGCAAAAGCCAAAGAGCATATCAAAAGAATTTTTGAGCGTAATAAAGGACGTTATGGTTATCGTCGTATAACAATGCAACTACGTGCCGATGGCATTATTATCAACCATAAAACAGTACAAAAGTAGTTGGTTGAAATGGGATTGTACGCTAAACGCAAGAAAGCAAAATACAAGTCATATAAAGGTGAAGTTGGGAAAGTAGCTCCTAATGTAATCGATAGGAACTTCGCAGCAACTGCACCAAATCAGAAATGGACAACAGACGTTAC
>JAZNIO010000027.1:0-125973 GCA_045577535.1 Candidatus Onthomorpha sp. | reverse complement strand
CCGAGTTTGGTGTTAGGTGCCGGGGTTTCTCATAATTCTTCGATTGGTTTGTTCGGACTCAATGTTGTTGGAAATATAAGTATTCCATATTTGAGTTCAGGTAGGTATTATTTCAAATTAGGTAATTCTGAATTCAGTGGTATTCATTATTTGACAGGGAATTATGTAGGTTTGTCTTTGACTTATTCACCAAAGAAATGTTGTTCTAAAAGTAAATAAGCAGTCAAATAAAACGAAGAAACAAAAAATTGTTTCTTGATTTCGTTCAAACGAAACAAGGATTCATAAACATTTAACAAAAAAAATTATGAGAAGATTTTATTTAGGTATCATCGCTCTTTTGTTTACCGTAAGTCTATCGGCACAAAATGTAAACAATTCAAATTTCGAACGTCATTCTTTTGGTTTCGGTGTTCAATTCAGCTCATTCCCGTTAACGCATGCCTATTCTGGTGATATGAAATTGTCCGGCGGAAGTTTTGATCTTTCAAATGCATACGCAATAGGAATATCGGGCAAATACGAATATGGTTTCAACAGACTATTCTCTCTTTCCATAGAACCGGGTTACCTTTACACGGGTTTGTCTTACAAAGAGTTTCAAATATATCCACACCACGCTCTTATGAATAATACAAACCTCGGAGTACATCAGTTGAATATTCCGATTATTGCAAATTTCAGATTCCGTTTAATAGACAATGTGAATTTTATTGCTTCAGGTGGGGTAAATGCTTTGGTGTCATTACAAAAGGAAATCGGCTTTTTTGAAACTCCGACAGCAGGAAGTGTAAACGGATTAAACTCTTTGAATTTCAAATCTGCCATTACACCCGAAATAGTTGTGAAAGCAGGTATGGAAATCGAAACCAAGCGAAGAATAAGATTGAATGCAAGTTATCATATCCCACTTACAAATAACGCATACTATTCTACAATACTGCCAATTGACAGAATAGATTATGAGGCTATGAACATAAATCGCTTGGCTTTTGAATTATCTTTGTTCTTATAAAGGACGTCTTAACGAATCAAAGAAACAATTTTCTGTTTTCAAGAATCAGTAAATTAAAACCAAGAAACAATTTTCTGAAACGAAGAAAGAGAAACGGTGGATTCAAATGCAGAATTCACCGTTTCTTAATTTAAGTATATCTTATTAAATATCAACATTTTACCCCCCGATTTATTTTTCATAAAAAAAGCATTGAGATAAAGTAATAAAGAAAAGATTTCATCCGTTTCCAAGGGTGTATTTTATAAAACAAAGAATTACAAAACTTAAACGAATAAACAAGTATGAGAAAAAAAGTATTTGCGACAATTATTCTTGTTGCCATGGGATATTTCGGAGCAAAGGCTCAAACAGATGTAGATTTTCCTCAGTTGGAAGCAGTTTCGCCATTTGGCATAAGCCTTGAGGGTAATCTGTATCAAAAAGGTGATTTGAGGGTTGATGCTTTTTCGGGTTCAGGTGAATATTTGAGTAATATGCCTGTGCCTACCAATAGTTTCTTTGGAGGAATCGGTATTGATTATACTTTCAATCGTGCCAACAAATTGTCGTATATAGTTTCTTTGGGCTTGGAACTGAAACCTATTTTCAGCTTTAAGAATCCCAATGTACCGGAAGAGCATCTCTATCCTTTGGATTTTCCAAACACTCACTCGTTTAATTTTGGGCAATATCTTAATGTAGCTCTTCAATATCAAAACACAATTGGAGAAAGCGATGTTTGGTTTTATAACATCAAAGCAGGAATGAGATTCAGTTACTATGACGGAGAAATGCCTTTCCATACTGATGCTGCAGATGGCTGGACTAATTATTTGGCTATGTTTTCTATAGATGCAAAGGGTAATAATTACAACTTGGTTCCAAGTCTTATGTTATCCGCAGGCGCTTCCTTTAATACGCCTATTGGTTTGTGGTCGTTGAATCTTGTGGGAAACATCAGCATTCCTAAATTGAATACCGGAAGATTTGAATTCTTCAATTATCTGCAGACATTTCGAGGAGATTATTCTTTGACCGGAAACTATGTTGGTTTGACTTTGAGCTACTCTCCTTTGAAAATAGTGAAGCCGACTCCTAAAAAGAAACATAGATTCAGAATGTAAAAAAAAGCGGGACGGCATTTCGATGATTCGTTTGCCATCCCGACACTTGGTTATTTGAAACCCGACAATTTTATTCTTCGTTCATTGTGCCGACTTATTGTTGTGCGGCTATCGATTCCGATGCACGCTTTGCCATTTCAAGCATCTGTGCGTCGTTTTGCAGTTTCTCTATGATGCTGTTTATTCCAAATCTGTTCGATACTGATATGATGTAAGCCAACATGCTTCCGGCTTGCTCGTCTATTTGCTCGTTGCCGGTGTTAAGCATGTTTGCTTTTATTCCTTCTATCAACAGATTGAATATTTCTTCGGCTTTGGCGATGTTTCCTTGTTGTGCTTCCATCGAACCGTCATTCAGCATCTGCACATATTCGTTTATGATTCCTCTTGCCTGACTTGCTCTCTGCATTTGTGCAACTTCGGGGATTTGTCTCAAGCTTGCCAATTCTTGTTGCATGCCGTAGCGTTCTGCAATGCCGGCTGCCTCGGACAAAACGTAGATGCACATCAGCTTTTCTCCCTCTACACTGCGGGCTTTCTTGCCTGTAAAGCGATTGAAATAGTGAAGTGATTCGGTGTAATGGTCGATTATCGCATTCAATGTTTCTTTCGCTTTGGCGGTATTGCCTGCTTTGTGATAGGTTTCTGCCAAGAGTATGTCATAACGGTCATACGGCAACTTGGAGTCAGGAAATTCTGCGACGGCTTTGTTTAATATTTCAAGTGCTTTGCCTTTCTCTCCTTTGTTTATGAGATTGTCTGCAAGCAATACGTGGAACTGTCTCATGTTTCTTGAATTGTTCACACTGACTGCTTCTTCCAAATAGACGTTCGGGTCTTTGACTCCTCCCCATTCGAACTTATTCTTCATCAGGTCGTAGCTTCGTTCGTTTTCAAAGGCTCCTCCTGCTCTGTAAGGTACGATTCGATGCACCAATCCTTCCTGACGTACGTATTCTCCTATGTTCGGGAAGACTTTTTGAAGGTATCGCGGATTCATGACATAAATCGGACGCTCGAATGCGTTGGTTCCCAATATGTCAAGAAACATTAATTCGTTTCTTATCAGTTGTTCGTATCCGTAGTTTTGGTTTATGTTGATTTCAAACTCGACTCTGCCTTCTTCTTCATCGACCAATTCTTGCGGATACAAGCCTTTGGCTGCCATCTTGGCTTTGTCAAACGGTATGTAGAAGCGATTGGTTTGTAAAACCTTGACTGAGTCTCCGTTTTGCAGGTATTGGGTGGTTTGATTGTTGGTTTTGAGTTCTTGCAATACGTTTCTGACATCTCGAGACGGTCCTCCGGACGGTACAACCAAAGATACGTCCAATCCCAATCGATAGAAGGATTTATCCAATGTGAATGGCAGTTTTTCGGATTCGTAAACTTTGTTGTACAATTGCTCGACATACCAATGCATTCCTGAGAGTGTGTAATTCAAAACCCTGACATCGGTACGTATTCCTTCAACTTCTTGTGCATACCACAAAGGAAAGGTGTCGTTATCTCCGAATGTAATCAGAATAGCGTTAGGTTCGCAACTCTCAAGATAATTTCGAGCAAATTCTCTCGTCATATAACGTCCGCTTCTGTCGTGATCGTCCCATTCTTGCACCGCCATAAGCATAGGCACTGCAAAAAAGCATATTACGGTTACAACTCCTGCTTTGACGTTTTCAGGTATCTTTATTTTCTTTGCCCATTCGTACAGTCCGTAAACGCCCAATCCTATCCATATTGCAAAGGCATAGAATGATCCTGCATAGGCATAGTCTCGTTCTCTCGGCTGACAAGGCGGCTGATTCAAATATAAAACGATTGCAAGGCCGGTCATGAAGAACAAAAGGAAGACTACGAAAGCGTTTTTAGGGGTTTTGCGGATTTGGAATATCAATCCGGCTATTCCCAACAAAAGAGGAAGACAGAATAGTTTGTTTCTACCTTTGTTGTTTGCCAAATCCGACGGCAGATCCGTTTGTGGACCCAATCGCCATGAGTCTATAAAATCCACACCCGTTATCCAGTTGCCATGAATCAAGTCTTTGGTGCCGTTACTTGCCGCAAGAGGCTCATAAGACGAGTAATTCAATCCGTAACTCTGTATATCGTTCTGTCTGCCTGCAAAATTCCACATGAAGTAACGCCAATACATGTGGTTGATTTGGTATTTGAAAAAATAGGTTAGGTTTTCTCCGAATGTCGGTTTGCGATCAGAATTTCCCGGAATACCACTCCACATTTTGTAATACACAGGGTGATTTCTGCTTTCGTCGTTCGAGTACATTCTTGGGAAGATTGTCGTGTGCTTGTTGTCGTAAACGACTTCTCCCATCTGCTTTACCTCTATGTATTTGTTTGATACGGTATCTTTGATGTACTTTGGAGTTCCTTCTTTCTGATCAACGACGGTCGCTGTGTAGTATTGACCGTGGAAAAGCGGCGTATAACCGTATTGTTCTCTGTTAAGATATGTCAGCAATGAGGTAGCATCTTTCGGAGCGTTTTCATTTATCGGAGTGTTTGCATTGGCTCTGATGACTAAAACAAAGAATGTGGTGTATCCTACCAAGATAAAAAGCAACGAAAGTATGGATGCGTTCAATATAGGCTTGTTTTTCTTTGTCGTATAGTACAATCCGAAAACTATTGCGGCAATCAAAAGAATGAAATACACTATTGTACCGGTGTTAAACGGTGCTCCAAACGAATTGGTGAAGAATATCTCAAATTTTCCTGCGAATATGACGATGTAAGGCACTACAAAATAAAGTATGAATGCAACCAAAAGCATCGATATTACGCCGACCAAAACGAATTTTTTCTTCTTTCCTTTTTGTACATCAGGGAATTTCTTGAAGTAATAAACGTATGTGATTGCCGGAATGGCAAGTAAGTTCAGCAAATGCACGCCTATGGAAATTCCAATAAGGAAAGCTATTAGTATAAGCCAACGAAGATTGTGCGATTCATCGGCTTGCGATTCCCATTTGAGGATTGCCCAAAATACTATGGCGGTAAAGCACGAACTCATCGCATAAACTTCGCCCTCGACTGCGGAATACCAAAATGTATCGGAGAATGTGTATGCCAAACTGCCGATCAAACCGCTTCCGAATATTGCTATCATTTGTGCAATCGTCATTTCCTCCGGTTTTTTCACGAATTTCTTCGCCAGCATCGTGATTGACCAGAACAAAAACAAAATAGTAAAGGCACTGCATATTGCACTCATCGCATTGATTGTGTATGCTATCTTGGTCAAATCGCCACCTGCAAAGTTGGAAAACAAAGCTCCGATAAGTTGAAACGTTGGTGCTCCCGGCGGATGTCCCACTTGAAGTTTATCGGCTGTTGCAATGTATTCTCCACAATCCCACCACGATGCGGTAGGTTCTGCCGTCATCAGATAGACTATGCAGGCCGTCAAAAAGACTGCCCAACCTAACACATTGTTTATCAAGTTATATCTTTTCATATCTTAGTTTGAATATTTATTTCTTGATTTCGATTTTCTGAATCTTGATTTGAGCGAAACGAATCTTGATTTCAGTAAATTGTTTCTTGATTTTATTTTCAGGACTAAAAAAAATTACCAATTGACTTTTTGACGCTTGACAGGCATTGTCATACATCTTGCACCGCCTCCGCCTCTTGGCAATTCGGCTGCCTCGAAGGTTACAACGAAACGCTCATGTGCATGCATGTCTTCTTTTCCGCTGCATACGTCTTCTGCTTTCAATACGTCGAATCCTGCATTGTTCAAAGCCTCTATTGTATGTGTGTTGCGGGCATAGCCTAACACCTTGCCTTCTCCTAATGCGAAGAAATTGGCTCCTGAATGCCATTGCTCTCTTTGTTGATACCATGAATCGTTTCCTCCACACAATACCGGCTCTAAGTCAAAGCCAACATGCTTTGTTGCTTCCAAGAAATTGTTTCTTTCATGGTAACGAATCTGTCCGTTATCTATTTCGATGTGTGTGGTGTTGAATCCTGTGTTCGACTGCAATATCAATGGTGAATAAGCCATACATTTGTCTTGAGCAAGCATAGTGAATACCATATCCAAGTGAATGAACGACTCAGGCTTGGTTGGCAATTCTTGAACGATGATATGCTGACGATCTTTGCGAGATGCAAAATATTGTATCAAAAATTCGATTCCTTTTTTATTTGTTCTGCAACCATTACCCACGAAAAGGACATCTTCTCTTGCTATAAGCACGTCCCCTCCCTCAGTATGAGCTCCCTCAACCACCTTTGGATTGATGGTGCTTACGCCAAAGAAATTTTTGAAAATTGATTCCATGATGTAGCTTTCCCTGTCTCGAACGTCTGTACTCATGGAATGAATCAACACTTGGTCGTAAACGGAAGACGAAGCATCTCTTGTGAAAAACAGATTATACAAAGGATTCAACATATACCTGCCTTGTTCGAATTCTTTTGGGTGTACACCTGCTTCATACGGGTATCCCTCGATCAGAAACTTAGCAAGCTCTTTGCTTGGTAAAGAGACCAACTCTGAAAACAAAAATTGTCTGTTTTCTTTCAACAATATCTTATTTAGCAAATCAGATTTAACCAAGTTGTTTTCCAATACCTTTTCCAATAATTCAACAACCTGATAAGTCTTTGTCCATTTGGATAAAACGCCTTCAAAATTCGAGTATTCTTTTTGAGCAATCCTCAAATTCAATAGGTCACTGTACAAAGCCTCTTGAATACTTGCCGGAGTCATTTGCTCAATTTCCACCCCGGGAGTGTGAAGTATCACACCGTCTAACCGACCTATCTCCGAGTTTACTTCTATAAAATCCATAAAAACTTATATTAATTTACTATTTTAATGATACAACCTTCGCTGTATTGAAACTGCAAATTTAATCATTTTTTTCAAAGCAACAAAATTTAGCTTGGAATAGACTCTATCAATGTTTTGACATATTCATCCGAAGGAGAAGAATACACCTTATCAGCTTCATCGATTTGAACCGCCTTTCCTTTACGCATAACTATCATTCTGTCTGATACATACTTGACAACGGCAAGATCATGTGAGATAAAAATGTAGGTCAATCCGAATTCATTTTTCAGATCTGCCAAAAGGTTCAAAACCTGTGCCTGAACGCTGACATCCAATGCAGAAACCGATTCATCGCATATAACGATCTTTGGTCTGAGTATAAGAGCCCGTGCAATACCTACCCGTTGTCGCTGTCCGCCTGAAAATTCGTGAGGGTAGCGTTCATAATGCGATGCGTCCAATCCAACTTTCTCCATCATTTCCACAACCATGGCTCTTCTCTTTTTTGAATCAGGTTCAATAGAATAAGTTTTCAGCGGTTCGCCTATCGCTTCCCCAACCGTGATTTTAGGATTCAACGAAGAATAAGGGTCTTGAAATATAATCTGAATGTCTTTTCGCAATTCTTTCAGTTGAGAATGAGAAACGCAATTCAAGATTCGGTCTTCAAACACAATGTTTCCGGATGATTTATTAACCAATTGCATGATTGCCCTTCCAAGTGTGGTTTTTCCACAACCTGATTCACCAACCAAGCCCAAAGTTTCGCCTCTGTACAAATCAAAACTGACTTTATCGACCGCTTTAAGTGTTTTTTTACTTCTTCCAAACAGATTCTTTCCAAGCACGTATTCTATTTCCAGATCTTTGACTCGCAAAATCGGTTCTTGAGAATAAATTTCCAGATGTTTGTTTTGACGCTCTTGTTGCGAAACTTTATCTGTATCTTTTTTTCTTCCGTTCATATAATCATCAACCGTAGGCAGACGTTTCAAGCGTTCCGTCATCGAAGGTCTGCAAGCAAGCAATCCTTTTGTGTAAGGATGTTGCGGATTCAAAAACACGCTATCCTTATCTCCTGTCTCGACAATACTTCCTTTATATATGACAGCGATTTTATCCGATATGCTGTGAACGATTCCCAAATCATGCGATATGAATATTATACCCATTCCGTATTTTCGCTGAATGTCTTTCATCAATTCCAACACCGCTTTCTGCACACTTACATCCAATGCCGTCGTTGGCTCATCTGCAATAAGCAAATCAGGCTTGCAGGCTATTGCCATCGCAATCATAACTCTTTGTTTTTGACCTCCGGACAATTCATGCGGATAAGCATTGAATATTCTAGGAGGATCGGGAAGCAAAACTTCGTCGAACAAATCCAGAACTCTCTTTTCGGCATCTTTTTTCGAACATTCCTCGTGCTGCAATATCATTTCAATAACTTGTTTTCCGCATTTGACGACAGGATTCAGCGAAGTCATCGGTTCTTGAAATATCATTGAGATTTTTCCTCCTCTGTAACGTCTCATTTCTTTTTCGCTCAGTTGCAACAAATCAACGGAAGAATCGAACAGAATGCGACCTTGAGTAATTCTTGAATTGTTTTTGTCCAACAATCCCATGGTTGCAAGTGCGGAAACGCTCTTTCCCGAGCCTGATTCGCCAACCAAACCGAGTGTTTCGCCTTTTTTGAGGGAAAAATTCACGCCTTTGACAACTTCATTCCAAATTCCATGTGAACGAAACTCCAAATGAAGATTTTCTACCTCCAATATATTTGTATCAATCTGTTTCTCAAGCATTTTATTCAAGATTAAAAGAAAACGCTTTTTCTTTTTGCCAAAATTATTCTTTGCAAATTTAAGTCAAGAACGGAAAAAAACGAGAAAAAATTTGAAAAAAGTTCAACAAAATTTTGTCGGAATCAAAAAAGGTAGTATCTTTGCAACCGCAAACAAGGGAAGAAAACAAGCAAACAAGCGATTGATTTGCGTTTTCCTTGAAGGATTGTCCCGTGGTGTAATGGTAACACATCTGATTTTGGTTCAGACATTTCAAGTTCGAGTCTTGACGGGATAACTAAAATATACGAATGCCTAAAATGGGAAATTGATTTTTCGATTTCCCTTTCTTTTTTTCTGTTTTCCAAAATAAAATTACCACATCCAAACAACGTTTTAACTATTCAAAAAAGCACTTGTGGTAAAACAAAGAAACAGAAAAATAAAACAAAGATTCGTTCCGCTGAAATCAAGATTCATTTTTCTGAAACAAAGAAAGAAAATCCACCATTCCAAACAAAGAAAAAACACTATTCGGACTTTTATGCGTACCTTTGTGCAAAATTTGATTCAATCACAGAATGAGAAGTCTGTCTGAAATAAAACTCGAAGCAATTTCCGAAATAGGCGAAAAGAAAGCAGCTATCCTGAATCGGGAACTTGGTTTGCTTACATTGAAAGACCTTTTCGACTACTACCCTTACAGATACATCGACAAGAGTCGCTTTATCAAAATCTCGGAAATAAGTTCGAGCGATGTGTATTGCCTTATCATCGGCAAAGTTGTCGGAAAGCAATTGATAGGTGTTGGAAGAAGCCAACGGCTTATGGTAAGGATTGCCGACGAAACAGGATTTATCGATTTGGTTTTTTTCAGCGGTTTGAAGTGGCTTGAAAACAGTTTCCCGAAAAATGAAATCTTTGTCATATTCGGCAAACCCAACTACTTCAACGGCACATACAACATACCACATCCGGAATTCGAACGATTCAATCCTCAAAAAGATTACAAGAAAGAAAAATTCACTCCGATGTACAACACTTCCGACAGAATGAAAAAAAGCTTTCTCGCATCGAAACAAATGACTGCCATAATGAAAAACGCTTTGAAAAACTTCTCTGTGCTGATTGAAGAAACCTTACCTGATTACATTATATCACAATACCATTTGCTTTCTCGCAAAGAAGCAATCCTTAACATTCATTTGCCGATTAATGAAGATGCTTTGGCAAGAGCTAAATTCAGATTGAAATTCGAAGAATTTTTCTTCATGCAATTGGAACATCTTATCATAAAATCAAACCGACAAAACAAAAGTTGCGGATTTGTTTTCGGGAAAGTGGGCGACTATTTCAACACTTTCTTCAACCGACATCTTCCTTTCGAACTGACAAATGCCCAAAAACGTGTCGTCAAAGAAATAAGAAACGACATGCGTTCAGGAAAGCAAATGAACAGACTGCTTCAGGGAGACGTAGGTAGCGGAAAAACGCTGACAGCTCTTTTAAGCATGTTGATAGCTTTGGACAATGGTTTTCAGACAGCAATACTCGCTCCAACGGAAATTCTTGCCAATCAACACTTTCAAAGCATCAACAAATTCCTTGGCGAGATGAACATAAACGTTTCGCTGTTGACAGGAAGCAGCAAAGGAAAAAACCGAAAAAATCTTCTGAACGATTTGGCAGATGGAACAATCGATATATTGGTAGGCACACATGCTGTTTTGGAAGACAGTGTGATTTTCAGAAATCTCGGATTGGTCGTCATCGATGAGCAACACCGCTTCGGGGTTGAGCAAAGGGCCAAGATGTGGTCAAAAAACACCATTCCGCCTCACATTTTGGTAATGACCGCAACGCCAATCTGTCGAACTCTTGCTATGACTCTGTACGGCGATTTGGAATATTCGGTCATCGATGAACTGCCTGCCGGTCGCAAACCAATACTTACGACTCATCTTTACGACAAAGACATACTTCGATTGTTTGATTTCATGCACCAACAAATAAAAGCAGGACGGCAAATCTATGTTGTATATCCTTTAATCAAAGAAAGCGAGAAGTTGGATCTTAAAGACCTTATGGACGGTTACGAAAGCATTGTGCGGGAATTTCCTTTGCCCGAATTCCAAATAAGCATAGTGCATGGGAAAATGAAAGCCGAAGACAAGGAATACGAAATGCAGAGATTCAAAAAAGGAATCACCAACATAATGGTTGCAACAACTGTGATAGAAGTCGGAGTCGATGTTCCGAATGCAACAGTCATGGTTATCGAAAACGCAGAACGATTCGGTCTGGCACAGCTTCATCAGCTCAGAGGCAGAGTCGGCAGAGGTGGTGAACAAAGCTATTGCATCCTTCGCACGAAAGACGATTTGTCTTCTGAGGCTCGCTTCCGTATAGACACAATGTGTCGCACCAATGACGGATTCCAAATTTCCCAAGCCGATTTACAACTTCGCGGACCGGGAGATATGTCCGGCACTCAGCAGAGCGGCGTTCTCAATCTGAAGATTGCCGACATCGTAAAGGACGAAAGATTACTCTATCAGGTGAGAGAAATTACACAAAACATCATAGGGCAAGATCCGTTTTTGGAATTGTCGCAACATCTCATACTAAGAAAATTCTTTTTCGAAAAACACAAAATCAGCGACTTCTCCATGATTTCCTGAATCGGGCAATCAGTTTTCCCGCATTGTCATATAGATATTTTATCAGCAACATTGCGACTATCGAAAAGACAAATCGCAAGACGAAAATAAAGAACGCATTCGCTCCTATCCCGATCATGAGCAGGTGATCTTCGATTATGGAATGAAAAAGACTGAGAAATGCCAATGAAAGAAAGATGTCCCGCTTTTCTATCGGATTTTCTTTACTTTCCGCAACGATTAATCCGCCTCCATAAGCCAATCCGAGAGTCATTCCTATGATTGTTATCGGTATTACTTTGGGAGAAATTCCTATAAAGCCGACAACGGGCGACAGAATTTTTTCCAACAATCGCAAAAAGCCGACTCGCTCCAATAATTCAAGCAACACAACCAATGAAAGCACAATCAAGGCTATAGAAACATACTTTTCAAGCTCTCCAATCGCCCAACCAAGCCAAGAAGAGTCTGTTTCGGTAAAATGTATCGCACTTACGGGTGAATCACACAAAGAAAATCGCATGCAGATTTGGGCTGTCAAAAAAGCGAATACGTAAGCCGATAAAAAACGAATAAGAAATATGGGTATGAATTTGCAACCTGCTTTGACACATATAGGAATCTCTATAAGGAACGTGTGAGCGAAAAGCATGAGTGAGGAAAGCGTCGTGATTTGTGCAACAGTCATTCCTCCATCAGGCTGAAGCGACGAAAGCGTCAGCAGTCCGCCGTAAATATTACTTAACATCGTAACTCCCCAAACAAGCCCCATTTCTCCCGGAAGCCCCAATGGTTGCATCAAAGGCGAAAGAGCGTAACCTACATATTGCATCAAACCGGTTTCTTCCAAGAGTTTTATGATCAGACTCACAGGTATCATAATCTTAAAAAAGACACTGCAAGCCGAAAACCACTTTTTGATTATCTTATTCAAAGTTTGACTGATATTCATTCTTGCCATGATTTTTTGTTATACAAAGGATGATACAACATAATGGTCTCCCGCAAATGATTTATGTCGACATGAGTGTATATTTCCGTGGAAAGAATAGACTGATGTCCCATCATATCTTTCACAACCACGAGATTGGCACCGCCTTTAATGAGTTCGGTTGCAAAACTGTGCCTTAGAGTGTGCGGATGTATGTTTTTGGTTATGCCGACCTGCTTTGCAAGTTCTTTAATCATTTGAAAGACGTGTTGACGCGTCAATTGCCTGCCGTAATGGTTCAAAAAAATCAAACCTTTGCTCTTTTTGTCTTCCTTCAACAAAGAAAGATGGTTGTCGATAAAGTATCTGAGATGCAACAATGCACTTTCACCTATCGGAACCAAGCGTTCCTTGTTGCCTTTTCCCAGTACCTTTATATATTCGTAGTCCCAATAAATATCATTCTTCTTAAGATTCAACAATTCGCTTATTCGCAATCCGCAAGAGTATAAAACCTCAATCGTAAGTGCGTTTCTGTAACCGTGAAACGTGCTTTTATCGATTGCAGACAGCATTTGATTGATTTCCGAATCGGACAAGACGACAGGCAGATTTTTTTCCATTTTTGCCGTTTCAAGTAAGTCACAAGGGTTTTTAAGCAATAAATCTTCAAGTATAAGATATTTGAAAAAGGCTCTTACTCCGCTTATGATTCTTCTTTGAGTGCTTACTTTCAATATGCGTTGCTCTTGATCCCTTCCTGAACTCATGACCGTTTTTTTCAAGAAGTGTTGCAGGTGATTCAATTCTGTGTCTTGCGGACCTATGTTCGGATATTCTTTTTCCATGAAAGAAAAGAATTTGTTGCAGTCTTCAAGATAGGCGTGCAAAGTATTGATTGAGTGAGACCGCTCAAGAAGGATGTAGGACTTGAATCCGGCTACGTATTTTCTCCATCGGGATTCCGTAACCGATGTTTCATTCAAACTATATGCCATCGCATTTTTTGCGTTTAATCATTTAATTTTCACGCTCTAAAAAAGAGCAAAATTATTTCTTTGTTTCAGAAAAATAAATCTTGATTTCAGCAAAACGAATCTTTGTTTTATTTTTCTGTTTCTTTGTTTTATTTTTCGGGCTTTTCAGAATGGTTGAATCTTTGTTTTATTCCAAATCGGCAGACCCCACTTTGTTCATCAAAAACATTACTCTGTCGGCTTTACGATTGAGTTTCCGATTTGGTGAAGCAGGGTTTCGTTTCAGCGGATTCGGCAACACACTCGCCAAAAGTGCGGCTTGACGCTTTGTAAGTTTGTTTGCCGATTTTCCAAAGTAGTGTTGCGATGCCGCTTCCACGCCATAGATTCCGTCTCCAAACTCTATGACGTTCAAATACACCTCCATAATTCTCCGTTTGCTCCAAAAGGTTTCGATTAACACCGTTTGATAAACTTCCAATCCTTTTCTCAGATAATTTCTTCCGTTCCACAGAAAAACGTTTTTTGCAGTCTGCTGGCTGATTGTGCTTGCTCCTCTCGGTCTTTTCCCGGTTCGTTTTGCGTCTTCCCTTGCTCGTTTTATTTCTTCAAAGTCGAAACCGTTGTGTGTTTTGAATCTATTGTCTTCAGCCGCCATTACGGCTTTTATCATGTTAGGAGAAATTTCCTCAAAACTCACCCAATCTTTTTGCAACTTTACTTCACGTTTGTCATCAAAAGCCTGCTCAAAACATCTTTGAATCATGAGAAACGTAATAGGCGGATTAACCACCGTATACAAAGCAGTAAGCGACACTGTCAGTATTATATATGAAAGAATCGCTATTCCTATCCATTTGAATATCTTTCCGATGCTTATCTTTCTCGATTTTCTTTCTGTCATCTCGGGATATATGTTTTTTTCTTGACGATATACTCGTTTTTTCTTGCAAAATTACAAAATATGTCCTCAAAAACTGCGTTTGACTCAAAAATATTCCATATCTTTGCAAAATTATGAAGAAAGCATTTACGATTTTATACATATCGATGGCTGTTTTGGGAGTTTCTTGTTCGAGTAGCCACAAAAAACTCTTGGAAAGCAACGATCATGACGCCAAATTCGAGGCTGCAATGAAAGCTTACGAACGCAAGGACTTCTTTCATGCGACACAATTGTTTGAAAACCTGCTATTGTATTCGAGAGGAAGAGAAAAAGCCGAACTTGTGAATCTGTACTATGGCAAATCACTTTTGGGAGGTAAAGATTACTATTCGGCGGCTTACCAATTCGAAAGTTTCGTTAAATGGTTCCCTTATTCAAAATATGCAGAAGAGGCATTGTTTCAAGCAGCTTATTGCAAATATCTTGAATCACCGGACTATTCTCTTGATCAAACACTGACAAAACAAGCAATCGACAACTTTCAAACCTACATCGACAAATACCCTAAGTCGGATCGTGTGGCTCAAGCCAACAAACTGATCGACGAATTGAGAAACAAACTCATCAAAAAGGACTATGTAAATGCTTATAACTACTATAAAACCGAAGCTTATCAAGCAGCACAAACCAGTCTCAAAAATTTCTTAAACAATTATCCTGATGCAACACAATATAGGGAAGATGCAATGTATTATATCGTGCTTGCAGGATATGAATTTGCAGAAAAAAGCGTCGAAAGCAAACAAAAGGAACGTTACGAGATTGTTCTGATGGACTACGAACGCTATCAAGTCGTTTTTTCCAACATAAGCGACAAAGCGAAATCAGAAAAGCTTCAAATGATTTACGATGACGTAAAAAAGAAATTGGAAACGATTAACTCTACATCAAATAAAGATAAATAAAAACATGGATTACAAGAAGACAAAAGCAGACACAAGCATCAAAACCAGAAATTTGAACGACTTTGTCAATGTTACAGGAAATGTTTACGAATCTATAGCAATGCTAAGCAAGCGTTCTGATCAGATTGCTGCGGATTTGAAGCAAGAATTGTATAAAAAGATAGAGGAATTTGCAATAGTAGACGGAGGAGATGAAAATTCCGAAAATCACGAACAAATAGAAGTTGCCAAATTTTACGAACAGCTTCCAAAGCCTTTCTTGATCTCCATAAAGGAATACATGGATGATAAATTGGTTTACAAAAAACCGACCGCCGAAACGACAGAAAACAGCGATAAATAAAAGTTTGGATAAACCGAACAAGGTCTTCGCACGACTATGAATGCAAATATAGTAATTGCTATCAGCGGAGGTATAGCTGCATACAAGATTCCGTTTTTGATAAGGTTGTTCAAAAAAGCCGGACACGAAGTTAAAGTCGTCGTTAGCAAGAATGCCCTTAATTTTGTAACGGAAACGACTCTTCAAACCTTATCCGACAATCCGGTTTACAGCGATATGTTCATTGGAAACAAAGACATGACGGAACATATCAGCATTTCGGATTGGGCTGATTGCTACATAGTCGCACCGGCTACGGCAAACATCATCGGCAAATACGCGAACGCCATTGCCGATGATTGTGTTTCCACCACCCTTTTGGCATTTGACAAAGATGTCTTTTTAGCTCCTGCTATGAATACCAAGATGTATGCAAACGAAGGGGTGCAAAACAACTTGCGAATACTTGCTTCAAGAGGAGTGAATATTATTTCACCCAACTGTGGTGAACTTGCATGTGGTGCAAACGGTGATGGAAGAATGGCTGAACCTGAAGAGATTTTCGATTTTGTAAACAACCATATCAAGAAATCAAAAATCCTTGCAGGCAAGACAATATGTGTTACAGCAGGTCCTACATACGAACAGATAGATCCCGTAAGATTCATTGGCAATAACTCATCTGGAAAAATGGGATTTGCAATTGCCGAATCTCTTGCCAACAAAGGAGCTCACGTAAAGTTGATTGCAGGCCCCACACATTTGACAACAACAAATCCATACATAGAAAGAATAGACGTAAAGTCTGCAGAACAAATGTACAATGCAACGACTGCTGTATTCAAACAAGCAGATGCCGCAATACTTTCTGCAGCCGTTGCCGATTATACACCAAAGAACGTATTCTCTCAAAAAGTCAAAAAATCAGATAACGCTCTCAACATCGAACTACAGCCAACCAAAGACATACTTGCCGAATTGGGAAGAATGAAAACAGACAAGCAGTCATTGATCGGCTTTGCCTTGGAAACAAATAACGAAGAGGATAATGCAAAACAAAAATTAAAAAGAAAGAATCTTGATTTCATCGTCCTCAATTCTTTGAACGACAAAAATGCATGCTTTGGTTACGACACCAATAAGGTCACAATGATTGACTCTAAGGGCAACATGATAAGAACAAGTTTGAAAAGCAAAGTCGAGATTGCCGAAGACATTGTTTCCAAATTGATTGAAACAATCCGAGAAAAAGAACGCAATTTATAAATCCTAACATCATCGCATATGAAAAAGATTTGCTTGCTGTTATTTGCCGTTTTAATATCTTCAAATCTTATTTCCCAAGAATTCAGAATAAGTGTAAGTGTAAATTCCTCACAAATACAGGGCACAGACAAAACCGTGTTTCAAAACATACAGGAATTGCTGAACGAATTTATAAATCAACGTAGTTGGACCAATAAAACGTACGAAGAATTCGAAAGAATAGAAGGTAGCATTTCAATAAACATAAAGACACATGCAACTCAAGAGGATTTCACAGGAGATTTCAACGTACAACTTCGCCGTCCCGTTTACGGTTCAACTTACACCACAACTCTTCTAAACACACAAGAACAGAATATTGCTTTCAAATACATAGATGGACAAAGCTTTGAATTCGAAGAAAACAACTATACGAACAATCTGATTTCGACAATAGCTTTTTATCTATATTATTTTTTGGCTTTAGACGCCGATTCATTCGAACTGAATGGAGGAACGGAATATTTCAATATTTGCAGTAATATCGTCACAGCTGCACAACGTTCACCCAATGAAGGCTGGAAAAGAGCTGAAAGCCAGAAAAACAAATATTGGATGTTGGAAAACTACACGAATACCACTTATCGAACTTTACGAAACGCCAACTACCAATATCATCGTTTGGGATTGGATATGATGGGTGGAGAAAGCCAATCGGAGGCTCGAAACAACATAATTGAATCTCTTGAAAACATCAGAAAGGCTTATAGAGAAAAATCCAACCTTGTGGCAGTTCAACAATTCTTTGATGCAAAAGCAGACGAAATAGTCAACATCTTCAAGGGTGCTCCCGCAAATGAAAAATCCCGTGTCGTGGATTTGTTGAAAGAAATCAATCCTGCGAATACCAATAAGTACGAACAGATTCTTCAAACCAATTAAGAAGAATAAGATTCATCATTTCAAACAAGTCAAACAAAAATCGACTCTCGCAAAACGAAAGTCGATGTATCTTTTGTGTCGAAAACGAAAATGTATCCCTCAATCACTAAAACGCACTCCTTGTTTCCTACAAGTAATCCGAAGATTCGCTGCCCATATTAAACAACAAATCCAAGCAAGACAAGTCTTTAACAAAAGGAAATCTGTCGCAAAACGCTTGAAAGTAAGATTTGTTTTCATATATTTCCTTTTTATTTCTTTTCGAAAAAACATTACGGAAATCATTCTCCGATTCAGATACATATTCCTTTGTTTTACTCAATACCGTTTTTAATTTCATTTTTTCGAAAGCCCAAGACGTGATAAGGGTATTCAATTCTATCAATCTGTCCGGAGAAGACATTATGATATTTTCAATTTCCGGAAAATAATAATCAAAATACGGTGTTTTTCCATAGGCAGAACGAATCGCCCTCAAATGATTCTGTTGCCACGAAGTTTTGTAATCTATCAACACTTGTTCACTCGAAGCCCTCTTATCTTTATTTCTCAACACAGGAACTACCAATGAAAGAACCCCGTTCGCAGAAAGAATATCCGTCCTGTTACGAATAGTCTGCTTGATGTAGTGTTCACAACCATCAATCGTTATTTCATCAAATCGTTTCGCCGAAACAGCATAAGATATGGGCGGAAAATATGAAGTCGGAAAAAGATTCCTGCTCTTATCTACCGATTGTAACTGATTCCAACTTATCATTTGCAAAATAAAAATCTATCGAAAACGATTCACTGCCCAAACGCTCTTCTCCCCACTCTTCTTTGTCTGATTCAATATCCTTTATACCATTGTCTTTCAATAATTGCTCTATTTGTTTCGTGCTTTTACCGACAATTCTTTCTCCGAACAAAATCATGTTTTCCGACTCTATGTTCACGCATACAAGACTCTCGACATCATCTGTTTCAAAAAACAAAGACAACCCTTGTTCGTCATAATGCAAAACTGTTGTCGGCATTTCAACTTCTTCTCCTATCTGTTCGACTTCCGAAGGCTTACCAATAATCTCAAATACCTGCTCCATCGTTTGACCGAAAAGCAAATCGCCATAACCCTTTCTTAATTCAATAACGCTGTTCATAACTTTGATTTTTGATTTGACAATAGCGAATTCAAGTTCTAAAAAAACCAATTAAAGAATTAAAATACCAAAACTTGAATCCGTTGAAATTTAATTTTGCAATGATACTTATTTTTTTTGTAATGGCATTATTTTTCGCAAAAAAAATATTTTTAATCAAAATCAAAAAAAATCAATAAAAAGATGCTTTGTTTGAAAAAATAGAATTAAATTTGCAAGCAAATAGTTTAGATATTTTTATCAAACAAAAAGACAATTCTTTTATAATACAAAATAACATATCAAAGAAATGGTGCAAATTAAATCTTTATCAGACTTGCTGGCTTTGAAGAAAAGTGCTCACGAAGAAATGGACACGAGAATCAAAGGCACAAGAGATGATTTGGCTCAAGTGAAAGTTGCAATGGCTACTTGCGGAATTGCAGCCGGTGCCAAATCTGTTTTCGACTATATGTTGAAAAAAGCCGACGAAAAAGGGTTGGAAATCATTCTGACTCAATGCGATTGTATGGGACACTGCAATGCAGAGCCGACTATCGAAGTTACACTTCCGGGAAAAGAGCCGGTGGTATTCGGAAATGTTGACAATGCAAAAGCAGATGAAATTCTTGATAAGTACATTGCAAAAGGTGAACTTGTCGATGGTGTAATCGCAAAATAAATTCAGTTAACAATTTATTAAATTAATTTGGAGGAAAAACATATGGCGAAATACAAAATGCACATCTTGGTCTGCGGAGGTACAGGCTGTACTGCATCACGAAGCCAAGAGATTACAAAAAATCTTCAAGCTGCTTTGACAGACAAAGGCTTGAATGAAGAGGTGCAAGTTATTCTTACAGGTTGTTTCGGTTTTTGTGAAAAAGGGCCTATTGTAAAGGTAATGCCTGATAACACATTCTATACCGAAGTAAAACCTGAAGATGCTTTAGAAATCGTGGAAGAGCACGTTATAAAAGGTCGTAAAGTTACTCGTTTGCTTTATACAGACCCTGAGAAAAAAGAACACGTTGCTGACTCAAAACACATGAATTTCTATAAAAAACAATTGCGTATAGCATTACGTAATTGTGGTTTTATCGATCCTGAAAACATCGAAGAGTATATTGCAAACGACGGATACGCTGCTGTTGCTAAATGTTTGACAGAGCTAACCCCGCAACAGGTTATTGATGAAATTAAATTATCCGGTCTTAGAGGACGTGGCGGTGGAGGATTCCCTACAGGCGTTAAGTGGGAAATAGCTTCGAAAAACCATGCTGATCAAAAATATGTTGTATGTAATGCAGACGAAGGAGACCCTGGTGCATTCATGGACAGAAGTATTTTGGAGGGAGACCCTCACTCTGTCATAGAAGCAATGACTATCAATGGTTATGCAATAGGTGCAACAAAGGGATTGGTTTACATTCGTGCAGAATATCCATTGGCTATTGACAGATTGCAAACTGCTATCAAGCAAGCAAGAGAATACGGAGTTTTAGGTAAGAATCTGTTTGGTTCTGGCTTCGATTTCGATATTGAGTTGCGTTTCGGTGCCGGTGCATTCGTATGTGGAGAGGAAACTGCTTTAATCCACTCCATGGAAGGTAAGCGTGGTGAACCTACATTCAAACCACCATTCCCTGCACAAAGCGGTTACTTACAAAAACCTACGAACGTAAACAACGTAGAAACGTATGCAAACATTCCTATCATAATATTGAAGGGTGCTAATTGGTTTAATAAGATTGGAACCGAAAAATCAAAAGGTACAAAGGTATTTGCTCTTGCCGGACAAATAAACAATGTTGGTTTGATTGAAGTTCCAATGGGTATAACTTTAAGAGAAGTCATCTATGAAATAGGTGGAGGAATCAAGAATGGCAAAAAATTCAAAGCAGTTCAAACAGGAGGTCCTTCAGGTGGCTGTTTGACAGAAAAGCATCTTGACACTCCTATAGATTATGACAACCTTATAGCAGCAGGTTCAATGATGGGTTCCGGCGGTATGGTTGTCATGGACGAAACTTCTTGTATGGTTTCAATCGCTAAGTTCTATCTCGAATTCACTTGCGAAGAAAGTTGCGGAAAATGCTCACCTTGCCGTATAGGTAATAAGAGAATGTTGGAAATTCTTGATAAGATAACAAAAGGTCAAGGAACCATGGAAGACCTTGAAACATTGAAAAATCTTGCAGGAGTAATAAAAGATACAGCTCTTTGTGGCTTGGGACAAACTTCTCCAAACCCAATCCTATCTACAATAAACAATTTCTGGGATGAGTATGTAGAACACGTTAAAGACAAGAAATGTAGAGCCGGTGCTTGTAAATCATTGATGCAATACGTAATCGATCCTGATCAATGCGTTGGTTGTACATCTTGTGCAAGAAATTGTCCTGTTAATGCAATACAAGGCGAAAAGAAATCACCACATCACATCAACCAAGAGACATGTATTAAGTGTGGTACTTGTATTGAAAAATGTAAGTTCAATGCAATCAGCATCAAATAAAGGTAAGTGTTGAACAAAAAAAGGTTTTAGAAAAATGGAAATGATAAATTTAACAATAGACGGCAAAGCTATTCAAGCCGAAAAAGGACAAACAATCTTAAAAGCTGCTCGTAAGTTCGGCATTGACATACCTACGCTTTGCTATTATGAATTGAACGGACAGAAACTTGAAAACAAACCAGGTGGATGCCGCGTTTGTGTTGTTGAAGTCGAAGGAAGAAAAAATCTTGCTCCTGCTTGTGCAACCGAAGTCATGGAAGGCATGGTCGTACATACGCATTCCCTTCGAGTGGTTAATGCAAGAAGAACAGTTGTTGAGCTAATCCTTTCTGACCACCCTGCAGATTGTTTGACTTGTTCAAAGAGTGGGAATTGTGAACTTCAAACTTTGGCACAAAAATTGGGAATCAGAGAAATTCCTTTCAAGGGTGCTCAATCTACATATAGAAA
Source organism: Candidatus Onthomorpha sp. (assembly GCA_045577535.1). Classification (GTDB taxonomy): domain Bacteria; phylum Bacteroidota; class Bacteroidia; order Bacteroidales; family P3; genus Onthomorpha. Next base: position 104,235 of record JAZNIO010000027.1, on the reverse strand, counting down.
AGACAACTCTCCTTCTATTATAAGAGATGTTGACAAATGTATTATGTGTCGTCGTTGCGAGACTGTATGTAACGAACTTCAAACAGTAGGTGCTTTGAGTGCAGTAAATCGTGGATTCGAAGCTGTAGTTGCAACAGCATTTGAGCAAGACCTTGTGAAATCTACTTGTACTATGTGCGGACAATGCGTTATGGCTTGCCCGGTTGGAGCATTGAGCGAAGTAGATCAAACAAGACAAGTAATAAATGCAATAAGCAACCCTCAAAAAACAGTTGTTGTTCAAACCGCTCCTGCAGTTCGTGTTGCTTTGGGTGAAGAATTCGGATACCCAGCTGGTACAATAGTTACAGGAAAGATGGCTGCAGCTTTGAGAAGAATAGGTTTCGACTACGTTTTCGATACAGACTTCACTGCAGACTTGACAATCATGGAAGAAGGTACTGAGATGTTGGGCAGAATCAAGAAATTCATGGAAGGAGACAAAGATGTAAAACTTCCTATCTTGACCTCATGCTGTCCGGGTTGGGTAAATTTCTTTGAAACCAACTATCCTGATATGTTAGACGTACCTTCAACAGCAAAGAGTCCACAACAAATGTTCGGAGCCGTTGCAAAGAACTACTGGGCTGAGAAATTAGGCATCAAGAGAGAAGACATGGTTGTTGTATCTATTATGCCATGCGTTGCAAAGAAGTATGAATGCCAACGTGATGAGTTCAAAGTTGACGGAAACCCTGATGTAGATTACTCATTGACCACAAGAGAATTGGCAGAGTTGATAAAACAATTCAATATCGACTTTAACTCATTACCTGAAGAAGATTTCGATATGCCATTGGGAGCATCTACCGGTGCAGCTGTAATATTCGGAGCAACAGGTGGTGTTATCGAGGCAGCAGCTCGTACAGCTTACGAATTATTCACAGGAAAGACATTGGGCAAAGTTGACTTCACTGAATTGAGAGGTTTGGAAGGCGTAAGAGAAGCTACGATAGACTTCGACGGAACCCCTATCCATTTGGGTATAGCTCACGGATTGGGTAACGCAAGAAAGCTTTTGGATCAAGTACGCAAAGGAGAAGTACAATATCATGCAATAGAAGTGATGGCATGCCCTGGTGGATGTATCGGAGGTGCAGGACAACCTTATCACCATGGCGATTTCTCAATCGTTGAAAAGCGTCATGAAGCGATATATCGTGAAGACGAAGGCAAGGAATTGAGAAAATCTCACGAGAATCCATACATCAAACAATTGTATGATGAATATTTCGGAACCCCTTGCGGAGAAAAATCACACCATTTGCTTCACACTCATTACTTTGACAAATCTAAACAAGTGGAAGTTGAAGCCTAACCTCAAAAAACAAAAAGAAAATGGCAAAAGTAAAGTTATCTGAAGATAAAATCAAGAAAATAAAAGAGATTTGTGCCTCTTTCGGCAACAAACCCGGCGAAGCAATCAATGTTTTGCATAAAGTACAAGGAGAATATGGCTATCTGCCGGCAGAAGTACAAGAAGTGATAGCTTTGGAATTGAATGTACCAGTGGCAACCATTTATGGAATCGTTACATTCTATTCTTTCTTCACCATGATACCAAAAGGAGAACATCCTATCTCAGTATGTATGGGTACAGCCTGCTATGTAAGAGGAGCAGAAAAAGTTTTGGAAGAATTTAAGCGTCAATTAGGTATCGGAATCGGGGAAACAACTCCTGACGGCAAGTTTTCACTAAACTGTTTGCGTTGTGTGGGAGCATGTGGTTTGGCTCCGGTTGTGATGATTGGCGATAAGGTTTACGGACGTCTTACTCCTGATATGGTAAAAGACATCATAAACGAATACAACTAAGAGAAGAATAAACTCTTATAAAGAAAGGGGGAATTCTTTCTTGAATTCCCCGTTTTCTTTTTTGATTTCAAAAAAATCAGGACCGACTTCAAATGCAGTCTCTCTTACTTTGACCGTTATCAACCCTCAAAGAAAAAACAAAACACCGGTAAATCACGTTATGGTTTACGCATTTACCAAAATAAAGTGCAGTTTTGTTTTCCCACTAATTGATTATATTTCCATTGGCATCAACTTCCCAACAATTGTATTCCCAAATATATTCGGGGTAAGCATCTATGATTTCCTGCATTTCAAAACACATATCATAGTAATCAACCTCACTGCAATCATCCTCAACATACACAACCTCGACTCTTCCTGATGGAGGAATGAATTGCCCGTTCTCAGGATTGAACGCAGCAGGTGCACAATAGCATTCTCTTTCACTTCCAAATTGAACATTGATTTCACAGGATGTAAACAAAAATGCTCCCACAATCATCGAAATCAAAAAACACAACTTCTTGTTCATGTTCATTCTTTTTTCAAAATTCAAACTTAAATTAAAGACATTATCCGACGACAAAGGTAGCAAAACATTTAATTTCAACAATGTATTTTTGTTTTTTTATTTTCAATTCCATGATATGAAACACTACAAATACAACTTATGCTTCAAGTATATCGGATTTTGATTTTATTTTTTTAATTTCCCATTTCAATAAAACAAAATCAAGAATGAAAACGCTAATTCTTTACTTCATTTAAGCCAATAATTCAAATAAAATAAGTACCTTTGCAGTGGAATTCACTTAATGTTTAATTAAATACTCAAAAAAAGATGAAAAAATTCTTAGTTATGGCAGTATTTGCAGTATTGGCTGCATTGCCTTTGTCAAATGTAAATGCTCAAGGTTGGGGTGTCGGTGTAGTCGGCGGTATTCCATCAGGTATCCAAGTCAAGAAGTACAATGCCGGTACATCTTTGGACTTCAGAGGACACTTTCACAACAACGGATTCCAACTTGCAGGATTGTATGAATGGAATCAAAGCATTGGCAACGGTCTTACTTTGTACTACGGAGTTGGTGCTGGATTAGGTGCTTGGGAACACGGTGACAAAGATATGGGTTTCGGTCTTGACATCGAAGGTATAGTTGGTGTTGAGTGGAAATTGCCTATCAATTTTCCTTTGGCAATATCATTGGATTACAGACCTGCATTTCAAATAATGCCGACAACCGGTTTTGAATACAGAGGCTTTGCTTTCGGAGTTAAATACTTATTCTAAGAAGCATTATTCAAGTTATAAGAAATCGGGTGACGCTTTTTGCATCACCCGATTTTGTTTTTATTTATACTTTTCTTGATATCATTCCCCTCCGTACATGCTTTGACGTATCGTTTCCACAGCATCGGAATATTCTTTGGCAAGTTCGTCATCTCCTTCTTTCTCATAGAATTCTGCCAACAAAGTGTACAACTTCATATATGCGTTTGATTCGTCAAGACCTTGGAATTGGAATACCTGAATCAACATATCAACCAACTCTTGTCCTATCATACCTTCGTTCAAAAGACGTAACAGATAATCCTCTGCCCCGTTCAAATCACCCAAAACCAGTCTTAACTGTGATGCAAGTATGTATGAGGACTCGTATTTCGGGTTGTACGCAATTATTCTGTCGCATCGGTCAAGTGCAGATCGTATATCCCTGTTCATATAATAGCAATGTGCTTTCATGTAATTTGCAATCTCATGATTAGGATTTGCGATAATGAAAACGTCTAAAAGCCTGTTTACCTTGGAAAGATAATTCATTCCCAAAGTATCTGTTTTCACCCTGCCAAGGTAAATATCCGCAAGTCCCAATACTGCGGTTTCATTTATCGGATCGACAATCAAAGCTTTTTTATACAACTCTTCGGCTTTTGCAATATCGTTTGCTTTTTCCGCTTCAAAGCCTTTCCAATCGTATTTTTGATCACGTTTCAACACAACGCAAATCGGACGACCGTCAACCTTAACTTCATGCACCGTATTCTCAGGCGGATAAGATCCTATGCGAAGCAATTCGGGGTAGATGCCGGTTGTGCAAATTATTGCATAATCCCAATCGACGTTTCCTTTTTCCGACCAACGTATAAACTCCACTTTGAATTTGTCTGTGGCATCTTTGAAATAATAACTCATAGGGTGAATGTGCCAACATCCGACAATGATTTTATCACCCGTTGTAAGACTGTCCTTCTTTGCGTTTTCCTTCACCCAATCCGCAGCTTCCTTCAATGAATGATAGTAATAATCCATCTCATATTCGCCATACACATTTTTCGTTCCTCCAACCAATTCATTAAAGTAAACATATTCATAAGGGTGATTGCGAACATAATGTGCCAAAGGATTGATTGACAAAATCACAAAGGCAAGTCCTACCACGTATTTCGCATAACGATTTTTTACGAGTGTAATCAAGGTGTTTATTCCCAAAGCTGAAAGTATCGCTATCGAAGGATATGCAAACAAAAGATGTCTCCAACCTCCATAAACGTTGGAATTGTCCAACACTATCCAAAAAATCGGGAACAAAGCCGTGAAGAAAAGAACCAAATACAAAAACCATTGTTTTCGATTGTGATGCACAAAAATCATACTCAACAAAAATCCTATCAAAACAACTATAGGAGTTGTCATAAGCATGTATTTCGGAGAATAATACCAAGGAAGAGAAGTTGAGAACTGCATTTTACCCTCAAAAACCTGCTTTATGGAAATCTCAAACTTGCTCATGTTAGTGAAGGCATCGTAAACGTTTTTAACAGGTCCTTCGATTGCATACGGCCATGTAAGAACCGTCAGCACGTATGCAACAATGCTTATACCCAATGCCCAAATCAATGTCTTGAAGAAAACAGGTCTTAAGCTGTCTCTTTTATATATGTAGTAAATTATTGCAAACAATCCGAAATATGCAATCATCAGCAATCCACCCACACGAATCGATGTTGCGAAAGCAATAGACAAGGTCAGCATTATTGCCGTTGAGATTTTTATTTTCGGTAACTGCTCCAAGAATCTGACGATATAATAAATCGACATTATGCAAGCAGACGCAAAAGGTATGTCTTTGAGATTGTTAAACGAGTGTCCGAGAAAACGAGGCGAAATAAAAAGAAGAATGCATGTGAAAACGGCAGCTCTCCATCCGCCAACCTTCCGAGCCAAAAGACAAGCGAACAAAACACCTACCCAAGCTAAGATATTGCACCAAAGATGTCGCAATCCCATATAGTCTTCTATTCCGAAGGCATCAATTATCAGATGAATGAATGTGTCAGGCGATTGACTGTAATAAGGAAGGTTGTTTGTCTCTGTTGGAATTGCCGCTGTTTTATCTTCGCCTAAGGTTTTGTAATAATTGATTACGTCTTTAGAATGATGAACATGAAAGAACTCATCGCCGGAAAAGCCCGCATCACTTGCCAAAATAATCAATCCGAACAAAAACGCAATGATGGAAAACAAAAACACGGGTCTCCAAATCAGGCTTTCCCCCTCCTGCTTTTCTTTATTACCGATGGCAGAAAAAGGTTCTCTGAAAAAATAGCTTACAAATCTCTCTATCTTCTTTCGCATAAACATAGTTTTTTCAATAAACATCTTACTTTACACAGAATCCTTGTCGATAAAACACTTATTTGGAAAAACGTTTCTTTGTTTCGTTTTTTTTATTCAAAGAAACATTTTCCCAAATCAAAGATTCAATTCTCTATTCTTTTACCAATCTTTACTGTATTCCTCATCGACCGATCCGGTTTCAATTTCTTGAACATAATTACTGCAATCCATGTCGATTTCCATTGTAGGCGGACGGTCGAAATCTCCTCTATAAAAATTCAATTTAGGATCTTTTTCACACCTTTTAAGGAACAATCCATAGACAGGAAGAGCCATCGAAGCCCCTTGTCCTAAGGCTGTACTGCGAAAATGAATGCTTCGAAGTTCTCCTCCAACCCACACAGCCGTTGCCAACTTCGGATTGATACCTATAAACCAGCCGTCAGAATTATTGTCAGTCGTTCCGGTCTTTCCTGCAATCGTGCTTGTCAATCCGTATTTGTACCTCAATCTTGCACCGGTTCCGCTATCTACAACGCCTTTCATCAACTCCAAAACCAAGTATGCAGTCTCTTCATCCAAAGCTGTATTGCTCTTAGAGTTGAATACCTCCAACACCATTCCCTTATTGTCGCATATTTTCGTGATAAACATCGGCTCTTTGTGAACACCCTTATTGGCAAATGTTGCCATTGCGGCAGCCATTTCCATAACAGACAAATCCGCTGTGCCAAGACAAATCGATGGAACGGCAGGCATAGGAGTCGTAATACCCATTTGTTTTACCAGATTGATGACCGACTGCGGCGTGGTATAGTCTTTAATCAACGCTGCCGAGATAAAATTCACCGAATTTGCCAATGCCCACTTCAAAGACACCATTTCTCCTTCTTTCGCATGATTTGAGTTTTGCGGAGTCCAATTATCGTATTCTTCAAAGGTGACAGGAGTATTCGAAAGTTCGAAACAAGGCGACAATTCACTGTCCTTCATCGCTGAGGCATAGACAAACGGTTTGAAAGTCGAACCTACCTGACGGCGACCAAGCTTTGCATTATCGAACTTGAAGTGTTTGTAATTTATTCCGCCGACATAGACTTTTACATGACCGGTTTGCGGCTCTATCGACACCATTCCGGTATTCAAAAAGTGCTTGTAATATCTTAAACTGTCCCATGGCGTCATTGTTGTATCCTTATCTCCGTTCCAAGTGAAGACTCTCATCTTTGCTTTTTTGTCAAAATTCGCTCTTATCTCCTTTTCGCTCAATCCCTCTTCCTTCAAGACTCTGTAACGGTCGGAATTTTTCATCGCCTGCAAATAATACTTTTCTATATCAGCCTTACTTATGCCTGTAAACGGTGCATCCTTATAGCCTTTCGTGTGTTTGAAAAATTCATTCTGCAAATACTTGAAATGTTCTTTGACTGCATCTTCGGCGTTCTTTTGCATTTTGTAGTTTATTGTAGTGTAAACTTTCAGTCCGTCTTTGTGTACGTCGTATTGATCGCCGTTTGGCTTGTAATGAGTCTTGCACCACTCTTTCATGTAATTGCGTAACATTTCTCTGAAATAAGTAGCTATTCCCTCATCATGGGTTTGCGGATTGTATTTTAGTTTGATCGGTTGGGATTTTTTCTCATTTAATTCTTCCGAAGTGATGAATCCGTACTTCTCCATCTGCGTAAGAACGGTATTTCTTCTGTTTGTAGAATTTTCAGGATTGCGAACAGGATTGTAGGTTGTAGGAGCTTTCAACAGTCCCACCAAAACAGCAGATTCTTCCACTGTTAACTCTGAAGGAAGTTTGGTAAAAAATGTATGAGACGCAGCTTTGATTCCGAAAGCGTTGCTTCCATAATCAACAGTATTGAGATACATGGAAATGATTTCATCTTTCGAATAATTTCTTTCCAATTTCACTGCGACGACCCACTCTTTCAATTTTGCGTAAACGGTACCCATGAAAGACTTTTTCTCTCTTGGAAAAAGGTTTTTTGCCAATTGCTGAGTCAAAGTACTACCTCCGCCCGAGCTTTTCCGACCTCCGAGAACCGTCTTGGTCAAAACTCTGAACAAAGAGCGGGCATCGATTCCCGAATGCTCCCTAAAACGAACATCTTCCGTAGCAATAAGAGCGTTAATCAAGTTTGGAGAAATATCTTTGTAATTTACAATCGAACGATTCTGTATTCCGATGTATCCGAGTAACTCTCCGTTGTCGGCATACACCTCTGTGGCAAGATTAGCCTTAGGATTCTCCAATTCTTCAAAAGTAGGCATAAATCCAAGCCAACCAAAAGACAACATAGAGAAGAATACAATTATCGCAAGCAAGACAAACAAGTAAGCACACCACATAAACCTGATGTATTTCTTGAATGAGCCCGATTGCTTTTTCTTTTTCTGAACTTTTTTATTTTGCATGATTTCTATTTTCTTTGGTTCGTCAATCTTGATACTCTATATGCAATCCCACGTCTGCAATTCCGCTGAGCGTAGTGTCGGTTGTAGCCTGATAAATCTCAAACACATACAAACCTTTCTGCTTAAACTCCACGTTTTTTGCTATCCAAAAACGATTATCCCTCAAATCAGAACGTCCTTTTCCCTTCCAAGTTCCGTCAGGATAAGCAAGATAACATTCAATCGTGTCTCTCTTGGTAATCTTTCCGTCAGGCAGAATCGTGTTCATAAAGAAATAAACATTGCCATAAGGATAGTCTGTGGTGTTCCTTACATTCAATGCCACCTTATACTTTTTCGTCGTATCCTTTATTTCAACCTCGTAATAGACTTTGTCTTTTGCACTCCAGGCTTTTTCATTCACGGCTTTATTTTCATCATAAACCACATTGCTATTGCACGCTGCAAAAATGAATAGGCAAAAGGGAATAACAAAACAAAGTTTCATTTTTTTATTTCTTGACATTATTTTCTCGGAATAAAGTTTCATTAAACCATAACTGTTATTTCTTGTTGCTTTCCATTTTTTCGGCAAACGATTCCAAGTCTTCAGGCAAAATATTCCGCTTATTGTCATTCATAATCTTCTTTACGGAATTCACCGATAGCGGAATCAATTCAGGGGAATTTTGATACGAATACCAAATAAGGCGTTTGAAAACATCTATTTTATGATATACCGCTTTGCCTTTTTTAGTCTCCAACGCAACTCCCAATTCCGGAAACGACTTTAAGGCATCTACGTAAACATCATACTCATAATTCAGACAGCATTTAAGCTTTCCGCATTGTCCTGCAAGTTTTTGCGGATTTGGAAACAATTGCTGTGTCTTTGCAACAGAGGTTGAGACCGAGTGAAACGAGTTCAACCATGTGCTACAGCACAATTCCCGACCGCAAGTGCCGATTCCTCCAAGCCTTCCCGCCTCTTGTCTTGCTCCGATTTGCTTCATCTCTATTCTTATGCGGAATTGTTCTGCCAAGGCTTTTATCAATTGTCTGAAATCCACTCTATCGTCAGCTGTATAGTAGAATATGGCTTTCGTTCCGTCGCCTTGATATTCCACATCATTGATTTTCATCTTCAAATCGTAAGATTCAGCCAATCGTCTCGTCTCAAAAATCATTTCATCTTCCTTTTCGATGGACTGCAACCACTTTTCAATATCCGTTCCCCTTGCTCTACGATAAAGTTTCTTGATATTGTCGCCGTTTTCCACGTTTTTCTTTCTCATCTGTATGCGACATAATTCCCCCTTCAAGGAAACTATGCCGATGTCATGGCCAGGCGTTCCCTCAACTGCAACAATGTCTCCTTCGCAAATCTCCAATCCGTCAGGCAAACGAAAGAAATCTTTTCGTGAATTTTTGAAGCGTACTTCCACAACATTGCATTCGCTCGCATTTGACGGGCTTTTGATATGCCCTATCCAATTGTTGACATTCAATTTCGAACAACTGTCCAATTCTTTCTTGCTTATTGGTTTGTAAGATTCGGGAGTGCTGCAACAGCCTCTTGATAACAATGGATTGGATTCATATTCCGTTCTTCCCATATCAGGATCCTCGTCAAAATAAGGGTGAACGAATTGTTCCAACATAACAACCTCTTCTCTGTCTTCGTGTTCGAAAATCTTACGACCGCTTATCGATGAAGGTGTTTTATTGATTTCTTCCGTTGCTTCTTGGCTATTAGCAGTTATTATTTCTTCTTGTTTTTTTTCTATTTCCTTTTCCATCGTAAATGTAATATTTCTCTTGTTCTGTTATTTGTTTTGAGATAGTTGTCTGCCGATTTGCAAAGTCAGATCGAAAAACAATATCTTTGCATTGGCGTTTCTTGTTATGTGATAGTCGGCTTGTTTGAGCAAAGTAAAAATCCGATTCACATTTTCATGATTCAAAAATCTTGAAAACTTTTTTTTGTATTCCGAATTCTCATCAACGAGCATCTCTGCCTCAATCGGCACATTCAAAGCACACATAAGACACTCCCTGAACAGATTCGATGCCGATAAAAGGAAAAGTCGTTGTTTTTCTTTTCCCATTTTTGCAAGCGATTCGCAAAAAGGCATTATTTCAACCGCTTTTTTGTCGTATCTGAATGCCAATCGTGTCCATATGATGAACATATCGATGAAATCCTTGTTGGTTTTATTGTCATGATTCAAAGCTTTAAGCAGATTTCCTTCCGAATTTTTAACTCTGATTTCGGCTTCGGAAACGCTCATTCCTTTTTTTTCAATCATAAAATCCAACAAATAGTCTTTCTCTATCGGCAACACTTTGACCAATTGCGTTCTCGAAACTATGGTTGAAAGAACGGCATCAGTGTTTTCCGTAATCAGAAAAAACAAAGTGCCGGGATACGGTTCTTCAAGTATCTTCAACAACTTCGGAGCCGCATCATGACGCAACCGATCCGCACACCAAATAATCATGACTTTGTATGGCGACTCATAAGAAGTCATGGTAAGGTCTTTGATTATCGTATTGGCGTCTCTGACATTGATTTCTCCTTGTTTATTCTCGGCTTTAAGATATTCAAGCCAGGAATTGACATCTATGTATCCTTGTTTTTCTTCGACGAATTCACGAAACAAATCCATGAACAAGGCGGATTCGTTATTCTTATCCACTTTTTTGGTCGTCGTATTCGGGAAAACAAAGTGTAAATCCGGGTGTGCAAGATTCTTATACTTCATGCAAGAAGGGCAACTGCCGCAAGAATCGGCACGCAACTCGTTTTCGGAGGCATTGTTGAAGAATTGCTTGTTCTGACACGAGATAAACTGAGAATAAGCCCAAACAAGAGGAAACGTACCATTGCCTTCAGCTCCTGCAAACAGCTGTGCGTGAGGCACTCTTCCTTCTTCGTATGCCTTAATCAAAGAATTTATCAGTCGTCTTTGTCCTACAATTTCCGCAAACTGCATATTCCTTTCTTATTTTGCTTTTTCACTTACCTGCCACAAAAACATAGTAGCCTGCAAAGATAATCAAAATCCGCCAATTAAAGAACTCGTATCGGCATATTTATTCCTGCAAAAACAAATATTTTTTTCATTTTTTCAAAATCAAGATTCATTTTCACGAAATCAAGAAAGAAGAAAATAAAATCAAGATTCATTTTACTGAAATCAAGAAGTAATTTCATCATCACTCAAATCACTGACAATCAAACAAAATAACACAGAATTATTTTCATTTTTCGTTTTTCTGTATTTTCGGTACGCAAACTCTTTTTTCAATAGCCGAACAAAGCATTGCAAGCTTGTCGTTTTTTTTTCATACTTTTGCAATGTAAAGTTTTGAAAACGATAATCTATGTTTTATATTCTTGCGATAGAATCATCATGCGACGACACTTCTTGTGCGGTTATTGACAGCGAATTCAAGGTTCTGTCAAACGTTACGGCATCTCAACAGGTTCATGCAGAGTATGGAGGCGTCGTTCCCGAATTAGCCTCCCGTGCACACCAAAGCAACATAATCCCTGTCGTGGATAAAGCTTTGAAAGACGCAGGTATATCGAAACACGATTTGGAAGCAGTTGCATTCACTCGCGGTCCGGGACTTTTGGGTTCGCTATTGGTCGGGGTGAGTTTTGCAAAGAGTTTCGCCGTTGCCTTGAATTTGAAAATGATTGAAGTAAACCATTTGGAGGCTCACGTTTTGGCTCACTTCATTAAAGATACGCCTGAACAGAAAGTTCCATCTTTTCCAATGCTTTGCCTTTTGGTTTCAGGGGGTAACACACAGATTATACGCCTTGACTCAGCCCGTAAAATGGAAATAATAGGCAGAACGATAGATGACGCGGCGGGGGAAACAATCGACAAAGCCGCTAAAATTCTTTCTCTTCCCTATCCCGGAGGTCCTCACATCGACAGATTGGCTCAGCAAGGCAAGCCTATATTACAGTTTTCCCAAAGTCGCATCGGCGGTTACGATTACAGCTTTTCGGGATTGAAAACAGGCATACTTTACACACTGAGAGACAAACTGAAAGAGAATCCCGACTATATTGAAGAAAATATATGCGATATTGCGGCTTCGGTTCAAAAAGCTGTTGTTGACAGTCTTTTATCGAAATTCGAAAAAGCAATAAAAGACACCGGAATCAGAACAATTGCAATCGCCGGAGGGGTTTCCGCAAACTCTTCGTTGAGAGAAAGCATACGAAAACTCGGTGCAAAATACAATTGCGAGGTTTTCATTCCTAAATTTTCATACACAACAGACAATGCGGCGATGGTTGCATCGGCAGCATTGTTTAAGTACATGGATAATGAATTTGCAGACCTTTCGGTTGCTGCATACGCAAGATAATTTCGTATGAGAATATTTCTGATCGGTTATATGCTGTGTGGGAAAAGCACAATAGGAAAAAAATTGGCAAGACGCTTGAATTATCGCTTTACTGATACGGATAAACTGATAGAAAACAAATATCAATTAAGCGTAGAGCAAATTTTCGAAAAATATGGTGAAGAGGTATTCAGACAGTTTGAAAAAGAAATTCTGCAGACTTTGGATTCTGAAGATGATATTGTCGTTGCAACCGGTGGAGGCTTACCTTGCTTTGGAGACAACATGAAAAAGATAAAATCTTCCGGCTATGTGATTTATCTGAACATGCATCCATATTCCATATTGTCAAGACATAAGAAATCGAAACGTCCTCGCCCGCTGTTGCAAGGAAAAACCGACGAAGAATTAAGGGATTTTCTGAAAGAAAGTCTTAAAAAGAGAGATTTTTATTACAGACAAGCCGACTTGATTGTTAGAGCCGAGAACATCAAAGTCGAAGAAATTGTTGCAAAGATTTCTTCAGACCGTTTTTTTTAACTAATTTTGCAAGTCATAAAAGGATTTAACACCATAAACTTAAGAAACCATGTTGAATACTAAGTATATATTTGTTACAGGTGGCGTTACGTCGTCATTGGGCAAGGGAATCATTTCCTCATCTCTTGCAGTGCTTTTGAAATCTCGAGGATACTCGGTTACGATACAAAAATTGGATCCATACATAAACATAGATCCGGGAACTCTTAACCCGTATGAGCACGGCGAATGCTACGTTACGGAAGATGGAGCTGAAACAGACCTTGACCTTGGCCACTATGAGAGATTCACAAACACGAGAACATCTCAGGCAAACAACGTTACGACAGGACGAATCTATCAATCGGTTATCGAAAAAGAAAGACATGGTGATTATCTTGGCGGAACGGTTCAAGTCATTCCTCATATAACAGACGAGATAAAAAGAAGAATAAAATTGCTTGGCCAAGGCGGACAATACGATTTTGTAATCACCGAAATCGGTGGCACAGTTGGCGACATAGAATCTCTTCCTTTTGTTGAGACAATAAGACAGCTTAAATGGGAATTAGAAGGCAATGCAATAGTTATTCATTTGACCTATGTGCCTTACCTTGCTGCTGCCGGAGAACTTAAAACCAAGCCAACACAACACTCTGTCAAAGATTTGTTACAACAAGGCGTTCAACCGGATATTATAGTCTGCAGAACAGAACATACTTTGACCGAGAGCGTTCGAGATAAGATTTCGCTATTCTGCAATATCGACAGAGCATCTGTAATAGAATCGATAGACGCTCCAACAATCTACGAAGTACCTTTTAATATGCTTCGCGAGGGTCTTGACATCCAAGTATTGAAAAAGTTAGGCATCAGTGCAAAAGGCGAACCCGATTTAGAGAAATGGAAGTCTTTCTTGTACAGATTGAAGAATCCTTTGACAGAAGTAAACATCGGACTTGTCGGAAAGTACGTTGAATTGAAAGATGCTTACAAATCTATCTCCGAAGCATTCATTCACGCCGGTGCTGCCACACAATGCAAAGTCAAAATCAAATGGATACACTCCGAAAAGTTGGAAGACAATCCAGACTGCATACAAGAGGAGTTGCAAGGCTTAAACGGTATTCTTGTTGCACCGGGATTCGGAAGCAGAGGCATAGAAGGAAAAATCATGGCAGTGCGTTATGCAAGAGAAAACAAGATTCCATTTTTGGGAATATGCTTAGGAATGCAATGTGCTGTGATTGAATTTGCCAGAAACGTACTTGGCTACAAGGATGCACACTCTGTGGAGATGTCGGCTTCGACAACACATCCCGTAATCGACATCATGGAAGAACAGAAGTTGATTCAAAACATGGGAGGCACTATGAGATTAGGTGCGTATCCTTGTAAACTAAAAGAGAACACAAAAATCTATTCGGCATATCAAAAAGAAAACATAAGCGAAAGGCACCGCCACAGATATGAATTCAACAACGCATATCTTGAAGTATTCGAACAAGCCGGCATGATCGCAAGCGGAGTCAATCCAGATACCAATTTAGTGGAAGTAGTTGAGATTCCGACGCACCCATACTTTATCGGAGTTCAGTATCATCCGGAATACCGCTCAACGGTTGTTGAACCAAGTCCGCTGTTCGTTTCATTCGTCAAAGCGGCAAGCAGAAAAGAATAAACAATTCAAGCAAATAAAAGAAACGGAGTTTGTTTTCAATCAACAGACTCCGTTTTTCATTTTCGCAAAATCAAACCCTGCCCCAATATTTCCTCAAAAACCATTCACCACTCAAAACAAGCACGACAGCCAACCAATACCAAATATTTTCAATCAGCCTTTTATTTGTCGTCTCTGTGCGAATTATCGGTTTTATGTAATCATTGGCTTTCACCATTTCAACAATACGATCCATATCCTTTGCATACACCATCTCCCCGCCTGTTTTCTGCGACATCGTATTCAGCAAAGTATGATCCGCAACAAGATTCAAACTTTCCAAATTGGTTTCCGACACAACGAAAGAACCTTGTGCAGAATGCTTTCTTCCTGACAGCTCTGTCGTTGCCCGATAAGAATAATCTCCCTCAGGAAGCACTCCCGCATTAAGAAAATAAGCATTCGCCATTTTTGAAAAAACATATTTGTAATCCTTTCCTTCATTATCTTTTATCGTAATCTGCACTTCGGGAGCGTTTATCAACTGATATGATTCGTTGTATAATTCGGCTTCGATGTGGATTTCTCTACCTTGATTGAAAACATTGTCGTGATTTACCCTGAAAAGACTTTTGTCGGCAGAGCTTACAAGATAGCGAATACTCTTATTGATTATTTCATCTGCCTGTTCATGACTTTGATTCATCAAATAGTTTTGCATTCTCCACCTCCAAATATTCTCTCCGCAAACAATACCGTTTTTTTGCTGAGGATTATTAGTAAAACACAGCAAAGGATATTCGCTTTTCGCACCTGCGATATATTGATAAGCAAGAGTCTGCGTTCCGGGAGAAACAACAAAACGAGCCAAAGGAGCATTCAGCGGTGGAAAGTCTTTAATCATCTCCGAACTTTGCTCGTTCAAACTAAACAAAGCAAAGGCTGAATTGAATGAAGCTTGAGCATCGGTTTTCGTTTTATTGTTATAAAGATTCACAATCAAACCCGTATTCAATTTATTGAACAAAGCATAATCCGATTTGCTGCCGAGAATGTAAAGAATAGGTATTCCCGCCTGCTGAATCTTGCTCAGATAATCATAACTTCCCTTGTCGCAAGGAAGCTGATGAGCAATCACCAAATCCGTCTGCCGATTTGTCATTTGCGACTCTTCTGAAAACAATCGCATTTCCAAGCTGTAATTTTTGTTTTTCTCGATACATTGTTTTATAGCAGAGAGATCGGGATGTGGAACGGCGGATAGCATCAATATGTTTTGCCTTGAATCCAATATCTCGACGAAAAACTCCCTCACATTGTTATTCACATTGATTTCATTCTTCGCATGAGAAACCTCTGCCCTGAATCGCTGCAATCCCGGCTTCGAACCAATAGCAGTAGTCGGCAATGTCATCGAATACTTCTCCCCTTTCACATTCACAGACTCTTCTATCAGCAATCTGTTTCCTTGATACAATCTCACCTTTGCCTGCTGTCCGTCGGCTTTTTCGGCATTAAACGTTATTTCAATGGGAAATTCATCATCGAGATACGCAATCTTGTTGCAACGAACATTGCTTATGAGAAAGTCTTGTCGCTTTGCAGTATCACCCAAAGCGATTGTATAAATCGGAAACCTGACTTGCTCGCACTCATTCAAAGGATTGTTTCCGTGATTGTTGATTCCGTCGGACGCCAAGATGATTGCAGACAAATTAGAGTTGAAATACTCCTGCTCGACATAACTTATGCACGAAGCAATATCCGTTTCGGATTGATCGAACGCAAATTCATGTTTTTCATCCGACTGCTCGAAAGACTTGATCTTCGAACCGAAACCGACAATCTTTACATCAAAATCTTTTTTCAGTTCATCGGCAAGAGCCAAAAGAGCTTTTTGGTAATCCGTTCTATAGTATGACGAATCGGAAACGGCAACTAACGACTCCGAATCATCTTGAGCAATCACTATTATAGGCTTTTCCGTTATGTGCTTTGTGATTTTCACAATCGGAGACAGCAACAAAAACATTATCATCAAAAGCGAAACAAACCTTAAAGCAGATAAAACATTTCGTTGCCAAGGTTGGAAATCGTTTCTTTTGCGAAAGAAATAAGCAAAATAAGTTATCCCTGACGCCAAAAGAACGATAACAACAAGCCAATAAGGAGAATATTCCGTAAACATAGGTTAAACCAAATTACGTTCCTTTTTGATTTGTTCGTAAGCGTTGTTTATCTCTTGGAACTTCTCATTCGCCGCCTTTTGAGCCTCTTCTCCCAAGTGTGCAACCTTATCCGGATGATATTTTATGCACATTCGTTTGTACGCCTTCTTGACCTCTTCATCCGTTGCGTTTCTTTCGATCTGCAAAATCACATACGCCGAATCCGTAACCTGGAAATACATCGCCTCAATACTCTTATAATCAGCCTGAGACAAACCTATAAGATTCGCAATCCTTTCTATAAGATCCTTTTCAGCCTTTGTACAATCATTATCCGCAACTGCAATACCGAAAAGATAATGAAGCAATTGCAGTTTCGTTGCATAAGGAAAGGAGATTCTTATCTTCTCACACGCCTGATAAACATCTATGTTCTTATCGCGAAGTTGACGTAAAATATCAAGACGATTCTGCAGATTTTCCGTGCCGAAATTCTTTGCCAAAAAGTCTTTCACGAAATTCAATTCGCTTTTCATCACCTTGCCGTCTGCCTTCATCACGGCGGCAGTAAGAATCAGCAAGCCCATCATGAAGTCTCCTTGTTGCTCGCCGCCACTATATTCGGTTTTAACCTTCTTTTCGAGCAACGAACCTATGGCATAACCGATTATTCCGCCGAAAATACCTCCGCCGAAAGTGAATCCCAAAATTCCGCCCAACCATTTGAATACTCCCATACTCCTATATGTTTTTTCTTAACCAAGATGCAAAGATAAGGTTTTTATTCGAAAATCATCGAAATCAAGAAACAAAACTCCGACTCTTGGTTTTATTTTTCCCATTTTTACTTTGGCTGTTGGCTGTTAGCCTTTGGCAAATTTCAAACTGCGTCAGCCGAAAGCCAATGGCTAACAGCTAACAGCCAAAAGCCGACTGCAATTCTTCTTTCGAACTTTTAAGTTTTCTTAACGCGAGAATTCGCGAATTTGTCGGCGACTGAGCAATTGCCGTCAAGGATGCGATTTATCAGGAGTTTAGTAGAAATTTGAAAATCAAAGGATTAAAGATTTTTGTCCTGATTTTGGACAATTTTTACGGCGTTTCGGCGATTTCAAACGGCGTTTGAGCATTTTCAAACGGCGTTCAAAATTTTTCAAACGGCGTCTGAGAAAATTCAAACGGCGTTTGAATTTTCAAAAACCCGATTTTCGAGCTTTCGAACGCCTTTTCAGTGTTTTCGAACGTCATTTCAGCCCAAAAACACGCGACTTAAAGAATGTTAAATTTAATGTTAAGATTTCATAACGTCTCCGCGTATCTCGCGGAAGAAGATTGTGTTTGGTTTAAGGAAGAATGCTTAAGGTTTAAGGAGAAAAGACAAAAGTCTAAAGACGAAGGGCAAAATTCATTCGACCTTAAACTTTAATCCTTAAACCTTAAACCTCACTCAAACTTCCTTTGCGACTCTGCGACCTTTGCGAGAGAAAAAATACTCGTGATTCGCGTGATACGTGGAAAAGGAAAGAGATTATTTTGTAAGTATATAATTTTTTCCTAACTTTGCAGGCTAAATACAAAACGATATGTCGGAAGAGCAAAACAATAATAAAGAAGAGCAAAAGATAAAGAGAGGAAAAAATTTCGATGTTTTCATTTCCTATCGCCGCAGTGACGGAACGGTAAAAGCCAAAGCGTTGGACTTAGCCTTCAGTATGGACGACTGCCGTACCTTTTTGGATTTCAAAAGCCTTGGAACGGGAGCGTTTGACAAGAGATTGGAAAACGCAGTCTTGGACGCACCGATTTTT
The DNA here is from genome assembly GCA_045577535.1 of Candidatus Onthomorpha sp. Lineage (GTDB taxonomy): Bacteria > Bacteroidota > Bacteroidia > Bacteroidales > P3 > Onthomorpha. The sequence goes on along the minus strand of JAZNIO010000027.1, from coordinate 85,848 downwards.
ATCATGGTTTTGACACCCGATTACTTCAAGCGATGCGTCAAAGGAGGCGAAACAGCAGATGGAAAGACCGTTTTCGAACCCGACGAAGACGATTGGGTACGCAAAGAGATAGAGTTGGCACTCGCAAACAGCAAGAAAATAATCCCGATCAACTACGACAAAGTCTTAGATAATATTCCCGATTATTTGGACGAAGATTTGAAAAAAGGACTCGGTGTTCATCAATTTGTAAACCTATACGGAGACAACACATTCGATGATGCAGTGAAAGGAATCTTCGACAGAGAAATCCGTCCCTTTATCGGAGCGACGCCAAAGCCCGAAAACAAAGTCAAAGTCAGGGTTAGAGCCGATGCAGACTGCGAATTGTTAGACAACAACGAAGTCATAGCGACAATACAGCAGGGGAAAACCACACAGCTCTTCTTCGAGAGAGGAGAATATGAGCTTATAGCACGCTCGATAGAGTTTCCGCATATATACGAGGTTATTAAAAGAACATTCGACGACGTTTCGTACAACTATCTTATCACTACAAACCTATCAGACAAAGTTCAAGAACTCAGATTCGACGAATATGCAAAGAAAAACAATAAATTAAAAATAGAACAAGAATTAGCGGCACAAAATAAACTTGCAAATATTCTAATCGAACAAAGAATAAAAGATGCAGAAAAACGAAAACGAGAAGAAGAAGCAGGTATTCCATGTTCCCAACCTAGATATGAGGTATATGGAACAAAAAGAAAAAATATTCTAACATTGTCTCTGGTTCTTACGACAATCTTTGCAATTATTTTTATTCCTATTTTGATTTATAATATGAACGTACAAACACCACATCCTAACGGACAAACAACACATCCTAAAGAAGGAAGAGGAAACTTTGACGGTTCAATGGAAAGAATAATCATTCCAAGTAACAGCGACACTGCTGAAACAAATAAAAAACCCGTTAGATATAAAGAAAAACAAGACTATAATTATTGGAGTACCGAAACAGCTACAGAAACTCCTGACATATACTATGAGGAAGAACTTTATGATTATTGGATTCCCGAAACAGTACCAGAAACTCCTGTCGAAGAATATTAAAACGAGCTTTGAGAATTTCGGAAGTGGTTTCTATGGATAGAAAACGCTTTTGGGACGGGGCGAAAGTAAGTTTGAAAACATTGAAAGTAAAATTAAATATTAAGAAACGATGAAAAAGATTTCACTGATCTTGGCAGGGATTTTGTTTTCCTGCTCTTTGCAAGCGGTAAACAACGAAAGCAATACAGAAAACGGCGTCGAGTCGGATCAAATCCAAATGAGAAAACGCTCGAACGGGGTCATAAAAAAATCAATCGAGAGAACAGAGGGTGAAATCCTTATGTCCTCGTATGATATAAACACTAAGGAAACGACAATCGAAAGAGCAGAAGATGAAATCCTGATTAAAGAATACGATCAACAAGGAAATCTGATTAAAATAACGGAGAAAGCGTGTCCCGATTGCAAGGCTCTTGAATTTACTTTCAAGGATGGAAAAATCGTATCGGCGACAAAATTCGACGGACTTTGCTCTCTGCTTTCGGTAAACAAGCAGAAAAACTCCGTAACTTACGATTGCAACAGCGAAAGGGTGTATGAGTTTAACGAATTCGGCATAAAGAAATACTCGGACTCGGGTTTTGAAGACGGAGTCAGCCATTCGTATGAGTACAACGAAGAGGGCTTGTTGCTGAAAAGGGTTGAAATTTATCATGACTTTGTTTCAGAATCATCTTCCAAAGGTACAACGACTTACACTTACGATGTGATGAACCGAAACTGGAAGAAAAGAACGGGAAAAGGCAATGGCGGATACGAAACCGTTACAACACGCACCGTAGAATATTGGTAGAATTTACCCAAAGCCCACCGCTCAATGCTCAAAGCTCAAAAGCTAAAAGCCAACAGCCAATAGCCAACTACCAAAATAAGATATAAAATTTGTAAAACAAGAGAATAAGATGATATGAAGAAGATTACAATTGTTTTGATAAGCTTTCTTGCCTTTTCGACGGGATTTGCTCAGACTCAAAAGGGGTTTGTGAGGACGATAGGCAGGTATTACGATGATAAACATTCGAATGCGATTCACAGGGTTGCGGGTGCGAATGTCGTGATTAACGATCGTACTGTCGTAACCTGCGATGAGGACGGTGATTTCAAGTTAGAGCCGGGTACGGAGACGTTTGTGCTTAAGGAAGTAACGAAAGGCGGTTACAAACTCATCTCTCCTGTCGGTCTTCCGAAGACTTACAAATGCGAAAGACACAAATTGGAAATCATAATGGCGGAAGAGAACGAGGAGGCTTTGTTTCTCAATTCCACGGAGCAGAAAATAAATGTTCTGTTCAACTTGCGTCATCACAAAAGCGTGGCTGAGTTGAACCTGATGCTGAAAGAGGGTAAGATAACGGAAGATGAGTGGCGTAGGAAGTACTCTCGTTTGTTCGAACAGCAGGACAGGGACAAGCAAATGATTAAAGAGCTTGCCGAAGAGTACTCTCGCATCGATTATGCTGAGATCGATAAGGACAGAAAGAAGATTACGAATTTCATAATGCAGGGTAAGACTGTCGAAGCCCGCAATCTGATAAATCGAAAGGATAATATCTTCGAACGAATCGACGATTTCAAAAAAGCAAAAAAGGTTGACGAAGATGATTTGTTCGAGTTGTTTCACGATCTTGGCGAGTTGGCTCGTTCTTTCAAGGTTGAACGTTCTCACGACTCTGTTTTGTTTTATTTGAAAAAGCGTTGCGAACTCGACGGCTTGAATACGGATTTCGCTTATGAGGTTGCAAAGTATTATAAGGACTATGCGAAAGATCTTGACGAGGCTTTGGTGTGGTATGACAAGTGTGTGGAACTCCAAAAGAGCGTCATGTCCGCCGATCACCCTGCTTTGGCTCGCTCATACAACGATATAGGTTCCATATATTTCGAAAAAGGAAACTATGACGAGGCTTTGGCGTGGTATGACAAGGCTTTCAATATATATGATAAGGTTTTGGATCCTCAACATATCGATTTCATGTCTTTGCACACCGATATGGGAGAAGCATTCTTTGCAAAGGGAAATTATGACAAGGCTTTGGAATGGTACAATACCGTTTTGTCGAAAGAGGAAGCCGTTCTGACTGCCAATCACCCTGAGTTGATGAGATTATATTTCGATATGGGATTGGCTTACGGTGCAAACAGAATGTATAACAACGCTTTGAATCTTCACAATCAGGCTGTGGCAATCCGCGAAAAGGTTCTGCCTGCCGATCACCCCGCTTTGGCTGAGTCGTACAACCATATAGGAAACGCATATCTCGAAAGACAAAACTATGACGAAGCCATGAAATGGCACAACAAGGCTCTGACGATAGAAGAAAAGGTTCTGCCTGCCTCCCACCCTGCCTTGGCAATTTCATACAACGGTGTGGGAACGGTTTACGCCGCAAAAGATGATTATGACGAGGCTTTGAAATGGTTTGACAAGGCTTTGAAGATTCAGGAGCAGGCTTTGGATTCCCAACATATCGATTTGGCTCGCACATACTCCAACATAGGCGGCGTGAAAGAGGTTCAAAAGAAATATGACGAGGCTTTGACGTTCCACAACAAGGCTGTGGCTATACGCGAAAAGGTTTTGAATCCTCAACACCCTGTTTTGGCTCAGTCTTACAATGATGTGGGAATTGTTTACTTCTACAAAGAGAATTATGATGAGGCTTTGAAGTGCTATGACAAGTCTTTGGCTATCTCGGAAAAGGTTTTGCGTTCCGATCACCCTGATTTGGCAACGACATATCACAATATGGGATTGGCTTACAAGGCTAAGGAAAATCATGCCGAAGCAGTGAATTATTTGAACAAGGCTTTAGTGATTCAGGAAAAGATTTCGGATTCATTGGATGGGGATTTGTACAAGACTTACAGCAATTTGGGATTCTCATACAAGGCTTTGAAAGATTATGACAATGCTTTGAGTATGTATCACAAGGCTTTGAAGATTGAAGAACAGCTTTCCGAACCTTTGAATCTCGATTTGGTGGATTCATATCGCAATATGGCAGATTTATACGCCGAGAAGAAAGAATATGATGAGGCTTTGAATTGGCACGACAAGGCTTTGAAGATTCAAGAGCAGGTTTTGCAACCTTCGGATCTCGATTTGGTGGAGACATATAAGATGATGGGAAATTTGAACTTCAAGAAAGAAAGTTATGATGAGGCTTTGAGGTGGTATGACAAAGGTTTGATGGTTGAGGAAAAGGTTTTGGATCCGCTAAGCTCCAAGTTGGTGGATTCTTACAAAAACATGGGAGTCGTATTCAGTGCAAAAGGAGATTATGAGGGTGCTTTGGTTTGGTTTAACAAGGCTTTGGCGATAGAAGAGCAGGTTGAAGACCCTGATAACAATGTTTTGATTGTTTTATACGAAAGTGTAGGAAATATTCTCAAGCATGGAGAAAAGTATGACGAAGCTTTGAATAATTATAATAAGGCATTGACGGCATATAACAAGGTTTCGGATTCTGTAAGCGTCAATCTGTCGATCACATACAACAATGTGGGAGAGATTTATCACTATCAGGAAAATTCCGACGAAGCTGTACGGTGGTATAACAAGGCTTTGGCTATTCAAGAGAACTTTTTAGCACCTTTGAGTCCTGTTTTGGCAATCACATACAATAATGTTGGAGTTGCAGCTTGTGAAAACGGAAATTATGATGAGGCTTTGCAATGGCTGAACGAGGCTTTGAAGATTCAAGAGGAAGTTTTGGATTCGGAAAGTACTGACTTGGCAACGACTTACAATAACATAGGTGTGGCAAATTACTTTAAGGGAAATCAGAACGAGGCTTTGAATTGGCTGAACAAGGCTTTGGAAATATATGTCAAAGTTTCGGGTGAAGAAAGTCCGCAGGCAAAGATAACCAAAGAGTGGTTGAGCGGATTGGAATAGGAAAAGAATATAATAACTCTTACCATCGGCATATCGAAAGCACGATATAAAAAAAACAATTTGACAAACAACGGGCGTAAGTCTTGATTTCATTCGGACGAACGCCCGTTTTATTTTTCTGAAATCAAGAAAGATTTTTGCGATTCTTTGTTTCATTCGAACGATTCTTTGTTAAAAAAAATAAAACAGCGTTTCAGAAAATCGAATCTTGATTTCATTTTTCCAAAAGCAAAAGTTCAAAAAAGCAAACAGCGTTGTCGCTGATTCGAAGCAAGAATTCGGCAAACCAATATCAGAGAAAAAGGAAATATTTTTTAGCTTTACTTTGTCAGATCGAAATTATTACATATCTTTGCGAAAGATTTCTTTATTTCAAAAGCAGGATATGAAAACAGCAATCTTTATCATCGGCAAAAACAACTTCATTTGAGCAGGATGTTTGCTTTTCTTGACTTGTGCAAACATCGGTAAAATAAATACAAAACAAGTCTGAAATAACTTGAAATCGAAATTTACAAATCTAATAATTGAAATAATGACAAAATATTTGAAAAATACAATTTTTCTTGTCGCGTTTATGCTCGTGTTTAGTTCGCTTAACGCACAAGATTGGATGGATTACAATAGTCTTTTAGTCGATACTGAACAACAACCTATAGTTCGCACACAAAAGATAAAACCTTATCATGATGATTTTTTGATAGAAGTTCAAAAACCTGCAGGTAGTAATAGCGTTTGTTTTTCATTGTGGAAACGAGGTGACAGTATAGTCGATTATTTTCCACTTGATACTTCTATTAGCACTGTATCGGATTTTACATTTTTAGATGATATGGTTTATTTTTGCGGAAGCAGACAGACTCCTCAAGGAAATACAATAGGAATAATAGGAAAGTTCAATATCGATTATTTAATACAGAATGCTGTTCTAAATTATCAGACGACGTATATTCCAAATACGGAAGAGCTTTCAAAAATTGCGGTATATCAAAATAATGGAGCTCCAACTCCTGTTAACCTGATGGCTATAGGAAATAATGGAGTGGCTGATGATTCAACAGGAAGAGTTGTTGCAATGAATAATTTAACCAATCCGAATTTTGATTACAAAGTGATGAGTCCTGCTTTTACTTCTTCCAATAACAAAGAGATTTTTGATGATGTGGATGTTTGTGGAAAATTTTTTGTAACGGTCAGTCATATGCAAAACACGAATAATTTCATCCTAAGAAGATATCTCATATCTGCTCCTGATAGTATAGCATTACAAGACCATAGAAGATATACTTATCCAAATGTTTCATTCAATATTTCACCTACTGGTATAACTCCTCAATTTGGTTTAACTGCAATGGAAAACAACAGTGTATCAGTTGTTGTCCCGACTATGTATGGAAGCAGTTATTATATGTTTCTTGCAAATATACACATGGATTCAACGAATAGCCCGAAGTTTCAACTAATCCCGAATGGTTATAAAGACAATAAGATATTGGAAGTTGAAAACCTTGATGAAACAGACACAGTTATGATATTACATAGGGATGTTATTTCCGGAAATGTTGTTCATCTACTGACCTATGTAGCAGCTATTCCTCAAACTCCATATCTTTTCAGGTCAAATTATCTTGTCAGCGGTTATTTTCCAAATCATTTCAGCCTGCTTCATGATAACAGATTCGTGATGTCGGGAACTGCGAAGGCTGTTACAAGCAGAGGATTTATATTTGCAAAAGACAATAATTACTTGTATACAGACTGTGATAAATCACGAACTTCTAAGGTTGTACCTTTAAATTTTTATCCCACAAATTTGTATCCTGATCTGACTGAATTTCCTTCTGCTTCGGCAGTATGGACTAATTTCAATTCAACATCTATAACAAGAAATTTAAATATTAATTGTAGTGACCAATAAAAAAGTAAAGATATGAAGAAATTTAAAATCGCATTTATTTTAACTCTGTTTGTTTTTGCGCCTCTTATCTCTAATGCACAGTTCGATACAATGTATATAAACAATGCCTACAGAAGTCAATATATGTTTCCTGAACTGAAAAGTCCTGCTTGTCAACAGGTGATTGAAGATTTTCAATTTGTGGGTGGAAGTTCATTGAATATAATATGTCAGAGTCATGGGGTTGGTTCATATGAAAATTGTGTAAAAAAGGTTGGTCACAAGTTTGATGTAACCGACACTGTCAAATTGATAGGTACAGGAATACTTATGAGTTCCTGGTTGACAGGAGCTCCGCTTGTCACAAATGGTAATGACTATGACAGCATAACAGTGAGTATCTGGGACTCAAACTTAACTACGGAATTATATTCCAAGCGAGTATTCAGGGCGACTTATCACCCCGATTTACCTTTGTCTGAACGAAGAATGGAACAAGCTATACTTGAAGTATTGTTTAATGATACCATTACATTGACTGAAAGTTTCCATATGATAGTCTCTACTCCTTGTTATGATGGCAGCGAAGAAACTAAAACTCATATTTGTGGACTATTTGCCCGACCAAATGATATGAATCCTATAACAGGGGTGATAGATTATGGTTATAATCCAAAGTATTATCCAACGCTTATGTGGTGTGATGCAAGGGAGCCTATACAACTTGATTTCCCTGATACTTGTTACTATGTTCAGGAATTTCTTTCAACTTGTGTGGGTTGCGATGAACTGATGTATCCGGAATGTGCTCACGAGCCACATTACGAATACCCAATAATTTTTGCATCTGCGGGATTGTTGCCAATAAAGGCTGTTGAAAATGAAGTGCAGGAAGATACAGTCAATTCTGCTCTTTCAAGAATCGAACTTGAGGCAAGCGTAACCGTTTCTCCGATTCCTGCAAAAGATGTATTGAACATAGGTTGTGATGATAATATTATCGGGATTGAGATTAGGGACGAGGTTGGTCGATTGTTGGAAGAAAGAAGAGTGAACGAAAGAAACTTACAATTGAATGTGTCAAATTACTCTGCGGGAACTTATGTTGTGGTAGTAATCACCGACAAAGGCAGAATAGGAAAGAAAATCATCGTTCAAAAGTAAGAGTTTTAAGACTTATCTCGGTCTTTACAAAGAAGCAAAAACTTAAAACGGCGTTTCAGTAAATCGAAACGCCGTTTTGTTTTACTATATTCAAGAATCGATTTACTATTTCTTCTTATTTCTCAAATATTCGTCTATGCTGACAGCCGCTTTCTTGCCTGCACCCATTGCAAGTATGACTGTGGCTGCTCCCATCACCGCATCACCTCCCGCAAATATGCCTTCGCGTGAAGTTGCCGCCTTTTCGTCTGTAAGAATTCCACCCCAATCGGTTGATTTCAAGTTTTCGGTTGTATCGACTATAAGTTTGTTCGGAGCAGTTCCCAATGCCATGATTACGCAATCTGCATTCAAGTCATGCTCACTGCCTTTGACTTCTATAGGTGAACGTCTTCCACTTGCGTCCGGCTCTCCCAATTCCATCTTCACGCATCTGACAGCCTTAACCCAGCCATGCTCGTCGCCGACTATTTCAACCGGATTGGTCATAAAGTGATACTCTATACCCTCTTCTTTTGCGTGTTCAACCTCTTCAACTCTCGCCGGCATCTCTGCCTTACTCCTTCTATAGACAAGGTGAACTTCTGCTCCCAATCTTTTGGCTGTTCTTGCAGCATCCATTGCCACATTTCCTCCTCCTACAACTACTGTTACTTTTCCCGGATAGATTGGCGTATCATAGCCTTCCTTGTATGCTTTCATCAAGTTTGAACGTGTCAAGAGCTCGTTTGCAGACAATACTCCGTTGAGATTCTTACCCGGAATGTTCATGAATTTAGGCAGACCTGCTCCAGATGCAACGTAAACGGCAGAAAATCCTTCTTTATCGAACAATTCGTCAATTGTTATGCTGCGTCCGATTATCACATCGGTAACAATCTTGACTCCTAACTTCTTTACATTTTCAACTTCTGCCTTTACAACAGATTCTTTCGGCAATCTGAATTCTGGGATTCCATATACCAATACTCCGCCCGGCAAGTGCAATGCCTCAAATATTGTTACGTCATATCCCATCTTTGCAAGATCTCCGGCACAAGTCAATCCGCTCGGACCGGAACCAACGATTGCCACTTTGATTCCATTTGCCGGTGCGACCTCTGAAAAGTTCAATTTTACTTCTCTTGCCCAGTCTGCCACGAATCTTTCAAGCTTTCCGATGGCTACAGGATCGCCTTTTTTGCCTAAAATACAACTTCCTTCGCATTGTGTTTCCTGAGGGCAGACTCTTCCACATATTGCAGGCAATGAAGATGCTGATGAAATGATTTTATAAGCTTGTGCAAAGTTTCCGTCTCTTACTTGACGTATGAAAGCAGGTATATCGATGGAAACAGGACATGCTCCTTTACATCCCGGATTCTTACATTGCAAACAACGATCCGCCTCTTCCATTGCCTCTTCGGCTGTATAGCCATAGCAAACTTCATCGAAATTTGTTGCTCTCACAACGGCGTCTTGCTCTCTTACAGGTACACGACGACGTTTTATTGTATGGTTTACTTCTGCCGTCAGATTACATTTATGATCCTTGCTGTCGGTTGCAATTTCGTGTGTTTTGAACATTGATTGTCTTCTGATAGCTTCATCAAAATCGACAAGGTGTGCGTCAAATTCCGGACCGTCCACACAAGTGAATTTTGTCTTTCCGTCAATTGTAACTCTACATGCTCCACACATTCCGGTTCCATCAACCATCAAAGAGTTCAAACTTACGGTTGTCTGTATGCCTAATTCTTTTGTCAAAAGAGATACAAACTTCATCATGACCATAGGTCCGATGGCAACGACTTCATCATATTTCTCTTTCTTCTCTTCAACAAGATGTTTTATCGCATCGGTAACCAAACCATGCATTCCGTAACTTCCGTCATCGGTGCAAACATAGAGATTATCAGCATACTCTTTCATCATATCCTCTAAAATAAGAGTTGATTTGGTTTTTGTTCCTATGATTACATCTGCATGCATTCCATGTTTTTTTGCCCATTTCAACTGAGGATATATTGGAGCTGTTCCGACTCCTCCTGCAACGAACAACATTCTTCTGTTTTTCAGTTCTTCGTCAGGAAGGTTCATCATCAAAGATTCTTTTCCCAATGGTCCGACTATGTCTTTGAATTTCTCTCCCACTGCAAGCGATGCCATCTTTTCTGTTGATTTTCCCACAACTTGGAAAACCAAAACAATGGTTCCTTTTTCCGGATCGTAATCACAAATAGTCAAAGGTATTCTTTCGCCCTTGTCATCTATTATTACTATAACGAATTGTCCGGGTTTTGCAGAACGTGCCACCCATTCTGCAGTTACTTCCATCAGGAAGATATTGCTCGTAAGCTTTTCTTTACGTTTTATCACGAACTTCATGATCTTTTTTCGAATTTTAGTGTTTCAAAATCATTTATTTCTTTTTCGCTTAATGCGAGTTCCATTTTCACTTTGGTTTCTGTTGGTTTCGATAACAGCACCAATAGAAACGATATTCCGGAAAACAATAAGTATCCGGGATTACTGCATAACAACAAACCTGTTGCGGCAATCACTGCAATGAAGTCATAAAGCAGCAATCTCTTTTGTGTAATCGACATGTATTTCTCTACTTTTTCCGGCAAAGAATGTTTGTTTTCTTTCATTCTGTTCAATTTTCGCCTTGACGATTTGCCTGCCGAAAACACGCAAAACACCATTACCAACATCAATCCATAAGAAAATATCACAGCTTCCTTTCCTTCAAATGTTGCTTCAAAGTTCCATATATAGTAAATCGCCGCCACAAACGCACTTATCAAAACTACGCTCAACAAAGACGCATACCAACTCTTGTTTAATATGTTTATGAAACGTTTCATCTTGGATTTATTTCTTTGATACAATTTGCAAAAATAGGCAATTTAAGTTTAATCGACAGCTATCAAAACAAAAAAAACGACAAATCTTCTATTCAATTTCAAGCCATTTGTGAATCTGTAAACTCAACGCCCAACAAGTATTTTCTTTTATATAATCAATAATCAATGGCAGCAAAGCGATGCGATTATCCCATTCGGGCTGCAAATAGAGTTTGGTCTCCTTTGACACATTCTCTTGATAAGCCTGCAGTTTCAAAAGGTCTTCTGCTGAAGATATTACAACCTTCAACTCATTTGCGAAAGCATAATTTTCTTTCAAAGGAAGAATTTTTTCTTTTGGGGAAACACAAATCCAATCCCAAGATCCGCTTAAAGGTAAACTTGCGGAGGTTTCAAGCCACAAAGCTTTATTTCGAGAGTGCAAAAGTTCGCACAATGGAGACAAATCATGGATAAGCGGTTCTCCGCCCGTGATAACTACATTATTTGTTCCGCTCTTTTCAACCTTATCAGCAAGCGTTTCTATCTCAATCCAAGTAGCATTATCCATACTCCAAGAATTCTTGCTGTCGCAAAACGAGCATTTTACATTGCAACCACACAAGCGAATGAAAAAAGCAGGCTTGCCTGAATTAAATCCTTCTCCTTGTAATGAATAAAAACACTCGGTAACAGGCAGTATCAGTCCGGCGGAATATAATTTCTCTGTTTTGGAATCCATATACAAACGATTAAAAACAGTGGCGTAAGTCATTATAACTCACGCCACTTGCTTGCAATCTCTATAAATTATTCTGCTTCGTAAATTTCGTGTTTGTAAGCCTTCATTGTGTTATCCAACAACGAAACGATAGTCATCGGACCCACGCCTCCGGGAACAGGAGTTATTGCTTTGCATTTCGGAGCTACTTCATCGAATTTGACATCTCCAATAATCCTATATCCTTTTTCGTTATCCGCTTCAACCCTGTGAATACCCACATCTATCACAACGGCTCCTTCTTTAACCATGTCTGCGGTTAAGAATTCCGGTTTGCCGATTGCGACTATCAAAATGTCTGCACTACGGCAAATTTCCTTGATGTTTTGAGTTTTGGAATGGCAAAGGGTTACGGTACAATTTGATTTCTTGGAATTTCTACTCATTAGTATTGCCATAGGTGTGCCGACTATGTTGCTTCTTCCCAAAACCACGCAATGCTTTCCTTCTGTCTCTATATCGCTTCTATCCAACAATTGCTTGATTCCATAAGGCGTTGCAGGGATATAAGTAGGCATTCCGAGCATCATACGACCTCCGTTTGACGGATGGAAGCCATCGACATCCTTAGACGGCGATATGGATTCGAGAACCTTTCTTTCATTTATATGTTTCGGCAATGGCAATTGAACGATGTAGCCATCTACTTCCGGGTCTTTATTCAAAAAATCAAGAGTTTCAAGAAGGTCTTTTTCAGTTATTGTTTCCGGAAAGCGGTAAACTGAAGACGTAAATCCTACTTCTTTGGATTGTTTTTCCTTACTCGCAACATAAGATAGGCTTGCACCATCATTTCCAACTATGACAGCAACCAAATGAGGTGGTCTTTTGCCTTCTGCAAGCAAATTTTCAACTTCTTGCTTTATTTCTTCTTTAATTGTCTTTGCAACTATTCTTCCGTCTATCAAAACGGGATTTGCTTTGTTTTCCATAGTGTTTATTATCTCCTTCTTATGTTTTTCATTGCGTTAAGTTTGCCCCCGCTCATCATTTTCATCATTTTACGAGTCTCTTCAAACTGTTTCATCAAACGATTTACTTCTTCTATCGAAGTACCACTTCCTCTTGCTATTCTTTTACGGCGAGACGTGTCTATTTTTGTCGGATGTTTTCTCTCGTATGGCGTCATCGAACCAATCATTGCTTCAATTGATTTGAACGCATCATTGTCTATATCGACGTCTTTCATCATTTTGCCGATTCCCGGTATCATTCCGACCAAATCTTTCAAGTTTCCCATTTTCTTGATTTGGGCAATCTGTCCAAGGAAATCATCAAAATCGAATTCGTTTGACTTAATCTTTTTCGTAAGTTTTCGAGCCTGTTCCTCGTCATATTCAGCCTGTGCTTTCTCTACTAAAGACACGATATCGCCCATGCCTAATATTCTCGAGGCCATTCGATCCGGATGGAAGACATCAAGATCTGCCATTTTCTCTCCAAGACCTACGAATTTGATTGGCTTATTTACGACATGCTTTATTGTTAAGGCAGCACCACCTCTTGTATCTCCATCAAGTTTTGTTAGAACAACTCCATCGAAATCAATTTTCTCATTGAAGGCTTTTGCAGTGTTTACAGCATCTTGACCTGTCATTGAATCGACAACAAACAATGTTTCATTAGGATTTACAGCCTGCTTAACATTGTAAATTTCCTCCATCATCTGTTCATCAACCGCCAAACGTCCTGCTGTATCGACTATCACGACATCAAGACCTTTCGACTTTGCATGCTGAACTGCGTTTTGTGCTATTTTAACAGGCTCTTTCGAACCTTCTTCCGTGTAAACTTCAACGCCGATCTGTTCTGCCAAAACCTTTAATTGGTCGATTGCAGCAGGTCTGTAAACGTCTCCGGCCACCAAAAGAACTTTTTTATTCTTCTTTGTCTTGAGAAAATTCGCCAATTTGGCTGAGAAAGTCGTCTTACCGCTACCTTGCAAACCTGCTATGAGAATCACACTTGGCTTTCCGTTAAGATTGATTCCCTGACTCTCTCCACCCATCAACTCTGTGAGTTCGTCTTTCACAATCTTAACCATCAACTGTCCGGGTTCGACGGCAGTCAATACGTCTTTACCCAACGCTTTCTCCTTTACAGTTGCACAAAACTCCTTAGCAATCGCATAACTTACGTCTGCGTCAATCAGGGCCTTGCGAACCTCTTTCAGAGACTCGGCTATATTTATTTCGTTTATTTTTCCCTTGCCTTTTATTATCTTAAAGGCTTTATCAAACTTTTCCGAAAGATTTTCAAACATAATTTCGTGGTCTTAGCTCTTTATACTACACCTTTTGAACTGCAAAGGTAATCATTTTCTTCGGTAAATCGTATATTTATTCCTTATTTTATTGTAATTTTCCAAGTCATTCCTCCAAGATTCTCTGATTTGCTCTTCACTCATTCCCGAAGCAATTTGTTTTTTAAGTATTTCGGTACCTGCCAATTTATCAAAGAACGATGTGAAAAAAGAATCTTTGTTTTTGTAGCAAGAATACATTTCCAGCAAATAAGACAAATCCAAGCGTTTTTTTGCAGGCGTCAGATTATTCATTCCATAGCATGTTTTACCTTTGTGAGGAGGATTTTCGCTTACTCCTTTTATCGGTCTTGGAACAAAACTGAAATCTTTATGACAATACTCCGGATAACCTATTATTTGAAAAGGGCTTTCGGTTCCTCTTCCCACGCTGACCGGAGTTCCTTCGAACAGACACAATGACGGATACAACTCAATCGAATGAGCATTTGGAAGATTAGGACTTGGAGCAACAGGTAACACATAAGCCTTTTCCATGTCATGAAACCAATTTTTCAACTGCACAATCGTCAAATTACATTTACCTTTACCGGAAAGCCATCCTTCTCCGTTTATCATGCCGGCATATTCTCCTATGGTAAGTCCGTAAACTATGGGAACATTATGCATACCTACGAAAGACTTGTATTTATCCTTCAAAACAGGACCATCAACATAGTCATTCGGATTCGGACGATCAAGAACAATCAAAGGAATTGCCGATTCCATACATGCTTCCATAACGTAATGCAAGGTTGATATATAGGTATAAAATCTACAACCCACGTCCTGCAAGTCAAAAACCAAGATATCACACGATCGTAACTGCTCTTTGGTCGGTTTTTTATTCTTTCCATACAAAGAAATCACCGTTACACCTGTTTTGGAATCCTTACTGTTTTTAACAGTTGCCCCTGCCTCGAAATTACCTCTGAAACCGTGCTCAGGAGAAAAAACACACGACACATCGACTCCAAGAGACAAAAGGGTATCGAGCAAATGCACCAATTCTCCTTTTTCGTTTCTTACAACCGATGTTTGATTTGCAACCATTCCGACTTTTTTTCCCTTCAATCTCGGCAAATAATCTTCAAAACATTCCGCACCAAGACGCAATTCTTGTGCAACTGCATTTTTCTCAAATATCAAAACAGACAGCATCACTGCAAAAAAGAGCAACGACTTCCTTAACATTTTCATATCAAAACTTTTATTTAACCAATTCTGCAAATGTAGTATTTTTTTGGAAAAAAGTTCGATTCAAATAAAAAAAGTTTGTACTTTTGCAACTTCAAAAAGCAAAACGCTTGATTCGGAATCCGAGTAAGCGTAATTTCCATTAAAGAATTTTATTAACAACAAACGCACATTTATTGGCGAAAAACCACGTCTATTTCAGTATGTATAGTAAATCTCAATTAGAAGGAAGATCTTTAGATGAACTAAAAGCGATTGCAAAAGCACTAAACATTTCAAAGATAAGCCGTTTATCTGCCCAAGAAATAATTTACAAAATATTGGATTTTCAAACTCAGGAAGAGAGTACGGCAAAGAATACGGAGACAAAAGAAACCATTGTAAAGAAACCAAGAGCAAGAATAAAGCCGAAACCGATTGCAGAAAGCAATGTGAAAAAAGAAGAAATCTTATCTTCCGAAACAGATGCCCAACCTGTGAAAACAACAAGAGTTAAACAAAAAACACAACCCGACGAGCCTGTGATAAAAGAATTAAGATTGAAAGAAATTCCGGAAATTCCACAAATAGACGAACTTTTCATACCCGAATTCAATCCTTCCAACATAAGAGCAGAACAAAAGCAAAAAAAGGAAAGCAAAGAAATAAAAACAGCAAACGAAGTCGTTGTTTCAGCCGATGATTTTCCTACCATCGAAACAGAGACTCAAAAGGAGGAAACACCGATTGCAGAAACAACCGAATTAGAACAAAGTTTCACAGACACGGAATCAAAAAACATTCAAACCGAACCAAAAGACAAAAAGGTCGAAACCAAACAAGAACAAAAGAATCCTCAACAAAAGAAATTCGAATTCAACTTCGACACCGAAGGATTGGTGTATGCAGAAGGTGTTTTGGAGATAATGCCTGACGGATATGGCTTTTTACGCTCATCAGACTACAATTACCTAAATTCTCCCGACGATGTATATGTATCGCAATCGCAAATCAAATATTTCGGACTTAAAACCGGAGACACCGTTTGCGGAACGATAAGACCGCCAAGAGACAACGAAAAATACTTTCCTTTAATCAAAGCCGAGAAGATTAACGGCAAAACAGCGGAACTTATAAGGGACAGAATACCTTTTGATTATCTTACTCCACTTTTTCCTGATGAAAAATTCGATTTATGTCATCATAAACAGGAAACACTTTCCACAAGAATAATCGACCTTTTCACCCCTATCGGAAAAGGACAAAGAGCCTTGATTGTCGCACCTCCGAAAACCGGAAAGACAACTCTGTTGAAGGAAATAGCAAATGCAATTGCCGCAAACCACCCTGAAGTTTATCTTATTGTATTACTGATAGACGAAAGACCGGAAGAGGTTACTGATATGCAGAGAACGGTAAACGCAGAGGTGATTGCCTCAACTTTTGACGAACCTGCGGAACGCCATGTAAAGATTGCAAACATTGTTTTAGAGAAAGCAAAACGTATGACAGAGTGCGGACACGATGTTGTTATAGTTTTAGACTCCATAACAAGACTTGCACGAGCTTACAACACGGTTGCACCGGCATCGGGCAAGGTTTTATCGGGAGGTGTTGAAGCAAACGCATTGCAAAAGCCTAAAAGATTCTTCGGAGCTGCAAGAAACATTGAAAACGGAGGCTCTTTGACAATCATAGCAACAGCATTGACCGAAACAGGTTCAAAAATGGACGAAGTAATCTTTGAAGAATTCAAAGGCACCGGAAACATGGAGTTGCAGTTAGACAGAAAGCTTGCGAACAAACGCATATATCCTGCAATAGATCTTGTTTTATCATCAACAAGACGAGATGATCTTCTTCACAACAAAGTGGTTTGGGACCGTATGTTGATACTTCGCAACCATATTGCCGACATGAATTCGCAGGAAGCAATGGAACTGATAAAGGGCAGGCTGAAAGACACCAAGACAAACGAAGAGTTCCTCGTTACAATGAATGGTTGATTATTTTGCATTTAGAATTGCGTTTCCCGTATGTTCAAAAGAGTTATCGGAACGAGTGTAAAAATTTTGTTGTTTGCCATCGGAGCAATCCTTCTCTTGTTTTGCGTTCTGTTTTTTGCCGCAGGAAGCGAAAGGACTCAGCTGAAAACAAATGAGAATCTTGTTTTTGCTCACAGAGGTCAGGCAACCAAGGCAGCCGAAAACTCTTTTGAAGCAATAGAACTTGCAATCGCAGACGGCTACACCGCAATCGAATTGGACATTCGCATGAGTCAAGACGGCAAACCAATGCTTTTTCATGATGATTCTTTGAATCGCTTATGCAAAACCAAAGGAAGCATAGAGCAAATGCCGTTTCAACAATTGCAAACAATAAATCTGTATTTCGACAACAAAAAAACAGAGAATACAATAGCGGATTTGGAGACGGTTTTCAAGCAATATCCCAATTTGATTTACTATTTGGACATCAAAGAGCCTACATTGAAAAATCTTGACATTATTGCAAACTTGATAGACAAATATTCGATGCAACAAAACACTATCGTGGCACATGCGGACTTTGTTTCCCATTTGCTTCATCGCATAAGATTTCCACACATCATTTCTTGCAACGAAGGATTCAACAGTGGAAAAGAATGGATACTGAAAGTCTTGCCAGAAAATTTGCAAACAGACTATTATGCAGGCTTTATGGAAAAGACAGACAAAAAACAGATGAACAAACTCAGGGATTGGGGACTTGCAAACAAAAAGATAGCTTACAGCGTCAATGAAAGCAACATCGAAAAAGCCGTAAACGAATACGGATTGCATCATATAATCGTCGATTTGAAAGAACCGCAAAATTACTTTCAAGATTCAATAAAATAAAACAAAGAAACAATTCACTGAAATCAAGATTCGGCAAAACGAAACAAAGAATCAGCAACACGAATATAAAAATCAGTAAAACAGAATATTAAAACATAATACACAAATCAAATATGGCAGCAAAAGAAGACTTGTTCAAAAAAATAACATCGCACGCAAAAGAATACGGATTCATATTCCCGTCGAGTGAAATCTACGATGGAATGAGTGCAGTTTACGATTACGGACAAAATGGTGTGGAGTTGAAAAACAACATCAAGCAATATTGGTGGAAATCAATGACACAAATGCACGAAAACATAGTTGGGATAGATTCGGCAATATTCATGCACCCTACTATTTGGAAAGCATCGGGTCATGTGGACGCTTTCAACGACCCTTTAATAGATAACAAAGATTCAAAAAAGCGTTATCGTGCCGATGTATTGATTGAAGAACACATTGCAAAGATTGAGGAGAAAATAAACAAAGAATGCGAAAAAGCAAAAAAGAAATTTGGAGACGCTTTCGATAGAGAACAATTCGTAAACACCAATGCAAGAGTGTTAGAGTATGCCTCAAAGATGAAAGACATACAAACAAGATTTGCATCTCTTATGGAGGCAAACGACCTTGCAGGAATCAAAGCCTTGATTGAAGAATTAGGAATAGTTTGTCCTATATCAGGTTCAAGAAATTGGACAGACGTAAGACAATTCAACCTTATGTTCTCAACCAAAGTTGGTTCTGTGAGCGAAGAAGCAGACACTATCTATCTAAGACCTGAAACCGCACAAGGTATTTTCGTAAACTATCTGAATGTTCAAAAAACCGGTAGAATGAAAATACCGTTTGGAATTGCACAAATCGGTAAAGCATTCCGTAACGAGATTGTTGCACGTCAATTTATCTTCAGAATGAGAGAATTTGAACAAATGGAAATGCAATTTTTCGTGCGTCCGGGAGAAGAACTCAAATGGTTTGAATATTGGAAAGAGACTCGATTGAAATGGCACCTTGCTTTGGGAATACCAAGTGAGAATTACCGTTATCATGATCACGAAAAGCTTGCTCACTACGCCAATGCAGCAACAGATATCGAGTTTAACTTCCCATTTGGCTTCAAAGAATTGGAAGGAATCCACTCAAGAACAGACTTTGACTTGAAACGCCACCAAGAGTTTTCAGGCAAGAAACTCCAATACTTCGATTCGGAATTGAACGAAAGCTATGTACCTTATGTAATCGAAACATCTATCGGATTGGATCGTACATTCCTTGCCGTATTCTCTTATGCCTACACAGAGGAAGAACTTTCTGATGGTTCACAACGAGTAGTTATGAAACTGCCTCGCATATTGGCTCCATTCAAAGCAGCTGTGCTTCCATTGGTAAAAAAAGACGGTATGCCGGAAAAAGCTCGCGAGATAATGGATATGCTAAAGCAAGATTTCAGAGTTCAATACGATGAGAAAGATGCAATAGGCAAAAGATACCGACGCCAAGATGCTATCGGAACTCCTTATTGTATAACTGTCGATACTCAAACGCTTGAAGACAATACAGTAACCGTCAGAGAGAGAGACTCAATGGAACAAATCAGAATCTCAATCGACGAACTTACTTCTTATATGCACAAAAACATTAAGCCGTTAAGTCTATAAATTTCAAAACAGTGATAATATGAAAAGCAAGTACACCTTATTGATATTAGCATTAATCTTGGTGATTAGCCCATGCAAAAAAGCAAAAGCTCAAGCCGAATACATAATTCCAACAACACTGATTTCATACGGTGTACTTGCTCAATTCGTTCCCGCCTTAGATGATTTTGACCTTAGCATAAGAGAAGGTTTTTCTTCGTTTAATCAAAACAAATGCAAGATTGATGACTACATTCAATATCTTCCAACCTTTGCATTTGCAGGATTAGGAACCTTAGGCGTAGAGACAGATTACAAATTCGTTGATAGACTTTGCATAGGTGCCGCTGCATACACATTAGTCGGTGCAACGGTTCTAACAACCAAACAACTTACGGGAATAGAACGCCCGGACGGCTCGGCAAACAACTCATTCCCTTCGGGGCATACTGCATTCTCTTTTGTCGGAGCAGATTTGGTTTATATGGCATACAAAGATACCTCGCCAATCTATGGAATTGCCGCCTACGCTTGTGCAACAACAGTAGGCTTTCTTCGTATGTACAACAATCGTCATTGGTTTTCGGACGTAGTATGTGGAGCCGGCGTAGGAATACTTGCATCAAGACTTTCTTTTTGGGCATTTGACAAAATAAAACAATGCTTAAATAAACGCAACAACAAAGACTTATCCTTCAATGGAGGCATCGCACCATTTGTTTACGACAATAAAATCGGCTTATCTTTGAGTTTAACTTTCTAAAACAAAGAATTGAAAAATTAAAACAAAGAAAGAGAAAAACAAAACGCTCGTTTGTCTGAATAAAACCAAGACTTACGAGCGTTTTTCTTTGAGTTAATTATTTATTGTCTTCGTGTTGTTGCCTGAAAATCTCTTTTTGCAATTCTATTTCTTCTTTTAGTTGTTCTATAGTTGGTAAATAGGTTAAATATCTTGCTTGAAACAAACGCTCATTGTCGTGTAGAACTGAATAACGTGCCATATCCTCACTTGTTTCCGAACAAAGAATAAGTCCTATCGTAGGATTATCTCCTTGTGTACGCTTTAAATCATCATACATTCTTACATACATATCCATTTGTCCAACATCTTGATGAGTAATTCTTGATGTTTTAAGATCTATCAACAAGAAACATTTAAGTATATAGTTGTAAAATACCAAGTCAATAAAGTAATCTCCCATATCTGTTTTGATATGCTGTTGTCGAGCAACAAAAGCATAACCTTTACCTAACTCCATTACAAATTTTTGTATATGAGTAATAATAGAGGATTCAAGTTCCGTTTCAGAAAAGTCAGCATTTGGTGCTAAACCTAAAAACTCTGCAACAATAGGATTTTTAATAAATTCTAATTTATCTTGTTGAAAAGGAGTAGTTATTTGATTCATTTCCTCCTTTACTATCTTTTTATTCTGTGATTGTAGCAAACGATAATAATATTGAGAAGCAATATTTCTGTCAAGCGTTCTTACAGACCACATTTCGTTGATTGCCTCTTGTAAATACCAATCTCGTGCTTCTTTATCCGTTACTCTGAGTAGGGTTCTATAATGAGACCATGAAAGTATTTGAGATTTTACACACACTGTGTGGTAAATCTCTGGAAAGAATTTATAGAACTGAACAAACTGATAAAGATTACTTTGCGTAAATCCTTTGCCATAAATATTTGTTAAGTGTATAGAAAGGTGTTTTACAACTTCTTTGCCGTATATAGCCCTATCTTCTCCTTGCAATTCTTCTTCTGCAATACGTTTTCCTAACAACCAATTTCGTTGCACCATAGCAATGTTTACAGCATTGTAAGCATAACCACGTGCTTGTTCAACAATACTTTCTACATCTTTGAAAATATCATTAGTATTGTTAAGTTTGAAAATTTCAATATCTTGTCCCATATTGCAAAAATAATGATTTTATTGATAATAATTCAAAGAAAAAGAAAAACAAAATCAAGAAAGAATTTTCTGAAATCAAGTATTATTTTTCTGAAACAAAGAAATAACTCACTCAAACAAGTATTTTAAATCAGAAGACAAAAACTCTTCCAACGGAATTCCACCACTGCCAACTATAAATGAGTGAATAGGATTATACTTTTCTTTAAACACACTTACACCTGTATTAGTTATTCTTCTACCACTTTTAACCTCTATTGCAATACACTGACGATTATATTCTAAAACAAAATCCACTTCTTCGTTTCTTTCTCTCCAATAATAAATCTTATAATCTAACTCATCTGCCATATTAAGCAAATGAGCCCCAACGGCACTTTCCACCCATCGTCCCCACATTTTAGGATTTGTAAACACTTGTGAATAACTCAAACCATAAAGAGAGGACAACAAAGCAGTGTTATAAACCAACATTTTAGGCACAGAATTATACTTACGAGCATTATCGTTAGCATATTTTTGCAATCCACACAATAAATGAGACTCATTAAGAGTAGAAAGGTAATTTGCTAAAGTTGTAATATTACCTGCATCTTGCAATTGACCTAACAACTTTGTCAAAGCAATCTCTTCCCCTGAGTAAGTGCAACCTAATTCAAACAATTGTTTCATTAACTCCGGTTTATAAACTTGTTTTGTCTTCAAAATATCGTAAACAATTGCAGGAGCAATAATACCATCCTTTATATACTTACGCCAACGAGTCTCGTTTTTGATAAAATTCACCCCACCAGGATAACCACCAAAGAAAATATAGTGTTCTAAATCTATTCCAAAAGCCTCATTCATTTCCTTAAAACTCCAATGAGACATATGAATCAATTCATAACGCCCTGCCAAAGATTCAGTCAGCCCATCTTTAATCAACAAACGTGAAGAGCCAAGAAGAACGACTTTTATATTAAGATCGTTAAACGTATCAGCGTCCCACTCTTTTTTTACAGCCTCACTCCAATTATTAACCTTATGAACCTCATCAATAACCAATAAATATTCACTTGTTTTCTTTAACTTCATTCTTTGACGAGCAGTTTCCCAAACCTCATTTATCCAATAAACATTATTTTTTTCTACATTATCGGCAGAAATAAGGGTGAAATCAATTGATATTTCTTTCAAAACTTGCTTTACTAATGTAGATTTTCCCACCTGACGAGGACCCGAAATAACTTGAATCTTATTCCTCTCTTCCTCAATGCGAGATTTTAATTCATCAAATTGTCGCCTTTTATACATAATTCT
Organism: Candidatus Onthomorpha sp.; assembly: GCA_045577535.1. Taxonomy (GTDB): domain Bacteria; phylum Bacteroidota; class Bacteroidia; order Bacteroidales; family P3; genus Onthomorpha. Next base: position 62,982 of record JAZNIO010000027.1, on the reverse strand, counting down.
TTGATTTTGACACTGCAAATATATACAAAATCCTCAATTCCACCAAACAAAATCCTCAATTCTTACTTACAAAATCCTCAATTCTAATAATAATTTAGCAATTCAAAGAAAAATAAAAACAAAACGCCCGTGTGTCTGAATAAAACCAAGACTTACGAGCGTTTTTCTTTGAGTTAATTATCTCCGATATTTTTAATCAACTTCTTTACATTCGTAATATTTATTTCCTGCATGATCAATAATACGAAGTTCTTCATGAACATCTTTTCCATCAAAATATTCACAAGGAGTTTCTCCAGATTTAAAAGTGTAAGAGTCACCATTTATAAGTTCTCCTGTAATTCCCCAATAATCATACTTACATTCACAAGAATGATTTGTTTCGCAGGCTGCGAATAATATCACTGACGTGATAATTAAAACTAACTTTTTCATTGTTCCTTTTTGTTTTGGTTTTCAACTCGCAAAGGTATAACATTTTTCTTTAATGACAAAAAAATTCGTAACCCAAGTTCCGATTCTCTAAAACAAAGAATTGTTGCAATAAAACAAAGAAAGAATCTAATAAAACAAAGAATTATTTTGAAAAAACGAAGAAAAAAATCAGCGAAAACAAAGAAAAAAAAGAATGCTCTTTGAATAATCTTGGAGCATTCTTTGTTTCTATTATTTCAATTACGCATCTATATTCGCATAAGTTGCATTGCTTTCTATGAATTCCCTTCTCGGCGGAACGTCATCGCCCATAAGCATTGAGAAAACCCTGTCTGCTTCGGACGCATTTTCAATTGTAACTTGTCGTAATATGCGATTAGCCGGGTCCATCGTCGTTGTCCACAATTGTTCCTCGCTCATCTCTCCCAAACCTTTGTATCTCTGAACTTCAACCTTGCCATTCTTAGCCGTAATCTCTGCTGTGGCCCTCGCTCTCTCCTCTTCAGTCCAACAATACACTCCATTCTTGCCCGTTCCTTGTGATACTCTGTATAGAGGTGGCGTTGCAATGTACACATGTCCGCCTTCGATAAGTTCTCTCATATATCTGAAGAAGAAAGTCAAAATAAGAGTTGCAATATGTGCTCCATCGACGTCGGCATCTGTCATGATTATCACCTTATGATAACGTAGCTTTTCCATATTAAGAGCTTTCGAATCCTCAGCTGTTCCGATCGATACTCCCAATGCTGTATATATGTTTTTTATTTCGGCAGAATCCAAAACTCTATGTTGCATTGCTTTTTCTACATTCAGAATCTTACCTCTCAAAGGCAAAATCGCCTGATGTTCTCTGTCTCTTCCCTGCTTTGCTGTGCCACCTGCGGAATCTCCTTCGACAAGAAACAACTCGCATATCGAAGGATCATTGCTCGAACAATCAGCTAATTTTCCCGGCAATCCTGCAACGCCCAAAATAGTTTGTCTTTGCACCAAATCCCTTGCCTTACGTGCGGCATGACGTGCAGTAGCTGCAAGAATGACTTTATCAACTATTTGCTTGGCTTCCTTAGGGTGTTCTTCAAGGTAATTAGTCAATATTTCGGAAACAGCAGCCGACACGGCAGGTGAAACTTCGCTATTACCTAATTTTGTTTTGGTCTGTCCCTCAAACTGAGGCTCTTGAACCTTTACTGAAATCACTGCAGTCAATCCTTCACGGAAGTCATCTCCTGCAATATCGAATTTCAGCTTATCTAACATTCCTTCTTTCTGAGCATAGTTTTTCAAAGTTCTTGTCATACCCATACGGAATCCGGTCAAGTGAGTACCGCCTTCATGCGTGTTTATATTGTTCACATATGAGTGAAGATTTTCCGTAAAGCCTGTATTATATTGCATAGCTATCTCTATAGGAATTCCTTGCTTCTCTCCCTCAACGTAGATTGCCTCAGGAATCAAGTGTTCTCTTGCTCCATCAAGGTAAGCTATGAAATCCTTTAATCCGTTCTCGGAATAAAACTCCTCTGACAAGAATTCACCTTGTTCGTTTTTGGTTCTTCTATCAGTAATTTTCAATTTTATACCTTTATTCAAGTAAGCCAATTCTCTCAAACGAGAACACAAAGTATCATAATTATATTCCGTAACGGTGAATATTTCATCGTCAGGAGTGAATTCAACAATCGTACCTTGTTTATCGGTTTCTCCGATTTGTCTTACTTCATATTGAGGGTGTCCCTTAACGTATTCTTGTTCGTAAACTTTACCATTTTTATATACAGTAACCTTTGTATGTTTTGATAAGGCATTTACACAACTTACACCCACACCGTGCAAACCACCAGACACCTTATAAGAACCTTTATCGAACTTTCCGCCGGCGTGCAACACAGTCATAACGACTTCCAATGCAGATTTCTTTTCCTTAGGGTGGATATCCACAGGAATACCTCTTCCGTTATCTTCAACTCTTATTGAATTGCCTTCAAGAATACTTACATCTATATTATTACAATAGCCTGCCAATGCCTCATCTATTGAATTGTCGACAACTTCATAGACCAAATGATGCAATCCTCTCACGTTTACGTCGCCTATATACATAGCAGGACGTTTTCTAACCGCTTCTAAGCCTTCCAAAACGCTAATATTGGCAGCTGTATATTCACCTTGCTTTATTTCTTCGCTCATCGTAGTTATTGTTTTTTCAAGCTACAAAGATAGTTCTTTTCTTTCAAACAAAACTAATTTTGATTTCGTTTTTTCAACATCAAATTCAAAAAAAACTATGTACTTTTGCAAAAAATCAAAATGATATGTTAGAAAACGTTTTAATAAGTGCAGCCGGATTATGTGGTGCAACGATTTTGGGATCTCTCATAGGATTTTTCATAAAAAAGGTTTCACACAAATGGAATGACATTATATTGGGTTATTGTGCGGGAATAATGTTGGCAGCCGCTATATTGGGATTGATTGTTCCTGCAACCGAATCGGTATCATCAAAAGGCTTGATTTTGGTTTTTGCAGGGGTTATCATCGGAGCTTTGTTTCTGAATATTTTAGACAAAATTACGCCACACCTTCACAATATAACGGGTCTGGATAAGGAACAACATCGCAACAATTCAAAACTTAACAACATCATGTTGTTCGTTTTGGCGATTGCAATCCACAAACTGCCCGAGGGAATGGCAGCAGGAGTCGGATTTAACAGCACTGACATCGGTAATGCTTGGAGTATAACCCTTGGAATTTCGCTTCAGAATATTCCGGAGGGAATGGTGATCATTTCTCCTTTGCTTCTTGCCGGTGTAAGCAGAATACGTACTTTTTTCATCGCTCTTGCCATCGGTCTTTTAGAGATTGTCGGAGTATTGATCGGCTATTTTGCAGGAGGAATTTCGGAAACACTTCTTCCTTTGATGCTTTCGTTTGCAGGAGGTGCGATGCTGTATGTGGTAAGCGACGAAATGATTCCCGAAACTCATGCTCACGGATTTCAAAAACAAGCTACCTACGCACTGCTTCTCGGATTTCTAACACTACTTGCAACAGACAGATTATTAAGTTTTTAGATTAGCTAAATTCTTTCTTGATTCTAAAAAAACAACTCTTTGTTTCGTTCAAACAAAACAAAGAGTTAGGAAAACCAATCAAAGAGTTATCAAAACGTCTTCTTAAACGTTTGGATTTATTTCTCGTTTCTCTCCTTCAACAAGTCTCTTATCTCGGTCAAAAGCTGTTCTTCCTTACTTGGAGCGGCAGGAGCCGGTGCCGGAGCTTCTTCTTTTTTCTTTTGTAGCTTAGCTAATAAACGCACAAAGCAGAATATTGCAAATGCAACAATTAAAAAATCGAACACGACTTGCAAAAAGTTTCCGTAATTCAGGGTAACTTCAGGCGTAACAACGTTTCCTGCCTCTACAACTGCTTCTTTGAGCGTTATTTTCAAGTCTGTGAAATTTACTCCACCAATCAAGAATCCCAAAGGTGGCATTATCACGTCGTTTACCAAAGATGTGATAATTTTTCCGAATGCACCGCCGATTATAATACCGACTGCCATGTCAATCATGTTGCCTTTAATCGCAAAGGCTTTGAAATCGTCTATTATTTTCTTTACATTCATAGTTTTTTTGTTTTGTTAAATTCATTGCAAAATTACAATAAATAATCCTATTTCATCACTCTTTCCAAAAAATAGCAGATTCAAATTCTCGAATTCCGATAAATATATTACCTTTGCAAGGTTTAAGTTTATGAATCATATGGAAGCAATTACAAGTACAAACTTCAATTTTGAAAATCAAAAAAGCCTATACGTAGGTAAAGTAAGAGATGTTTACAACATTGCAGACAAAACATTGGTTATGGTTGTCAGCGACAGAATTTCAGCTTTTGATGTCGTATTACCAAAAGGCATTCCTTTCAAAGGACAGATTTTGAATACCATTGCTGCGAAATTTTTGGATGCAACTGCGGATATAGTTCCCAATTGGAAGATTTCGACTCCCGATCCCATGGTTACGTTGGGCAGAAAGTGCGAACCATTGAAATTGGAAGTGATTGTAAGAGGTTATCTTGCAGGAAGTGCATGGAGAGATTACCAATCCGGAGCAAGAGAACTTTGTGGCGTAAAATTGCCTGAAGGAATGAAAGAAAACGATAAGTTTCCTACTCCAATCATTACGCCGACAACAAAAGCTGATGAAGGGCACGACGAAAACATATCTAAGGAAGAGGCTATTGCACAGGGCATTGTGTCCAAAGAAGATTATGCTTTGTTAGAACGATACGCCCTTGCGTTGTTTGCCAGAGGCAGTGAAATTGCTGCAAAACGTGGATTGATTTTGGTGGATACAAAATACGAATTCGGAAAAATCGGAAACGAAATCATCTTGATTGATGAGATTCACACCCCTGACTCTTCTCGTTATTTCTATGCAGAAGGCTATGAAGAAAGACAAAGAAAGGGTGAAAAGCAAAGGCAATTGTCAAAAGAGTTTGTAAGAGAGTGGCTGATGGAAAACGGATTCCAAGGAAAGGAAGGTCAAACCGTTCCGGAAATGACTGAAGAAATCGTAAACAGTATCTCGGAACGTTACATGGAATTGTACGAACAAATCACGGGAGAAAAGTTTGAAAGAGGTGACTCAACAAATATTATCGAAAGAATCGAAAACAATGTTTCCAATGCTTTGAAAGAGTTATAATCGATCATGAAAACAAAATTTTTAATTCTGATTCTGTTTTTTTCTTTTCCCATTCTGATTTCTTCTTGTGGCAATGGAGATATTTACAAACAATACAAGGAATTGCCCGGATATAAATGGGAACGAATAGAAAAAGGAAAAAGCGTGATGTTTGACAACATCGAAATCAAAGACACAAAAGACAGTTACGACATTCACGTGATGGTAAGACACACACCTTTTATCAATGTCGATGAAATCAAATTCAAGATACTCATCACTTCACCTTCAGGAATCACAAGGGAGAGTGTACATACCATTGCTTTGAAAGACAGAAACGGAAAACAATGGGCAGGTGATGCTCTCGGTGATTTGATTGACATAGATGAAGTTTGCAAAAGATATATTTCGTTTCCTGAGGAAGGTTCCTATACAGTGGAATTGGTAAACATGGGAAACAAGTATGAAACCATTGGTTTGATGGAACTCGGTTTGAAAGTCGTAAAATCAGATTTGGAAATAAAAGATAAAGAATAAAAAACATGATTGACGATTTCTCGTCCAATCCGTTTCGTTCTCACATAGAGACAATTCTAAAGACGCTTCCCTCTTCTGCCGGCGTATATCAATATCTCGACAAGGAGGGAACCGTCATTTATGTCGGCAAAGCAAAAAATCTAAAAAACAGAGTAAGTTCTTATTTTCGCACAGATGCAAATCACAGTGCAAAAACACGAGTGTTGGTTCGAAAGATTGCCGACATAAAACTTGTGGTCGTAAACAACGAAACCGAAGCCCTCTTGTTGGAATGTAATCTCATAAAGAAGTTTAAGCCTAAATATAACGTTCTTTTGAAAGATGACAAGAGCTATCCTTGGATCTGTGTTTCCAATGAGGACTTTCCTCGTGTTTTTACTACAAGACATCGCAATAAAGACGGCTCTCTGTACTTCGGACCTTACCCAAAAGGACGCCAACTTAAGGAAATAACAGATCTGATTCGCAAATTATTTCGTTATCGCACATGTTCACAAACGATGAACGAAAGAAGCGTTGCCTTAGGTAAGCATAAAGCTTGTTTGAATTATCAAATAAAATTGTGCGATGCTCCATGTGAAGCGTTCATAAGCAAAGAAGAGTATGGCGAAACAATAAACAAAATAAAGAAAATTCTGAGAGGCGATTTTGCATGGGTGAAACGAGAGTTAAGAAATCAAATGACATCATTTGCACAAGAACTAAAATTCGAACAAGCCGAACAAATAAAGCAACGTATCGCCCTATTGGAAACATACACTTCAAAAAGCATCATCATATCTGACACAATGCTCGATGTAGAAGTTTATGACTATGTATCGCTTGAGCAAAACATTATCATAAATGCAATGAAAGTGGTCGGCGGATGTATAATCGGCTCTATTTCAACCAAGGTTGATTGCAAACTAAACGAGACTCCGGAAGAACTTTTCACACAAGCAATCATACAAACCCGTGAAAACCTATCTTGGAATTCAAAAGAGATCATAGTTCCTCATTCATTGGATCTGCCGGAAGAATATACGAAGCAAAGCATTCCTCAATCCGGCAACAGAAAAGAACTTTTGGATTTATGCCATCGCAATGCCATGTTTGCCAAAAGCGACAAAATAAAAAAGGAAAGCGTACTCGATCCGGACAGATGGAGCAATCGCATTGTCGAACAAATGCAAAAGGATCTTCAACTACCCAAACCGCCTTATCACATGGAGTGTTTCGACAATTCAAACATACAAGGAGAATTCCCCGTTGCAAGTTGTGTAGTATTCAGAAACGGAAAACCATCAAACAGAGAATACAAACATTTCAACATAAAAACGGTTGAAGGACCCGATGACTTTGCTTCGATGCGTGAAATCGTATTCCGACGCTATGGAAGGCTGAAAGCAGAAGGCAAACCTCTACCCGATTTGATTATTATCGACGGAGCAAAAGGTCAATTGTCTGCTGCAATCGAGAGTCTCACTGCTTTGGATTTAATGGGTAAGATTCCGATAATCAGCATTGCAGAACGATTGGAAGAAATTTACTTTCCGGGCGAACAATATCCGCTTTGCATCGATAAACGTTCCAATTCGCTAAAAGTAATCCAACATATAAGAGACGAAGCTCACAGATTCGGTATAACCTTTCACAGAAACAAACGTTCAAAAGGAACATTCAAAACAGAGCTTTGCGAAATTGACGGAATCGGAACCACGACGGCACAAAACCTTCTTTTGCGTTTCAAAAGCGTAAAGCAAATTTCAGAAACTTCCCTTGAAGATTTGACAGATTGCATCGGCAAAAGCAAAGCCGCCAAAGTTTATGCCTATTTTCACAAAACATGATCAGGTTTTTCGCTTTTCTTTTTTAGCGGCAGGAAACAAAATATTGTTCAATATAAGTCTGTATCCGCATGAATTTGGGTGCAAATCCAAATCTGTAACCGGGTCTCCGATGTAATGACTGTAGTCTTCGGGGTCGTGTCCTCCGAGAAAGGACCACGTTCCCTTGCCATAGGTGCCATGAATGTACCTTACCTCTTCCGCAGACTTGTTTTCGCCAAGCACAATCACCTCCGACTTAAGATATTTCTTCATAAAAGCCGTGCTTTGCCCCATAAAGCCGTGTATGACTTTGCTATGATTTTGCGTAAGCATTGTAGGAATCCAATCCCACTTTGCAGAAAAATCGAATAATACGAAAAAGTCGTTCTTTTCATTGAATCGTCTTGAACGACTCGTAGGTACATCTATGTCAGACACCTCATAAACATTAGGATCCGTTACTATATGAAAATCTTTGAAAGCAAAACACTTCGAATAATCAAGTTTTGATTGAGCATTTGGGTCAATCGGATCGCCGTCAAACATTTCCGCACAAATATCTACGCCATCGGCTGCAAGGGCTATGTCAAACGAATCAGGGGCTGAGCACATGGCAAACATAAATCCCCCACCCAAAACAAAATCTCTTATTTTCCTTACTACTGCAAGCTTCAATTGAGAAACCTTTTCATAGCCTAATTTCTTTGCAGTCTCATTTTGCATTCTCACATCATCGATATACCACTGCTGATTACGATAAGATGACCAGAATTTACCAAACTGTCCTGTAAAATCTTCATGATGCAGATGCAACCAATCGTAAAGAGGCAACACATCGCCCAAAACTTCCTCATCATACACCACATCGTAAGGTATTTCCGCATAAGTAAGCACAAGGGTTACCGCATCGTCCCACGGCAATTTGTTTTTAGGGGAGTAAACAGCTATCTTGGGAGCCTTTTGCAGCTTTACAACATCTTGATTCACCTCCGGAACGGCTATGGATTCGATTATGCCGTCATATTGTCCGTCGCTGACAAAATAATAACTCACTCCTCTCAAACGACACAAATTTTCAATTTCTTCACTCGCCCTCACAGCGAACGCTCCTCCCAAATAATTCAACATCCAATCGACTTCATACTCCTCTTCCAAAGCCTTGTACGCTATACCGTAGGCTTTAAGATGATTCTTCTGAGTCTCGTCCATCGGAATGACCAAATAGGCTGCATCCAAACGAAGAAAGGAAAATATAAAACAAAGAAAGAAAAAAACAGAATAAAGAAAGGATTTATCAGAACGCATTATCTTCATCAGGTTGCATTGTATTGTTATCATAAAAACCTTCTGTCTCCGCATTTATCTTGGAATCGATAAGATGTTGTGTTACAGGAGCCATTCCATCGCTCATTCTGTTTTCAAATTTCACAAATTGGCTGATGAAATTCAAGCGGACCTCTCCCACTTCTCCTGCACGATGCTTTGCAATTATGATATCAGCAGCCTTTTCGTCAACATCCTCTCCGTAATAATTAGGTCTGTAAATAAACATTACAATATCCGCATCTTGCTCTATTGCACCCGATTCTCTCAAATCGCTAAGCACCGGTTTCTTTGTACCACCTCTTGTTTCCACTGCACGAGACAATTGCGACAAAGCAAGAACCGGAATCCCCAATTCTTTTGATAAAGCCTTCAATTGACGAGATATGTACGATATTTCCTGCTCACGATTTCCCCCTTTCACGCTATCACCTCCGTGCATCAACTGCAGATAATCTATATATATCATCTGTATATCGTATTTTTGCTTTAACCTTCGGCACTTGGCACGCAATTCGAATATTGTCAGATTAGGATTGTCATCAATGTAGATTGGAGCTTGGATTAACGGCTGAGTTTTTTCTCTGATCATTGTTTTCTCCCACTCTTCCAGCTTTCCCTTAGCCTTAAATCTTCGACCGTTTATACTGGCTTCGGCAGATATCAATCTGCTTGTAAGTTCGCTTGCAGTCATCTCAAGAGAGAAAACAGCGACAGGCTTATGAAAATCAACAGCCATGTTTCTTGCCATCGTAAGAGCAAAAGCCGTTTTACCCATTGCCGGACGTGCTGCAAGAATTATAAGAGTTCCGCGTTGAAATCCGCCGATTTTGTTATCCAAATCCCTGAATCCCGTCAGCATACCAGTGGAATCTTCGGACGATATCTGCGATTTTTCTATTTCATTTATGGTATTACGAACCAGAACGTCCATTCCAAGAATATCGGAATTGAAATTACTATCGTTTATTTCCAAGAATTTGGTTTCCGTTTTATCCAACAAACCCAATACATCTTTGGTTTCATCGTAAGCATCACGCAAAGTCTCGGTCGAAACCCGAATCAATTCTCTTTGAATAAACTTCTCGGAAAGCAAACGCACGTGATACTCTATGTGAGCGGCAGAAGTGATTCGTTCAGTTAAAGATACAAGTTTGTAAGTTCCACCAACAAAGTCAAGACTTCCATTTTTCTTCAACCGTTCCGAAACAGTAAGCAAATCAACCGGCTTTCCCTCGGCAAAAAGTGAGCTTATGGCTCTGAAAATCGCAACATGCTCTTCCTTGTAAAAGTATTCCGGTTTAACTATGTCAATGGAATTACTCAACGCATCTTGATCCAATATCAATGCTCCAAGCACAGATTCTTCCACATCGGTAATCTGTGGCGGCATATTGCCATTCAAACTGAATGCCTGCTCATAAGTCATTCTTGCTCTCGCAGGTCGATTTGATTTTATACTATCCTCCATAACGTAGTGCAAATATACGAAAAACCTTTTAAGAATCGAACTATGGTATTCATATTCTCATATAATTGATTCTGCGATTGGTCGTTGTAAAACACGAATTCACTCCGATAGTTCCTTGTTTCGTTCGACTAAAACCTTATTCCGTGGTCCCAATCCTTTGCAACGGGGAATTTATTTCTGAATTCGTACAAACGTTCCTTGTCTATAGTAGTGTAACATATCTGTTCGGCATCTTCATCTGCCACAACCAACACCTTACCTTTGAAATCCCTTACAACAGAATGCCCTTGGTAATTATTGCCATCTTTATCTACTCCACTGCGATTAACTCCCACGACATAGGCTTGGTTTTCTATCGCTCTTGCTTCAAGAAGTATATCCCAATGACTTATTCTTAAATCCGTCCAACTTGCAACGCAAAGCAGCAAATCGTATCCGAACTCTCCGTTTTCAAAAGTATTTCTTGTCCACATAGGGAAACGGATATCGTAACAAGTGATCAGTTTTATTTTCCAGCCGTTATATTCGACTATCATTTGTTCCGAACCCGGGGAAATGACCTCCGGCTCTTTCGAAAGGCAGAACAAATGAGCTTTGTCGTAGTATTTGATATCGTTTTCGGTAACAAAAAAATGTCTGTTCACATATGCGTCGCCGTCTTTGATGAATAAACTTCCCGAAACGGCAATATGTTTTTCTCGAGCAATCTCTTTCATAAACGCAATGCCCTTTCCGTCCATCGTTTCGGCAAATTCCTTATCCATAGTAAAGCCTCCTGAAAACATTTCGGGCATTACCAACAACTCTGTATCCTTTTCCAAACCCTCAAGCATGGTTCTATACCTTGCCAAGTTTGCATCTATCTGATTGTCCTTTGTATCTGCTTGAAAAATCGCTATCTTCATATTTCTTTCTCTCTGTCACAAAAAATTCATTCAATCAATTCTACTCACGCCTCGCCCCGCAATTGCACGGATGGTCCATTCTGATTCTCGCATTCGGGAACATAGCCTTTATTTTCTTTTGTTCGGCTCTATTCATCTGAATAGCCCGCAAATCCAAATACCGCAAATCCAATCGAGAAAAGCAGTCTGCGAAACCATAACAAGGATTGTCCCACATTATCAAGCTGTCGAGCGATGAAAAGGCAAGGCTTTCGGGTAGCGATTCAATATAATTGGACGACAAATCCAAGTATCGCAACTTCGGAAGCAAAGCCAACGAATCCAATCCCCCGCTCAAACGATTGCGAGACAAAATCAAACGCTTCAAATCCTTAAATTCAAATAACTCACTCGGCAGACTCTCCAAACGATTCCTCGACAAATCCAAGCACTCCACACATTCGCCGGATTGTCTTGCCTCTTCAATCGACTTGAAACACCTTTGAGACATCGCAACGCACGAAACACAACACGCAATCAGCAGACAAATGCTACAAAAGCCCGATTTTAAGTTTCGCATCTTCGCAATCTTTTTCTATCTGTGCTTTCAAATCATCCAAACTCTCAAACCTCTGTTGCGAGCGTAAGTATTCGATAAACGCAATTTCTATCGATTTATCGTATATCTGCTCCGAAAAATCGAACACGTGCACTTCGATTGTCCGCTCCTGCTTATCGATTGTCGGTTTATGACCTAAATTCAATACACCGCCGAAAACTCTTCCGTCAATCGAGACCTTAACCGCATACACCCCGTCTTTAGGAAGCAGAAAGCCCGATTCAACCCTCACATTCGCAGTCGGAAAACCTATGCGTCTGCCGATTTGTCTTCCGCTTTCAACGATTCCCGAAAGCGAATAAGGCTTTGACAACATCTTTGCGGCAAGCGAGACATTTCCATCGCCGAGTGCTTTTCTTATCTGCGTGGAGCTGACCTCCACACCCTCGCATAAGACTTTTGTTTCGCTCCTTTTGACCACCACATCCTTGTATCGTCCCTCTGCAATTATGTCTTCAAATTCTCTGCTGCCTTTTCTACCGAAGCGGTTATCGTATCCGACAAGCACTTGGCAGGGATTGACTTTCGCAATCAGCATATCCAAAAATTCGGACGCCTCCATGGATGCCAATTCCGCCGTGAAATCGAGCCACAACAAACAATCCACACCGCAGGAAGCGATTTCGTTTTGTCGATGCGTGCAATCCTGCAAGAGAGCAAAGCCTCCGTCGGTTGCATTCAGCACTTGGCGGGGATGAGACGTAAAGCTGACAACCACAGCCTTAGAGCCGTGCGAATGAGCCTTGCCGACAAGCTCTTGCAAGAGCGAACGATGTCCGCAATGCACCCCGTCAAACATCCCGACCGTCAGATAAGGACGCCCGGACGACAAAACATAATCCTCAAACGCAATTGTCTCCAATTCAATCTTTTCTTTACGTTACACAATCCGCCTTTCGAAAAACGGACTGCAAAGATACGAAAATTCGGAATACCGACAAAATGTATAAAAAAGAGCCGCGGAGGTTTTTGTTTGAGCTTTGAGTGGTGAGATGTGGGCTTTGGGCTGTGAGCAATGAGCTTTGGGCTTTTCTCTCGCAAAGACGCGAAGAACGCGAAGGCTGATTTCAAAGGACAACAAGTCAACAAGACAACGAGACAACAAGATTTGCATACTTGTGGACTTGTAGTCTCGTTGTCTTGTTGTCTTTATATTTTCGTCAATCGTCTTTTCACAAAAACAAAACGAGCGTTCGCAAATGCAAAAGCAGGTCGGACGCTCGTTTCTCTTTACCTTATATATATAGGACTTAGTCTGCACCCCAGATAACAACGGTTTCGTCAAGTGAACCGCTTGCCAAATATCTTCCGTCGGGACTCCAACAAACGGAAGTAACCGGAAATATATGCCTTATCAAGGAATTGAGTTCCTGACCGCTGTTTGTATCCCATATAATAACGGTTGAGTTATCCGAACCGCTTGCCAAATACTTTCCATCGGGACTAAAACTAACGGATTGGACGTAACCAATATGTCCTTTCAAGGTTTTGAACAATTGACCGCTCTTTGCATTCCATATAATAATGGTTTCGTCCGCAGAACCGCTTGCCAAATAATTTCCGTCGGGACTCCAACAAACGGATAAGACGTAATCGGAATGTCCGTACAAGGTTTTTAGTTTTTCTCCGCTGTTAGCATACCATATAATAAGGGTTTTGTCTCCTGAACCGCTTGCCAAATATTTTCCATCCGGACTCCAACTTACGGAATTGACGTAATCGGAATGTCCTTCCAAAGTTTTGAGTTTTTCACCGCTCTTTGCATCCCATATAATAACGGTTTTGTCTCCTGAACCGCTTGCCAAATATTTTCCATCCGGACTCCAACAAACGGAATGGACGCTTTCAGAATGTCCTTGCAAGGTTTTGAGTCTTTGCCCGCTGTTTGCATCCCATATAATAACGGTTTCGTCCCATGAACCGCTTGCCAAATATCTTCCGTCGGGACTCCAACAAACGGAATGGACGCTCAATGAATGTCCTTTCAAGGATTTAATCTCATCTACGCTGTTTGCATCCCATATCATAACGGTATTGTCTCCTCCATCTCCTGCCAAATATTTCCCGTCGGGACTCCAACAAACGGATCTGACGCAATTGGTATATGTTGGCAATAAATTGAGAAATTTGAAGTTTTTTATGTTTTGAGCGAAAATCGTTCCGAAGTTTGCAAACAAAGTCGCAAAAATCGCAATCAAAGTCAAAAATCTTGTATTTCTCATTTCATTTTCTTTTAATCGGCAAATAATTCTCCGCGACAAAGATACAAAAATCTCTCGCAAAGTCGCAAAGAACGCAAAAGAATTTCCGCGAATCTCACGTATCGACACGAATCTTTCTTGTTTGACTACGGACAACGGACAACAAACTACGGAAATTCGAAGCGAGAAAAAGAAAAGATACGTGTAAATTCGAGTGATTCGCGGAGAAGTTTGCGAACTTTGCGTCTTTGCGAGAAAAAAAAACAAAACAAGATTCGCGAGATTCGCGGAGCCGTTATGAAATTCTAACATTAGATTTAACATTCTTTAAGTCGCGTGTTTTTGGGCTGAAATGACGTTTGAAAACCCCGAAAAGGCGTTCGAGAGGTCGGAAATCGGGTTTTTGAAAATTCAAACGCCGTTTGAATTTCTCCGGACGCCGTCTGAATAGAGCAAAACGCCGTAAAAATTGTCCAAAATCAGGACAAAATTCCTTAAACCTTTGACCTTCAACTTTCTACCAAACTCCCGATAAATCGCATCCTTGACGGCAATTGCTCACTCGCCGACAAATTCGCGAATCCTCGCGTTAAAAAAACTTAAAATCTCGGAAGAAGAATTGATTTTGCCGTGAGAGATGAGCCACGAGCGGTTTCAGCATCCCCAAAGCTCACAACTCATTGCTCAAAGTTCGTTGCTGAATGTCTATCCCTACTCTACGCTCCAGATAATAACGTTATTGTCAGATGAACTGCTTACTAATTTTTTTCCGTCGGGGCTCCAACTTACGGAATTAACGACTGCGGAATGCCCCTCCAAGGTTTGGACTTTTGCTCCGCTCTTTGCATCCCATATAACAACGGAATTGTCAAGCGAACCGCTTGCCAAAGTTCTTCCGTCTGGACTCCAACTTACGGAATTAACCCAAGAAGAATATCCTTCAAAGGTTTGTAGTTTTTCTCCACTGTTTGCATCCCAGATAAAAAGCTCTCCAATATATTCACCTAAGTAAAAGAAGCCTGAACTGCTTGCTAAATTTCTTCCCTCAGGACTCCAACTTACAGATGTTACGCAATAGGAATGTCCTTCAAAGGTTTGTAGTCTTTCTCCGCTCTTTGAATCCCATATAATAACATTATGGTCAAACGAACCGCTTGCCAAACAACTTCCGTCAGGGCTCCAACTTACGGAATTGACGACTGCGGAATGTCCTTCCAAGGTTTGCAGTCTTTCTCCGCTCTTTACGTCCCATATAACAACGTTTCCATTTCCCAAACCACTTGCCAAACAACTTCCGTCAGCACTCCAAGCAACGGAATAGACGCCATCGGAACAACCTTCAAAGGTTTGGAGTTTTTCTCCGCTGTTTGAATCCCATATAATAATGGTTTCATCCCACGAACCGCTTGCCAAATATTTTCCGTTGGGACTCCACGAAACCGACTTAACGGAAGACAAATGTCCTTCGAAGGTTTTGAGTTTCGCTCCGCTCTTTGCGTCCCATATAATAACGATTCCGTCATTTGCACCGCTTGCCAAACAACTTCCGTCAGCGTTCCAACTTACGGAATTAGGCGTATAGGAATGTCCTTTCAAGGTCTTGAAATGTTTCAATGTTGTTTGTTCTTGTGCAGAAAGCGTTCCGAAATTCGCAATCAAAGCCGCAAACACAGCAATCAAAGTTAAAAATCCTCTTGTCTTCATATCATTTGTTTTAATCAATGAATAACTATCCGCTTGCAAAGATATAAAATTTGAATATACTAACAAAATTCACTCCCGCAACGTTAGCGAATAACGCAATGAGCTTTGAGCCTTGAGTTTTGAGCTTTGAGGAATTTTGAAGCAACTTTCGGCTCACTACTCACTGCTCTCGGCTCACCGCCCCACTGTTAACGAATTTTAACATCAAATTTAACATTCTTTAAGTCGCGTGTTTTTGGGCTGAAATGACGTTTGAAATCCTCGAAAAGGCGTTCAGGAGGTCGGAAATCGGGTTTTTGAAAATCCAAACGCCGTTTGAAAACTTTCAAACGCCGTCTGAAATCACCGAAACGCCGTAAAAAATCGTCCAAAACCGGGACAAAACTCCTTAAACCTTTAACCTTCAACTTTCTACCAAACTCCCAACAAATCGCGTCCTTGACCGCCAACTCACATCTGCCGACAAATTCGCGAATCCTCGAGTTAAGAAAACTTAAAATCTCGGAAGAAGAATGTTAAAGGACAACAAGACAACGAGACTATAAGACTATGAGTTTCGAAGACTACGAGTCAACGAGACGACAAGACGACAAGATTTGCGGACTTGTAGACTTGCAGACTTGTTGTCTTGTTGTCTTACTATGTAGTCTTGTTGTCTTATAGACTTATGGACTTTCTCATACTTTATTTGCGAGCTTTATCGTATCTTTGCAAAAAATTTAATCTTATGAGCGAGGCAGTAAGACCCGAAAACGACGTTTACAAATTCAGACTTGAAGTACAGATACGCTTTAGTGATTTGGACGCATTGAACCATGTGAACAACAGCTTCCAGGCTCAGTATTACGACTTGGGGAGAATAAACTATTTTGAGAAGGTTATGGGTGAGCAATTGAGCTGGAGCGATATTACTGTTGTGATTGTGAACACCGAAACTAACTTTTTCATTCCTATAATGCAGGGTGAGAAAATCTATGTGGAGACTAAATTGGTCAGATTCGGGAATAAATCTATGATAACGCACCAAAGGCTTATCGACGACAAAGGCGTAGTGAAAGGAACGTGCAAGACAGTTTTGGCAGGCTTTGACAAGCGAACCAATTCCTCTGCTCCGATTGACGAGAACTTCAAACGCCGTTTCTTGGACTTTGAAGCAAATTAGTATTGTTTACTTTCGACCGAAGTCGGCAGGGATTTCTCCCCACGAATCGGTGTCCCACTTTATTATCTCGGTGGTATAGGTATTTTCTCTTAACCATCGCTCGGCTCGTGCGATATAATCGAAGAGGTCTTTGTTCGTTTCGTCGGGTTGCATCTTTGTCTTACATTTTTTTTGCTCCACCCACTTGATCGCATTCACGCTATCGGTGTACAGAGGCTGAGGATAGCCGTGTCGTTTCAAGTACGAAAGGCCGTGAACTATGCCGAGAAATTCCCCAATGTTGTTTGTGCCTTTCGGATGCTTGTAATGAAAAAGTGTCTGTCCTGTTTTCACGTAAACTCCTCTGTATTCCATCACTCCGGGATTACCGCTGCATGCTGCATCCGTTGCTATGCTGTCGATTATCGGAAGATGCGAAGTCAGCACGGTTTGTTTCGGCAGTTGTTCTTTCTTCTTGAAGATATACGATTCGAAGCCTCGTGCATACGCTTCTTCGGCTGCAATCCGACTTTCGAAGGATTTGTATTTTGCTCCTTCGTATTCCAATACCGAAAGTTTGCATTCGTCCCAATTATCGAAGATTCCCGTTGTTCGACCTTTCCAAACAACATAGTATTTCGTTTTTTTAGCCATCTCTATCTTATCAATGTTATATCACCTCCGCCGATGTAGGTTTTTCCGCCCATACATTTGACTTCCAACTTGTAGAAATAAACTGCCGCATCGCAGAGCTGTCCGTTGTAAGTGCCATCCCAGCCTTCTGCGATGTCGTTTGTGGCAAATACTTTCTCTCCCCAACGATCGAATATTTCGAATGTGATTTCACCAATCCAATCTCCGCTTACGAAAACCTTGTCGTTCTTTCCGTCGTTGTTGGGTGTAAAAACGTTAGGCACGTATATATTCGGCTTATCGCAATTTACAAAATCCACTTCCACCAACACGCTGTCCTTTGTCTCGCATCCGACACCATCACTTGCCGTAACGTAAAAGGTGGTTGTTTGATACATTGTCGCCTCTGTTGTTGCCGCAAAAGGATTTCTAAGATTCTCCGCAGGCGTCCAGCTATACGACATGTCGTTTATTTCGGTTGCTGAAAGCGTAATCTCATGTCCGTCGAATACTCTCGTCTCACTCGCTTGTGCATCAAAGTATTCGAATGCGTAATCATAGCCTACAACAACCGTATCTTCTGTTCGGCAGTTGTTTGCATCGGTTAAAATCAAAGAGTACTCACCGCAGCACAACCCACTCAGGTTTGCATCGGTCGAACCGTTAGACCAAAGATAGTTAAACGGAGGTGTACCGCCACTTGCCAAAGAAACGATATTCGCTCCACAACCTTCAGGACAGTTATTCAGCGTTGCATCTAACTGAACTCTCAAGCTATCGTTATCTTTTATCGTTATAGTATCTCTAACCTCACATCCTTCGGCATCAGTCAATACAAAAGAATATTCTCCGCTGCAAAGCTGGTAAAGATTTTCGGAATGCGAACCGTTACTCCATTGAATCTGATATGGCAAAACGCCTCCCGAAACGCTCAGTGCAATAGTTGCGATGCAGGTGTTTTGACATGGATTATTGGTAAACTGATACGAAACGGCAAGACTGTCGGGCGAAGTTATAGAAAAGGATTCTGATACACTGCAACCTGATGCGTCGGTTACGATTACTGAATACTCTCCTACCGATAAGCCACCCAACGAATCCAAATCCACACCGTTTTGTCCCGTACTCCAACTGTAGAACAACGGTGCAGTGAAATTATCTGCGTCAACCACGACATAGCCGTTGCTTTCGCTGTTGCAATGAGTGGAATGCACGTCTAAGAGAATCGTTCCGCCGTTGTAAATCATATAAATACTGTCTCTATCATAGCAATTGCCACTTCGTATGTTTATATACAGCCAAGCAGTTAGCGAAGTGTCTATTTGGATAAAACCATTCTCTATATCAAGACTATCAGCAAAAGATTCACTCCACGAAGCACTTATAAGATAATCATCAGGCACAGAAGGCAAAGGCAGTTGATAAGGATTGTTGCAATAGTTCAATGTATCGGGAAAATAGAGTTCAAGTTTCTTTATACTGACTTGCTGAATGAGAGTATCATTACACTGATTTGTGTTTATGATAAGCCGATATACCGTATCTGTATTCACGTTTACGTATGGGTTTGGCACATTTGCATTGCTTAAACCTTCAGATGGGTGCCACTGAAACTGAACTTGGCTTTGCGGATAGCTGTCAAGACCGATTTGAACCATATCTCCCGAGCAAGCACTCATTGTTTCGAGAGTATCGACATGCGAATCCAACAAAAAGACTCTGCGAACCAATGTATCGGAACTTTTGCAGGCATTGTCTTTATAGGCAATCAGCGTAACATCATAAGATCCGCTTTGTGTGTAAAAATGAGTCGGATTTTCTTCTGTTGAACTTGTGCCATCACCAAAAAGCCACAGATAATTATCCGCACGAGAAAGATTTTCGAAATGCACACTGTCGGGATGGCAAACAAAGTCCGGCAAGTCGAATTCGGCAACTGCAAAATCGGAATGCACATTGAACTTAAAGGCTGCCGCATTACAATTTGAAGAAGCATTGATCTGACTCCACGCACTATCGGGTGCTATCGGGAAATTTTGAGTTCCTCCACAGCTTGCACAGACTACTTGATACAGATTGCCGTATTTATCGAATCGACTCGTACCTCCATCAACGTGATCAATGCCATGATTCGACGTAGAGCTGACCTCTCCGAACATTGTGGCGTAATCCAAAGTCGAAGCATCGGAAGCAAGCGACATTATGTAGAAATCCTGCCCGTCAGTCTGTGTTTGATAGGCGTCAGATGTCAATTCCATATTTCTTGTTCCGAAAACATTAGGCAGATTCGGCAAATACTTGAACATTCTTCCCCAACCCGATACATAGATTCTTCCACATACATCGACAGAAAAGCCTGTTGGGGAAATGTTTATTTGATTATCTCCCGTTCCAAAGACGGTTGAAAAGATTATAGTGTCTAATAACGGAGAAAACTTGGTAATAAACTGTCCGCTGTTTGGGATATTGTATTGTGCATTATACACTAAGGTTGTTCCACTTGCCTTTGTCTGTCCGAAAATGTGCGGATTATCATATCGATCCGTCCTTACAAAATACGATAAGTCGAATGCAGGCGAACCAAAGTAAGTTGAATGTAATAGATTCGCTCCATCATAAGACACCAAAGCAAGAAAAGCATCTACCGCTCCTCCATTGTGAATGGTACTATAAGCACCTTGTGTGGTAGGAAAGTCATTCGAAACCGTACCTCCTGTAACGTAAAGTCTGTATTCTGAATCGGTGTCTATGCTAAACACAGCGTCGTCGTTGCTTCCGCCAATGTAGGAAGAGAAAAGCAAAGTTCCCATTGTGTAATCCAACTTAAAAACAATTCCGTCTTGTTCTCCTGCATGTGTTGTTTGAAATGCAGTTGCTGTTGTAGGGAAATCGCTTGAGAATGTCGATGATCCTACATATATATTGTTCTTATCATCGGTTATCAGTTCACCTCGTGCCCCGTCTCCATAGTTTGCATAAAGCGAATCATTGCCTACATATGTCAAAATTTGAGATGAGTTGTATCTTTCCCTATAATTCAGACCGTCATTGTGCGAACCACCTATGTAGGTTGAAGATTTCATCTGCGTTCCGTCTGAAGTAAAACTGCTAACAAAAATATCAACGCCATGAGGAAACATAACTGTTCCGTCATACGTCATTCCACTTCCTTGAGCAAAGTATCTCTGATACGCACCCTCTGTTGTAGGAAAATTAAAGCTACCTGTGGTTCCAAAAACTACCAATTCATCATAACCATTCACTATCATACTATGCGGCATCTCACTATAATCACCGCCAAAGTAAGTGGAATAAAGCATTTGCGTGCCATCAGAGGAATACTTCGTTACGGCACAATCCCAAATCCCGCTAAAATAATCACAAAACGCACCAAGAGTCGTCGGATACCCCACTCCGCTTACAATCGAACCCGAATACAGATTGCCGTATGCGTCATAGGTTGCAGTGAATCCCCAATTGTCTGCATACGAACCTGAATAGGTCGAGAATATAAGTGCGGGATCGATAACAAGTTCCTTGTTTCTGTCATAGTTTCTGACAACATATCCTACCGAATCTCCAAACAATTCGAACGCCACTTCAACCTCAACTTTCTTTCCGTCGATAATCTGATATGCGTAAGGTTTTTGCTCCACCACTTCGCCGAAAGAAAGTTTCAGAATCAAGTTTCCCTCGCGTAGTTCTTTGTTTTGTACTCCCGCATACAAGAGTTGTATTTTCGAAACATCTGCTCCGGGGTCCAAAACAAACTCATGCTTCAACTCTCCCTCATAACTATATATTTTCCAATCGATTCCCTCGTACACATCTTTATACGATAAAGAAGAATAAGCCAACACATTGCTTTGCCATTTGCTTTCATCGTTACCGACAAAGTAATTGGAATAACCTTGCAAAAGACCACTCGCTTGAGGTATTTTTTCGTTCATTCCCAAAGGCTGAACTAAGAAAGCATGTCGCATAAAGGTTGAATCGGAATGATGATTTCCCTCATCAGAATGAAGATGAGACGGCATAGATGAATAAGAAAATAACAGACCATCGCTTTGTACGAAAACAAAACCATTTACAAGTCTTGCCATGTAAAGAACCCTATCGTCCCATTGCCCTTTATTTTGTTCAAATCGCAAATTTCCTTGTGCAAAAACAAGCTCAGAGAACATCAAAACAAAAAAACAGTAAAAAACGACAAGGATACACTTTTTCATATCTTCAGAATATTTAATTTAATCAAGAGCTTCAACAATTTTTGACACCAAAGAATGTCGCACAATATCGCATGCTTCGAGCCTTACAACTGATATGTCTTTTATATGTTGCAATCGCTCTACCACAGGCAATAATCCAGATTGCTGATTTTTGGGTAAATCGATTTGAGTGCAGTCTCCCGTGATTATAAACTTTGTAGACCTGCCCATTCTCGTGAGAAACATCTTCAATTGCGTCATTGTGGCATTTTGAGCTTCATCTAAAATCACGAAAGCATTATCCAAAGTCCTTCCTCTCATGAAAGCAAGTGGAGCAATCTCTATCGTTCTATCTTCAATCAAGCGTTCCAATTTCTGCCACGACAACATATCCCTCAGAGCATCGTAAAGCGGTTGAAGATATGGGTCAAGCTTTTCCCTCATGTCACCAGGCAGAAAGCCAAGGTTTTCACCTGCTTCAACAGCAGGACGAGTCAGTACAATCCTTCTTACTTGTCTTGCCTTCAATGCTCGAACCGCCAAAGCGACTGCCGTATATGTCTTACCGCTTCCTGCAGGTCCCAAAGCGAAAAGCATATCGTTTTTTTCGATTTGCTCAACCATCTTTCTCTGATTAAGCGTTCGAGCTTTTACTTTCAAACCATTCTGTCCGTAAACCAAGACATCATCTTTCTCCTCTTTCAATCCCTCTTCCCCATTCTTGACCTGCATGATTATATTCTCATTCAATTCTTGTTCCATTTGATAACGATTGACAAGATTCTTAAAGAAAGAATGAAATTCCTCTACAACATCTTCGCCACCCTTTATTATGAGACAATCCCCTCTTTGAACCAAAATAACATCCGGAAACAATATCCTCAGAAAATTAAGATTTCTTTCATTGACTCCGAAAAAAGAAAGCATCTCTATGCCTTCCAGACTTATGTTTCTTTCAATCATTTACCGATTATTTTAATTTCCGTTCTTCTGTTCTTTGCTCTGTTTTGTTCGGTGTCATTATCGGCAATCGGATTTGAGAAACCATATCCCTTACTTACCAATCTGTTTGCCGCAATTCCCTTTTCAACCAAATAATTCTTGACTGCATCGGCTCTTTGTTGCGAAAGCGTCATATTATACTCCGCATTGCCCACATTATCCGTGTGTCCGCCGATTTCAACCCTCAATCCGGGATTCTCCATCAACAAGACAATCAAGGTATTCAACTCTGCAAAAGATTCTTTCAACAATTTACTGCTGCCCGTTTCAAAGAATATATTCTTCAAAACAAGACTTTTACCTATGTTTATTCGTTCCAAATCAATGTTTCTTGCATACGGCATGCTCGCATCGGCATCGCTCAATGAGAAACTTTCAGAATGGAAAAGATAACCCTCAGCCGTTGCAGAGAAAGCATAATCGGCACCAACCGGAAGGCAAACCAAATATTCACCGTTTACTTTGTCGGAAATGCCCGAGGAAACTATTCGTCCGTTTTCAAGATTGCGTATCTCAAACTTTGCATTGACCGGTTTTTTTGTTTGAGAATCGACAATCAATCCCTTGACGTATGTTACCGCAATCGGACGAGCCTGTTCGTAAAGCGAGAAACGATACAAGTCCAAGCCACCCCGACAATCTTTTTGCTTGCTTGCATAAATCGCATAGTCGCCTTGCGGACTTACAATCAAGCTGCTCTCATCTGCCTCTGTGTTTATCGGATAGCCGATGTTGGAGGGAGCGGAAAATTTCCCGTTTTCCAATTTTGCGAAGAAAATATCCAAGCCACCCATTCCGCAATGGTAGTCGGAAGAAAAGTAAAGCATTTGATTCGACGGGTGAATGAACGGCGACATTTCCTTACCCGGAGTATTGATTACTGCTCCGCAGTTCTTGGCTTTTGTCCATGTGCCGTCATCTTTAAGATACGAATAATAAATATCGCTTTCTCCTTCACCTCCTTTGCGGTTTGAGACAAAGAAAAGCGTCCTTCCGTCCGAAGCAATGCTCGGTTGAGAATCCCAAGACTCAGAATTGACATTCGCACCCAGGTTTTCAGGCTCAGACCAAAAAACTCCCTTTCGCTCACTTCTGTAAATATCACAACTTCCCCAACCTCCGGGAGCACCACACCTTGCAAAGTAGATATATCTTCCGTCAGGAGAAAGACAAGCCGCACCTTCATTGTATCCCGAGTTGAGAACGCCCGGCAACATCTCGGCTTTCTGCCATTGTTCGCCTGTTTTATATGAAATGAAAAAGCCTTCCTCCGGTCTTTTACCCGAAACGGCAGGAGTTTGACGAGTAAACAACAAAGCAGACTGGTCAGCCGTCATCGTGGCAAGGTATTCGTCGTTTTCACTGTTTACATTCACACCCATGTTTTGAGGATTGAACTCGACGGGATTAAGCATGGCTTGTTTTCTATATCGCAAGCATTCCGCCTTATGCGACACCTCATCTATCTTTTTTCGATTTCTCTCATTGTCCACAACAAAACGCAAATACGATTCCAAACACGCCAACGCACTGTCAAGTTTCTTTTCTCTCTCATAAATATTCGCCAAAGTGCGATAAGCATTCAAATCATACTTTTCGTCATTCCGAACGACATAAAGCAGATTGTGTTTCGACGCATCAAAGTTTCCCTTTGCAAAATACATTTCTCCGAGAGCCAGATACGCAGGATAATAATCGGGGTTCTTCGATTTTATTTTTTGCAACAACTCTTCGGCTCTGTCATCTTTACCTTCGATGAAATAGTTTCTCGCTTTTTCAAAATCCTTGTCGGCTTTACTCTGAGAAAAGCAAGCAAACGAAAGCAAAATCATCGAAAAAACAAGACATAATCTGCTTAACATAATTCACTGTGTTTATGTGCAAAGATACAACAAAGAAACAATTCGATGAAATCAAGAAACATTTTTTTCTTTCTTGATTTCATTTTTTCGACTATTCACAACGGTATGATAAAAGAAAATACTACCTTTGCAAAATCACGAAACCACGATATAAAGGTTTACATTGATAACACGAACATAAAAACAGATAAGATATTATGAAATCATACAAGAGACATATTTTGATTTTAATGGTTTTGTTCTTTGCTTCATTGGGATTGAATGCACAGATAAAGGGTGAAATCAAAGACAGCCAAACCAAAGAAGCCGCAATGTTTACCAACATTACGCTTTTGAATCCGTCGGATAGTTCATTGGTTGCCGGTGCAACAGCGAACGAAAAAGGTAAATTCACAATCAGAAAAATCAAAGACGGGAACTACATCTTGAAAGTTTCGTTCATCGGATACAAAACCCTGTTAAAGAATATAGAAGTCAAAGGAAAAACGGATTTGGGTACGCTTTATTTGGAGCCTTCTCCTGAAACATTATCCGAAGTTGAGATTGTGGCTGAGCGACCTTTGTTCTCGATGGAAGGAGAAAAGACTGTGTACAGCGTAGAAGACGATCCGGCAATACAAACCGGCACAACGACAGACGCTTTGCAAAATGCACCCGGCGTACAAGTTGATGCAGAGGGCAATATCACGCTTCAAGGAACTTCATGCGTCGAAGTATGGCTCAACGACAAGCCTTCGAAAATCCAAGCCGACGGTTTGAAAACCTTTTTGGAGAATCTGCCTGCCAATGCCTTGAAAAAAATCGAGGTAATCACGCATCCGAGTGCAAAATACGCCAATACATCGGGTTGCGGAGTAATAAACATTGTTACTAATACCAAGATTAAGAAAAACCATTTCATAAGTTTCGGTAGCGGAATCAACTCTCGATTGGATGTAGCCCCGTATATCTCATACGTTTGGGCAAACGAAAAACTCTCCATAGGTATTTATGCGAACCTTGACATAAGAAACTCTTCTACAAGCAGCAGTGGATATGCCACATCTTTCACTGACAACGCTCAAGGTGGGAAAGACACCGTTTATCACGAAGAGACGACAAGCGAAAACGAAAACAGTTCACTCGGAGGTTGGTTTTCACTCAACATAGACTATGACATAGATTCCACAAGCACCTTCGGAGTATTGGCAAGTATATATCCGAATTGGAGCAATTCAAAAGCTTTCGGAACAAGAGCAAGAAGAGATTTTCTATTGGAAACAGATATAAAAGACGATTTCTTGGAAAGTTTCTATGAATCGCAGACCACAAACGACGCATTCTCATCTTGGGGACGTCTGAATGCCGATTACAGAAAGAATTTCGACAAAAACGGACACCGTCTCGACGTTTCGCTCAACGGAAGAATGGATCCTAACTTTTCAACCGAGACTCAAGTCCGCAATTACCTGCCTGCAAGCGAACTATTCCAAGACCTACACAAACAATACAAGACAAACAGAAACGATTACGGCATCGACTTAGACGCACGCTACGCAAGACCTTACAGCAAAGACGGAGAAATGACGTACGGTCTTAATTTGGATTTGAACAATGACTATAGAACGAAAGACGTAACTTTGTTTGACAGCACCGTAATGAGTTTTGACATTATCGATTCTTTGCGTTCACACGACAAAACGAGCAACAACACCACATTAAGTGGCTTTGCGAATTGGGAACATCGCTTTGGAAAATTCACAATCACCCTTGGAACGAGAGCGGAAGTAGAAAACAGAGATTTCATTGCAAAGAACACATTTTTTGCTGACGATACCAACTTTCTATTCTTTACTTTCCGTCCAAGCGTTCACTTGTCTTATCGTACTAAATCTATGCATAACTTTTCGTTCTCTTACAGTTTCTCGACCTCAAAGCCGTCTTCGGACAATCTAAGCACGTTCAGAAACTACCAAGAAGAGAGTTACAGCGTCGGAAACCGCGATCTGACAAATTCATACAGCCACCGCATAGGATTTAATTGGTCGAAATTTTTCATGAAAGCAGGACATATAGGAATCCATTTCAACTCTCGTTGGAGCAACAACACGATTTCGACTGTTACAGACTTGATCTACGACCCTTATCTCCTACGTTACATCAGCTATACGATACCTTACAACATGGGCTCTTCATCTTCGCAAGACATTATGGTGATGGGTAATCTTCGTTTGGGAGCTTTCGCAAATCTAAACGTCTTTACGACACTCGCACACAACGTTTACGAAATGGATTACATCGACGGAAAGCACTATAGCCAAGAAGGCTGGGAATTAAACGGCAACTTAAGACTCTGGGCAAAGGTTTCGAAATATCTACAAGTCTTTGCAGGCGGACACATCAGCACTCCGAGAATCTCAATCTTCTCCGAATCGGACAATTTCTACACTATGGACCTCGGATTATCAACAGATCTTTTCGACAAACGCCTTCAGATGTCGTTCAGAGTACAGGATCCGTTCAATTGGAATAAGAGTGAAAACACCAACTTCGCACCATATTATCACAGCTACTCGTCCAACATTCGCGACAGCAGGTTTATATCATTCAGAATCACGCTTAAATTCGGTAAGTTGGAGCTTGAAAGAAAGCAAGCCTCGAGTTCGGACGGCGAAAGCGGAATGTAAAACACTCAAACGCCTACCAAACAATCGGACTCAAGCCTTGAGAAATCAGATATGCGTTTGCAGCAGAGAAATGCTTGCATCCGAAGAATCCGCGATAAGCACTCAGAGGCGAAGGATGAGGAGCTTGTAAAACGAGATGACGACTGCGGTCGATGAATGCTCCTTTGCGTTGAGCGTAACTTCCCCACAGCATGAAGACAAGGTGTTCCCGATTTTCCGCAAGGGCTTTTATCGCACTGTCAGTAAAGGTTTCCCATCCTTTGTTTTGATGTGAGCCTGCCTTGTGGGCTTCTACGGTGAGCGTTGCGTTGAGCAGTAAGACTCCCTGCCTGCTCCAATCGGTCAGATCTCCGTTTGCACTTACCAAATCACCGACATCGGAACGTATTTCCTTATATATATTAACCAAAGACGGAGGTGGCGGACACGGAGGCAGGACCGAGAAACTCAAACCGTGAGCCTGAGAAGGTTCATGGTAAGGATCCTGACCGAGAATCACCACTTTCACACTCTCAAACGGGCATGAATCGAACGCATTGAAGATTTGCTTTGCCGGAGGGTAGATTGTCTTGCTTCTATACTCCGAATAAATAAAATCCCTCAATGTCTTGAAATACTCTTTCTCGAATTCGCTACCGAGAACCCTCTTCCAACTCTCTTCAATCGTTACATTCATAATATATATGGTCTTTTTGATTTTTCAATATAAGGTTTTCAAATCTTCAAACACTCCAAGCAGACTTTCTCTCCTTGAGCCAATGTCGTGAAGAAAAGGTACACATCTCCCCCTTCACGAATCTTGGTTTTCTTCCTTATCTCTGCAACCGTCTGAGGAAAGTTCCGCACGCTTATGTTTGCTTTCGTGATGTCTTTGAGCGACTTCGCATCCGCCTTTCGCACTTTGAGCAATCGGAATCCCCTGCCCTGAAAATCGCTTATGAGGTTTGACGAAGTGAAAAGGTGGGAATGAGCATGCAGTTTCTTCAATCCGTATTTTTCTATCAGCGTTCCGTACAAACCGATCTTCAACAGCGAAGCCGAAGGCTCATAGATAAATTCTTCAATCGTCGTCGCAAGGTTTGCCGAACAAGGATTCGCATCGCTCTGAGGACGTGTAAACGAAAGCATTCGGCGTTCGGAATCGTTTATATCGACGGCATGAAAACGCAGATCGGCGGAAAAATCTCTGCGAAGCTCGATCAGGATTTCCTTGCACTCGTTTGCAACCGACACAACGTGAATGTCGCTCACGCAAGGCAAGGCTCGTTGCACCGACTTCAAGTCCAACATGGGCGAAAGCTTGATTATGACATGCGGAGCTTTGCTCAAAAGCAGCGGTGCAAGGCTTGAAACATCGGGAGAGCAGTCTTCGATTGCGTAAACCCTGCGTGCGTTTTCGTCTCTGCGGGACGGATCAAGGTAAATAACGTCCAAGGCATCGATTTGCGAGAGTACGGACTCGCAATCCGCCGAAAGAAAACTGCAATTGCTCATTTTCAAACGCTCGAAGTTTCGTTTCGTAAGCTCGCAAAGCTCTTCGGATTTTTCGACACAAAGCACCGAATGTGCCTTACAGGCAAAGAAATATGCGTCGATGCCCGTTCCGCAGGTCAGATCGGCAATCGTGCAGTCCGAAGCGATGAGTTCGGATTTGTAAACTGCGGTCTGCTCGCTCGAAGTCTGCTCCGAATTGAGCAAAGGGGGAAATACAAAATCCGGACGGGCGACAAAGGACGGCAATTTCGAAGAAAACTTTTTGCGACTCTCGATTTGCAGACAGCAGAACGATATATCCAAACCCTCGACCGAAGTCTTGGAATGCTTCAACCGCAAGGCAGAAACATCTTCCCCCGAATGCCCGGCAATAAACGCCGCTTCCTTTTCGCTTATGTCGGTTTTCATATTTTCTATCCTTACTCAACACCCCAGATTTTAACGGTTTTGTCATCTGAACCGCTTGCCAAATATTTTCCGTCGGGACTCCAACAAACAGAATTAACACCTTTTGAATGTCCTTTCAAGGTTTGAAGTATTTCTCCGCTATCCACACCCCATATAATAACGGTTTTGTCTTTCGAACCGCTTGCCAAATATCTTCCGTCTGGACTCCAGCAAACCGAATAAGCCCAATCCGAATGTCCATTGAAGGTTCGAAGATATACACCTCTATTTGCGTTCCACCGATTAATAGTATTATCTCCTGAACCGCTTGCCAAATATTTTCCATCGGGACTCCAGCAAACCGAAAATACGATATTCGAATGTCTTTCCAAGGTTCGAATACATTTACCGCTCTTTGCTTCCCATATCTTAACGGTTTTGTCAAACGAACCGCTTGCCAAATATTTTCCGTCAGGACTCCAAGAAACCGAATGCACATCATACAAATGTCCTTCCAAGGTTCTGAGACGCGCTCTGCTATTTGCATCCCATATAATAACTTTTCTGTCCAATGAACTGCTTGCCAAATATATTCCGTCGGGACTCCAACAAACCGAATAAACCCAATCCGAATGTCCATTGAAGGTTCGAATGCACTCTCCGCTCTCTGTATCCCATATTTTAAGGGTTTTGTCTAATGAAGCGCTTGCCAAATATCTTCCATCAGGACTCCAACAAACAGATTGCACGCAAGACGAATGTCCGCGAAAAGTTCGAATACACTTTTCGTTATTCACATCCCACATCTTAAGGGTGCCATCTACTGAACCGCTTGCTAAATATTTTCCGTCAGGACTCCAGCAAACCGAAAGCACGTAATCAGAATGTCCTACTAAGGTTTCTAGGCATACGAATCCAATGTTTTCGCCTCCGGTTAACGTTTCTGTTCCATCTTTTGGCTCTTCGCAAGCTGCAAACAAAGTTGCAAACACCGCAATCAAGCTTAAAATTCTTCTTGTCTTCATATCATTTGTTTTAATCAACGAATAATTATCTGCTTGCAAAGATAAAAAACTTTCATATACCGACAAAATTCTCTCTCGCAAAGGTTAATTTTTCTCTCGCAAAGGTCGCAAAGCCGCAAAAGTGTTTCCACGTATCACGCGGATTTACACGAATCTTTTCATTTCGGCTTTGGGCTTTGAGCAACGAGCTTTGAGCAATGAGTTGTGGGCTTTGAAAATAATTTAAGTAACTTTCGGCTCACAGCTCCCTGCTCATAGCTCATTGCAAGCAAGACTTGCGGACTTTGAAACTTGTAGTCCCGTTGTCTTGTTGACTTGCAGACTGATCAGACTTCCTTAAATCATTCTCAGACTTCTTTTGCAAAATGTTTCCCTTACCGGTATTGGCAGTACCAATTACTGATACTACCAGTATCAATAACTGATACTGGTAGTATCGCTAACTGGTACCGGTAGTATCGCTAACTGGTACTGGTAGTATCGCTAACTGATACTGTCAGTATCAATAAGCGGACTTTTTTTGATACTGCGTTTGGGGATTTTTTGCCTTACTTTGGCTGTCGGCTTTGGGCTTTGAGCTTTCTCTCGCAAAGTTCGCAAAGCCACAAAGGCTGACTTCAAAGGACAACAAGTCAACAAGACTACAAGACAACAAGATTTGCGAGCTTGTGGACTTGTTGTCCCGTTGTCTTGTTGACTTGCAGACTAATCAGATTTCTTTCGCGTGCTTTGCGTCTTTGCGAGAAAAATTCCGTGTCGATACGTGAGATTCGCGGAGCCTCCTCCTATTCGACGTAAAGCAACATTCCTTTGAGGTATTCGCCTTCGGGGTGGAATATGCTTTGGGGATGGTCTCCTCCGGCGGCGAGTCGTTTTATGATTCTTACCTTTCTGCCCGAGAGTGCGGCACATGAGAAGAGCATGGTGGCGAATTCTTCGCTCGAAACGGCTTGGGAGCATGAGAAAGTGAAGAGCAGACCTCCCGAAGCTATCTTTTCGATTGCTTTGCGGTTGATTGCACGGTAGCCTTTCAAGGCTTGCTGTGTGTGTCTTTGGTGTTTGGCAAACGCAGGCGGGTCTAAGATTATCAAATCGTAGCGTCCTTGTTCTATATCGTCAAGATATTTTAATACATCGGCAGTTTCTCCTCTATGAATTGAAGATTGCGGAAAGTTTTCCTTTGCATTGCTTTCACAGATTGCCACTGCTCGCGATGAAATATCAACGCTGACTACTTCTTTTGCTCCTCCTTTTATTGCCGAAAGAGAAAAGCCTCCTGTATATGCAAAGGTGTTCAAGACTTTTTTGCCTTTTGACATTTCGCAAACAAGCTTGCGGTTGTCTTTTTGGTCTATAAAGAAGCCTGTCTTTTGACCTAAGGCGTAGTCTATTTTGTATCGTATTCCGTTTTCCAAGGCATACCAATCTTCTTCAAGGGTTCCGAACATGAATTCGTCTTTTGCGATTATTCCTTCTTGCTTTGGCAAAGTTGATGAGGACTTACAATAAATCGCTTTGCAATTATCTTGCAATATCTCTTTTAATGCTTGTACTATTTCTTCTTTCAACAAGTACATTCCTATGCTGTGAAATTGCACAACGACCAATCCGTCGTAGTAATCGACTATAAGCGACGGCATAAAGTCGCCTTCGCCGTTCACAAGTCTGAATATGGTTGTGTGTTCGTCGGTGAAGAGTCCTTGCAATCGTCGCATGGAAACGGCGGCTCTTATTCTGCGGGAAACGAAGTCTTGGTTTATCGGTTCGTCTTCGAAGCTGAGGATTTTTATTGCGATGCTTCCGTTTTGCCAATGCCCGATGCAGAGAAATTCGCCTTTGTCGGAAAATACTCTGACGATGTCTCCTTCTTCTATGTCTTTGTCGTGATGTTTCAATGCTCCGGAAAATATCCATGGATGACGGCGTGAGAGTGATTTTTCTTTGCCACTGTGTAAGATTGCCTGCTTTGTGTGTGTCATATCTTCGTTTGGTTTTATTCTTTCGTTGTTTTATTTTGCTCTTTCTTTGTTTGACTTGAGCGAACAAAGGTAGTAATTTTGTGCGAGAGTGTAAGCAAAAATGCAAGGCAAGATGTGTTTTAGCGATTCGTCGCAAGATTTGTTTTATATGCCGAGTGATTTGTTTTAAGGCTTTTTTTGGATTGTTTTGCTTTGAGGATAGAAATTATTGACGTATCTTTGCAACCTTAAATCAAGGAATAAAATATCATAAAGTAGAGAGATGAAAAAATTTTTAATGACATTGGCTATGGCAATGACGACTACATTGCTTGTAGGGCAAATAAGCCCGCAAGAAGCTGCCAAGATAAAGGCAGAAAACCCGTTGGTGAAGGAATGGAACACGCCTTTCCAAACTTCTCCCTTCGATTTGATTAAGACAGAGCATTACAAACCTGCCATTCTCTTGGCCATAGAGGAGGCAAAGCAGGAAGTGAATGCCATAATCGTCAACAGAGCAACTCCGGACTTCGAAAACACCATCGCAGCCTTGGAAAGAGCAGGCGGATTGTTGAATAAGGTGCTCGGAGTCTTCTTCTGCATCGACGGATGTATGACTTCACCTGAATTGCAAAAGGTTTCGGAGGAAATAACTCCTGCATTGACTGCGTACAGCAACGATGTGAACATGAATCCTGAGCTTTTCGCAAAGGTAAAACAAGTGTATGACAAACGCGACGACCTTGCTTTGACTTTGGAACAAAGAACTTTGCTTGAAAATACTTACAAAGGATTTATTCGTTCGGGAGCTTTGCTTGAGGGTGCGGCTAAAGAAGAATACAGAAAGATTTCCGAGGAATTGAGTCTTTTGTCTATAAAATATCAAAAGAACGTTCTTGCCGACCAAAACGCATTTACGTTGAATGTGAAGAGCAAAAAGGATTTGAAAGGTTTGCCTGAGTTTGCTTTGACTGCGGCTAAGGAAGAGGCAAAGGCAAGAGGACAAAAGGGATACACGTTCACTTTGCAGTATCCTTCGTTCGGTCCTTTCATGATGTATGCCGAAAACAGGGATTTAAGAGAAAAAATGTGGAGAGCTTCGAATTCGGTTGCCAATCACGGAGATGAACACGATAACAAGGAGATTGCAAGAAAGATTGCGAACTTGAGATTGCGTTCGGCTCAGATCATGGGTTACAACTCTTACGCCGAGTATGCTTTGGAAAGAAGAATGGCTCAGAATCCTGCGACTGTGAATGAGTTTTTGCAAGGTTTGCTCGACGCATCCATGCCTTTCGCAAAGAAAGACCTTGAAGAAGTTCAAGAATACGCCAACAAACATGGTTTTGAAGGCAAATTGCAACGTTGGGACTTCTCTTACTGGAGCGAAAAGCTTAAAAACGATAAATATGCCATGGATCCTGAGTTGATGAAGCCTTATTTCATGTTGGAAAACGTTAAGAAAGGAATATTCGACTTGGCCGGAAAGCTTTACAACATTGAATTCATAGAAAACAATCAAATTACAAAATATCACCCTGACGTAACGGTGTACGAGGTTCACGATAAATCGAACGGAAAGTTCCTTGCAGTTTTGTACATGGACTTCTTCCCAAGAGAAAGCAAGCGTTCCGGTGCTTGGATGACTTCTTTCAGAGATCAATATAGAACTGCTGACGGAACGGAAGTGCGTCCGCTTATTCAGATGGTTTGCAATTTCACCAAGCCAACAAAGAAAGAGCCTTCTCTTTTGACGTTTGACGAGGTTAATACTTTCTTGCACGAATTCGGACACTGCTTGCACGGAATCTTTGCAGAAGGTACATATTCTTCAATCACCGGTACATCGGTTTACAGAGACTTTGTGGAGTTGCCAAGTCAAATAATGGAGAACTTCGCTACTGAAAAGGAATTTTTGGATATGTTCGCCGTTCACTACAAAACGGGAGAAAAGATTCCTCAAGAGTTGGTTGACAAGTTGATTGCTTCGGAAAGATATTTGGCAGGCTGGTATTCAGTTCGCCAATTGTTCTTGGGTATGATCGATATGCAATGGCATACAATCACGAAAGAGTTTACCGGCAATGTAAACGCTATTGAAGAGGCTGTAAGCGACAAAGCCGAATTGTTGCCAAGAGTTCCTAATGCTTTGATGACGACTTCTTTCGGTCATATCTTCTCCGGCGGATACGCTGCAGGTTACTATGGCTACAAATGGGCTGAAGTGTTGGATGCAGACGCTTTCGCCGCTTTCAAAGAAAAGGGTATATTCAACACCGAGGTGTCTTCTTCATTCAGAAAGAACATTCTTTCGCAAGGTGGCAAGAAACACCCTATGGAACTTTACAAAGCATTCCGCGGACAAGAGCCTACGAATGAGGCTTTGTTAAGACGCAGCGGTTTCATAAAGTAAAAAATACTTTTTCATAACTTTTATTTTTATTGATGGGGCAGACAGCGATGTCTGCCTTTTTTTTGCATCTGATGGTTTGATAGCTTACTCTTGTGAATACAGTTTCGAGTCGTGTTTATCTTACTTGTGATGGATTTGTTCGCTGAAGCGAGATGATTTATCGGACATATCGGATAACAAAAAAGCGTGTCGGATTTTCCAACACGCTTCTCGTATGAAACCTCTGAAATTTTATTTAGGTACTACATGAGTTTTTTGTAGTCTTCCAAAATTGCTACGTCGAAGTTTTCGATGTAAATTGCAGCTTTTTCGATTTCGCTTTGTGCAATCTTCGTCATAAGACGTGCAGATTGAGTGAATGAAGCCTCTCTTGCGGCATCGTTAACCAAAAGGTTACACATAACCAAATAACCTGCCATTTCCACCAAACGTCTTGAGATGAAGTCGAATGCTTCGCTTGCAGTGCCGAGTTCTTTTGCCTTTTCAAAAGTCGCTTCGTATCTTTCTCTCAACGCAACCAAGACTTTCCTCATCTCTGCCAAATCTCCGCTGACTTCAACTGCCTCATATTCTTTTATTCTTGCCGCATATACTCCCGAGGTTACGCCTTTGATTGCCGCAACAACTTGCAGTTGCGATGTACCTTCGTATATGGTGAGAATACGTGCGTCTCTGTACAATCTCTCGCATGCATAGTCTTTCATGAATCCGCTTCCGCCATGAACCTGTATGCAATCGTATGCTATCTGATTTGCATATTCTGAAGAGAACAGCTTTAACATCGGCGTCAATGCGTCTGCCAGTCTTGAATGTGCTTTAAGCAATTGTTTTTCTTCAGGAGTTATTTTTCTCTCTCTTGAAATGGCATCCAACGATTTGTACATATCCACCTGGCGAGCAGTCTCGTACAAAAGTGTTCTTATGGCATCGGTTTTCGCTCTCATGTTTCCGAGCATTTCATACACTTGTGCGAAGTCTGCTATCGGTTTTCCGAATTGCTCTCTTTCATGAGCGTATTTCACTGCTTCTCTGTATGCTGCTTCTGCCAAACCCACGGATTGTGCTCCCACACCCAATCTGGCTCCGTTCATAAGACTCATCACGTATTTGATAAGTCCCAATTTTCTGTCTCCGACTATTTGTGCCGGTGCATTGTTAAACACCAATTCTGCCGTAGGTGAGCCTTTTATACCGAGTTTATTTTCGATTCTTCTTACAGTTACGGCTTTGTTTGCCCTGTCATAAACGAAGTAACTCAAACCACGTCCGTCGCTTGTGCCTTCTTCGCTTCGTGCAAGCACCAATTTGATGTCTGCATCACCGTTTGTGATGAATCTCTTTACGCCGTTCAATCTCCAAACGCCTGCCGCTTCATCATATGTGGCTTTCAAACGAACCGCTTGCAAATCACTACCTGCATCAGGCTCGGTTAAGTCCATCGAACAAGTAGCTCCTTTGTTTATTCTTGGAAGATACTCGTTTTTTATCTCTTCTGAAGCAAATTCATATATTGTTTCGGCACAGTCTTGCAAGCCCCAGATGTTCGCAAATCCGCAATCGCCTCGAGAAACTATCTCTGCAGCCATCACATACGGCACATAAGAGAAATTCAATCCGCCATATTGTCTCGGAAGACTCATTCCGTACAATCCTGCGTCTCTTAGAGCTTCGTGATTCTTTTGAGTACCCTTTGCATATATGATTGCATTGTCTTCAATTCTCGGTCCTTCAATATCTACGTCCTTTGCATTTTCCGCCAACACATCTGCCGTGATTTCTCCCACTATTTCCAATACTTTTTCGTATGAATCGATGGCATCTTCGTAGTTTTCGGGTGCAAAATCGTATTGATCCTTATCGGCATAGTCTCGTTCCTTCAAACGTATGATTTCTTTCATCAAATCGTGATGAAGGTGAAACTTCAATCTTTCGTTATCTGTGAAAAAATTACCCATGATATACTGTATTCTTATGTTCTACAAACGATTTATTACTTGGTGTTGCTTTTGTAATGCTTGATAAGCTTAGGTATGATTTCAAAAGCATCTCCGATGATTGTATAGTCTGCAATGGCGTTTATCGGTGCGTTCGCATCGGTGTTTATGGATATGATTTTTGATGACTGATCCATTCCGGCACGATGTTGAACTGCTCCCGATACTCCGCATGCTATACACAATTTAGGGCGTATCGTTACTCCGGTTTGTCCTACCTGACGTTCGTGTTCCGCCATGCCTGCATCGACTGCCGCTCTTGTTGCTCCGACTTCTCCTCCCAACACATCAGCCAATTCATGTATCAACTTGAATCCGTCTTTGCCTCCTGCCATACCGTAACCGCCTATGACAACTATTTGAGCTCCTTTTATGTTTATCTTTTGCTCTTCGATTTCTCTTGAAAGAACTTTTACGCAAAAGTCGCTGTCTTTAACGTAATCATCGACATTCAACATCTGCATTTGACCTTTGTATGCGGCATCGAAGATTTCTTTCTTCATCACTCCTTCTCTGACCGTTGCCATTTGCGGACGTGTTTCCGGATTGACGATGGTTGCGATTATGTTACCGCCGAATGCAGGGCGTATTTGATACAAAAGTTGTTCGTACACCTTTCCTGCTTTTTTGTCTTCGTGCGAACCGATTTCGAGGCTGGTGCAATCTGCGGTCAAACCACATTTCAAAAGCGAAGCAACTCTCGGTGCAAGGTCTCTGC
This sequence comes from Candidatus Onthomorpha sp., assembly GCA_045577535.1. Taxonomy (GTDB): domain Bacteria; phylum Bacteroidota; class Bacteroidia; order Bacteroidales; family P3; genus Onthomorpha. The sequence continues at coordinate 25,802 of JAZNIO010000027.1, read as the reverse complement.
CGACACAGGTTGCTCCGAACAAGCATATCTGAGCTTCTTTTTCTTTCAACAACTTGGTTACTATGGAAAAATGAGGCAATGTGGTGTAAGGGAACAATCTTTCGTCTTTTGCGTAGTTTATTATATCGACTCCGTAAGGATACAACACCGATTCCAAATCCTTCACTTGGTTTCCGATGACGATTGCTTCCACCTGGCACTTCAATTCATCAGCCAACTTTCTTGCTTTGCTTAAAAGTTCCAAACTGACATCGGCAATGGTACATTCTTCCGTAACCTCGCAATATACAAATATGTTATTCATCTTGTTTTCTCTTTAATTTGTTAAACACTTGTTTGGAATTAACCGATGATGTGTGAAGCAATAAGCTCCTTTATCAAGCCGTCCAATGCTTCTTCCGTAGGCTCAACATTCACACTCTCTTTTGCGGTCAATACAACATTCTCTATCTTTTTCACTTTTGTAGGAGAGCCGCTCAATCCCAAACGAGAATCTTCCGCTTCTATGTCTGCCGCATTCCAAAGACCGATTTTCAAATACGGTTTCTTTGAAAACATTTCACTGCAATCAACACCTGCCTCTGCAGCTTCGGCTTCCGTCAAAGCGTTTTTGTATTTCATCACTTGTTTTGCTATCGGAAAACGACACTCAGGGGCAGATGAGCCGACTGTAACCATGCAAGGATAGTTGCACTCAACCTCTTCGACTCCTCGTTCCAAACGTCTTTTTATTCTGATTGTCTTATCGTCTGCATACAACACTTCTTCGGCGTAAGTGATTTGAGGCATTTCCAATTTTTCTGCCGTTTGCGGTCCGACTTGTGCCGTATCGCCATCGATTGCCTGACGTCCGGCAAGAACCAAATCAACCTTACCGAGTTTCTTAACTCCTTGGCTTATTGTGTATGATGTTGCCAATGTATCACTTCCTGCAACCTTTCTGTCGGATATGACAAAACCGCCGTCCGCTCCGCGATAGAGCGATTGTCTAACGATTTCTCCTGCTCTCACAGGACCCATTGTCAAAACATAAACCTCGGTTTGAGGCACTGTATCTTTGATATGCAAAGCCATCTCCAAAGCATTCAAATCTTCGGGATTAAAAATAGCCGGCAAGGCAGCACGATTAACCGTACCTTCCTCTGTCATAGCATCTTTACCCACGTTACGGGTGTCAGGAACCTGCTTTGCCAACACTACGATTTTCAAACTCATATACTTTGTTTTTGGTTAAACAGATTGCAAAGATACAATTTTTTTCCATATCTGCATCACAATTTGATATTTCTCAACTCATTTTCCTGTCAATTTTACGTTTTCGCATTTGTTCCATTTTCCGCTTTCCGCCCCCCTTATAAAGGGGGCGGGGACGTAAAACGGAAAATAGCGGAATTCAAATCCGAACGGACAGCGGAATCAAAGCAGGCATACAATGAACGAACTGTTTTGTTTTGTCACAAATAAAAAATCTCCATATCGAAGAATTTGCGTATCTTTGTAGTCTCAAGATTTTTTTTTGTGAGTATGAAACTTAACGATTTGAACATTGAACAGAAACGAACCTACTACGAAGCATTGTGTGAGATGATTTCACCTGAAAGAGTGCAACTTTTCGAAAAAAACATCGAAGAACGAACCGATCATCTCTGCGTTGTGGTCGAAAACATCTATCAACCGCAAAACGCTTCCGCAGTGTTGAGAACTTGCGAATGTCTCGGAATACAACAGGTTCACATCATAGAAAACGACAACGAATACAGACTGAATCCCGACGTGGCTTTGGGGTCGAGCTATTGGATAGACATGCACCGATACAACCGAAAGGAAAACAACACCGAAGACTGTCTCAACCGACTGAAAGCAGACGGTTACAAAATCGTTGCGACACTGCCTGCCGAAAAAGACATATCTCTGCCGGAAATAGACATAAATCAACCACTTGCGATAGTATTCGGCAACGAAAAAGAAGGACTCTCGCCAAAAGTGAAAGAGATGGCTGACATCTGCATGAAAATCCCGATGTACGGCTTTACGGAAAGCTACAATATCTCAGTGTCTGCTGCAATCACAATGTACACTCTGTCTGAGAAAGTAAGAGCATCCGAATTAAACTATCGCTTGAACGACGAAAGGCGATTAAACACACTCATCAAGTGGGCGAAACACAGCATCCGCAGAAGCGACATGGTGGAGAAAGAAATATTAAAGCGTTTATTTAACATATAGCAATTAACTCTTTGATTAAATGATTTATTTCGCAAAAAGAATTGCACAAAACAAAGGTTTAAGAATTCAAAACGTCGAAAACGTTTTAAGGCTTTTGGCTGACGACTGCACTATTGCCTTCATTGCACGTTACCGTAAGGAAGCGACAGGTTGCATGAACGAGGTGGAAATTGCAGAGATAATGAAGTGTGCAGAGGAATTGCAACAGATAGAAAACAGACGCAAATTCATATTGGAAAGTCTTGAAAAACAAGAAATAAAATCAGAAAAACTCTACAACGACATTAAGCATGCGGAAACTCTGATCGAACTCGAAGACCTTTATCTCCCATACAAACCCAAACGAAAGACCAGAGCCGAAATCGCAAAGCAAAAAGGCTTGACACCTCTCGCCGATTTGATAATGCGTGAAGCTGATTGCAACATAAATCTCAAAGCACGGGAATTCATAAACAAGACGAAAGGCGTTGCAAATCAAGAAGAAGCATTGGAGGGTGCAAGAGACATTGTGGCGGCGATGATAAACGAAGATGCCTCCGTAAGAGCCGCAATGAGGTCATATCATCACAACAAAGCAAAAATAACATCCGTCAAAGCCAAAAACAGCAAAGAAAACGACAAAGAAGACAGCAGGTTCGACCGATGGCACAATTGGAGCGAAAAAGCACTGAATGCCCCCTCTCACAGGATACTCGCCATGTTCAGAGGCGAAAAAGAAGGGATTTTGAAGCTGTCTGTGCAACCTGAAGACAAAGAACAAGCCGAAGATTTCCTGATTCGCAAAACGGTCAGAAGAAGAAACAGCAACGACACTTCCATACAAAAAGAAACAGCTGTACGCGACTGCTACACACGCCTGCTTGCTCCATCGCTTGAAACGGAATTACGCAGCGAATTGAAAGCCAAAGCCGACGAAACGGCAATAGAGATTTTCGCACAAAACTTACGACAACTTCTCATGGCATCACCTTTGGGAGAAAAGAGAGTTCTGGCAATCGATCCGGGATTCAGAACAGGCTGCAAATGCGTTTGTTTAGATGCACAAGGTAAAGTATTGCATCATGATGTGATTTATCTCTCTGATTCGACTAATGCCAAAAACAAATTGCAGTTTCTCGTCAGACAATTCAACTCCGAAGCCATCGCAATCGGCAACGGAACAGCTTCAAACGAAACATTGCAATTGGTAAACGAGACGGATTTCGACAAAAAGCCCATAATCAGCCTGGTGAATGAAGACGGAGCATCGGTTTATTCGGCATCGGAAATCGCTCGCGAAGAGTTGGGCGAATACGACATAACCGTACGCGGTGCTGTCAGCATAGGCAGACGCTTGCAGGACCCTTTGGCAGAATTGGTCAAGACAGATCCGAAATCAATAGGCGTCGGACAATATCAACACGATGTAAATCAGACTCTTTTGGAAAGAAATCTTAATATGGAAGTTGAAAGTTGCGTCAACAATGTAGGTGTGGAATTGAACACTGCAAGCAAGAAACTTCTTTCATACGTATCCGGCATAGGCGAAACACTGGCAGGAAACATCATCGACTACAGAAACGAACACGGAGCTTTCAAATCAAGAAAAGAACTTTTGAAAGTAAAACGTTTCGGACAAAAAGCATTTGAACAATCAGCCGGATTCCTAAGAGTGAGAGCCTCAAAAAATCCATTGGACAACACAGCCGTACACCCCGAGCGTTACAAGATAGTCGAACAAATGGCAAAGGATGCCGGCTGTTCGACGGAAGATTTAATTTCTTCTTCAACTCAGCGTTCTAAAATAAAACTCAATCAATATGTTACAGACGATTGCGGACTACCGACTTTGAACGACATAATGGAAGAGTTGAGTAAAAATTCACGAGACATACGTACTAAATTCGAAGAAAAAGAGTTAAATAACGGAATAGGTTGTTTGGAACAGTTGAAAGCCGGTCAATGGCTTTATGGCAAGGTAAGCAACATCACGGCTTTCGGAGCATTCGTGGACTTGGGCATACACACCGACGGTTTATTGCACATAAGCAACATAAGCGAAGATTACATAAGCGATGTTGGCGATGTATTAAGTCTGGGACAAACGATAAAAGTGAGAATCAGCGAAATAGATTACACAAGAAAAAGAATATCGTTATCGATGCTTTCGGAAGACAAACCGAAAAAAAGTTAAATGTTATGAAAAAGAGATTCAAAACAGTCGTTATTCTGATATTGATGCTTGGTTTCTCACTTTCAGCAGAGCAGACACAGGCACAGATGTTCAAAGGCTATGCGGTTGCGGGATTGAATGCGGCACAAATTGACGGAGATGAAGTTTTCGGATACAACAAACTTACTCCGCAACTCGGAATAGGCATAATGATGCCGTTCAACATGAGAAAACCATATCAAGGTTGGCAGGCAAGCATGGAAATATTGTTTTCGCAAAGAGGTGCAAAAGAAACACTTGACCCGTTCGCCTACAACGCCACACTTTCCTATGTTGACATTCCCGTTATGTTGCATTACATAGACACAAAAGGCGGTTGGACATTCGGATTGGGACTTCAATACGGACGATTGATTAAAATATCCGAAGATTGGGGGCTGCCTGATTCGGTAATCTCGGGATTTGAGCGTCCGTTCGACTTTCCTCCTCCTCCGAACTTTTTGAAAAATGATTTGAATGTGGTTGCAGACATACGTTTCAAAGTATGGAAGAAGTTCTATTTCTGTTTCCGTTACCAATACTCACTCATGCCGATACGAGAAGACGTTTGGTTTTACAACGGCATGGATGCCGGCACTCCGAACTATGAATCATGGAGCAGGGATTTCAAAAACAATTATTTAAGTTTCAGAATCATATACATGTTCAACGAACGTAACGACAGAGAATTAGACAGAAACATTAACAAAACAGCATACTGATTTGCTCAGAAGATGGAAGAAAAAATCGCATTATTTCCCGGCAGTTTCGATCCGATAACCAAAGGACACCAAAGCATAGTGAAAAGAGCATTACCGATGTTCGACAAAATCGTCGTGGCGATAGGCTGCAACACTGCAAAGCACTCGGTTTTCCCGTTGGAAAAGAGAATAGAATGGATAGAAAAAACATTCGCACAACATCCCAATGTGGAGGTTGTAACCTTCAATAGTCTGACCGTTGACTTCTGCCGAGAAATCGGAGCCAAATACATACTCAGAGGATTGAGGAATTCGGCAGATTTTCAATATGAAAGGAATATAGCACGCATAAATCAAGAACTTGACGATGAGATAGAAACGATTTTTCTCATGACAAAACCGGGCGATGCCGCCATTTCATCTTCGTTGGTTAGGGAAATACTTTCATTCGGACGCGATGTCGCACAATTCATTCCCGAAGAAATCGAAATCAGTATTAACGACATAAAACAGCAATAAACAAATAATGCCTCTAACACAAACTACAAACAAAGAAAACTACGTTTCAAAAGCAACTTTAGCAAATTGGAGTAGATTAAACAGCTCCAACGAACAACGATTGTGCCGTAGAGCAAACAAGATTTTTTCAGACAAAAAAGTCTTATGTACAGATGATTTAACAACTCCTGATTTTGAATTTTTCATTCAAAAAGTAATCGAATTGAATTCAAAAATAGAAGATATTATTTTTTCTCTATGCATAGACAAACTCAAATATTTCAACATTCTTAACAAACAAAGTGTAAAACAATCTTTAGCTGAATATAACTATACCTTTATTGATTTTTTTGAAAACACATATCAAAAATTTCAATCCGATAAGGACTTTATTGGAAAAGTGTATCAGAGCCTTACAATAGAAGGAATACGTAACCAAAACGGGATTTACTACACGCCATATACAATTGCAGAAAAATTACTCAAAGACATAAGGATTGGTAAAGATGAATTGTTTTTAGATCCTTGTTGTGGTAGCGGAGTTTTTCTTTGCTCGGCAAAAACTGATTATCCGGAAAACATATACGGAATAGACATAGACCCTATTGCTGTAATGATTGCTAAAACTAATTTATTATGCAAATATTCTGACAAAGAGTTTATGCCAAATATTTTTTGCTTTGACTTTCTCTCTTCTGAAAATATATTTTGTACTAACGAACAAAGGAAGATATTAAATCAACAAAAATATGATTATATCTTCACGAACCCACCATGGGGCAATAAACTCAGCGAATATAAGTCTGAAAACATAAAATCAAAAGAAAAAGCATCATTATTTATCGAAAAGTCATGTAAAATACTCAATATTGGAGCAAAAATTAGCTTCGTTTTACCAAGTTCGATCGTTTATATAAAAATACACTCTGACATACGAAAGTATTTAATCCAAAATACAGACATTTCTAACATTATATTTTTTAACGAAAGATTTAGTGGTGTTTTTACAGATTTTGTAAACATATCTATGTCTTTTCCAAAAAAGAATATCAATGAATTATCCTACACAATAGAAAGAGCCGATGAATCATTTTCTGTAACAACTAACATAGAGACTCTTAAACCTGATTATTCATTTGTACTATACAACAATACAGAACAAACAATTATTTCAAAAATGGAGGCTTACAGAAATGACAATCTTTCGAATAGCTTATGGGCTTTAGGAATTGTAACCGGCAATAATAAAGAGAAAATAAAGACACATTATTTAGATGGATTGGAACCAATATATACAGGAAAGGAAATTTGTAAGTTCACAATAAAACAGCCTAAGTGTTACATTTTATATGACAGAACTCAACTGCAACAATGTGCTAAAGACTCATTTTACAGAGCAAAAGAAAAGCTACTTTATAAATTTATATCAAAATCCCTAACCTTTGCCTACGATGATTCATCTGCTTTAGTATTAAATAGTGCCAATATACTGATTCCTCAAATAGAAACGATGTCTATTAAAAGTGTACTTTGCTTTCTTAATTCTGAATTATACCAATTTGCATATACTTCAAAATTCAGCGATATAAAAGTATTGAGGACAAATCTTGAGCAGTTACCTTTTCCAAAGCTATCTTTGGAAGAAGATAAATATTTCACAGAACTTACAAACAATATATTATCTGGTAAATCCGAACTAATCAATGAAGTAAATAATGCTGTGTATGATAAATTCAATATATCAACAGCAGAACAAGAATATATAAAACGTAAACTTTATGAAAAGACTCCAAAAAGAGCTTAATCAATACATCAAAAAGATGAAAGATTCAGATAAATCACACCTATCTGAACCTATTTTAGAGAACCTATATTCTGTTTTTCCTTTTAACAAATTTGAATATATCATATCACATCTTATTGCCAAAGGGATAATAAGTTTAGATACTTATCTTCAAATTAGAACGGAATATCTTCGTCGCAACAAATATCTCTATATTTTCGAAATAACTGCCCCTCGAACCTTCGGGGAACAATGGGCACAACGTCATTTGAATGAATTAGTACCAGAATTACAATATCCAAGCAAAAGTTTAGATTTATCATACCAAGGAGAGTATGATTTTTGGTACGACAATATCAAAATAGAAGTAAAGGCTTCAAGGGCTGTTAAAAAGAAAAGCGGAGATACCTTGATAAATAAAGCTCTAGAATTCAACTCTAAACTATCATTTGATATGAATTTCCAACAATTAAAACCTGATTGCTGTGATGTTTTTGTATGGATAGGAGTTTGGAAAGACAGAATAGTTTACTGGGTTTTGTCAAGCCTTGAAGTAAAGAACAATACACATTACTCAAAAGGGCAACACAGAGGAAATAAAAACGAAGGACAACTTTGGATTAAAAACTCAAACATACATGATTTTGATTGCTATAAAGTAACAACCAACAAATTACTAGAAACTATTATCTTAAAAGCAAAGAAATAAACCATGGCAAGAGTAGCATTCAAACCCGGAACAATGATTTACCCTTTACCTGCAGTGATGGTTTCATGCGGCGAAGAAGAAAGCGAATATAACATCACTACCGTTGCATGGACGGGAACTCTATGCACAGACCCTCCGATGTGTTACATATCTCTTCGTAAGACAAGGCTTTCGCATTCGATTATTTCTCGAACCAAATCTTTCGTCATCAATCTGACAACCAAGGAACTTTGCAAACAAACAGACTGGTGCGGAGTGCGTTCGGGAAAAGACTACAAAAAATTCGAAGAAACAAAACTCACTCCGATAAAAGCTCCGAACGTAAATGCACCTTACATCGATGAAAGCCCGTTATGTATAGAGTGCCAAGTGGTTGAAATAAAGGAATTGGGGTCTCACGATATGTTTATGGCAAAAGTTGTAGGCGTGCTTGCAGATGAAAGATACATCGACCCGGAAAGCGGATTGTTTGACTTGGAATCGGCGGAATTGATGGCTTATTCTCACGGAAAATACTATGCTTTGGGCAAGCGGCTCGGTTTCTTCGGCTATTCGATACAAAAGAAATCAACAGCAAAGAAACGCAAAAAGTAAAACAAAAAGACCGATTCAATGAAAGAATGCGGTCTTTTTCTTATTTCGTTTTTCCGTTTTCAAGAAAGAAATTCATCCAAATTTTTCAGAATGATATCTATCCTTATATCAAAACTCTCTTCGGTAGCAAACGCCACATGAGGCAGCAAAAGAGTGTTTTTGGCTTTAAGCAAAGGATGTTCGGCTTGCAAAGGCGGCTCGGTTTCATACACATCGCTTGCCACAGCTGCAATACGCCCTTCGTTCAAAAGCTCTGCCAATGCAGCATTATCTACAACGGCTCCTCTGGCTGTATTGATTATGATTGCAGTCGGCTTGCATAGCATTAGCATTTCTCTGCTTATCAAGCCCTTTGTTTGTTCGGTCAGAGGGGTATGAAGAGTGATTATGTCTGAACGCTCCATCAAATCCTCAAGCGTTGTGTACTCCACTCCCATTTGCAAAGCCTCTTGACGCTCTGTGCGGGAATATGCCAGCAAACGACATCCGAAAGCTTTTAATATTACAGCAGTTCTCAAGCCTATTGCACCTGTTCCAACTATTCCGACCGTCTTTCCGTGCAATTCTCGTCCCAAGATATTGTTTCGTCCTTGCAATGAACGCGTTGCAGCATCAAACGGCGTTATTTTCCTATATACGTCCAACATCATGCCGACTGCCAACTCTGCAACGGCCTCTGTCGCATATCCTGAGGCGTTTCGTATCACTATTCCTTTCTCTTTGCAATATTCTTGGTCGATATGATCCAATCCGGTAAAGGCTACGTTCAGAAATTTCAAATTCGGACACTTTTCCAACACCGAACGAGAAAGCCGTATGTTGGATACGATGACCACTTCCGCATCTTTCATCCTCTCGACAAGCGTTTGCTCATCTTCCTTTCTATCGGGGAATACCATGAATTCGCAACCCTTTGCCGCATATCTTTCTGCCAATTCATCAGCTCTTTGTCTGCTTATTCCTATTGGCTCCACTGCTACTATTTTCATAATGTTTATATCATTTGATTTTAATTGCAAATATACGATTTTCGATTTTAATCCGATATTTATTTTTCGGAATTCTCGAAAAAAAAAGCAGACGGGATTTTACCTGCCGTCTGCCTGTTGTATTTTCGTTGTTACGTATTGCTTATTTTGTTGTAGGTAGGATCTGACGTGCTGCCGTTTTCGGATTGTTGATTGTGTCGCAACCGTTTACGCAACCGCCGGGACATGACATGACTTCGATGAAGTTACCAGGGCATTGACCTGCTTTTGCATATTGTTTCAATTGACGGATAACTTGTTTGTTCAATCCATCTATCACAACTTCTTTCACAACGTTTGGATCCGGTGCGGTAGCTTTAACAGACTCGGTTACACCGCTTATCATCGCAAATCCTCTTCCGTGTCCTGCTATGTTTGGATCTAACTCCATCGGCTCAAGGCTTTCCAAATCCAATTCGGTTGCTTTGAACAATGCCTCCAATTCTTCATAGCTTATCACATAATCGACGATGTCTTTATACAAGTAGCTTTCGCTTCGTTTTCCAACGCAAGGTGCCACCATCACTGTTATGGCTTCCGGATCTTTTTCTTTGATGCCTTGTGCAGTGTAAACCATTGGTGAATATGTAGTTGAAACATATTGTTCCATTTCTGGCATATGTTTGCGTACAAGGTTCATCCAACTTGGACAGCATGAAGTTGTCATAAATGATGCACCCTCTTCCATGCGTTCAATGAACTCTTCTCTTTCTTTATCTGTTGTTATATTCGCTCCCAATGCAACTTCCACCACATCAGAGAAGCCCAAGGTTTTGATACCCGCAAGAACTTTGCCGTAATCTGCCTTGAATTGTCCTCCCAATGAAGGAGCTACCATGGCAACAACTCGTTTACCGGCTTTCATTTCTCTGAATATGTCTATCATGAAGGTCTTTTCGAATATTGCTCCGAAAGGACATGCCACCATACACTTACCACAGTAGATGCATTTGTCCGGATCGATATGTTCAACTCCGTGTTCGTCTTTGGAGATTGCTCCCACAGGGCAACTTTCCTCACATGGAACCGGTTGATATATGATTGCATGGAAAGGACAAGCATCCATACACATACCGCAACTTACACAAGTTTCCGGATCTATGTGTGCCTGCTTCTCTCCCACTGTTATCGCTCCTTTTTTACAAGCATAGGTACAAGGTCTTGCAACACAAGCTCTACACAAGTTCGTTACAATGTATTTGTTCTTAACACAAGACGAACAAGCCTCATCCACAACGGTCATCATCACCGATGTCTTTTCTTCTCTTTCCATTGCAAGTTTTGCATAGTGAGACAACGGATCCAATTCGTCTGTTTCATCATAAACATTAAAGCCTAACAATGCCATGGTTTTGTATTTAAGCACAGCTCTTTCTTTATGAATGCAACATCTTATATTGGTTCCATGCACCTTTGGCCGCATCTCCAACGGTAATCTGTCTATTTTCTCAACTAATTCATCGTTCACGATGAGGCGAGCCAATCTCGACAAAATCTCTCTACGAATTTCAACTGCGTTATTGATTGCCATTACTTTGTATTATTTTGTTATTCTCTTTCTATTCCTAATTGTTTGTAAATCTCATCTAATAATTTCTCTTCGGTACACTCTTCAAGCAACACATCTCCAACTTTTGCGTATGGTGGCTTGGCAACACCTTCGTTTTCATGACAACCCAAACAAGCCGAACCAATGATTTCCACCTTGTTTTTAATGTCTTCCGGCAAATTCTTCTTCAATTTAGCCAATTCTTGGCCTCCGGTAATGTAGCAATATGTGCCTACACAGATTCTTACGTTTAACATATACAGTATTTTTATTGTTATACTTATTGTTTATTTGTTTTTATTTTTCGTTTTTCCGATTCCGATTTTTCGTTCTCTTAAATGAATTTCAAACGAACTTCTTTCATGAATTTTTCTTCAAGCATCACAGCTATGTTTTTCACCACATTTCGACGTATTTCCAATTCGACAGGCAACGAAGGGTCTTGGTGAGCGACGTTTATCTTGGTTCCCACCACCAAATCTATGATGTCGGCATCCAAAATCATTCTGTATATTTCCCATGCAGGACCTTCTCCGCTTACGTTATTGTTCATACCCTTTCGCAACAACTCCGACAATGCTCCAAGCGTGATGATTCCCTCTGTCATCAAATCCACGCCCTCCATTTGCGAAGCCGGCGGCAATCCTGCGGCTATATCGTCTATGTTTACCGTGATTTCACGTTTCAATTCTCTCGATAATATCTGCGATGTGGTTCCTCCGCAAACTATCTTTTTACCTTTGTAGTTGCTTACTATTTCCGCGAGATACCTGTCTTTGCTTTCTGAAAATGGAGGACCTGTACATATCAACAGACGACGAGGCTCTCTCACATAAAGCACAACACAAGAGGTGTCGTCTTTAGGTTTCAGAATGTCATTCAGTTCTGCTTGTTTTACAATCTTCATCGAAAGTTCTCTTGCTGATATTCGCGGATTTTTCTCGACAAGTTGCTCTATGAAATCATTTATTCCGTCCTCCCAACCGAAAGGCATTTCTCTGTTTCCTATGCCTGACTGGCTTACCCCGTCCGAAAAACATATCAATCTGTCTTCTTTCTTAAGCGTTATGTCAGACATTTTTATCAATCGTTCGTCTTGTCTGTTTCCCTCACCTTGACGTTTTATTATTGTATCGTTTGTTGTCAATCGACTTATCTTATTGTCTCTGACAAGCAATAAAGGAGGATTGTCAAACTCGACTATTTTCGCTTCTCCGTCCGAATCCACATCGACAATCGTGAAGGTAGAATAGCTGATGTTTCTCACACTATCCACAGGCAAAGTATCCATTATCGCTTTTACAGTTCGCAAAATAGGTTCATGACGAACTCGAAAATTCATTGCCATCGATGCAGTCATGGTGGAAAGAACATTTGCTTTCACTCCGCTACCCAAACCATCGGATAACACAACGATGTTTCTGTTTTCTCCAATACATTTCCGCAACAAAACACAATCGCCACATACTATGTTGTTGAATTTATTGTTCTGATAACTCCCTACCTCTATGAAGAATTTCTCTTTTGCCAACATAGTCATCTGATTTTATAATTCAAAAGTCTGAGGTTCGCTATTCTTGTTTCCGCCCTCTTGATGCGACTCAACGATGGAATTAAGCATTGCTTCGGTGTACGAAGCGTTTTCTCCGAGCAAAAAGGCTATCTTTTGGACAACCTTCATGTTTTCCATTATGACTTCCTGTGTTCGTTTCAACACCAAGTCTTTTCGAACCTCCGGAGCGTGAAGGTTTTGCAATATTCCACATACCAAAGAGTGGTCTTGAACTGAAAACACCGATAAACTGTAATAATCATCGCCGTTTCTTATGTCTTGTTCTATCACATCGACTCCCGTACCTAAAACTGATGAAAAGAACCTATGGAAAGGCAATAACTTGGTTATGTCGGCTCCATACAATCCCGGATTTGCCTCGAATATCATTTTGACTTCTCCTCCCAATATGTCGGCAAACTTCTCATTGGCATCAACTATTCTCAATTTATCGTTGACTATGACAATACCTTGAGGCAGTTTCTTCAACAATATATTCGTTTTGTCTTGTGCAATTCTCCTCATGTAGGATACGCACATGTCATTCTCGGCTCTTCCGTCTATCAAAGCCTTTGCAAACGAGCGACAACTATCATAGCCGCATCCGCCGCAATTAAGTTCATCCGATTCGTTTTTCTTATTGACCCTCAACAATGCTTCCTGAATCTCTTGTTGTGTATATTCATTACTCTCAACCTTATTTATGTACGAGTAATCTGTTTTCACGTCAAGATTATCATAAACCTCTTTTGTGCTTATTTTTGTGGGACCTGTTTCAACGCCTTGCAAAACTTTGACTCTTTTTGTTGCAGAAGAAGCGTTCACATTCGAGCACGGACCTTTTATGCAACCGCCTTCGCAGGCCATGAGTTCAAGAAACGTTTTACAATCTTTTGACAAGGTATCAACGTCTTCAAGAATCTCTTTGATGTTTGCAACTCCTGAAAAAGTCATGTAACGAGCCGCCACATTTCCCATGTTGTTGTTTATTCTCGCTTCAACGGTCGTAATCGAGTTTATCATGTTCGCAAGCATTCCTCCGTCTATCGGATAGAGGTTTCCTCGTGTTGCAGTGAACGGATAAAAGACATCATTCTCACCGGGCTTCATGAACTCGAAATATATGCCCATATCCTCAAACAATTCCTTGATTTCCTTGAAAGTGAGAACAAAATCTATTTTATCCCCGAACTCTTCCAATTCAGTTTTTTTTGAAGCACACGGACCGACGAAAGCAACCTTTGCATCAGGATGCAATTCCTTCAAAAAGGCTGCATGAGCCACCATTGGCGAATAAACAGGGGCTATTGCAGCAGAGCATTCCGGATAGTATTTTTTTATCAACTGCACGGCAGAAGGGCAACATGATGAGATGTAAACCCCGTTCGGTTGCTCATCAAGCCATTTCTTGGTTTCTTCAGCAACTTTTTCAGCTCCTATTGCAGTCTGAGAAACTCTCCAAAAGCCTGCTTCTCTGAATGCAGCCAAAACATTACCGATCTTTTCGTTGGAATACTCACTCAGATAACTTGGAGCGAGTGAAACGATTACTTTTTCTTTTCGCATCAAAGCCTGCTTCAAGCTATCCAAATCGTTTCTCACCTTTTTCGCATTCGCAGGACAAATCAATGTACACGTACCACAATAAATACATAACTCAGGTATGATTGAGGCAGATCCTGATTCTATTTTAATGGCTTTTACAGGACATACCTTGATACATTTATAACAATCCTGGCAATCGTTTTCTTCTGTGTATACAGGCGGTAAAGCTTTCATGGCTGCAAAATATTATACCCCGAATTTATCACTCAAAATTTCCATAAGCTTGGTCTTGTTCACGTCTGTGAACATCTCGCCGTCTATTATGACAACAGGACCTTTGCTACATTGCTGAGAACACAATTGTCCCTTGAAAGTTATCTTTGCTTTCAAGTTGTTTACCTTCAAATACTCTTGAATAAATTCCAAATTTTTGTTGTTTCCTCTTGCAAAGCATGAGCTTCCCAAGCAAATTACGATTTCTTTTTTCTCTTCCATATTAAGTTTGTTTTTTTATTTCTAATGAGCAATCAATTTCTTGTATCTGATACGCTTAGGCGTGTTATCACCCAAGCGTTTCTTTTTATTCTCTTCATATTCCGAATAAGAACCTTCGAAGAAGCAAACTTGCGAGTCGCCCTCAAAAGCCAATATGTGCGTGGCAACCCTATCCAAAAACCACCTATCATGAGATATGATCACAGCACAGCCTGCGAAATTCTCCAATCCTTCTTCCAAGGCTCTCAAAGTGTTGACATCTATGTCGTTCGTAGGCTCGTCGAGCAACAATACGTTGGCTTCGCTTTTCAAAGTCATGGCCAAGTGCATGCGATTACGCTCTCCTCCCGACAACACTTCGGTTTTCTTGTTTTGATCCGTACCTGAAAAATTAAATCTGGACACATAAGCCCTCGAATTAACCAACCTGCCACCCAATTGTATTTGTTCGTTTCCTGAAGATATGGTTTCCCACACGCTTTTTTGAGGATCGATGTCCTGATGTTGCTGATCGATGTATCCGAGTTTGACCGTAGGACCTACTTCGAAACTACCACCATCGGGGTTTTCCAATCCCATTATCATTCTGAACAAAGTGGTTTTTCCTGCTCCGTTCGGTCCGATCACACCCACTATTCCGGCAGGCGGTAATGAGAAACTAAGATTTTCAAACAGCAATTTATCGCCGTAAGCCTTTGAAATATCTTTCACATCTATCACCTTATCACCAAGCCTTGGACCGTTCGGTATGAATATTTCAAGCTTCTCTTCTTTTTCTTTCACATCTTCGTTCATCATCTTTTCATAAGAAGACAAACGAGCCTTGCCTTTGGCATGTCGAGCCTTAGGTGTCATTTTCACCCATTCCAATTCTCTTTGCAGGGTCTTTTTTCGTTTACTTTCCTGCTTTTCTTCCATTGCAAGACGTTGGGTTTTCTGATCAAGCCACGAAGAATAGTTGCCCTCCCATGGGATTCCCTCACCTCTATCCAACTCTAATATCCAACCGGCTACATGATCGAGAAAATATCTGTCGTGAGTTACAGCAATGACAGTTCCTTTGTATTGTTGAAGATGCTGTTCCAACCAATCGATGCTTTCTGCGTCAAGATGGTTTGTTGGTTCGTCCAAAAGCAATATGTCAGGCTCTTGAAGCAATATTCGACACAATGCGACTCTTCTTCGTTCCCCTCCCGAGAGATTTTTAACCAACGCATCATCCGGCGGACAATTCAAAGCGTCCATCGCTCTTTCCAATTTGTTATCAAGATTCCAAGCATCGTGTTGCTCCATCAATTCGGTCAATTCGCCCTGACGTTCAATCAAAGCCGCCATTTGGTCATCGTCCATAGGCTCACAAAACTGCATATTGACTTTTTCGTATTCGGCAATCAAATCTGCGACCTCTTTAACGCCCTCAAGAACGATTTCCTTCACCGTTTTACTTTCATCCAACTGCGGTTCCTGTTCCAAATACCCTATTGAATATCCCGGAGAAAAGTGAACCTCGCCCTGATGCGACTTATCAACACCGGCTATTATCTTCAGCAAAGACGACTTTCCCGAACCGTTCAAACCGATTATGCCTATCTTTGCTCCATAATAGAAAGAAAGGTATATATCCTTTAATATCTGTCGCGAAGGTGGGATAAGCTTTCCCACTCCCACCATTGAAAATATTATCTTTTTATCATCTGTTGCCATGGTTCTTGTTTTGTTTTTTTCAAAGTTTGTAAAGCTAAAAATGTATATCCTTTAAGTTTAATTGCAAATAAGACTGACCATTGTAAATGTTCTCATCAATCTGATAACATATATCAAAAACGGCTCCGCTGTTTATGTCGTTGAAATATTCACCCATTCCGAAACCTATGCACTTGCATGGAAAAGACGGAACTTCCCTCGAAACGACCGACAACTTCAAATGATTTGAGCCAACCACCCTGACATCTTCCGTTCCTATCATCTTGTTCGAACAAAACACCGGCACATTGTTATCCGGTCCGAAAGGAGCAAATTGTTTCAAGATTCTGAACAATCGCTGTGTTATCGAGCGAAGATTTATTTCCAAATCTATTTCGATTTCAGGACAAGTCTGTACTTCCGTTATTGCTTCTTCCACTTTCTTTTCAAACAATTCGGTGAACTCTTCCAAATTCTCAGGTTTCAAACTCAACCCTGCCGCGAATTTATGCCCGCCAAAATGTGTCAGCAAGTGAGAACAACTTTCTATTATGCTATATATATCAAAATCTTTCACACTTCTCGCCGAACCGGTTATCAATCCGTCGTTCTGAGTGAAGACAATGGTCGGTTTGTAATAAGATTCCACCAATCTCGAAGCAACAATTCCTATGACTCCCTTGTGCCAATCGGTATTGAAAACGACGGTTGTCTTTTTGTTATTTTGGCTTTCATCGTTTCGAAGTTGCTCAAAAGCTTGTTTGGTTATCTCTTTATCTTTTTGTTTTCTGTCTTTGTTGTGTTTTTCTATCTTTTCGGCGACTTCGATTGCCTCAGACATTTTTTTGGCTTTCAACAAATCGACAGACAATCTTCCGCTCTCCATTCTGCCTGCCGCATTGATTCTCGGACCTATGAGAAAGACCAAATCGGAAAGGGTAAGTTCTCGATTGAAATACAATTTATCGGAAGTTCTTTCCTCATGTTTCACATTGGCGTACGAAAGAATGGCTTCCAAACCGGCTCTCGGCTTACGGTTCAACTTTTTCAATCCATAATAAGCCAAAACCCTGTTTTCGTCCATAAGAGGCACCACATCGGCTGCAATGCTTATCGCCACCAAATCAAGATATTCCAAAAGCGATTCAAAAGGCAGATTCCTATAACTTTGCAATGCGGTAATCAATTTGAATCCGATTCCGCAACCACTCAGTTCCTTATAAGGATAAGTGGAATCCAATCGTTTCGGATCCAAAACCGCACAAGCTTCAGGCAAGACTTCCGATGGCAGATGATGATCACAGATGATGAAATCAATGCCTTTTTCTTTTGCGTATGCAATTTCCTTATGTGCTTTTATGCCGCAATCCAAACAAATTATCAATTTGAAATCGTTTTCATCAGCCCAATCGATTCCTTTGAAAGACACTCCATAGCCTTCCGAATACCTGTCCGGTATATAGTAGTCAATCTCGGTATAGAACTTTTCAAGGTAAGAATACACCAAAGCAACGGCAGAAGTTCCATCGACATCATAGTCTCCATACACAAGTATCTTCTCGCCTGCCTTGACTGCAACCATTATTCTTTCGACAGCCTTTTCCATGTCATTCATAAGGAAAGGGTCATGCAAGTGTTCGTACTTCGGACGAAAGAATTTCTCTGCATCTTCATAGGTGGAAATACCTCTTTGTACCAACAACGAAGCCACTATACGATAAGTACGCAAATCATCTTCCGTATAGTCCTTCACGGTACACAACTTCATTGCCAAAGAGTCAATCAACTCTTTATCACCGCTTTGTTTCAGTGCCCAACGCTTTTCCATTCTACTCATTCAGTCGGTAAAATTACAACTTTTTTCAAAACTGACAAAACAAAGAAGCAAAAATAGACAGACACTATTCTCAAAATAGTTTTCCGAAACGAGTTTGAATCGCATTCTTTCATACTCTCACCAATCCACAAACAAAATCCATTGATGTTTTTTCCAAACAACAGCATAAAAAACACAACAAAGACATAAACAACAACTTACATCTGAAAAACAGAAGAAAAGAATCACTCACAAAGCATTTGATGAGCCCGTTTTTCTTACCGCCAAACGATTCCGTGATTTCAACATTCGGATTTTTCATTCTTGAAAAAGAAAAAATCAAAGACCGCAATTCTCCATCCGATTATGATTTTTATTTTGTCGTTCGTTTTTTTTTCATATCTTTGCAAACTTAAATAGTAAGTATTCTTAAAACAAAAAAAACGAAATGAATTTAGTAAAATTTGCATCTATCACAAAGAAGATGACTTTGGCAGCAGTCGGTGCGTTCTTGCTTGTATTTCTGCCAATGCACATGGGGTTAAACCTCTGCATCATTAGAGATGACGGAGGGGAATGGTACAGAAACGTATGCCATTTCATGGGTACGAATTGGATTGTAAAAATCTTTGAAGTCTTGTTGATTGCTTCGGTGTTGCTACACGTTATCGTTGCAATTATATTGACTTTGGAGAATCGCTCTGCAAGAGGTTCGGTTCGCTATCACGTACCTTCAAAAACAAAAACACACTTCGGTTCAAAATGGATGATATATACCGGTGGCGTTGTTTTTGTATTCATGGTTATTCACTTCATCAATTTCTACTTCGTTAAGTTCGGTGTAGTTGTTGCCGATAACAGCGACACTTACACGATGGAAGTGGAAGATGTTCAAAGACATTGGCAAGACAAAGTGTTTGATTTGCAAACGCAAATAGAAAGCGGCAAAATTTCCGAGCAAAAGGCACAAGAAGAAATGATGGCTTTGCAAGTTGCATACATGCCTTTCGCACAACTTCTTCATGAAGGACCTGTTTCAAACAAGATTTCCAAAGACGGAGAAGAGCTTATATGCCTTACGAAAGAAGAAGTGATTCTCTATGCCGGTGAAGACTTCAAGCACTATGAGCCTGACTTCTACACTATGTGCAACAAATTGTTCGCAAACAAAACATACACATTGATTTACTTGTTGGCGTTGGTGGTATTGGGTATTCACTTGTTCCATGCCATCAATTCGATTTTCCAAACTTTCGGATTGAATCACAAGAAGTACAATAAAGCAATCGAATACTTTGCAGCATTTTATGCAATCATCGTTCCTGTCGGATTTGCAATTGTTCCGTTATTTGTGATGTTTTGTAAATAGGACGTAAATTAAGATTTGAAAACAATATAACAAAGATATAAAATGGCAACACTTAATTCCAAAATTCCGCAAGGGCCACTTAGCGAGAAATGGACAAAATATAAAGCAGACCAAAAGTTGGTCAATCCTGCCAACAAGAGAAAACTTGACGTCATTGTGGTGGGAACGGGTCTTGCAGGTGCATCTGCAGCCGCTTCTTTGGGAGCATTAGGATTCAATGTAAAGATTTTCTGCATCTCCGACTCACCTCGTAGAGCTCACTCGATAGCTGCACAAGGTGGTATCAACGCTGCAAAGAACTATCCTAACGATGGCGACAGCGTAGGACGTTTGTTCTATGACACGATAAAAGGTGGAGACTACAGAGCAAGAGAAGCAAATGTTTATCGTTTGGCAGAAGTCAGCAACAACATAATCGACCAATGCGTTGCTCAAGGAGTGCCTTTCGCAAGAGACTATGCAGGAATGCTTGACAACCGTTCATTCGGTGGAGCTCAAGTAAGCCGTACATTCTATGCAAAAGGACAAACCGGACAACAACTTTTGTTGGGAGCATACTCTGCTCTATCAAAAGAAATCAAAGCCGGCACAGTCAAGATGTACGAAAGAAAAGAGATGATGGACGTTGTGTTGGTTGACGGTAAGGCAAGAGGAATCATAACAAGAGATTTGCAAACAGGAAAATTGGAAAGATGGTTCGGACACGCAGTCATAGTTGCAACAGGAGGCTACGGAAATGTTTACTTCCTTTCAACAAATGCAATGAACTCAAACGGTTCGGCAGCATGGCAATGTTACAAAAAAGGAGCTTGCTTTGCTAACCCTTGCTATGTGCAGATCCACCCTACCTGTATCCCTGTTCACGGCGACTATCAATCGAAATTGACTTTGATGAGTGAGAGTTTGCGTAACGACGGAAGAATCTGGGTTCCTAAAAAAATAGAAGATTCGGAAGCAATCAGAGCCGGCAGACTTAAACCTACAGACATAGCAGAAGAAGACAGAGACTACTATTTGGAAAGACGTTACCCTGCCTTCGGAAACTTGGTTCCGAGAGACATAGCTTCAAGAGCAGCCAAAGAAAGATGCGATGCAGGCTACGGAGTCGGAACAGGACAAGCCGTTTATTTGGATTTTTCATCAGCAATAAAGAGATTGGGTAAGGATAAAGTGGAAGCAAGATACGGAAACTTGTTCCAGATGTACGAAAAGATAACTGCTCAAAATCCTTACGAAACTCCGATGATGATTTACCCGGCAGTACACTACACAATGGGAGGTCTTTGGGTCGATTACGAACTTCAAACAACTATAGAGGGATTGTTCGCAGCCGGAGAGGCAAACTTCTCTGACCATGGAGCAAACCGTTTAGGTGCATCTGCACTTATGCAAGGCTTGGCTGACGGATATTTCGTTCTTCCTTACACAATACAAAACTATCTTTCAAAAGAAATCTACTCTCAACCAATTCCAACAACCGTTCCTGAGTTTGAAGCAGCTGAAAAAGCCGTTGCGGAAAAGATAGAAAAGCTTATGAGCATCAAAGGTTCGAAGAGCGTTGATTCATTCCAAAAAGAATTGGGACACATCATGTGGAACAAAGTCGGAATGGGCAGAACAGCCGAAGGATTGCAAGAAGCAATTCCGTTGTTGAAAGCCTTGAAAGAAGAGTTCTGGCAAAACGTTCGCATAACAGGCGATACCGAATCGATGAATCCTGAATTGGAAAAAGCACTTCGCCTATCCGACCACATCGAATTGGCACAATTGATGGCAAAAGACGCACTTCACAGAGAAGAAAGTTGCGGAGGACACTTCAGAGAAGAGCATCAAACCGAAGAAGGTGAAGCAAAACGTAATGATGAGCAATTTATGTACGTTGCAGCTTGGGAATACCAAGGAGAAAACGCAGAACCGCAATTACATAAAGAAGAATTAAATTACGAATTTATAAAAGTTCAACAAAGAAATTACAAGTAAAATGAATTTAACCTTGAAAATTTGGCGTCAAGAAAATGCAAGAGCAAAAGGACGCTTCGAAACATATAAAGTAGAAAATATTTCGCCCGACTGTTCTTTCTTGGAGATGTTGGACATTTTGAATGAGCAATTGGTGGACAAACTTTCACACCCTGTTTGTTTTGACAACGACTGTCGCGAAGGTATATGCGGTATGTGCGGTCTTTACATCAACGGACGTCCTCACGGACCTGACGATGGAGTTACAACATGTCAATTGCACATGAGAAGATTCAAAGACGGCGATACAATAGTTATCGAACCATGGAGAGCAAAGCCATTCCCTATCATCAGAGACTTGGTTGTAGATCGTACAGCTTTCGATAAGATTATTCAAGAAGGTGGTTACGTTTCGGTAACAACCGGAGGAGTTCCTGATGGAAATGCGATACCTATTCCGAAGAAAAATGCAGATGAAGCAATGGACTCGGCTTCATGTATAGGTTGCGGAGCTTGTGTTGCTTCTTGTAAAAATGCATCTGCAATGTTGTTCGTTTCTGCAAAGGTTTCTCAGTTGGCATTGTTGCCACAAGGAAAGCCTGAGGTTGCACGCAGAGTTCAAGCAATGGTTGCCAAAATGGATGAGTTGGGATTCGGAAACTGTACAAACACATACGCTTGCGAAGCTGAATGTCCTAAGAGCATAAAGAGAAGCAATATCGCAAGAATGAACAGAGAGTTCCTTTGTGCAAAGACTTGTTCAGAAGAATAATAACAAAATCTTAATAACTCTATGATTGAAAAAGGTGTTTCTCAGAAATGAGAACACCTTTTTTTAATTCCTATGTATCGATTACTGAATCAACTCACCACATCAGCCATAACCAAGAAATAATAGCAATAATCTTCGGCAGAAATATCACTATACCGACAATTGCCGCAGCTATAGCACAGACCAACACTGCCGCAGCTCCAAGATCTTTGATTTCCTTTATCTTATTATCCCTTTCAGTGCTCACAAAGTCTGCCATACGTTCGAGAGATGAATTTATGATTTCGGCAGAAATGACCATACCGATGCAAATCACGACGGCAATCCATTCGAGCGAAGAAATACGAAAAAGAAATCCTGCCACAACAACACATATTGTCGCAACAGCATGAATCCATGCGTTATGCTCATGAGCGAACACAAGTCGCAATCCTGCAAAAGCATAAGCAAAACTCTTGATTCTTTTTCTCAATGAAAATTTCTTTTTGCTCACAAAACCACAACGTTGATTAGGTAGTAAAAATTGCATGATTAGGTTAGTGTAAGTTTTTTTGGGAGAAAATGAATCTTTGATTTCAGCCAAACGAATCTTGATTTCAGTCAGATAAAACCTTACTTTCAGAAAGTAAATCAAATAAAGAAAAAAAACAAAGCGAGCGTTCGAAAGGGCTAATTCCCAAGTCGAACGCTCTCTTTTCTTTTCCTTATATACTATATATCGGATGTGTGTGTTATTCCACGATTATTTTTTGTGATTTCGAAGCCTTAGCACCTTGAACTTTCACAACATATGCTCCTGATGCTACTCCGCTTAACACAAAGTTCGTTTCTTCTGTTTCGAATACCTTTTGTCCTAAAGTATTGTAAACAGATACCTTTACGTTTTCTTGTGCTGTGATTGCGATGTGGCGATTGCTGTTTACGATTCTTACATCCAAATCTTCAACATCTGCCAAGCCGACATTCTTTTTAATCAACACTTTGAATCGGTCTGCGTTTTCCCCGCTTGCAATCTCAGTTGCATATTCTACACCCTCGGTCAAATCAATCACTTCTTCTTCATCGATTATGCTTACAGCCAATCCTTCAGGAATATAGTCTGCTTTGAACTTAACTTCCTTGCTTTCTGAGCTACGAACGTTCATTGTAGCATAATAAGGCAATTCCTTAACCTCTTCTTTTACCAAAGAAATACCCTCAGTTACAAAGTATGGTTCGCTGACGCCTGTTGTTGCGAACATCTTATTTGCATCGTAAATGTCATATCCTTGCTCTGCATCTTCGTTTTGTGCAAACAAAAGCTCTATATTGCTTTCGCCGTCAGCCATTGAAAGACGGATAAACTCTCTTGCCGCTTTTGCTTTCGCAGGTGTATGATTAGGCTCATTATATTCATGTAACTGATTTTTTGTAAACCCTACTGTTTTTTTTCCTTCAGAAGTAAAGTTCACAAAGAAGCCTTCAGCTATTCCAAGGTCATAATTATTCTTAAACGAAAAAGCACCATTACCATTAGTATTATCGAATACATATACACCTTCACCTTGTATTCCTGCCGTTGAATTTTCTGATAGGAACGAACTTACACATAGTTTTGCAGGATAAGGATTTGCCAAAGCCATCCAATTACCTGCATTTGTTCCTGTAATATTTTTCACATTTTTTGTAACAACAACGTTATCGTTATTCAAAGCAAAATCAGCTTCCATTATCTTTGCTTGAGATTGTTGTGGATCATCTGTTGCAGATTGTGTACCCATATCTCTTTTTGTTGAGAATACAACATTTCCATTACCAGCGAAAGGCCAAGCAAAGAAGCCTTCACCTGCTCCTATTTCATCTCCAACCAATGCATAATCGGTTCCCCAAACGCCAGTACCATAATCAAACTCTACTATGGCAACGTCAGTATTTTGAACACTTTTTACGGCATACAAATCATAACCATTGAAAGGTGCTCCAATGAAATTCCATTTATTTTCTGCAGTTGGCACAACGATTTCAATCACTCCGCCTAAGTTTTCGTGCATATGAACAAATCCAAGATTACTTTCGTCTGTAATTCCACTATTCGCACCCCAACCATCATTGAAAACAGAATCTCTTTCTATCAATTGACCATTACCTTCCAAGCGCATAACACCTTCATTGATAGAATTAAATGGGTAGATATGACGAACATGAGTCAATGTTACCGTATGCCCTGAAGCTATATGAAAAGGATGATCGGGTTTTCTCGGTACAAAATCCGGGTATCTATCATCTGCAGGATTATCATTATTATTTTTCAACCACGCTTCTTTGTCTGCATAAGTACCATCTGCAGGATAATCAGTATTTGTTGTTATCCAATTGTCATAGCCTTGCCAAGTTTCCGGAAGACAAAAATATCCGGATTGTCTTGTCGTACTAACGCAACCACCACCAGGATTAACATTATTAACATTCCACCCTCCGTTTACATAATTACTAGCACTACCACAAGGTGTATGTATTACAGCATTGTTTCCAAAAACATTTTGATAGCTATCATTGAACGTAAGACCGTTAAGACACAACACTTCAACGTGTACATTATTACAATTTTGGAAAGCAGTTGAACCTATAGTTATGTTTCCATTAGCGTCTCCACAACCCATAAATATCAGTTCAACAGAGTGGACATTATGAAATGCATATTCGCCTATTGTAGTAACATTGGCAGGGAAAATAAATTCATTCAAACCATGACAATTTTCAAAACAATTATTAGCGATAGTTGTCACACCTGAAGGAAGAAGAATTGAATGTAAACTATGACATTCCTTAAATGCACTTGTGCCTATTGAAGTAACATTCACTCCCATATCTACTTCAAGTAAACTTCCGCAACCTTGAAATGCAGAATTACCTATTGAAGTAACTGAAGCTGGAATAGAAACTGTTTTCATACCATTCGTTTGCTTGAATCCCTCATCTTCAATTTTAGTTACCGTGTATGTAGTACTACCATTCTCTACTTGAGAAGGGATTACCAAATTCACAAATGTTGGATTTTGCACTCTCTTTACGCTTACGTTATTTCCTTCTATTACCGTATAAATAAGGTCTCCTATTGTAAACGTTGTTTGTCCCATTAGGGTAACTGAGAATACTATAGACAATAAAGTCAATAATATTTTTTTCATTCCTCACCTCCTTTCTTTGAATTGCGATAGACCATTGTGCCTGTTACTGCTCCACCTAAGCTCAAAAGCAAAAGCGTTGCGGGAGCAATCGGAGATCTTCTTATGCCATACGTTGTGCGAATAAGGTCGGCATCATTCGTCGGATTAGTACCCGGCGTTGGCTGT
>JAZNIO010000026.1:0-6259 GCA_045577535.1 Candidatus Onthomorpha sp. | reverse complement strand
GATGGTATCATTAAAAAACTATCTTCGTATAACGATCGTACTTTGCGTGCCGAATTAGACGGAAATCAGGCTGCAATGCTTGAACTTGTACATAAATATTTTCATTGCGGATAATTATAAAGGAATAATATTATATACGTTAAAAATAAATTGAAATTATGAAAAAGGTTAATTTTTTAGTAGTGCTGTTTGTAGCATTGTTTGCAGTATCATGCTCTTTATTTTCTTCTCCTAAAAGAGACGCTAAAAAGGCAATTGAGTTGTTAAAAGAAGGAGATATGGAAGGGTTAGAAGCTTTTGAAGAAGAGATAGAAGAAAAATATAAAGATGATCCCGAAGCTCAAGCAGAGTTCCAAGAAGCTTTGGAGCAATATACATTAGAAATTCTTAAAGACGCATTTAATAAATAGCAGATGCAAATAGTTGATAAGCGACGGAGACACGTCGCTTATTTTTTTGTACAAAGATTTATATTCTGATACAGCTTCAGGCAATGGGCTGACTGATAACAATTAAAATGCTTCGGTCATATTAAAGTAGAAGAGGGCGTGTTTGTCGGCAAAACTATATCCTGCATCAACTCTGAAGTTCATTCGTTTTTGAACCTCAACTCTTAAACCTCCGCCAAGATTGGGTAAAACAGCATTGTATTTTATTATGTTTTCACCCATAAATCCACATCCTGCCCATGCTGCATATCCAAGACAGTGAAGTAGCCGTTTAAATTTTGTGTCGGTGGCTATGTCCCACATATGTCGCCACTCCACTTCGGCAGTAATAGCTGTGCGGTCGCGATATTGACCAAGAAAATATCCTCGCAAATTGAATGGTCCGCCAACTATAGCCTGTTGAGAGAATGGTGCATCACCAATCTTTGTTTTAGCCAAAATATTCCATGCTAACACTCTGCGGTGAGTTTTTGATACTTTATAGTATTGTCGGTAGTCTATGGTTATTGAACCAAAGTTGTACTCTCCTCCAAAATATTTGCTGTAATACAAAGCTCGAGCTTCAAACAGCATACCTTTATAGGCATTGGCTGCAACATCGCGAGTGTCGTATGAATATGCCAATCCCAATCCTATGTTTACATCAGTCAATCCTTCGGCTGTACCTCCTTGCTTAATATAGTAGGGGTCGGAAACTACATAGCTTCCCGGATTTTTTATCTTTTCAAAATATAGGTCTACAACAGGTCCTATATAGCTTGCTCCGTTTTTAATGCGGAATAGTAGAACGGGATTTATTTGCAGTAGGTCGGCATTATATCCTGTAACTTTTTTGTTGCGTTTTATGTTGTGATTGAGATGGTATCCTACTCCGTAGTAGTTTTCGCCTGTGTGTTTATATTCGTACAATCCCTGTAATCTTATCTTGTCGCCTTTAAAATAGATGTAAGGTTTTGAAATTAATGTAAATCCCAAAGGTTCGCCGAATGACATATTAAAGTTTATGGGTATTACACTGCGTTGTAGCGAAGTGTCGCTTTTTGATGCTCGGAAGGTCATTAATGTTGATAGCCCTATTGAAAATCCGTAGTCGGGAGAGTATCCCGGACCTCCCAATATGCTGAACTTGAAATTCTTCTCTTTTTCCTGCTTTTTGTTGTTCTCTATATTTACACCTGTTGAAAGAGCATCTAATATCTTGTTGATTACAACAATCTCATCATTGCTGTATATTCTGTTTGCGGAGTCGGGGTATTGTGTCAGTATGGAATCTAATTTGAGAGTAAGCTCATTGCACGAGATGCTGTCATTATGTTGCTCTTGTGCCTGAACATCTATTGAAAACAATAATATTATTGTTGCCAATATTTCTATGTATATCTTTTGCATTGACACAAAGGTACTACTTTTTATTATAAAACAAAAGAGTTAAGAGAGAAACGCATCTCTTAACTCCTTTGTTTATATTAGATTTAGCTCTTCTGCTGTTTTTAGGTTTTAGTTAAAAAATAATTTTCTTAACTAAAAACTTACAACTATTATTTAGTGCTTCGTACCGAGCGAACAGGTGCTGCCGATTTTGAAGCTTTACTTTTTGAACTGTTGCTTTTTGTGTTGCTCTTTGCTTTTGAACTACTGCTTTTAGATTTTGAGCTGCTCTTTGAAGAGCTTGTTTTTACGGCATCAGTTCCTCGAGTTGAGCGAGTGGGAGCAATATCCTCTTTCTCCTCCTTCTCTTTTTTCTCGCTTGTTACCTCTTGAGATTCCTCTTTCTTCTCTTTGGCTGCTTTTTCTTGCTCTATCTCTTCGGGAGTTTTTACCCATAAGTTTTTTTCGAAATTCTGAAGTTGATTTTCTATCACTTGTCTTGCACTATCTTGTGCTGCAGGTTCGGGATGTAGTTGCATCAATGACATATTTCGAAGGTTCATGGTTTTATATATCTCTCCGTCGAACATACGCAATTTAAAGAAATCGTCGTAAGTGTAGTTGCGGACGTTGTTCTCATTGCTGGTCAAAATGTATTGTTGAGCCATATATGGACGAATATCAGTATATTTAACCCAGAACATGGGATATTTTATTGGTTCACCACCAAAATCATCGGTACGATGCAGTATCGGACATATTGCTTCAATTTCGCACTTTACTCCTGAATTGCGTTGATCGAATACCCACTTCTCTTTAATGTAGTACGATAATACTTCATTGGCAGGAATATCGCTTGGGTCAATTGTCAATTTAACTTTTTTGCCGGTTTGAGAGCTGTTCTCTTCATACAATATATGAAATCTGTCAAGAGTCTCTTTTACATCGGCTTGGTATTGCTCGTTAAAAATTTCTCGTCCGTCGAGATATTCATATACTGTTATTTTACCATCTGCCAATAATTTCATAATAAGGCGGAAGAGGTTGTCTTGATCTTCGGTACTCTCTTCGGGGTAGTATAGAGGTAGATTTTTCTCTTTCTTAAGATCGAGAGAACGGTAGATTATACGATTCCACGGCATGTCGGCAGGTGATATCTCCTCTTTCTCGTATAGATTTTGAGCTCTTATCGAGAGAGAATTGTTTGCTTCTTCTTTTTTTCTTGCACTTCCACTCTTTATTGAAGCACGAGTTTGAGCTTCAGTTTCAGGGAATGCAAATATTGCAACAAGTAATAGTGCTGTTAATACTTTAATGGTGCGTTTCATATCTTGAATATATTTGTTTCTTTCTATTTTGTTTAATTTACAACTACCTCTATTGGAGATATGGTACGTTCTATTCCGTCGGGTCCTATTGCTTTTACTTTTGATATGTAGAAACGTTTGCCTCGTGATAGTTTCTTTATTGCTGCTTTTTGGCGGTCAGAGAAATTGGCTCCATCTGAGACCTCAGGTATTGCATTACCCATTGAGTCGAATGTTACGGTCTCAAACGATATTACTCTGAATGATATATTCAGTAGTCCGTCATCGATTGCTGCTGAGATACCGGGAGCTTTTACAAGTAGGGCTTTACTTATGGGCTTTCCGCCTCTGTAGCGTTGTTCGTTACCTTTGTTGTCTTTGTATGCAATGAATGGCATCGGATCTGGTAATTGTCTCACCCTGAATACTGTTTGAGTTATTGATTGGCTACGACCTTCGACAGTGGCTGTGATTGAGATTGCAACATCTGACCCAACCGATTTTGGACGTGCTATCCATCCGTTACCCGAGCGAGTGAGTGTTCCGTTAGTCATAGTTGCAGATATTGCGTTGTTGGGTATACCCGGAACAGATATGCTTATTGGATTGTCTATTCCCGCATATAACACATTCATCATTGTTGCCGAAACTGTAGCTGTTGGCTCAATTACGGTATAGCTCGAAGTGAATGGGTGGCGAAGTATTGAGCCATCTCCTGCTGCTACCTCTAAATATCCGCTGTAGTCAAAAACACCGGTTTGGTTACATACAAATTCGTATAGTCCGTTTTTATCTTTATCCAGCTCTTTGTCTCCTATGAATATTGCAGGAACTTGTGTTGTGTCAATTGCTGCCAATACAATATTAGCCGAATATGAACTTCCTCTCATAATGGTTTTTGAAGAAGGAATGACATATGCACTCATTTGGTTTACTCTAACATCGCCTTCGTCAATGTTGTTACGCAGAATGTGAAGTATCTCGCTTTCAGCATATCTGATATCGCTTTGCAGTTTTGTTAATATGGTTATTGCTGCGGCAACGGGCATTCCTTCAAATGTCTCCTCTTCCCATTTTTTGTTTTTGATAATGCCCTCTTTGTTACGAGCAATAGGGTATAGGTATTCGCTGATAACTTTTCGTTTTATCGAGTCGCTCACCATTGGAGTAACATAGTCGGCATATTCAGTCAGCGATGTACGCAACTTCTCTCCTTGCCCTTTTGCAGGAGATAGCATTATGTGTGATGCCGCCTCTAAATCGTCCATACGTCTTATGTTGTTTATATCGCCATCATCTCCATCTGCTTGTTGTACTATCTGTAATTTTAATGATTCTATATAATTAACGAGTTCTTCGGTGCGTTTACGAACAGCTGTTGCTTTGCTATACCACTCTTCTGATTTCTCGGGGTTTGTGATATTGTAATCGGTCAGCTCGCGATATAGAGCATTATTTTGTTCTGAGGCATTTTCTGATGAACGTGCAAGGCTATCCTCAACCTGCCTGAAACCCTCTAATACGTCGGTAGAGACATTTAAGGCAAGCATGGCAGTCAGTACGATGTACATAAGATTTATCATCTTCTGCCTCGGCGTCATATTTGAATAGTTATTCGATGCCATTTTTTGCTTCTGTTATTTTGTTCTGTTTAATGCCTATTCTTTATCTATATTCTCATCTTTATCTTTTAACGGGGAGCTTTGACGCCCCATTGCTGCCATCGGATTGTTGTACATATTTACTGTCATTGCAGCCAACATATTTTCATATACCGAATTTAGTTGTGATAGGTATGTTGTCATTCGCTCGGTCTCTTTGCAGTAGCGTGTGCTATCATCAACAGAGTTCTCGTACATATCGCGTATGGTTCTTAATCCAATATTTACGCGATCTATGTTGTCTAATTGAGAACTTATGCTCTTTAATTGTATTTCGTATATTGTGTTCAAACCTGCAAGATTGCGATTTAAGTCCTCCATTTGTGTTACATATCCTTGAGAATGAGAGGTTATGTTGTCTGAATTGTCGGTAATATTTCTGTATGACTCCAATAGAACATTAGAGACTTGAGTGAGCGACTCTGTAGCCCTTTTGAATTGCTCCATTTGGTTCGAAATTGCAGATAATTGCTCCAAATATGTTTGTGTGGCTGATGTTAATTCTGCCATCTTTGAGAGTTGATCTGCCGCAGATGAAAGTTTTTGAATACTTTGTGATAAAGATTGTGTATCGGTTTCGTCTAATTGAATATCAGATGGTATTCCTGCCGTACGTTTTGCATCTTCGGGAGAAACATAAGGTGCTCCGCCTCCGCCAATTATTATAGTGCCTCCGCCAACAGATGTTCCTTCCTGCATATTTATTGTGCCACCTTCGCCGGTGTTCACTCCAACGGGCATCGATCCAATGAAACCTCCGCCTCCTCCTTTAAATTCGGGACGATCGTTAGGATCTTCACTCTTAAGAACAGGGAATACCTCTTCCCATTTATACTCTTTTGCCGGAGCATCAAATGCAGTCATAATAAACATTAATACCTCTATACCCATTCCTAACGACAGCATAAAGTTTCCGCCTGTTAGGTGTAGTAGTTTGAACAGTGCTCCAAGTATGACTATTGCTGCTCCAATACTATATGCAAAATTGAAAAATCGTTTTCCTTTGTCGCTTGATACAAATTTGAAGTAACGATATTTGAATGATTCTTTCTTTTCTTGTGCCATTGTTGCTTAATTTTAAAGGTTATTGACTATTTGCGACCTTTTGCAAAGCCTACTTGCGTTCTTACACAACGGAAGCCTATGTACGAACGTTGTTCGTTTTGGTACTCCCACATTCTTATGTCGGAACGAATAAAGTTTGATACATCTTTCCAAGAACCTCCACGAATGATTTTACGTTTCATTTGATAGGGATCTTCTTTTGCTGCACTGTATCTGTAGTCGGGATTCATATCGCTGGTGTAAGCCATTCCTCCTTCGCTATAAGCTGTTGATGTCCATTCTGATACGTTACCTGCCATATCATATAACCCAAAGTCATTAGGCGGATATGTGGCTACATTTGATGTTATCAGATTGCCGTCTTTTACATAATTACCCTCTTGTGGCTTGAAGTTGGCGTTAAAGCATC
>JAZNIO010000025.1:0-70789 GCA_045577535.1 Candidatus Onthomorpha sp. | reverse complement strand
CAGCGGAAACGCAGTGAACACACAAAAATTGATTGTAAAGTAATAACACACAATCGATAACACTCAAGGGAGAAGCCGAACGGCTTCTCCCTTTTTTGTTTCTTGAAATCCCGAAAATAACTCTTCGTTTTAGAAAATTGTTTCTTGATTTCAGAAAATTAAAACTTGAATTCATTTAATTGTTTCTTGATTTTGGTTTTACTGATGAATGATCGGGCTTTGTAAAACGGATAATCGCCAAATGAAATCGCATGGGCGTAATACCGATTGGATAAAAAAGCGTATCTTTGCCAAAAAATTTTTGTTTGAAATAAAATGAGAATATCAAGGTTTTATAAGATATGTTTTCTGTGTTTGATTTGCTTGTCGTCGTTTTCGGTTTGCGGACAGCATATCGACGAGACTGATAGCTTGGAGTTTGAATTAAGCAGTTTGAGATTTGAAATAGATGACCTTAATTTGCAGATTAATAAACTCAATCAATCGGTTGAACGTCTGAAAAACAGAAACAAGGAATTACATCTGATAAACGATACTCTGACTGTTGTGAACAACGAAATCAAACAGCAGTTGAACGAAAAGAATGCTTTGTTGGAGGAAAAGATTCGCATATTGCAACAAAAGGAAATCTTGTTTGCCGAGAAGGAACAGGTGTATAAAGAAGCCATAAACAATTCCAATATAGATAAAGCAAAAATCGAGGGACTTGTTGAAGCGAAAAATGCAAGCATAGAGGGAAAAGACAAGGAAATATCTTTGTTACAAAAGAGTATAAATGAGAAAGAAAATCATATATCGAACAAGGACAAACAGCTGAGTTTGATTTCCGAGGAACGAGATAAGTATTTCAGAATGTCAGACACGCTCAGAGAAAAGCTGAAGGCTGCTCAAATCGTGATAATGCAAAGAGAGGAAGAATTGAAATACACAAAACAGAGAGCTGAAGCTGCGGAAGAGAAAGTTCTTCATGCAACCAACCGAAAGAAAAAGGTGAGAGTGATTCAGGGAATGGCAATGCGGTTGTTTCCAACTCCTGATTGGGATATCATGCCTCGCTCTTTGTCTGACGGAACTTATGAAAACATAATTGTGAATCGTAATTCGGGAAGTGTGGAGTTTGATTTGGTTGTCGGTGCATCCTTGATGTTGTGGGATTTATCGAAGCATAGCAAAAAGTTTACGCAGGATCTGGGTATTTATGTCGGATTCGGAGGAAACAATATCTTTAAGAATTTTTATATAGGACCGTCTTACAAATTTCTTGACTTCTTTCATCTGAGTGCAGGTTTGAATGTGGCTCAATATACTTTGCTTGCCGACGGCTATGAGGAGGGTTCGGTTTTACCGGCCGGCTGGGCAATTCAGACAACCAAGCAGTGGAAAGTAACAGGCTTTCTTTCATTGTCCTTTGACCTTGATTTCATTTCTTATATAGGCAAAAAATAAATTCTAATGAAGAAAATACTTATCAAAAACGCTGTTGTGGAAGGACAGAAAAGGGATTTGCTTATCTGCAACGGACTAATCGATAAAATAGATTTTTGTTTGGAAGATTCACAGGCTGAAATTGTCGATGCGGAACGTATGGCTGTCATTCCGGCTTTTTACAACATGCATACTCATTCTTCGATGACATTGCTGAGAAGCTATTGTGAGGATTTGCCTTTATTCGAATGGTTGAACAATATTTGGAAACGCGAAGCGGATTTGACGGCTGAAGATATTTACAACGGAACTCGTTTGGCTATATTGGAGATGATAAAAAGCGGAACGGTATTTTTTGCCGATATGTATTGGCATCACGATACTATTGTCAAAGCTGCCGAAAGTATGAAGATAAGAGCGAATGTCGGAATCTGCTTTATGGATTCTTTGGGTAAGGATGCGATAAATGCAAACTTCGATTACGCAAAATCTTTTCAGAAATCAGAGGGTTCATTGATTGATTTGGGAATTGCTCCTCACGCAATATATACATGTAGTAAAGATTTATATCGACAATGTTTTGAATTTGCAAACGCAAACGGCTTGTTGTTTCATACGCATCTTGCAGAAACTCAAACAGAGGTTGAAGACAGCTTGAGGGAAAACGGATTGAGACCGGTGGAATATCTTGAGAGTTTGGGCGTGTTAAATGACAGGACGCTCGCTGCTCATTGTGTTCATTTGAGTGATGAAGAATTTCAAATACTTTCAAAACGCAAAACAACACTTGTGCATAATCCTTGTTCGAATATGAAGTTGGCTTCTGGTGTTTTTGATTCGGAAAAAGCGAAACATTATGGTTGCAATATTGCTCTTGGAACCGATGGTACATCTTCAAATAACAATCTTTCGATGATTGATGAAATGAAGTTTGCTTCTTTGTTGGCAAAGGTTCATTATATGAATCCGCAAACAGGAAAGGTGAGTGATGTTATCGATTGGGCAACTATCAATGGAGCAAAGGCTGTCGGGTTGAATGCAGGTAAGGTTGCAGAAGGAATGCTTGCCGATTTGTTGTTTATCAATCTTGATAACGAAAGAATGATTCCTAATAATGATTTGATGTCAAACGTAATCTATTCAGCCGATTCAAGATGCATAGACAGTGTAATGTGCAATGGTGAATTTCTTATGCGAAAAGGTGTGGTTGAAAATGAGGAAGAAATCATAGAAACGGCACGTCGTTATGCCAAAAGTTGAAAATAAATATCTCAAACGCTTTATGTTGAATCGCAATCTTGTCATAATGTTTTTGTTGTCTTGTTTCAGTATATTCCTTTCTGCACAGAGTCGTCCTGAAATAAAATGGGTGAGGGTTGAAGGGGGAAGTTTTATGATGGGTTGTAGGAACGGAGACCCTGGTTGTTATCCTGATGAGACGGAACATTTGGTTGAAATTTCGAGTTTTGAGATATCGGCATATGAAATAACGGTTGAGCAATACAGATATTACTGTGAAAAAAACGGAAGGCAGATGCCGAAGGAGCCTCCTTATGGTTGGTCGGATTCGTTTCCGATAGTGAATGTTACTTGGCAAGAGGCAGTCGATTATGCTCAATGGGCAGGAGGACGTTTGCCCACAGAGGCTGAATGGGAATACGCAGCTCGTGGAGGCAAACAAAGCAAAGGCTATAAGTATTCGGGCAGTGATAACCCTTTTGAGGTCGGTTGGTGTTACGAAAACTCAGAGGGAACGATACATAACGTAGGAGAAAAAAAGCCAAATGAGCTTGGGCTATACGATATGAGCGGAAACGCCTGGGAGTGGTGCAAGGATAATTATGCTGTCTTTTACTATAAGGAAAGTCCAAAGCGAGATCCGCAAGGTCCGATTAGCGGAATGGGAAAATGTAACAGAGGAGGATGCTTCAATTTCGATGCAGAAGTTATGCGAAACTCACACAGACGCAGTTGCGGTGAAGAAACAATCGGAATGGGAACAGGTTTCAGAATTGTGAGAAGTGTAAGGAAATAAATGAAATCAAAAAAGAAAGGTCTCCAATCTTTGTAAGATGGAGACCTTTCTTCGTTTTATGAAAACGAATCCTTATTTCATATTTGTGAAAACATTGACAACATCTTCGTCTTCTTCCAAACGATTGACCAATTTTTCCACTTCTTCTTGTTGTTCTTGAGTCAGTTCTTTCATATCATTGGGAATACGTTCGAAACCAAAGGATTTAATTTCAAAAGCGTTGTCTTCTAAATATTTTTGTATGGGTCCGAAAGCTGAAAACTCAGCATAGATGAATATTTCTTCGCCATCGACAAAGCATTCATCGACTCCGAAATCTATAAGTTCCAATTCCAACTCTTCCATATCGATTCCTTCTTTCGAAGCGACCTTAAAATTACATTTTCTTTCGAATAAGAAGTCCAACATGCCTGAAGTGCCGAGCGAACCGTTGCATCTGTTGAATGCAGCTCTGACATTGGCAACCGTTCTCGTAGGATTATCTGTTGCAGTCTCAACAAGGACAGCGATTCCGTGAGGTCCGTATCCTTCATACACCACTTCCTTGTAGTCAGCTGTGTCTTTGGATGTCGCTCTCTTGATTGCTCTATCCACATTGTCCTTTGGCATGTTTTCATTCCTTGCTGTCTGAATCAGCAACCTCAAACGAGGATTCGCACTTGGGTCTGCACCTCCTGCTTTTACTGCCATTTCTATTTCTTTGCCTAAACGGGTAAACGTTCTTGCCATATTACCCCAGCGTTTCAACTTTCTCGCTTTACGATATTCAAATGCTCTTCCCATTTATCTTTGATTTTAATTTTTCTTTCTTTGTTTCGATTCTTTGAGGTCGCAAAATTACAAATTTTTATAGAGTTTTAACTTGTCCGAATGCAAAAAACAAACAATCTTCCCATGTATTATTTTGTGGAATCCCGATAAATGATTACTTTTGCAGTGTAAAACGGGGATAAATTCAAATTTTAATCAGATGGAAATGAAAAGCAAATATTTTGTAATATTGATTTTGTCAGTCTTTTTAGGACTGCCATTCAGTGGATTTTCACAAAATGAAATTCATACATTGACAAGAGAAAATATAAGCGTGTCTCTACCGGACGGATGGCTTGCAACAAAACTCGGAAAGAAGTTTGGAAATTTCGGAATTAAGCTTACAAAGCAGGATGATGTTGCTTTCGTTGAGATAAACTGCATAAGACGAGTCGTGGATCCTACAGGAAAAATCACAACCTTGGCTTCGGAGCGTAGCAATAAAGAAACGTTTGCATATATGCAAATAGACGAAGTGGAAAATGCAAAATTGTCAAACATAAAATCAAAATTGCTTGTCTATACAAACACACATCTGATAGATAGTTACAGAGGAGGAATTTACGGATTGGTGGATAATGGTTATACTTACACGATTGAGTATTATGGAATCGACACTCCGGAAGGTAGAGCTGAGATAGAAAAAATTCTTTCTTCAATAAAGATAGACAAACCTTTGGTTGAAGAGAATATTGTCGAGATTGAAGAAGAATTTGTGCCAAAAGATTGGAATGTAGTGCCGGAAGAAGAACAAGAAGTAAAGAAAGAAGAAAACGAAAAGAAGCTTGAAAAGAAAGCAAAAGAAGAAAAGAAAAAGCTGAGCAAGGAAGAAAAGAAGCTACTCAAGGAACAAGAAAAACGTTTGAAAGAAGAAACCAAAAAGGTTGAGAAAAAGAAAAAAGAGCTCGAAAAGAAAAGAAAACAAAAACTGAAAGAGGAGAAACGTGCCGCAGAAAAAAAGAAAAAGGCAATGAAAGCAAAAAAAGATGATGAAGATTTGAAACATAAGATAAAGGAATGACGATGAGTTTTCTTGCAGAAGAGTTATCGATGAGATGAAAAAGGCTTATATTTTTTTGATTTTTATATTTGCAGCTTTGATGCATTGTGTCAAAGCTCAATTTTTATTCGGTGAAAAGCAAACAGAGTTTACTCAAAACAAGCCTGAAACAAATCAACTTTTGTTCAACCTTCATTCTTTCAGCTTTTTCGTCGACAATGAGTACAAAGGAGAAAAAACATTCGGCTATACGCTGCCCGGATTCAGGCTTACACCGACATTGTCTTTTGGAATCAATGACAAGATTTCGCTTGAAGGCGGAGTTTCTTTGTTGAATTTTCATGGTGCAAACAAATATCCGTGTGCCGTTTACTCGTCTTTGCCTTCTTGGTTGGGGTATCAGTACATGGAAGGCGTACATGCGGTGCCTTATTTCAAAGTTGATTGGCTGATAAACAAGAATTGGAATCTCGTTTTCGGAAATATAGACAATCGCAATTCGCATCTGTTGCCCGAACCTTTGTATAACGTCGAACATGTCTTTGCTTCAGATCCAGAAACAGGCGTTCAACTGAAAATGGATAAGCCTTTCCACAAAATGGATGTTTGGTTGAATTGGCAGAGCTTTGTTTTTAGAAATGACATTCATCAAGAGGCTTTTTCGATAGGCTATAATTCACAAAGTTTTTTTGATTTGAGAAAAGATAAACTGAGATTGGTCATGCCGTTGTCTTTTTTGGTTCAACACCTTGGAGGAGAGAATTTGAGCGGTTCTTTTTCCATGCAAACGTGGCTTAACATGGCTGCAGGATTAAGGGCAGAGGCAAAATTCGGTTCAATAAACGCGGCATTGGGATTTGATTATCTTTTTTACAAACAGGCAGGCAAGGGAGATGTAATGCCTTTTGACGAGGGTTGGGCTTTGTATCCTTATTTCGAATTTGCGTTTGATGATTTCAAAATCAAGATTGCGTATTATGATAGCAAAGATTTCGTGAGTCTTTTCGGCAGTCAGCATTTTTGCAATTACTCAAACAATACTCCCGATCTTGTTTTCGACAGAGCAAATCAATATTATGCAAGAGCAACATACAGATACGATATAACGAAAGGCTGTAAGTTTGATGCGTATGCTCAAATCTTCAAACAGAATCATATAACCGGCGACCGCCCGGGCTTTCCCAAAGTGGTGAGAGATGGATTTGTTTCATTCTCTTTCGGAGTGATTTTGAGCATAGACCATTCCATATTGTTGAAACAGTTCTCCGCAGTTAATGATTCTTTGTCTGAATAAATCGAAATCAAGAAAGAATTAAATGAATTCAAGTTTTAATTTTCTGAAATCAAGAAACAATTTAACCAAATCAAACGATGGCTTGAAAAGGCTTCGATAAGCTTTGTCAAACTCAATTTACACTGAGAGCGATTCGTGAAAAACAAAAAATAAATGTACATTTGCAAAACGTTCTTAGGCATATAAGCGTTTTAATCATAAAAAGCTAAAATCAAATGAAGAAAATCAACATTTTTTTGCTTGTTATCTTGTTCCCGTTTTTGGTTAGCGGAAGCGAATTGGACGATCTGTTGAAACGATGCAACGAAGTCTTTCTGCAGGTTCGAAGTGCTGTTTACGAAACTCATGTAGTCAAAACCCTGAACGGAGAAAAAACGGAGTATGTACAACAAGTATATATCAAAAAGAATAATTCAAAAACGGGATTGCCGATGTTCAACCTTACGCAATCAAGAAACGATGTGACGGAATTTCAACAATTCTTCAATAATAAGCAATTCACCATGGTGGATTTTGAAGAGGGTGTCGCATATCAGTATGAAAAGGAAGACAAATCAAAATATCTGCCAATGATTGACCAAACCACTTTTCATCCTTATGCTTTCTGCAAATCGTTTTTTAGTGTTAAAAACAGAAGACAAAACCTTGAACTGATGAATGACACAATCATCAATGATATTTCTTATAAACGCATAAGTCGGATTTGGAAACAAGATGACGCAGACAGACAAGACATATTTTTTATCAATTCTGCCAACTACATCGTAGAGAAACAACAAAGTATATCGATGAAACGAAATGGCGATGTCGGACTTTCGATTTTGAAATACGACATAGAGTACAATAATTTCAAATACGATGTGGCTTATATAGACGAACGTTTTGTTTATAAAAGCAATCAGATGCCTTATACTTTGCAATATATGTCTTATTCCGCATTGAAAAAAGAGTGGTTGGAGCAAGAGAAAAATCAAAGTTCATTGGCATACGGCAGTTTTGCGGAAGATTTTGTCGTAACGGACTGTTATGGCGAGCGAATCGACAGTAAGGAAAACAGAAATGAAGTTTTGGTTGTCGTATTCTATTATAACATCTGTCCTCCCTGTATGTTAATGTTGCAGGATTTGGAAAATTTGCATCGAAAGTATGAAAACAAACCATTGAATATTGTTGCGATAAACCCTATCGATAATTCACAAAACGATGATGCACTAAGACAGTTTGCAAAAGAGAAAAAATTGAGCTATCATTTGTGTGGAGTGGAAAGAAATACCATAGAAGATGCTTATCTTGTATATTCGTATCCAACAATCTTCATAATAGATAAGAAAGGTCGCATTCAGTTTTCTCATCAGGGCTATAATACATTGTTTTTTCAAAAAGTGGATAAAGTACTCAAAAGATTGCTGTGAAGTTTCTTGCTTGACAAAGACAGAACCTTTGAGTAAAAAACTTTTTGTCAAACATAGGCTTATCACTTTTTTATTGTAATTTTGCAAATGTTTTCAATAAACAAATTAATCGAATATGAATAAAATGGTTGTAAAGAATACGGCTAAGGCATTGATAGCTGCGGTTCTTATATTGGTGATGTGGATATTTCAATACTATCCGGAAAGTGTTGATTTCAAGTTTTGGTTAGGTTTGATCGTTGTTTTAGGGATACTGATTTACCTAATCATTTTAATCGTTTCTTTGAGTAGAAAAATTGTAAGCCAACAAAAAAACATCGAAGAAGAGATTCCGATAGAGCAAAATAAGGAGTAAAATCATAAATAAAGCAGAATAGAATAGGAAGTGCAAATTTGGCTTCCGTGAAATTTTATTGTATAAAAACAAAGTAAAAAATGAAGAAAAAAGATTTGGTTTTCATTGCAGTATGTGCAATTGTGTTGGCGATGTTTTTTGTAGTTGAACCGTTGAATAAATGGTTTATGGAATGGAGTAAGGCAGGCGATTGGCGTTATTTTGTGTTGGCGTTTTTGAAATTTGGAGTGCTTGCAACGGTTGGAGAATGTATAGGTCTCAGAATAAGCAAAGGCGTTTACAATCAGAAAGGTTTCGGAGTTCTTCCTCGAGCTTTAGTGTGGGGAATCTTGGGAATAGGAATTACGATTGCAATGACGGTGTTTTCAAGTGGAAGTTTCAAAGTGTTGAATTACTTCGGGCTTGACATAGCTCCTGCAACCATTTCATCAGAAGGTTTTGGTATTCAATTGATATATGCAATCACCGTATCCGTTCTTATGAATACTTTCTTTGCTCCTGTGTTTATGACAGTGCATAAAATAACCGATACGCACATTCTTAACACAGGTGGAACGCTTAAAGGATTTTTCACTCCTATTCCTTTTGGTCAGATTTTCGAAAACTTGAATTGGAAAGTTCAATGGAACTTTGTGTTCATGAAAACGATACCTTTCTTTTGGTATCCTGCACATACGAT
Source organism: Candidatus Onthomorpha sp. (assembly GCA_045577535.1). Lineage (GTDB taxonomy): Bacteria > Bacteroidota > Bacteroidia > Bacteroidales > P3 > Onthomorpha. Next base: position 61,779 of record JAZNIO010000025.1, on the reverse strand, counting down.
TACTTTTCTTTTACCTGCTCAGTTCAGAGTTTTGTTTGCCGCTCTGTTAGGTGTGGCTTTGGGAATTATTCTCTCGATTGCGAATATGAAAAAGAAGTAAGGGATTGCTAAAAACGGTTTTGGAATTTTATGAAACAGAAATTGTTGTTGTTGATTTTCGTTTTGTTCGGATTTTTTACGAATGCACAAGAACGAAAATTTGATTTTGAATTTTACGGTTGGGTAAGCCCGCAGTATTATCTTAATTCCAGACAATGCGTTGAAGGAAGAGACGGTCTGTTGTGCCTTTATCCTGCAGCACCTTCTTATAATGCTTATGGTAAAGACCTAAACGCAGTATGGAATCACAACTTCTCTGCATCGATGACAAGAATCGGAACACGTATCTTTATGAACGATGTATTGAATGCAAAAGTTGTTGGAACGATTGAAGGAGATTTCACAGGGCAATCAGATGCCAATATACACCTTCTTCGATTGCGTCAGGCAAATGTAAAAATGACTTGGTCAAAACTTGCATTGACTTTCGGGCATGGCTGGAATGTATTTTGCGTTCCTGAAATGATGCCGAGCATGCAAGAATTGAATAACGGAGCTCCTTTTCATCCTTTTTCGAGAGTTAATCACATAAGAGCGGATTACCGTATTGCAAAATCGCTTACCCTTGTCGGTTCATTGGGTTGGCAAAGGGATTATGCTTCTATTGGAGTTGATGGTAGCAGAGATTACAGACAATTAAACAGATCGATGATTCCGGAGCTTAATTTCCAAATTCAATTCCGTCAAAACGGACTTTTGGCAGGATTGACAGGAGAAATGAAAACATTGAAACCAATGATTGAGTATGAGGAAACAGTAACAAGTTTTGCTGCAAACGCATTTGTGAATTACAGAACAAAGAATTGGGATTTCAGATTGCAAGCTGTGTATGGTGAAAACTTGAATGACTATTGTATGTTGGGCGGTTATCAGCAAGATGCGGACTTTTCAAATGTTGGTAATCCATATTCATATATTCCGACTCTCACTTCAACAATATGGTTTGAAGTTTCATATTTGGGAAATCAAAGAATCACACCTGCTTTCTTTGCGGCATACGCAGATCATACAAAGAGTGAGAAAGACGGATTGGTGAATTGCGGTTCAGGAATGAATGTTGACCATGTTTATCGCATAGCTCCGAGAATCGATTTCAACTTTACAAAAGATTTCTTTTTGTCTGCAATTGCTGAATACACGAATGCACATTATGTAACTGAAAGAATAAATGAATCAGTTGGTAATTGGCGTTTGGGAATCACCCTTATGTACAAATTCAGCAACAAATGAAAATACGCTTTTCAAAATACCAAGGAGCGGGAAATGATTTCGTGCTTATAGATAATCGAAAGCAGAAATTAAAACTTGAAATCGACCAAATCCAAAGGCTGTGTCATCGCAATTATGGCATAGGAAGCGACGGCTTGATCTTGTTGGAGGAAAGTTCTACGGCTGATTTCGATATGCAGTTCTTCAATCCCGATGGTTCAAGCGGTATGATGTGTGGCAATGGTGGCAGATGCGTAGTTGCTTTTGCCAATAGTCTGAATTTGTTCAAAGAAAGATGTGTATTCAATGCCCCTGATGGTTTACACAAGGCAGAATTGATTGATGGACAAGTAAGATTGCAGATGATAGATACTGAAAATCCCATAGTGTATCCTGATGGTATTTATATGAATACAGGAACGTCGCATTTCGTTTGCTTTGTCGATGAGGTGGAACAAACAGATGTTTTTCTTTTAGGAAGAAAGCTCCGATTCGATGAACGATTTGCTTCCTACAAAGGTGCGAATGTGAATTTTGTATCCATAGAAGGTGAGAACGAAATCAAGATTCGAACCTACGAAAGGGGAGTCGAGGCAGAGACATTGGCGTGTGGAACGGGCATAACTGCGTCTGCAATTGCTTACAGCTTAAATCAAAATCGTCCGAATGGAGAATATGAAATCAAAATCAACTCTAAAGGCGGTATGTTGAGAGTTTGTTTTACCAAAAACGCAAATAAATTTACTCAAATTTGGTTGCAAGGCGGTGCAGACTTTGTTTTTGAGGGTGAAATCGAAATCGGCTAAAACGTTTCTTGATTTCAGAAAATTAAAACAAAGATTCGTTCGACTGAAATCAAGAAAGAATTTTCTGAAACAAAGAATCATTTAAGCAAAATAAAGAGTTGTCAAATCAAAATCGTCAACAGGCGAATTGATTTGGCAATTTTTATTTGCTTTTCAAGAATACAATAAATTCGATTGCGAAAGAAATTGTGTAAGACAAGCTTGCAGTTATCGCAGCTCCCATTATACCATAACGAGGTATGAGAGTGAATCCGAGAATCAAGGTTGCGGCCAAACCAACGAAAGATGCAATGGTTGTAGTCTTGAAATTACCTCTTGCGTAAAGGTATTGTGTGAAATTGCTTGCAGTGCTTAGTAATACGATTCCAAATCCCAACATTCTGATTACATCTCTCACTTCTCCAAATTGGTCTCCGAAAACAAAGCAATAAACATCTGTTGGAATCAAAGCAAAAAACAATACTGCCAAAAGGGTGAATAACCCATTTATAAGGCTCATTTTCCAAGTTAAACGTTTGCTTTGAGTTTTGTTTTCGTTGTTTGAAAGATGCGAATATTGAACCAAGGCAAGTGAAGTGCCAAACAACATTATCGCTTCGCTGATTGAGATTCCGTTTGAGTAGATTCCAACAAGGCTTTCCCCACAATAAAAACCTATTATATAGAAAGACAAACGGTAATTCATACTTTGAGCAATCGAACCGGCTTGTTTGGTCGCTCCAAGCTTGAAAAGAAGTTTTGAAAGTGCAAGTTTTTCTTTGGTGTTTTCTGCATTCAGTGTTTTATAATCATCTTTCAAATAATAGATTCCTAAAATCGTAGAAAGCAAATAGGCAACTGCCATGCCGATTACACAATCCGTTACGCTGTCAAAAAGAGAAAAGAGATTCAAAACAAAGATGTAGCCAAGTGAAACAAGTGGATAGATTAGTTTTACGTTATTTGCTTTTTTTATTTCTTGTTTTCCGAGTAATATGAATTGATTTACTTCGCTCAAAGCGGCAAAAACGCCTATCGCTATGCTGACAAAAATATATTCTGTGGCGATTTGGGGAATGCAAATAAAGATTAAAGCAGACAAAACAGCCATCGCCAAAATCCAAACAATGGAAACATATAACAAACTGCCATTATGCTTGCGTGGAGTGAGGTATATGAGTGTTGAATTGCCAAGAAGGGTAAACAAAAGCAGCAAAAGATATATGTTATAAACAATTAAAGCCTGCTCTCCTTTGCCTTGCGAACCCAAAATCTGACTTACAAGGATTATTGTCAGAAATCCTAACAATGCAGACGAGAACTTGGTTATCAAAGTATTGATTATGTGTTTCAGCATAAAGACAAATGTAAGAAATGCAAAGGTACAGAAAAATCAAATATAAATTCGTATTTTTGCAATATGGTTTTTAAGGAACGATTATGAACATAAAAGCATTTTTGTTTGATTTCGACGGAGTGTTGGTTGATACCGAGCATTATTATACTGAGTTTTGGGCAGAGCAAGGCAGGATTTATTTTCCTCAGATCAAAGACTTCTCTCAGATAATCAAGGGACGAAGTTTGAAAACCATATATGATGAATATTTTTCGAATAATCCTCAGGCTCAAGTCGCAATCGGACAAGCTCTTCTCGAACAAGAAAAAAGTATGGTCTACAATTACATTGACGGAGTTGAGAACTTCCTTTCACAAAGTAAAGATTGCGTAAAGGTAGCCTTGGTTACAAGCAGTTCGCAACGTAAGATGGAAAATGTGTATAGGGAATTGCCAGAGATTAAATCAAAGTTTGATGTCATTGTAACGGCAAATGATATTTCCAAAAGCAAGCCTAATCCGGAATGTTACCAAAAAGCAGCTGAGCGACTCGGGCTTTCGGTTGAAGAATGTATTGTTTTTGAAGATTCTATTGCAGGAGTGGTTGCCGGAAAAGAAGCCGGAATGAAAGTAATCGGCTTGGTAACAACTGTTGATAAAGAAACATTGTCGCAATATGCCGATAAGGTTATAGAAAACTTCGTAGGACTTAAACCAAACGATATTTTGACAGAATCATTTCAATAAACAACAAAATCCAATCTTAATTTCGGTTCTTTGTTGTAATTTTGCATTAAATTGAAATCGGAAATGAAATTAAGCGTTTTTATTCCCTGTTGTGTCGATCAGTTTTCTCCCAAAACGGCTTCAAATCTCATCGGTTTGTTGGAAAGTTTGGGACATGAGGTTCATTATAATGAATCACAGACTTGTTGTGGCAGATTGTTGTATGATAATGGTAATTGGGATAGTGCAAAATTGCTTGGAGAAAAGTTTATAGATGAGTTTAAGGGTTCGGAATACATTGTAAGTTGTTCAACATCCTGCGTAGGGTATATTAAAAATAATTTTGGCAAACTGTTTTTCAATACAACCAATCATAATTCCTATAAATCGATTCGCGACAGGGTTATGGATATAAGCGAGTTTCTGGTTTCTTTTATGAGAAAAACGGATTTCGGAATCGAATTTCCTCACAAGGTAAGTTTGCATTCGAATTGTCATGGTTTGAATGAATATAATGTAGAAGAAGAAACAAAATTGCTTTTGCAAAACATAAAGGGATTGGAACTTGCGAACAATGACACGAATCACTTTTGTTGCGGATTAGGTGGTACATTCAGTATTCATAATGAACCTGTCAGTACGGCTTTGGCGAAGAAAAAAATCGACGCAATTTTGGCTGAAGGTGCCGAATACATAGTAAGCAATGATATGTCTTGTCTTCTGCATCTGCAATCTTATATTGACAAACACAAAATAAATCTTAAAACTATTCATCTTGTCGATTTACTTATGTATAACAAATAATCATGGAGCAGATTCTTTATCCTTGGGGACACAATCGTCCATTTAATGCTTACTCTAACCACTTTAAGAAAATTTTTGGCACGAGACTGCAAAAGCTAAGCGTAGATGCGGGATTTACTTGCCCGAATCGTGACGGTACAATCTCAACAGGAGGATGTACCTTTTGTAATAATTCTGCTTTTAACCCATCATATTGCCAACGATTCAAAGATATAAGAAAACAAATCGAAGAAGGAATAGAATTTCATTCGTGGAGATATAAACGGGTTAGCAAATACCTCGCCTATTTTCAGGCATACTCTAATACATATGCTGATTTGGATGTGTTGAAAGAAAGATATATGCAGGCCTTATCTCATCCTGATGTAATCGGAATAGTGATAGGGACTCGTCCTGATTGCATTGACGAAAATAAATTGGACTATCTGGCTGAGCTTAATAAGGATTATCACGTTATTGTCGAATATGGAATAGAGAGTTGCTACGATGAAACTCTCAAAAGGATAAACCGAGGACATGATTTTGCTACAACGCGTTATGCAATTGAAGAAACATCGAAGCGAGGTATTACAACGGGAGGACATCTCATACTTGGACTGCCCGGAGAAAGCGAAGAGATGATGCTAAACGAAGCTTCGATATTGAGCGAACTTGGTTTGCATAGTCTGAAATTTCATCAGCTTTTGTTGGTTAAAGGAACTGCAATGGTGGAAGACTATGAGAAAAATCCAAATGACTTTAACTTTATGTCCTTTGAAAGATATAGTGATTTTATTATAAGTTTTCTTGAGCGTCTTTCGCCGAATATAGTTATTGAACGCTTTGCCGGAGAAGTTCCTCCAAGGTTTCAGGCCGGTTATAATTGGGATCTGTTGCGTAATGAAGAAGTTGTGTCTCGTATAGAACAAAAAATGTTGGAATCAAACACTTATCAAGGTCGCTTATATAAACAATAGAAAAACTGTTATGAATACTCTATTTGGTAAGACATTGTCTGAGTTAAAGGAAATTTGCAAGGAATTATCCTTACCTGCTTTTACAGCAAAACAAATTGCAGATTGGCTCTACAAAAAAGACATTCGGACAATCGAAGAAATGACAAACATTTCCTTGAACAACAGAAAAAAATTGTCGGAACTTTATTCTTATGGTCTGACTCAGCCAATCTCCTGTATGGAATCTGAAGACGGTACAAAGAAATATTTATACAAATATGGCGATTGCGACTTCGTTGAAGCGGTTATGATTCCCGACAAAGACAGAGTAACATTGTGTGTATCGACTCAAGTAGGTTGCAAAATGAATTGTCAATTCTGTGCAACAGCTCGCCAAGGTTTCAAACGTAATCTTGATTGCAACGAAATATTAAACATAATAAGAAGTTTGCCTGAGTATTCCCAATTGACGAATATTGTTTACATGGGAATGGGTGAGCCTTTGGATAACTTCGAAAACGTAATTAAAAGTATTGAAGTGCTGACTGCAGATTGGGGATTCGCAATGAGTGGAAGACGAATCACTGTTTCAACTTCCGGACTTCTACCAAGATTGAAAGAGTTCTTGGATTCGACAAATGTGCATCTTGCAGTCAGTTTGCACAATCCAATACCTGAAGAAAGAGAATCAATAATGCCCGTGGAGAAATCTTTCAAAATCGCCGACGTTGTCGAACTTCTGAAAACTTATGATTGGAACGGACAAAGACGATTGACGTTTGAGTATATTGTTTTTGAAGGTTTGAATAATCAAAAAAGGCATGTGATGGCATTGTTGAGGCTTTTAGATGGTTTGAATTGCAGAATAAATCTGATACGTTTTCATACCATTCCAAACACTCCTTTTATCTCGGCAAACGAACAAAGTATGATAAAACTCAGAGACGCATTGAGTTCAAAAGGTGTAATATGTACGATAAGGGCTTCAAGAGGTGAGGATATTCTTGCTGCTTGCGGTTTGTTGTCAACAAAAAAGAATCTTGAAAATGAATGAAATGATACCTGCATGGGTTATAAACAATCCGGTGAAAAGGAGAAAGAGTAGAGAAGTTCTTGTTGGTAGTGTGGGCATAGGCGGATTCAATCCTGTCAGAGTGCAATCCATGACCAATACAGACACAATGGATACGATGGAAACAGTGAAACAGTGCATTTCTCTTGCGGAAGCGGGATGTGAATTGGTGAGAATCACTGCATCGAATCTGCAAGCGGCGGAGAATCTCTACAATATAAAAAACGAACTTGAAAAAAGAAATTACCGTTTGCCGCTTATAGCCGATATTCATTTTAATCCCAAGGCGGCAGAAGTAGCAGCCAAGATAGTGGATAAAGTAAGGATTAATCCGGGTAACTATACTGACAGAAACGTTGCGAAGTTCGAATATACGGAACAAGAATACAATGATGAACTTCTTAAAATCGCCGACAGATTACAGCCTCTAATCGAGATATGTAAAGCAAACAAAACAGCGATTCGAATAGGCACGAATCATGGTTCGCTAAGCAAAAGAATAATGAACCGATACGGCGATACTCCATACGCAATGGCTGTATCTGCAATGGAGTTTGTGAGAATTTGTCAAAAGATGGATTTTAATGATTTGGTTCTTTCGATGAAGTCAAGCAACGTTAAGGTTATGAATTACTCGACTCGTATCCTTGCAGCAATGATGCAGGCCGAGGGATTGGAATTTCCGATTCATCTTGGCGTAACCGAAGCCGGTAATGGTGCGGATGGCAGAATTAAATCAATGTCCGGAATAGGCAGTTTGCTTGCAATAGGAATCGGAGATACGATAAGAGTTTCATTAACCGAAAAACCGGAGAACGAAATCCCTGTTGCGAAACATCTTGTTGATGCTTATGCGTTTATGCCTTTTGAAAGCGACGGTGAAGAGCTGGAATTGAAAACTGAGTTTGAAAGGATGAAATTATCATCTGATAATAAGGATTTTATGAATCTTTGTTTTACGAAATCCTTTCTTGATTTCGCTCCAACGAATCTTGAATCCGATTTTCTGAATCTTGATTTGGAAAAAAGCACCGTTGATAAGGCATTGATGTTGTCGAAAAAGAACAATCTTCCGATAAGAATCACGCAAGCAGATTGTGAACTCGATAATGCCAGACTTGCAGGTGATATATCCGCTTTGATAATGGAAGGAGTGGTTGAAAGTGTTGATTTGAAAGATAAACAATTTGAAGCCGATCTTTTGCAGGCTGCGGGTGAGAAAATCTACAAAGCGGAATTTATTGCTTGTCCTTCTTGCGGCAGAACCAAATATGACATTCAGTCGGCTTTGGAAAAAGTGAAGCAAAAGTGCAAACACCTCAAAGGATTGAAGATTGCGGTCATGGGATGCATAGTCAACGGTCCCGGAGAGATGGCTGATGCGAATTATGGCTACATTGGCAGCAGGGAAAACAAGGTTCATCTTTATCGAGACGGAAAATTGGTCTATTCGAACATTGATGAAAAAGATGCAATCGACTTATTGGTTTCAATGATCAAAGAAGACGGTAAATGGGTGGAAGAAAACTAACAAGATTGCTTTTATTCGTCTTTGTCTTTGTGATATTGTGCGGTATTGTTTTCAGTTTTACCCGCAATAAAAAGACTAAACATACTGACGTACCTTTGAATTGTTCATTCTCTTTGTCGGATGCAATCCCATCGAGCAATGAAAAACTTCGTTCACTTGACCATACATATTATCAAATCGGTTACAGTCAGCAACACAAACAAGCTTCATACGTTGCTTATCTGCTTACGGCTGACATGGTTTCAAATAATGAAAATGCAAAGCGGGGAGGGACGAAATTCAAAAAAGACCCTTTGTTGCGTAAACATTATTCGATATCGGACGATTATAAAAATTCGGGATACGTTCGAGGACATCTTTGTCCCTCTAAGGATATGTGTTGGTCGTATCCTTCAATGAAAGAAACCTTTCTTATGTCCAATGTGTCTCCTCAATATGAGAAATTCAACAACGGGCTATGGAAAAAACTGGAAAATCAAGTGAGGGAATGGGCACTTCAAAACGATAGTATAATCGTTATAACCGGTCCGGTTCTAACAACGAAAAAAGCCGAGATTGGCAAAAACAGAGTCAGTGTTTGCAGCAAATTCTATAAAGTAATCATAGATGTATCTTATCCGTCTTTGAAAATGATAGGTTTTATCATGGATAACACAAATCTTAAAGGCAGTGTGTATAAATATAGTTGCACAATAAAAGAAGTGGAGCAAATAAGCGGGTTGGATTTCTTTCCTTCGTATGCCGAGGATAAAATTGTGGATTCATTGGAGAAGAATATAAATGTTTCTTTGTGGAAAACTCAAAAATGATGCTTGCATGAATTTTCTTGAATACATGTGTTAAATATTACGTTCCAACATATACTCAAATATTGTGAAAAAACGTTTGATGGAAACAAAATAATTGGTGATGAAAATAGTGGATTATTTCAGAAAGAGACCATCTTATTTGGTTGTATTTTGTTTGACGGTCATTTATTTGTTGTTTCTGAGCATCAATCCCGTATCTGATGCTTATTCGAACGCCTATTCATCTTTATGGGGTAAAGAATTGTTGCGACCGCATCATCTTTTATATTGTCTTTATGGCAGATTGATTTTGAAGATTTTTGCTTTTGCTCAATTGGAACCAATTGTTGTTTTGCAGATTTCAAATGCCTTGGTTGCAGGAGGCTGTTTATTGGTGCTCAGACGAATAATCAAACGAATCAATCCTGAAGAGAAATTTATAACCTCTTCCATTTTGTTTTGTGGAGCCTGCTTCGGATTCATGCGATTCGCAACAGACAATGAGTGTTATATGATTCCATTGTTTTTTAATCTGCTTGCGATATACTATGTTCAAGTTTTTCTTATACGAAACTCATATTCGAGAATGCTGAAAGCTGCAATATCACTTGTGTTTGCTTGTTTGTTTCATCAGATATCAATTCTTGTTTGGTTGTCTGTGGCAGGTGTTTTAGTGTTTAATCGTAACAAAAAATACATTCTTTGTTTTCTTGCGGTAAGTCTTGCTATTCCGGCTGTTTATGTTGTGAGTGTTTACTCGTTAAGCGGAGAGGTATCGGTGAAATCCGCAATTGAATTTGCATTAACCGACTACATGAACGGTACTGCACAGATGCCTCAAGTGAAGCAAGTGTTGGTTTTGTCATTTGTCAGTCTGATTCGTACTTTTGTTCAAGTGCATGGATATATGTTTGACTTTGTAAAAGACAATCTTGCAATCAGTATAATAGTCATTGCAATGGTTGCTTGTTTTTTTGTGCTTGGGTGCATTGCGTTTGTAAAAGACAAACACAGAATGTTGAAATTGTTTCATGAAAGAAGATTTGTGAGAATGTTATGGGTGTTGCTGATTTTTACATTTTGTTTTGCGGCGTTTTCAAACGGAAATGCGGAATTCATGACAATGATACCGTTCCTTGTAGTTATGTTGCATGCATATTATTTCAGTTGTCATAAACCTCTTATTTTGCTCGGATTATCTCTTCTGCTGTGGAATTTTACTTTTGCTTTGTATCCACTCGGACGAATCAAAATGACACCTGATTCGGACATTGCTTCAATGATTCGAAATAAAGAAAATGCTGTGTTTGTTCTAAGAAACAAAAACATGGTTGAAAATATATGTTTGTACAAATATGGAAAGACTTTTGATGTAGCTTTGAATCATGCGTACAAATACACAAAAGAACAATATGTTACAGATAAACAAGCGGGTAAAACCATAATCACAGACATTATAGGAGGAAAAGAGTCAATCAGTAGGGGAAGTTTGATTGAGGATGTGAAAATTGATTTCGGAGATTTGAAAAATCGTAAGATTCTAATAAATTTTGAGTCTCCTATGTGCAAAAGAATCGTCTGTGAGTTGTAAAATAAGATAAATAGAACTAACTTTGCAAACTGAAAAATAAGAAATAAAATGGAAGAATTGGTGATTGCAACGCATAATAAGCACAAATTGGACGAGATTCAAAAGCTTTTGGGCGACAGAATCAAACTTATAAGTCTTCGGGATTTGGGTTGCAATGAGGATATCCCTGAAACAGGAACCACACTTAAAGAAAATGCTTATCAAAAAGCCAAATACGTTTGGGAAAAGTATAAGAAAAATTGCTTTGCCGACGATACGGGACTCATGGTTGAAGCTTTGGACGGAGCTCCCGGCGTTTATTCTGCACGTTATGCAGGAGAACATTGTTCGTTTGACGATAACATAGATTTGTTGTTGGAAAATATGGAAGGAAAAACGAATCGAAATGCGAGATTTGAGACAGTGATATGTTTGATTCAAGATGGAAAAGAGCAATACTTCGAAGGTAGATGTGATGGTTGTATTTTGACAGAACGTTACGGTAAAGGCGGCTTCGGATATGACCCTATATTTATGCCAAATGGGTATGGAGAAAGTTTTGCTGAGATAAGCATGGAAGAAAAGAATAAAATATCACACAGAGGCAAAGCAACCGCTAAACTTATTAAATATTTATTGAAATAAGGTGATGAAAGATTTGAAGGAATTCAAACAAGAAGTTGTTTATAATGCGGCAGAAGCGATGTGTTTGGCTGCTTTGACTGCACCAAAGGCAAGAGGAACGGATAATCTCTTGATAAAGATTGCTACAGGTGAAGATATAAAACGATTATCAATCAAATTGGAAGAGTTGCATGAGAAAACGGGGCAGGAGTTTTTGCTTCGAGATTCTCAAAACATACTTCAATCGCAGGCAATCGTTTTAATAGGAAGTCGGATTTCGGTTTTGGGACTCAATTGTGAGTATTGCGGGTATGAGAATTGTGCTTCAAAACCCGAAAGCGTGCCTTGCTTTTTCAATTCCAATGATTTGGGAATAGCAATCGGTAGTGCGTGTAGCACGGCGGCTGATTGGAAAGTCGATAATAGGGTTATGTTTTCCGTAGGTTTGGCTGCAAAAGAATTAAATTTGATGGAAGATTGTCCGATTGTGCTTGCGATAGTTTTGTCTGCAAGTGGAAAAAGCGTATTCTTCGACAGAAAATAATAAAGCAAAAAATCAGAATAACGAATATAAATAAGAAAGGAATATGTTACAGCTTGGTTTTATCAGAGAGAACAGAGAGTATGTCATAGAGCGATTGGGAGTGAAGCATTTCAAAAATGCCGAACAGGTAATCGATGAAATAATTTGTGCAGACAATGAAAGACGCAATACGCAAACGGAACTTGATAAAGTTAAATCAGAATCCAATTCATTGGCAAAGCAAATCGGTATGTGTTTTAAGCAGGGAGATGTCGCTAAAGCTGAGGAATTGAAAAAGCAAACGGCAATCTGCAAGGATAAAGAAAAAGAATTGTCGGAGCGATTCGCTGAATGCGAAAGTAAAGTCAAAACATTATTGTTGACAGTTCCAAATCTGCCAAATATGAATGTGCCATTGGGAAAAAGTTCTGAAGATAATGTTGTTGAGGTTCAAAAAGGAAATATTCCAGAACTTCATGATGGTGCGAAGGCTCATTGGGATTTGTGTGCAGAATATGATATAATAGATTTTGAATTAGGAAACAAGATAACAGGAGCAGGATTCCCGGTTTATAAGAAAAAAGGTGCCAAATTACAAAGGGCATTGATAAATTTCTTTTTGGATGAGGCTGCAAGCAATGGCTTTACCGAAGTTCAACCTCCTTTGATGGTTAATGAGAATTCTGCAATGGCTACAGGACAACTTCCGGACAAGGAAGGGCAAATGTATTCCATTCCGTTAGATGGCTTTTACATGATTCCGACTGCAGAAGTCCCCGTAACAAATATTTTTCGTGACACAATACAAAAAGAAAAGGATTTACCGCTTTGCTATTGTGCGTATTCTCAATGCTTCCGTCGTGAAGCCGGATCTTACGGAAAAGATGTCAGAGGCTTAAATCGTTTGCATCAATTCGATAAAGTGGAAATTGTGTGTGTGGATACACCTGAGCATTCCTACGAACAGCTTGAAGCAATGAAAGCTCACGTTGCAGGATTGCTGGACAAATTGGAACTGCCTTACAGAATATTGAAATTATGTGGCGGAGACATGAGTTTTACCTCGGCAATAACTTATGATTTCGAAGTTTGGTCTGCTGCACAAAAGCGTTGGTTGGAAGTAAGCAGCGTTTCAAACTTTGAGACTTTCCAATCCAATCGATTGAAATTAAGATACAAAACGACTGAAGGCAAAACAACTTTGGCTCATACTTTGAATGGAAGTGCCTTGGCTTTACCTCGAATAGTTGCCGCTTTGTTGGAAAACAATCAGACTCCGACGGGAATAAATATTCCGAAGGCTTTGCAACCTTATCTCGGTTTCGAGAAGATTGATTAAAGGATTCGAAGAGATAAATCATGGATGCATTTTTTTAGAAGCGGGATTCACATTCCGCTTCTTTTTTATTGAAAAATCGGAACAAGAAAACAAATCTTTTGTTTCTTTGTTTTGTTGTCATGAATCTTGAAAACAAATAAATGTTTTTTGAAAAGAATTTTTTGAAACTTGATAAGCATCGAACTATGTTTTATGTAGGCTGTTTTGATTGCTTTTTCGAGGATTTCGTTCTTCTCTTACATCTGTTTGTTTGCTGTTTTAGAGAAAGGAAGAAAAGAATTGTCGGATTGAGTTCGAAATATATTCTTAAAAAGTTGAAATCTGTTAAAATATGTCTTTTTCATAAGACAAGTTTTTTGTAACTTTGCCGATTGGAAATTAAAAGCACAAAAATGGAAAACTTGAAAGAAAGATTGGGAGTCATTTCTCAAGATAAACGTAATCAAACTACAGATTATATACATCAATACATAGGTTTACGATTGACTGCTCTGGGCGTTGAAATGGATACGGAAGGGATGAGCGATGAGCAAAAGAATTTCATAGATTGTTTGAAGGGATTGTTGTCAAACTATAAGGAACGAGAGATTCTTTATGACAACAACCTTTGTCCTGCAGATAAAAGAATCCAAAACTTTTTTGATAGCTATTTTGCTGCGGTTAAGGGAGTCGAAGACATAAAATTGCCGACTCGTACCTTTACTTTGGATTCATACGGTATTGCAAGAGAGTTGTCTTTGCCGAAGGGAAAGGATGAATATCTTTCAGAATATGTTTCGTCTTACAGAGTCAAACAAGGTGTTCTTCATAATCCGAAAAACGATCGAAGAACCACGAAAGGAGTTTTTCACATAGTGGAAGGCGGATTGCCTATTCCTGATGACAAGAAGTCTGTTCCCATAAATGCAGCAAAATATCTGTTCCATAAAGCTTTTGCAGAAGAAGGCGATATAATGGAACTGCCGTTTACTTCTCAAAGTGGTAAAAATGTTCATTTGTTCGTTTCCTTGCTTCTCAAGCCTATAGTCTGCCCGAAGGTGGAAGGCGTTTTCGAAGAAAAGAACATGGAAATCAGATTCTTTGCTCCGGGTTCATTGGTTTGCAATTTGGATTTTGTTGAAAGCATATTTGGAAACGCAGGAAGTCCATATCATATTTGCAATGACTCGGCTTTGGACATTGAACATTGGACAGGACATACGGGTTGTATCATTTTGGCACCGCAACTTACCAAATTGACAAAGAAAGAGTGTGGTCTGCCGCACATAAGCAAAGCAACCGAGAGACAGAAAAGAGATGGAATGTGTTGGGAAAAAGAGGAAGAACTATATAATGATGGACAATCGTTCAAACTCTGCGTCAGAACACAAGAAGGCATTATTGCAACAATCATAGCTGATAATTACTTCGGGTATTCCAAAAAAGAAGTAAAGACAATGATTGGTTATTCTGCCAACATCTATGGTTCGGCCGAAGAAGAGCATGCAGGAGGAGCCTTGGTCTTCCCCGGATATAATCAAGGTGATACTTACTTTGCCAATCCTTTGAAAGTGAAAAATACGTTTGCAGATGTAAAAGCAAATTGTCAGGCGTTCATAGATTTCAAAGAAGAAGGTTATGGTGTGGATAAAAACTTCCCTCACATATTTTACTTGCCGGAGAATACCACATTCAATGTTCCGACTCAAGAAATCAAATGGAAAAATGCCACCGGTGAGCATATGTTGAAGCTTCTCCCAAAACGCGTTTATATATTGCCGAACGGAAGTAAATTTAGAATGGAAGGATACTCCGGAGCTTTGAATTATCGTTTGGTAGAGATAGTCGGAGATGGTCTTTTCTGCCATAAGCCTTGTACAGTCAGCGGAGGAGGAAAGAGTGAGATAAGTAAATCGATTGCAGATGCGATTTTGGGAGGACCATTCTTTATAAAAGATTTCGAAAAAGACTTTGCAAAAGTAGAAGAGATTATAAACTATGATTATTCCAAGCGTTACAATGCCTTGAAAGATGATCCGATACCATATAGTCGCAGTTTCTTGAATTCAAGACGCTCAATGGGGTCGGTGATTAAACTTTTGACACCGTCGAGTGAATATACAGATGAATACAATGAATGGTTGGCAGGTTTACCTCAATACATAAAAGGTCTGGCCTTTATTATAAAACGTTTCTATAAAGATGAGTGGGGCGGAGAGTGGAAAAAATATTTTGGAGTCGATATTTTGAATGGCACACCTGGCAATGAACTTAAATTCGGTGATAAAAAGATTTTTGCACGTTACTTAAGAGTTGGATTTGCTGAAGATGATACTTGGAGGACTTTTAAGTTGCGTCAAGACTTTGTGCATTCTGATAAAGTGCAAATGGAAGATGACATAACGGCTTCAACAGTTGTGTCGTCGAAATTGCTAAGTAATTTGGGAAAAGCCGCAGATAGAAAAAGCGTTAAGTTTGTTGAAAATTGCGAATACAGATTCTTTCAACGCCCTGACGATGCTGTGATAAGAGGTTACGATAAGAAGGCAGAATTAGACTTATCCACCCCAAATACTTTTATATCTAATTACGAGCCTTTGACGAATGCTGATGCTCAAGAACTGTTAGAGGATGTTATCAACTTCGATCAGTTTACCGAACCGATGAGAGATTTGATCAAAGATGTAGTTGAGAAGAAAGATTGCAAATATTTTGTTTCTTCAGCTCACCCTCGGTTGGTTAAAGGCAAACCTTCGAAGAATGTACGTTACCTTCAAACTCGTAATGACTTGATTAATCCTGAGGAAAAATACATTGCAGAAGTTGGAATCAGACTTGCAAGAAAATTAAAGCCTACAGATCCGCTTTACATACCGGTTAATTCCGTTCTTCCGGGAAGACGTAACAATAGAAAGGAAGATGGTATACGTCCATTGGCGGTTTATAATCCTATTCACTATCAAGAGTTGCCTGAATTATTCATGGATTTCATTTGTTCTTTAACAGGTAAAAGTCCATCTACGACAGGAGCCGGTTCGGAAGGCGCTTTGACAAAAGGACCTTTTAATGCCTTGTGTGCGGTTACTGATTTGAATAATGCATTGGTTTCATTCATCCTGACGGGATACGAAGGCTTTACAACACCTGCGGGATATATAGGAAGCAAGTATAGAATCGATCATGATTTAAGTCTTTTGACTCCGGAATTATGGGCAAGGCTTACTCCGGAAGAAAGATCTCCTGAATACATGATAAACAATGGTTATTTGGAACGAATAAACGATTTTGCGTATGAAGGAAAAGAAGTGAAAGCATCTGTTTTGGGTTACAGAATCACAGAAAAGTTTGTTGTGGATTTTTATGGCAGAGTGTTCGAAAACCCTAACGTTGTCTTCACTGATGAAATGCTCCGTCCGGAATTGCAAAGCATGGAAGAGTATGTTGATGGCATTAACAATATTGTCGAGAATCAGAAACGTGTTGCTCAGATGTATTTTAACGATGGCAGTGTTGAAGCAGCCATACCGCCGTTGAAAGCATTGCTAAACATTATGGTAAACGGAGAATACGAAGGAATGACAATTTCAAGTGAAGAATTCCGTGCAATGTTTACAAGAGAGAATGTGATGGAAAGCGATTGGTATAAAGAACGTCTTAGAAACAAGCACGTAAACGATATATCTCTATGGCAGAATCACCAAAATTACCTCTTGGATTTTTTGAAGTACGGAAACAATCTTGGAGAAGAAAAATTGCAAGAAATAAAAGATAAACTGCAAATAGTATCGGAAAGACTGGCTTTTGTGAAGAGTCAGGATTATTATGAACAATTGATTGGTACGATAGGAAAAGATAATCTGTATTTGGGATAAGATTCGTGTAACTTCAAGAGAGAAAATACAGATACAGAGAAACGTATCACTGATTAGATAAAAGATAAAAATCAAACGGACGTTTGAACTTGTGAACTCAAGTCGAACGTCCGTTTCTCTTTACTGCATTCCCCATATTCTGAGTGTTTGATCGCCCGATGTAGAGACTATGTGTCTTCCGTCTGGACTCCAATTTGCTGAAGTAAACCTCATGCCGACTGTACCTAAGGTTTTGACAACCGAATATGTGTTTGCGTCCCATATTTTAATGAATCTGCTGTCTGCAAAACTGAGAAAATAATCCCCATTCGGGCTATAACTAACGCCGGATACACGATAGCCATCGTGTTCATCAAGAGTTTGAAGGCATTGACCTGTGTTTGCGTCCCATATTCTTATGATTCCGTCATATCCTCCTGAGATTACCTTGCTTCCATCTTTACTCCAGTTGCAACTTTGTTCACCCCAATTGCATCCGACAAGGGTATGAAGACATTGTTCGGTGTTCGCATCCCATATTCTTAGACTTCCGTCATTCGAGGCAGAGACAAGACGATTTCCATCCGGACTCCAAAATACCTGACAAACGTTTGATGTGTGTCCGATAAGAATTTTGATGCATTGATAATTGTTTGCGTTCCATATTCTGATGTTATGTTCGAGCGAAGATGAGGCTATGTAATTTCCGTCGGGACTCCAATCTGCCCAAAGCACTCTTTTCTCAGTTCCTTCCAAGACTCTCTCGCATGAAGCGTCTTTTGTAGTCCATATTCTCAAAGTGCTATCGACTGCAACCGAGACCAATCTGTGTCCTTGTGGGTTAAAGTCTGCCATAGTAACGCAATTGGTGTGTCCGTTATAGGTTTGAACAACCGAACCATTGTTTGCATCCCATGAATGGAAGACTTCTTCTGCCGCAACGCTGATTATGCGACTCCCATCGGGGCTGTAATCGGCATGAAGCATCCATTGAGTCGGATGATTAAAGGTATGAATGCAATCAAATAAAGCATAATCCAAACTATCGTTGCTTGGGTCGTTGCCTTCCTCGCTATCGCCGATTCCACCTGTAGTATCGGTTTCTGTTTCGGTCGTTTCGCTTTCCGTACTTCCGCTTCCACCTCCGCCGATTCCTGTTTGAAGATTGCTGTTGTTGTTTAGTTCTTCTTCAGTCGGCTCTTCGCATGAGGCAAACAGCATCATACCGACAGCCAACAAACATAGGAAATTGCTAATCTTCATATTCGTGTTTTTGTATTTTGTTTTCTCTATAGACACCATGAATTTAGAATTTGTTTTTCTTGATGTCATAGAATGGCAGACTGAGGTAAAGTATTGAAATCAAATTTGAGTACGCTGAAACAAAGAATCGTGAAAATAAAACGGCGTTTCATTAAAACGAAACTGCGTTTCACTTCGCTGAAATCATTATTGAAAAGATTTTATGTTGATTTATTGCAATTTTGATTTGCAGATTGAAATATAATACTTACCTTTGTATCGTTTTATTTTTGAGGAGGTTGTTTGAATTAGCTATTGAGAGCGTATGATCCACAAGATACTATATTATAATGGGAAAGCAATAAACTATCAGAGTGAAGGACAAGGCGAAGAGACCATTGTGTTGCTTCATGGCTTTATGTTCGATTTGCGTGTCTGGGCTCCGTTGGTTTATGACTACATGAGAAAGATACGGGTTGTTGCAATCGATTTACCGGGATTTGGAGAGAGTGATTGCTGTGAAGAAATCCATTCCATGGAACTTATTGCTGATGTAGTCAAAGCTGTTTTAGATGAGGTGGGAATAAAGAAGTGTGTATTGGTTGGTCATTCCATGGGCGGTTATGCGGCATTGGCGTTTGCAGAACGTTATCCTCAGATGTTGAAAGGGCTGTGTATGTTAAACTCTCACGCACTCGCTGACGGCGAAGAAAAAATCAAACAACGCAAACGCATGTGTGATATTGTCGGAGCAAATCGTGCAGGATTTATTGTAAACTTTATCCCCGAGCTTTTCGCAAAAGGCAATCGTGAAATCTTAGATGACAGAATCAAAGACTTGCAAGAGTATGCTCTTTATAGCAGTACGGATGGAATAATCGCTGCAATCAAAGGCATGATGCAAAGAAAAGCAAGAGTGGATGTTCTTACCGGTCTGCAGATTCCTGTTTTGTTTGTTGCAGGACGTGAAGACAATAGAATAGATACAGACATACTTCTTGCTCATGCGGCAATCACTCCGTTCTGTGAGTTGTTGCTTTTGCCGAATGTCGGACACATGGCACACATTGAGGCAAAGGAATTTTTGAAAATGAGATTGCTTTCATTTGTTTATACTTGTTTTGCTTTGTAAAGAAGAAACAAACAAATGAAAGACTTTACCAAGGGAAGCATTGGCAGAGGTATATTTCTGTTTGGCTTACCGATTATCATCGGAAATTTGTTTCAGCAACTTTATATGTTGGTCAATAGTGCCATTGTGGGACGTTGGCTTGGCGATGTGGCATTGGCGGCAGTCGGAGCAGTGTATCCGATAGTTTTCTTTTTGGTTTCTCTGATTATTGGTGTAGGTTCGGGCGGCAGTGTGGTGATTTCACATCTTTTTGGAGCGAAAAGATCAAATGAAATACCGATTGCGATCAGCACATTCTACATCTTTTTTATTTTACTCGGTATTGTGATATGTGGAAGCGGGATATTATTCTCTCCTTTTTTGTTTGCCAAACTCGGATTGGAAAAAGAAGTCATTGAGTCAGCCGTTCCTTACATGCAAATCTATATGATAGGCATGTTTTTCTCGTTTTGCTTCAATGGAATGGTTAGTTTGTTGAGAGGATTGGGCGATAGTAAAACACAACTCTATTATTTGATAGGAGCAAACATTATTAACGCGGTTCTTTCCTATGTTTTTGTGGCACAGATGCACCTTTCGCTTGTCTCGACAGCGTGGGCGTCGGTCATAAGTCAGTTTTTAGCGTTTTTTTTGTTGTTTGCACGGCTGCAAACCACCAATGAATATATGCGAATCGGTAAAATGTCAAAATATTTCGATGTTTCGGTTTTTCGAGAGATTGTCCGGATAGGATTGCCTACGGGAATCCAGCAATCGGTTGTTTCATTGTCTCAAATACTTATTCTTTCCCTTGTCGCAAAATTCGGAACCGATGCACTCGCAGCTTACTCGGCGGCAAGCAGAATTGAATCGATTGCAATGTTGTTCGTATTGAATTTTGCATCTGCTCTTACGAGTTTTGCAGGACAAAATTACGGAGCGGGGATTTTTGAACGGGTCAAAAAGAGTCTTTATTCTTCTTTGCGGTTAATGCTATGCGTTTCATTGATTACCTTTGTCATATTTTTCTTTTTTGCAGATGGCCTCATGTGTCTTTTTTCCGATACAACCAATGTAAGAAACATAGGAGTCAGTTACTTGAAAATAGCAGGCGTATTTTGGATTTTATTTGCTGTCATGAATATTTACACATCTTTTTTCAGAGCTTTGGGGCATACGTTCGTGCCTATGTTAATCAGTTTCGTGGCTTTGTTGCTTATAAGGCTGCCTTTGTCTTATGTCTTGTCGTTGCATTTCGATACAGACGGGATTTGGTACGGTGCACCTATATCTTGGTTTATCGGAGTGGTGATTTATCTGATTTATTACAAGAAATCGAATTGGTTGAAAGCAAAACCATTGAAGCAGGTTTTGCCTTTTGTGATTCTGTTCTGCTTTTCAATTTCGGGAAAAGTCGTTTCACAGAACACATGCAAGGATTACCTTTCGCCTATGCACATTCCGTTGGGGAGTTCCGGCCATTTCGGAGAACTGCGTTCAAATCATTTTCATTCGGGAATTGATTTGAGAACACAGAGTCGGGAAAACCAATACGTGATTTGTCCATTCGACGGAGAA
This sequence comes from Candidatus Onthomorpha sp., assembly GCA_045577535.1. Lineage (GTDB taxonomy): Bacteria > Bacteroidota > Bacteroidia > Bacteroidales > P3 > Onthomorpha. The sequence continues at coordinate 40,678 of JAZNIO010000025.1, read as the reverse complement.
GTATCAAGAATCAAAATCCAGGTTTGGGGAGGCGGTAAGAATCTATACATAGATCATACGAACGGATTTACAACTGTGTATATGCACTTAAATGATTATTATGGTAAAATAGGAAAGTACGTTCTTGATTACCAATACAAGAATCATTGTTACGCATTCGATCATTATGTTCCCAAAGGACGGTTGAAGCTAAAGAAAGGAGACACGATTGCTTTAAGCGGAAACACGGGCTCAAGTGGCGGTCCGCATCTGCATTATGAGATAAGAAATACCGCAAGTCAAAAAACACTTAATCCGATTTTGCAAGGGCTGAAAATAGCTGACGATTTCGCTCCGACGCTTTATGCTTTCAAATTATCCGTTGCCGATGGCTATTCTTCGATAAATGGAAGCGATGAAGTACTTTTTGTAGATTTGAAAAATAAACCAACATTCAAATCAGGCGATACTATAAATGCGAACGGGCGTTTTTATCTCGCTTTCGAGGCTTATGATCGCTCCAACGGCTCTACGGAAAAGAACGGAGTGTTCGACACAAAGGTTTTGGTAGATGGAGAAACTATTTTCCGATATAGCAACAAGGGATTCTTCTTTTCCGAATCTCGTTATGCCAATTCAATAATCGATTATGCTTATTCCAAGACAAATAAGCGTCGAATGCTTTGGACAAAACAGCACGACAATCGTCCGCCGTCTTATGTCAGCTATGGAAATGGCGGAATTATTGAGGTGGGGCAGGGAGAGCTGAAAAAAGTGTCAATAATTCTTAAAGATGAAAAAGCAAATCAAAGCGAGTATTCATTCTATCTTAGAGGCGATTTGCAAAATCCAAACATCGGATTGCTTAACAAACTGAATACGGCAGGCGAACGCACAAACTCTTATCATCTTTCTTGGAATAAGGCAAACAAGGTCTCGTTCCCTGATTCGAGTTCGATAAGTACGGAAGCAGGAAGCTTGTATGAAGATTTGGAAATGAAGTATGAATCGACCGATGGCAGATTTTCAAAAATTCATTGCCTGCATGATAACACCGTTCCAATACATAAAGCTTTCAAACTAAGAATTCGTTACAATGAAAAACTGATTCCGTTCAAGGATAAGGCGATTGTGGTTTCTCTTGACGAGAAAGGCAGGCAGTATAACGAAGGAGGAAAAATCGAAGGCAGGAATATGGTTTGCTCGATTAAGAATTTCGGACGTTATACCATTGCAATAGATACAGTGGCTCCTAAATGCAAGCCTCAGAATTTTGTTTCGGGAAAGGCATTCAAAGCAAAAGAAAAGAAAATCATTGTAAAGATAAGCGATAACCTTGCCGGGATAACTTCTTACAATGCTTACTTGAACGGACAATGGATTTTGGCGGAATATGATGGCAAAAGCGGACGCTTGATTATGGATGCGAAAAAGCTGAAACAAGGAACAAATAAATTAACCATCAAATTATCCGATTCGAAAAGCAATAGTTCGTCGTTTGATTATACGATTATAAAATAGAATTGAGAATTTGTTTATTTATCTAATGATTTGATTTAGTGTGCTTTTGAAAATGCTGAAATGATTCTTTGTTTCGCTGAATTGTTTCTTGATTTCGTCGGATTGTTTCTTTGTTTCAGAAAATTAAAACAGCGTTTCATTAAATCGGCTTAAGAAATGCAAAAAATGCCGAGCTTATATAAGTCGAGAATCTTAAGATTTGGATTTTTGTTTTTGAGCATACGAAGCATTATTTCTTTTGTCAATTTGAAAAAAAGACGATAAAATTCTGCAAGATGATATTTTGCCAAAATGTTATAGGCTTTTATGAGTTTGATGTTTTGAAGAGAGTCTTTGAACTCATTTTTGGCAGATAGTTTTTTTAGATTTACAACAGCGGTTTGTGTAGATGAGATAAAGCTTTCAAAGTTTTTCAATCCCAAATGTTCAACGGGATTGTCTATGTTTTTGAAAGAGAAGTCCGATTTGTCGATTGCGAATTTGAACATAGTGTCTTCATGTCCGTAACCTTTGATTCGTTCTTCGAATCTTATGGTTCGGAAAACCTCTTTCTTCAAACAAAAATTATTGGTCGTGAATATGTTTTCTCCTTGTCTGACTCTGTTTGATTCGACCTTTGTGCCATATTTCCAATGCAGCATGTAGGGCTGTGTAATCTTGTCTTTGGAACAATAAACCGTTCCTCCGCGAACAACGTCTGTTGATTTTATTGCGTCCAAATATCGTTTCAGAAAATCTTTTCTTACAATGCCGCTGTCGCCGTCCAAGAACAACAAAATGTCTCCTTTTGCACAATCTGCCAAATGGTTCCTAATTTTTGCTCGTCCGAGATTCTGCGGCATGATTCTGTATTCCACACCTTCCCATTGATTGATTATCTCGTTCGCTTCACATTTCATTGGTGAGCAATCGTCAAATACCAGAATCTCATAAGGAATGGATAATTCTTTTGCCTGATTCAGCAGGTCTGAAATCAGGTTTACACAATTTTCTTCATAGATCGGAATCAGTATCGACAGCATTATAATAACTTTAATCTTTTAATTGTTTCGACAATTCTTTCTTCTTCGTTTTCCCAACAAAATTCTTGTGCGGCAATTCGGCAATTCTCAGCAATGGAGTCAAGCAGGCTGTCGTTGGAAAGCAGTTCGTTTATCTGCTTTGCCAATTCCGTCGGGTCGTAAGAGTTAATGAATACTCCCGTTTTGAAGTTGCGGACTATTGGTTCTATTTCTTGCAAAGGTGAAACCAGAACGGGTACGGCTGCATCAATGTATTCGAAAATCTTATTCGGCAAACTGATGGCGTAATTGCCGTTTGTGGGTTTGTCTATCGAGATGGCCAATTTGGCTTTCTTGGTTTCGTTCATCATCTTTTCAAAGGGCAGTCTGCCCAAAAAATGAACTTTATCCTCTATTCCAAGAGTCTTTGCCATGGTCTCCAAATCGGTTTTTATGTCTCCGACTCCCATTATGTTGAGTTCTCCATTCACATATTGCATTGCCTCACACAACTCTTCCAATCCTCGTTCCACGTTCACCGCACCTTGCCACACTAAAATGTTCCTTTTGACTGCCGTCGGTATTTTTGTGTTGTTGATGGCGGTTTTTGAAGGTATGTTTCTTACGACAAGACAATCAACTCCGTATTCGGATTTGAAATAATCCTTTATCGGATTGCACACGGTGAAAACTGCATTGCAATCTTTGATGCAAAGTTTTTCGATTTTTTTCCATATCTTTTGAGCAAACGGATTTTCTTTTAGTTCGGGTACTTGTGTGAAATGCTCGTGCGAATCAAAAATCAAGGGTTTGCGTTTCAGCTTTGCGACCAACCAATTCGGAAAAAGAGTATCCAAATCATTTGCCCAAAGTGCGTCTTGCTTGGAAAAAAAAAGGTAAAAGAAGAGTTTGATATTCAATTCTGCGTAATAAAAGACGTTTTTTCTGAAAAAGATGCTTAGACGTTTGCATTCGTAAGTCTGATTCTGCAATTTCGGGCTGTCGGAAAAAGTTCTGCCGATCAGTTTTACTGAAAGACCTGCATCGGAAAGGCTTTTGCATGTTTTCGAAACCCTGTTGTCGCACAATAAATCATTACTTACGCTTACGCAAATCTTATTCATGGTTGTGTGAATCTTTGTTTGAAACGGATTCTGCTTTGAAATATTGCTATGAAACTTTGTTTTGTGGAAATAAAGCATGTGATTGCGATTGTGTTTTTTGATTTTGTTGCAATGAACTTTCGTTGTCTTGCTTTGTTTCTAATTTGAATAATGAATAAAACATGATTCGAAGAATTGTCATAAAGAATAGATGGTTTGTATTTATGATTTATTATCAGATATTTATGTTTGTGTTTAATGAATTTTATAATCATATATAAAAAATAATAAGGTATTTTTGTGTTCTCATAAAAACATTCAGTGTATTTTTGCGTTGTAAAAACAAAATGGTTAAACAAATAAATAAGAATTAAAATGAAAAAGTTAATTATGGTAATCATGGCTGCGTTTGCTTTTTTCAGCTGTGAGTCTTCAAATCCTAAATTGGTGGAATTTTCTCAACTTCCTTCTAAAGCCCAAACTACAATCAAGAGTCATTTTTCTGACAGAGTGATTTCAACAATCTTTTATGATAATGAGCTGTTTGATAAAGACTATGAGGTACGTTTTGAAGATGGTTCAAAGATCGATTTTGATAAAGATGGAGATTGGATCAACATTGAGATGAAAAATAACGGTGGAGTGCCTAAAAGCGTCATTCCTTCGGCAATCAATGCTTATGTTTCTTCTAAACATTCCAACAACTATGTGGTAGACATAGATAAAGAGTGCAGAGAATATAATGTGGAATTGAATAACGGCATTGACATAGTGTTCGACAAGAATGGAAACTTCAAACGTTATGATGATTAAGTGAATATTCCATATAAAACAAACATCAAAGGAGGTCATTTTTAACCTCCTTTTTTTGTTCTTAATAAATGCTTGCTTGAAATGTGAATGAATATGTGTAAAAAAACTTTTGAGGCGACTTGTTCAAGTTGAAGATTATTTGTAATTTCGCAAGCCGATAAATAGTGTTGAATTTATTATGTTTGTACTTTACAAGAAAGAGTTGATGTCTTTTCTTTCTTCAATCATTGGCTATTTGACGATTGTTGTTTTTTTGATTGTCAATGGTTTGTTCTTGTGGGTGATTGGAGGAGACAGCAATGTATTTGATTATGGTATTGCAAGCCCTGACGGGTTGTTTATTTTGGCTCCTTGGATATTTCTTTTCCTGATACCGGCCATTACAATGAAAATGTTTGCAGAAGAAAAGAAAAACGGAACCATAGCTTTGTTGCTGACGAAACCTTTAACCGATTTTTCAATCATTGCAGCTAAATTTTTGGCAGGGCTGACGCTTGTGTTGGTTTCTGTTTTGCCTACATTGGTTTATGTTATTGCAATTTATCAACTTGGATTGCCTAAAGGAAATCTTGATTTGGGAGGAATAATGGGCTCTTATCTCGGGCTGTTTTTTTTAGGTGCCATATTTGTTGCAGTAGGTGTGTTCTGCTCTTCGATAACCGATAATCAGATTGTGGCATTCGTTTTATCTGTTTTGCTTTCCGCATTTATGTACATAGGATTTGAATATCTGTCTCGCATACCTCTTATTTCTGAAGTTGATTTATTCGTAAAATCTCTTGGAATCAGTCATCACTATGGCTCGATAAGTCGGGGAGTTGTTGATACGAGAGATATCATATATTATTTAAGTGCAGTAGGATTTTTCTTGCTTTTGACCAAATTGAGTTTGGCAAGTAGAAATTGGGAAAAGTAATTGTTTGAATTTGGAGATGAAAAAATCTATAGGCAAATATTTTAAGGCGATTTTCAAACCGGCAAGCGTAAAAGCAGATGTGAAACGTTCACATTTGTTGCAGTTGTTGTTAGGCTTTGTTTCGATAATCTTTATCAATGTTTTAGGATATTATTTCTTTGTTCGAATAGATTTAACCGAAGAAAAGAGATATAGTTTGTCTGTTTCAACCAAAAAAATGTTGAAAGAAATTGACGAAGTTGTCTTTGTACGTTGTTATCTTGACGGAGACATGCCTGCCGAATACAAGACTTTGAGGAATGAAACAAAGGAAATGTTGGATCAATTCAGAGCCTATAATTCTAATATAGAATACGAATTCATCGATCCTAATGGTTTTGAAAATCGAACCGAAAGAGACGAATTTTATAGAAGACTTTTCGAAAGGGGATTCAATCCTTTGAATATTCGAACCACAAAATCAAATACACAGGTTCAGCAATATATTTTTCCTTATATTGAAATCGTTCACAAAGGACGTACATACATTGCTCCGTTGTTAAGTTCCAAAAAGGGCGTTGCAGGAGATGGAATAATTGCAGGCTCGATTGAGAATTTGGAATACAACCTCTACTCATCTATTCGTTCGATTGTTAATGCCAAAAAGGACAAAGTGGTATTTTTATACGGGCATGGAGAACTGCCGGTAGAGAATATATTGGATTTTGTCAGCTCTTTGAGTGAATATTATGAGGTTGACTCGGTTACGATTAATGAAAAACTTAATGCACTCACCGATAGAATTTATGATACTGTTGATTTGAGCAAAATAACCATTGAAAACAAGTATAAATGTATGGTTGTGGCAAAACCGACTTCGATTTTCTCTTACAAAGATTTGTACATAATAGACCAATACATAATGCACGGAGGGAAAGTCTTGTGGTTGTTGGATGCTTTGAATGTTTCGATGGATAGTTTGCAGTCTCAGGCGTCAACCATTGCTATTTCCAATTTTACAGGTGTTGATGATATTTTATTCCGTTATGGAGCGAAGGTCAATACAAACTTGATTATGGATATGCAATGTGCGAAAGTGCCAATCGTTACGGGAATGTATCAGAACAATATGCCGCAAATGAGTTATTATCCTTGGAATTTCTTCCCTGAGATACATCCTAATTCAAATCATATCATATCCGATAAAATCAGTCCTGTGAAGATGGAATTCGTATCCTCGATAGACACAACAGTATCTCAAGCTAAGAAAATAGTTCTTTTACATAGCTCAACCGGAACAAGAGTAATGAATGCTCCTATAAATGTTTCATTGAACATGCTTAAGCAAAAACAAGACGCTAAATTGTTTAATTCCGGTTCAAAGCCTGTTGCAATGCTTTTGGAGGGGGAATTTGTTTCTGCATTCAAAAACAGATTGACAGCAACAATGGAAGAAAGTTCTCAAATAGCATTCAAAGACCATTCAGACAGCACGGCGATGATTGTGGTCGCAGATGGAGATATTTGTAGAAATGATTTTGAAAGAGGACAGCCTGTTCCACTCGGATATGACAAATATACGAGAACTATGTATGGCAATAAGGAATTCCTGGTTAATTGTGTAAACTATTTGTGTGGAGATGAAGATTTGATACCTCTTCGTTCTCGGGAGGTGATAATGAGAAAACTCGACACGGCTAAAATAGAGAGAGAAAGGACTTTTTGGCAGATTGTCAACGTTGTTATACCTGTTGTCATCATTCTTGCAGTCGGTTTTATGTTGACAATATTCAGAAAAAGGAAATATAGTAGAAAATTGCGTTAATCAAGCATAAAATAAACATATTCAATAATATGAAATTGACAAGAAAGAAACGAAATACGATAATTATATCTGTTGTTTTTCTTATGGCGATTGTAATCGCACTTGTTTTGTTGTTACAAGATGATTCAACAATAGAACAGAATTACAACATAAAAGACATTGATACTATTACGAAAATAATCATCGATGACAAAGATGAACGTACTCTTAAGTTGGAAAAAACAAGTGACAGTACATGGCAGGTGAATGGACGTGCGGCTAACATGAAAATGATAGAGAGTTTGTTATCTACATTCAAAGATATGAGAGTCAGAGAGCCGATAGCCAAAGCCGCAAGAAACAACATAGTCAAGCAATTGGCGGCAAGCGGTAAGAAAGTGCAGGTTTATCAACGTGATTACGCAATTGATTTGGGCTTTTTGAAGTTATTCGAAAGGGAAAAGGTGAGCAAGACTTATTTCATCGGCTCCGAAACTCAGGATAACATGGGAACGTACGCTATGTTAAAAGGAGAGGAAGAACCGTGTGTGATTTATATTCCGAGTTTCAAGGGTTATTTGTCAAGTCGCTTTTCTGCATTGGAAGATACTTGGAGATCACATATCGTATTCAAATATGCCAAAGATGACATAGCATCACTAAGGGTTGAAATACCAAATCAACAGCACGAAAGCTTTGAGTTAATCAAAAATGGTGAAGGATTCGATTTCAGACTTTTGGAATCGGGGGCTAAGTTGCCCGCATTCGATACTGTAAAAGTTGTTGCGTTACTTTCAAGTTTGTTTGAGTTGAATTATGAAAGCGTTGCAAAAAACATACCTCAAATAGAAAAAGACACAATCTTCACAAAACAGCCGGCATTCATCTTTACGGTAAAGAATAGCAAAGGAGAAGCAAATCAACTTAAAACATTCTCGAAATTATACGACCCTACAAGCATAGCAGAAGACGAAGACGATTTTTATAACATATTTGACGTGAACCGTTGTTACGGATTGCATAGCGGAAACAAAGATACATTGATATTCCAATTCTTTGTGTTGGATCATCTCTTGAAACCGGCGAGTTATTACTTGAAATCGGCGAATTAAAATCAAGAAACAATAAAACGAAATCAAAAAACATAAGAATATGAAGTTTATTATACACGGAGGCACATTGTCTCGCAGCTTACAATCAATATCATCAGTCGTTCCTTCGGGAAGAACAATGCCTATATTGTTGAATTTTCTGATGGAAGTGGAAAATGAGGAGTTGAAAATCACGGCATCGGATTTGGAAACCACCATAACGGTGAAACTAAGTCCGAGTATGTTGGAACAAGACGAGGTAAACAGAATCGCAATTCCGGCAAAAATGTTTTTGGAGGTTGTAAACAGTTTGTCTGCCCAACAAATAACCGTTGAAGTCAAAGAAAACTTTTCTGTTGAGATTACAGCAGGAACCGGAAAGTATAAATTAGTGGGAGAGGATCCTATAAGCTATCCTACAGCCATCGAATTGTCAGAACCGGCTTTGACAACAATTTCATCAAGCGTATTGGTAAAAGCCATAGGTAAGACATTGTTTGCCACAGGTACAGGAGAAATGCGTCCACAGATGACAGGAGTGTTGTGTGAGCAAATACAAAATGAAACAATTTTTGTTGCAACCGATGCACACAAACTTGTGAAATACACACGTACCGATTGCAAGAACGATGAAGAAAGAAGTTTCATTTTACCTAAGACTCCGCTCAGTTTATTGAACAAATTATTGTCTTCTCACAAAGAAGAAATAATGGTGAACATGGAAAACAACAGCGAGAACGTTAAATTCGAATTCGAAAACTATACCATGGTAAGCCGATTGATAGAAGGAAAATATCCTAACTATAACATGGCAATACCGGAGAATAATCCGAATAAATTGATTATAGACAGAGCAATGTTGTTTGAGTCAGTAAAGAGAGTAGCCTTGTTTGCAAACCAAGTAAACAACCAAGTGGTCTTCCGTTTGAAAGATAACGATTTGTTTATTTCGGCAGAGGATACCGACATGGCAACACTTGCTAAAGAAAAACTTAATTGCAATTACAGCGGAGATGAATTGGAAATCGGTTTTAACGCAAGTTTCTTGATGGAAATGTTGAATAATATCGACACAGAGCTGTTGCTGATGGAGATGTCAACACCTGACAGAGCCGGAATCATATTTCCGTACAAAGAAGAGGAAGAAGAAACTTCCGAAAACATACTTATGTTGGTCATGCCCGTTATGTTGGTGAAATAAAAACAAAAAACAATAAAAAAGAAAATGAAAAGAGTAATTTATGTATTGGCAGCAGTCCTATTGTTATCTACAACGACAGGATACGCTCAAAAGAAAGGCAAAAAAGCCAAAAAAGAAGAAGAAAAAGGTTATGTTTTCACAGCCGTTAAAGACAATCCTGCAACAAGTGTCAAAGATCAAAACCGTTCAGGTACATGTTGGTCTTACTCTGCTTTGAGTTTCATCGAATCAGAAGTGATAAAAGCCGGCAAAGGTGAAGTCGACTTGTCTGAAATGTGGATAGTACGTAATGCTTACATGGAAAAAGCAGAGCGTTACATAAGATTCCATGGAGCAGCCACCTTTTCAGAAGGAGGAGCCTTCCAAGACATACCTTATATCATTAAAAAATATGGTATAGTTCCTGAAGAAGTTTACAGAGGCTTGAATTACGGAACAGAACTTCCTGATTTCACAGGTTTGACACCTGCTTTGGAAGGATTTGTCAAAGCTCTTGCAAATGGAAAGGTATTGACACCAAATTGGAAAGATGCTTTGAACGCATTATTGGACTCTTACTTCGGACCAATGCCTGAAACATTCACTTATCAAGGAAAAGAATACACTCCAAAATCGTATGCGGCAAGCCTTGGTTTGAATTACGATGACTATATCGAAATAGGATCGTTTACACATCACCCTTTCTATGAAACATTCTTGTTGGAAGTGCCTGACAACTGGCTTCACGCACAAATATACAACGTTACACTTGACGAAATGATAGCCATAATGGACAAAGCCCTTGAAGACGGTTACACAATCGGCTGGGGATCTGACGTAAGTGAAAAAGGATTTTCTTGGAAGAACGGAGTAGCAATCGTTCCTGACGAAGATAAAAAGGACCTTAGCGGAACCGAAAAAGAGAAATGGGAAAAACTTACACCGGCTGAAAAAGCTGCTGCAACCTATGCTTTTGATGGTACTGCAAAAGAAAAAAACATTACACAAGAAATGAGACAAGAAGGATTTGATAACTTCTCTACAACAGACGATCACGGAATGCATATCGTAGGTTTGTACAAGGACGCAAATGGAAACAAGTTCTACAAAGTTAAAAACTCATGGGGAGACAGCGGAAAATACAACGGATATTTCTATGCTTCAGAAGCATTCGTTCGTTATAAAACAATAGACATCCAAATCAATAAAAACGCATTGTCTTCAGAAATGAAAGCTAAATTAGGCCTGAAATAAATTTGACGAATCAAAGAATGAGCAGGGCTGAATCAAAGAATGATTCAGCCCTTTCTTTGTTTCAATTGTTTATTTCTTTGTTTCAATTGTTTATTCCTTTGTTTCGTGATTTTGTTTCTTTGTTTCGAAAAAAAACGACGCAAAGATATGAAGTTTTTTTAATGAATTTCTATGCCCTCGTTTTTCTTTTCTAAGTATTTGAATTCAGAGAGAATGATATATTGCAAAAGAAAAAATGAAACACAAAAAGAATCCGCATACCACAGTTTTTTTCGATGTGATATGCGGAAAGAATAACGGAAACAATCCTCAAAAATCTGTCTGTAAATCTCAGATTGCTCGATGTTGTTTTCTAATATTGTACGTTATTCCACAATTATTTTTTGTGTTTTTGCTCCTTGAGTCGTGTAAGTCTTTACAACATAAGCACCGGCAGTAATACCGTTCAAAACAAAGTTGGTTTCATTGCTTTCATACACTTTCTGACCGAGAGTGTTGTAAACTTCTGTTTTGACATGGTCTTGTGCGAAAATTGCGATATTACGGTTGCTGTTCACGATTCTTACATCAGCAAGGGTGTTTATGTCGTTGAGCGAAACGTTTTTCTTGTTTATCGCCAATTTGAAACGGTTTGAATTTTCTCCTTCCAATATATCTGTCGTGTAAACGTTACCCTCAGTCATCGCAATTTCGTTTTGTCCGTCAAAAAGCACAAGTTCATAATCTGAAGGAATGTTTGAAGCAACGATTTTCACATTCTGAGCCTCTGAAGACTTGATATTCATCTTCGCAACATAAGATTGAGCATCCACTTCTTCCTTGCAGAGTTTTCTTTCACCACATACCAAATACGGCTCTGCAATAGCTCCGCTTCCGAAAAGTTTGTCTGTATCGAAAATATCGTATTGTTCCGTTGCATTGTCGTTATGAGCAAATCGTACAGGTACCGCATAATCATCTGTCAAAACGGAAATAGTCAGAAATTCTCTTTCGCCTGCAGAAGACTTTGTTTCATTATTATAACTCTTGGCTGTGTTTTCATGATTGAAGCAGATGGTATTATCTCCGCTTGTATACATGTTCACAAAGAAACCTTGACCGGGAGCAATCACACCATTGGAAAGAGGGTTGAAGGTTGTACCGTTGTAAACATATATTTCACCACCTTGCAATTTGCCTTGATTATCAGTTATGAAAGTATTGACTGTTTTGTTCGTGCCATACGGATTAGCCAAAGCAAACCATTTCGGATCGTTTGTTGCATTACCTGTGTAGGTTATTGTTTTCGTTGCAGTGGAATATGTAACGGGTATGCTTACATTGGTGTTTCTGTCGGTCCAAACAAAGATTCCCTGACCTGCATCGAGCACATCGTTTTCCTGATTCTCTGCTCCATAGTGCATGTAATTGCTACTCCATTCGTTGGAAGCATAATCGTATTCAACCGCCCAAATATTAGGCATGCCGTCTGCAACAAGCACTCTCAAACCATTGCCGGTTGTCGGGATTCCTATGAAATTCCATTGATCTTTTGTAAGATTGAGATTTATGTCTGCCCTTGCGAATCCTTGAGCACTTGCACCCGGACCTAATTCCAAAGCGATTTCTCCGTCGTTAACCTTATTCAAAATATATTGATCGTTGAATACACCCGTTGTATTCACAATCACGGTAGCACCTTCTGCAAATGTCAGATTCGGACCTTCAACAATACCGCCGGGTGTCGGACCTGGTATTGGTACCATTGGTAAATCATATTCCAATGTGCCACCATTGAAAGTTATACTCTTGTTAAAGAGAGCTTGCTCTCCGCTAGGGTCGGCGTCATTCAGATATGTATAAAACGTTCCTCCGTTTAATACGAGGTTATCTATTTTTGCAGCATCGCATACTGCAATGCTATTGTCTGCTATCACAAATTCCCCCATTCCTATTTCTCCTTGAGGAGCTATAACTTCGATAGGATAAGCCGTTCTTAAATAGCTGTTTCCATGTATGTAAACAAAATCACTTACTTTTACTTGTACGTAGTAAGGAATGCTTACATTAGCACCGTTTTTCAGTTCTATGGAATGATAGGATAAGATAATTGAGTTATTTATCCATAAATCGGTTACTCCATCTATGATAAGATTTGCATTCTGTCCGTTGTTTGAAATAATCAAACTTTCAGCTTCTGCAGGGGTTATTGAAGATGTAATGGTTATTGTTTCGCCTCCTGGTTGGCTATCGTTGTCTTGCGGATGTTGTGCAAATACAGACCCTGATAATATCAGGCAAAGACTTGATAAAAACAAATTTACTTTTTTCATACTCCCCTCCATTAATCTTTTTTGTTGTTTTTGTAAATTCCTATGCCAACGGCAGTTCCACCAAGGCTCAAAAGCAACAATGTTGCCGGGGTTACGGGAGCACTTTTTCCTGTAAGAGTGTTTTGATAATTGTTCTGGTTAGCCTCATTGCTCGGATCCTGATTTGGGGTCGGCGGAAGACCGTTCGCATTCAGGTTTATGCAAAATCCGATGCACGCAACCAATGTTAAAATTCTTTTCATGATTTTTCCGGTTTTTATTTTTGCTCAAGTCCCAAAAGCGTTTGTTATTTTAATTTTTGTTTTTTTAATGGTTTTAATTGAATTCTGAAATTTTGTTCTTTGACTTATTGACATAAAAAAACGTGGGACTTGCATCTTATTGAAGTACGAGGTACCGGAAACAACCTAACTCATCAAATAAGTAAAGCCCACGGTAATTACCGCAAGCATTTACTACTTTACATTGATGAGTTTTGTACCAAATTTTCCGGATTTCGTACCTCAAAGTATAAGTATAAACGCTTTATATGTTACAATAAATCTTTAATTTTTTTTAATCTTTCGATTGTTTTCTTTTTTTGTAGCCTCCTTTCTTTATTTTGGTTAAAATATTTTTGTGTAAATTATACAATTTGCAAAGATAATAATTTTTGCAATACGAACTCTGCTTTTTCTTTCTTTATTTCGCTAAAATGAATCTTTGTTTCGCTAAAATGAATCTTTGTTTTGAAAATCTATTTCAAAGAAAGACCGGAATGTCTTAGTGAAACGCTATTCGAAGCTCTATTTTTCTTTGTGTGGTTTGCCTGTTATAGTTCGAAGATTTGAAAGTCATTTGTGGCAAGGTCAAAACACAGCAATTTATCCCTAAGTTCAGATTTTCCGCTGACAAGATAGCGAATAGCCTCGTTTGTTGCTATAGAAGCGGCAAGGGCTGGCAATGTTCCGATTACTGCTTTGCTTATGTTTTCTTGCTCATTAAGTTTGTCTTTGTCAGGAAAAAGAGAACGATAGCTTGACTTACCCACCCCGGGTTCAAAAAAAGAAACTTGTCCGCTTGTTTCGCTTATCGAGCAATAAACAAACGGTTTTCCAAGTTTTGAACACACCTCGTCGATCAGGTATCTCGCTTTGAAATTATCTGTTGCGTCCATAACCAAATCATATTCGGTAATTATCTTTTCTGCGTTTTCTTCATTCAAAAAGCAATCATAAGATTTGAAAATGCAGTTTGAATTCAACTCTTTAAGATTTTGAGCCGCTACAACAGCCTTTGCTTGTCCGGTTTGCTTTTCACGATAAAGTATCTGCCTTTGCAGATTGCTTATACTAACGATGTCGTTGTCTATAAGCCCGATTGTGCCGACTCCGGCCGCAGTAAGGTAAAGCGAAATCACCGATCCCAAGCCGCCAAGTCCCACAACAAGACATTTGGAGCGAATGATCTTTTCTTGTCCCTTCTCTCCAAAGTTCTGCAATAGAATTTGGCGACTGTATCTCTCTCTTTGACTATCGTTCAACATCAGTTCAGTATTTTGTCCCAGTCTTTGAATATCACGTCATAGCCTTGCGAGCGTACCATTGCCTCCATCTGCTCGACGCTTCGGTCATCGTTCACATGGAATTGCTCCAATTCCGCCGCCGGATTGGCATATCCTCCCGGTTCAGTCTTGCTTCCGGCACTCATAGAGGTAACTCCGAGGCTTACAAAGTGATTTCGCATTTGTGGAGTCTCTCTTGTGGACATTGTTATTTCGACATCGTTGTCGAAAATGCGAAATGCCCATATAGTTTGTGCGAATTCTTTTTCATTCATAAAGAAATCGGCTTGGTAACCGCCGGCTGCGGGACGCATTCTCGGGAAAGAAATTGAGTATTTGGTCTTCCAATGATTTTTTGTCATGAATTGCAAGTGCATTGCAAGGAATACCATCTCCGTTCTCCACTCTTCGAGTCCTATAAGTGCACCCATGCCGATTCGATGTATGCCTGCCTGAGCCAATCTTTCGGGTGTTTCGAGCCGATAGCGATAATTGCTTTTCATTCCCTTGGGATGGTAGTGCTTGTAACGTTTTTCGTTGAATGTTTCTTGGTAAACGTAAACCGAATTGGCTCCTGCTTTTATCAATCTCTCATATTGCTCGACTTTCATGGGGAAAACCTCCAAGTTAATCGAAGAAAAGTGCGGACGACACAGCCTTATGGCATGTTCGATGTAGTCAACGCCGGCATGCTTTGGGTATTCCCCGGTAAGCAAAAGCACATTATCGTATCCCATTGCTTTGATTACTTTGATTTCTTCTTCGATTTGTCTGTCGTTAAGGGTGATACGACCTATGTCGTTGTTGTGATTGAATCCGCAATATATGCAATGATTGCTGCATTCGTTGGAAAGGTAAAGGGGAATGTAGAATTGCATCACCTTACCAAAGCGTTTCTGTGTTATGTTTCGGCTTATCTGTGCCATTTGTTCAAGATATTTTTCTCCCTTTGGAGAAATAAGAGCCTTGAAATCTTCAATGTCAAGATGCTTTTTTGACAAAGCCCTTATCACATCGTATTCTGTTTTGGCGTATATGGATTTGGTAACTTCGTCCCAATCAAGCGTTTTTATGATGTCGTAAAATGTTTCTTTCATTTTTGGATTCGTTTTTATGAATCTTGATTTTATGAAATTCTTTCTTGATTCCGTAAGATTTATTCTTTGTTTTGATTTTGTGAAACTTCGCGAGATATTCTCATTGCACAGAAATCTGGTCCGCACATTGTGCAAAAAGGAGTTCCATGCACCTTTTCGGCTCCGTAATACTCTCTTGCACGCTCCGGATCCAAAGAAAGGTTGAATTGATCGTTCCATCTGAATTCGAATCTCGCCTTACTGAGGGCGTTATCCCTTTCCATGGCTGACGGATGTCCCTTTGCAATGTCGGCAGCGTGGGCTGCGATTTTGTAAGCCATGATTCCGTTGCGAACGTCTTCTTTGTTTGGTAATCCCAAATGCTCTTTCGGTGTAACGTAACAAAGCATGGATGTGCCGAACCAGCCGATCATTGCCGCTCCTATGGCAGATGTGATGTGGTCATAGCCCGGGGCAATGTCCGTTGTCAAAGGTCCCAAAGTGTAAAACGGTGCATCATGGCAGAGTTCCTTTTGTTTGTCCATGTTTTCCTTTATTTTGTGCATAGGAACGTGGCCCGGACCTTCGATAAGTACCTGAACGTCGTGTTTCCATGCCACCTTAGTGAGCTGTCCCATTGTTTCCAACTCTCCGAATTGTGCTTCGTCGTTTGCATCTGCAATACTACCGGGACGCAAACCGTCACCTATGCTGACTGCAACGTCATATTGTGCAAGTATTTCGCAGATTTCTTCAAAGTGTTCAAACAAAAAGTTCTCCCTTTTGTGAGCTGTCATCCATCGAGCCATGATCGAACCACCTCGAGATACGATTCCGGTCAATCGTTTTGCAATCAGCGGTATGTGCTTTTGCAACAAACCTGCGTGAATAGTAAAATAATCTACTCCTTGTTCGCATTGTTCAATCAAAGTATCTTTGAAGACTTCCCAATCAAGCATTTCGGCTTTTCCATTCACCTTTTCGAGAGCCTGATAAATGGGAACGCTGCCCAAAGGTACGGGACAATTTCGTATAATCCATTCTCGGGTTTCGTGAATATGTTTTCCGGTTGATAAATCCATGAGTGTGTCGCCTCCCCAATGAGATGACCAAACTGCTTTCTCGACTTCTTTCTCTATATCGCTGCTTAGTGCCGAATTTCCTATGTTTGTGTTTATCTTAACCAAGAAACGGCTTCCGATAATCATTGGTTCGGCTTCCGGATGGTTGATGTTGGCGGGAATGACTGCCCGTCCGGCTGCAAGCTCTTGGCGAACGAATTCCGGAGTTATGTAACTGCCGGCTTTGTTTTCTGAAGTCATGTTTTCCCTTATTGCAACGTATTCCATCTCCGGCGTGATTATTCCTTGCTTTGCCAAAGCCATTTGTGTGATTCTGCAACCGGGTTTGGCCTTGTAAGGAAGGTGTTTGATGCGAAAGCGAAATTCTTCGATGGATTCATCTTTTAGTCTTCTCTTGCTGTATTCCGAAGTGAAGTCTTCAAGTCTCATTAAATCGCTTCGTTGATTCAACCATTTGTCTCTCAGTCTCGGCAATCCCTTTTTAAGATCGGTTGTTACTGTGTTGTCGCTGTAAAATCCCGAAGTGTCATACAATCTGACCGAACCATTGCTTCGTTTTTTCCCGTCTGTGATTGTGTCGGTCAATTCTACTTCCCGCATTCCTACTTCTATGTCATGCAGTTTTCCTTTTTCGTATATTTTTCTCGATGCACCGTATGCAGGGCATATGTTTTTGTTTTGTTCCATTGAATTAAAGAATTGATTTTATGTATTTTTGTTTTGTGAAAATGTTTCTTGATTTCAAAAAAATGTTTCTTGACTTCAGAAAATTGTTTCTTCGTTTTAGAAATTCAAAAATTCGGTTAAAGGAGATGAAGCTTGTGCCGATTGGAATGTTGCTGCTAATCCGCTTTCATAAGCTTGTCTTCCTGCTACCACTGCTTTGGAAAAGGCTTCAGCCATTGCAATCGGGTCTCCGGCAATCGCTATTGCAGTGTTTACAAGCACAGCATCAGCACCCATTTCCATTGCTTCGGCGGCATGACTTGGTGCTCCGATGCCTGCGTCTATTACAACCGGTACATTGCTTTGGGCAATTATTATTTCCAAAAGCTCTTTCGTTACAAGTCCTTTATTGGTTCCGATCGGTGCAGCCAAAGGCATGACGGTTGCAGCACCGACTTCTTCCAATTGTTTGCAGAGAATAGGGTCTGCTTGCACGTATGGCAAAACTATAAAGCCGTCTTTGACCAATTCTTCCGTGGCTCGCAACGTCTCAATCGCATCAGGAAAGAGGTGTTTGGGTTCCGGGTGAATTTCCAACTTCAACCAATTCGTTTGAAGAGCTTCTCGTGCCATCTGTGCTGCGAAAACGGCTTCTGAAGCAGTTCTTACGCCCGATGTATTCGGCAATAAAATCACTTTTTCCCTGTTTATGTGAGCCAACATGTCGTCTGATTCGGAACTTTCCAAGTTTACTCGTTTCATTGCTGTGGTTACCATTTGCGTTCCTGAGGATTCAATGGCTTTTCCCATGATTTCGTTGGACGGAAACTTGCCCGTACCCAAAAATAATCTCGATTCGAATTCGTGTCCTGCTATTATCAATTTCTTCATATCTGTAATGATTTATTGTTTCTTTGTTTCGTTATTTTCTTTCTTGAATTGCGTCTGTTGTTTCTTCGATTAGTTTTCTTAATTCTTTGATTGTCTGAACGGGGTTTGCCGAATCGATTATCAAAGATGAGATTGCAATTCCGTAAACTCCTGTTTCAAGCAATCCTTTCACGTCTTGCGTGCGTATTCCTCCGATTGCGTAAACGGGCAATTCAAAATCCGATTCACGGCATCTTTGCATCAGATTTTCATAACCTTTGATTCCGAGAATCGTACTCAGGTTTTCTTTTGTCCGAGTGAAGCGATAGGGACCCAAACCTATGTAATCGGCTTTGCATTCTGCGGCTTGGCGTATGTGTTCAAAGGTGTTGCAGGTCAATCCTGCGATTTGATTCGGACGAATCTTTGATTTGACGGTTTCAAACTTCTCGTCTTTTTGTCCGATATGCACTCCGCTTAATCCGATTTCGATTGCCAAATCCGCATTGTCGTTCATAATCAGTTTGGCATTGCATTTGTCGCATTCTTCTTTCAATCGATAGGCTGTTTGTCTGATTTGATTCTCGTCCATGTTCTTCATACGGAGTTGAATCAGCTTTATGCCGTTGTCTAACGCAAGTTTGGCACTGTCGAAATACGAATACTTTTCGTTCTTGTGAGTAATGAAATATATTTTGTCCATGTTTGTCATATTTTTTTTAAGTCTTGCAGAAATGTATCCTGCCATACGGCTCCCATCATTGCAGCTGAGGAAAATCCAATGGCTTTCAGTTCGTGTAATTTTGCAGGCTCGACCCCGGAAAGTGCGAATACGTTCGAATCAATCAAGCCTTCATCTGCAGCTTTTTTCAGTTCGGTTTTTGAAAGTCCGCTTTTGTAGTCCGTTTTGCTGATGCTGTCGAACACAGGTGAGAGAAAAACATAATCAGTCTTGCTTTTCCAATACTCAACCTCTGCAATGCAATGGCAACTTCGGCTTATGCGACCATGAAAACCTGAGGGAATATGGTAATTGTTACGTCTGTTAAGATGTATTCCTCCCATAGAAAATTCGATTGCCAATTCGATGTGATCGTTCAAACATAAACGATGCCTGAATGCAAGCGGAATGTCTTCAAGCCATTGTTTCATTTGCTCAATATCAAAATCCGGTTTGCGAATGTGAAAATATTCTATACTGTTGCTTTCAAGCAATGAAAGCATTATTTGTTTTTCTTTCGCTGAATCTTCGAAATAGGGGAGTGTTATGCCGATCAACCGCCACATGTTGCCTTTATGATTGTTATGTTATCGTGTTCGCTCAGTTCAAATGTCGACCATGATTCTTTCTTTACGACTTTCATTCCCACCGCAACGGCACAATGTTCGCTTGAAGCATTGATTTGTCGAAGCATCTGCTCGATTGTGCAACCTGCATTCAGTTCTGTTTCCTTTTTATTTATGAATACTTTCATCGATTATAAGTTTTTGAGGATTGAAAAAATGATTGAGACTTCCGTTTCCATGTCCGAGAAAAACGTCTTTTGCTTCCAAAACCGCATCATGAACAAAGGCAGTTGCTTTTTCGACGGATTGTTTCAATGGAAGACCGATTGCACAGAACGAAGCAATGGCTGAAGATAGGCTGCAGCCGGTTCCGTGTGTGTTTTTGCTGTCTATTTTTTCTGAAACAAATTCGCTGAAGAGCAATTCTTCGTTTTCTTTTTGCAAAAGGATATTTTTCAATTTTTGTCCTTCAAGATGTCCGCCTTTTATCAAAACAGCCGAGGCTCCTGATTTGATAATACGTTCTGCGGCTTTGCACATGTCGTCTTCGTTTTTGATTTCATTCATTCCGGAAAGAACTTCCGCTTCATGCAAATTAGGAGTCAGTAATGTCGCTATAGGAAACAGATATTCGATTATTGCATCTTTCAGATTATTGCTCGAAAGACGGCTTCCGCTTGTTGCAATCATTACTGGGTCAACAATGATTTGTCCTCTGTAATTGCTGTTTTGCAAAGTTTCCGCAACGCATCGTGCTGTCGATTCGTCATGTAACATTCCTATTTTAATTGCTCGAATCGGTAAATCTGCCAATATGGATTCTATTTGCCCCTTTAAGATGTCATTACTCAAAGGAAGAATTGCTTGAACTCCCATTGTGTTTTGACAAGTTACTGCTGTGATTGCCGTAGTTGCAAATACGCCTAAGGCAGACATCGTTTTAATATCGGCTTGTATGCCTGCACCGCCGCAAGAGTCGGAACCGGCTATTGACATCGCCATGTAAACATTCTTCATCATCAATTGCTTTTTGTTTATACAAGAAAAAACATACTGAATCGAGGACGAACAATTCCAAAATAAAAAATGGTGGAGAGAAATTCCCGCTTCGCATTACCGTAACGGTCAAAGGGTATAATCTCAGCCTACTTTGTAAGCACCCCCACACAATAAACAACATTGGATTGTCGTTTCAATCGCGTCGCAAAAGTAAGAAAAAAATTAGAACGAGAAATGGCTATGCTGAAAAAGTTTTTTGATTTTTTCATTACAAAAGACAATTAAGTGATACTATTTGTCGTTAAATCGTAAAGAAATATTAACCAAACTATATTAGAACACAAAGATGAAAAGATTGATTTTAACATCCGCATTGCTGGCGATAGTGGCTTTGACGGCGTGTACAAACAAGAAAATGGAAGATCAACTGATCAGTCAAAAAGCAATGAATGATTCAATCGAAGCTGTATTGGTAAGCAAAAACGCAGAGATGGAAATGTTGTTTCAACAGCTTAACGAGATTGAAGAAAGCCTTACGATGGTTACAAGTAAGTATGCAGACGTTTCAAAGTTGAAAGATAAAACAGGTGAAGTTAATGCAGACACTCGCAGTCGTATCACAGCACAAATTCAAGACATCAACGAGATTCTTAATACCAACAAACAAAAAGTTGATCAATTGAATAGTCAATTGAAGAAAAGTGGTAAGAATAACAAGGAATTGACGGCTTTCATAGAGAAACTTCAAAGCAGAATTTCAGAACAAGAAGAGGAAATACAGTTGCTTACGACAGAATTGCAGAAAAAACAGATTGTAATCGAGAATTTGAACAAAAATCTTGACGAATTGACTAAGCAAAGTCAAAGAAAAGATGAGCATATCATGAAGATAGAAGAAGAAAAGAATACTGCATACTACATAGTCGGCACTCGAAAAAATCTTATCGAACAAAAGATAATCAATCGTAAAGGAGGATTCTTGGGAATCGGCAAAAGAAGTGCGGTAAGTAGCGATAGCGATTTGCAAAACTACACAAAGATAGATATACGTAAAGTAACTGAAGTGAAATTATCAGGAAAGAAGATAAAGATTCTTACAAGCCATCCGAGCAGTTCATATAAGATGATTGGAGACTCAAAGAAACCTACCGCGATACAAATAACAAATCCATCGGAATTTTGGCAGAAGAGTAAATTCCTTGTGATTGAAATAGACGATTAAGATAGAAAGATTGAAGATTCGGATTTCGTATAACTCAAGTATGGGAAAGCAGCAATGCTTTCCCTTTTGTTTTTTCTCATTTCTGCTTATATTGTCATTCTGATTAGATTTTTTCTAATCAAATAAAGATGCGATGAATCGAAATGGGAAAACATATAATCAGAATCAAGATTCATTAAATCCTTTTCAAAAGACGTCGTTTTCTTATCTCAGAATAGTAATACGTATTCAAACAAGTAAAGAACAAGGCTTGACTTTATCTTTCTAAGTGATTGAATTAACGCAATGTAGCTTGGAATCGAAATGATTATATTGTTTTTCGGTGAAATCTTTCGTATGTTCGCTTCTTTTAATCTGAGAACAACACAAAAGAATTAGGTTTTCAAATAATTAAAAAAAATATTTCGTTCTGCCATGTTTTTTTTGTACCTTTGCGGATTACTATGACGGAAGAAAAACACTTGATAGACATAAAGAACAAGCGGGCTTCGTTCGAATATTTCTTTGTTCAGACATTCAGAGCCGGCTTAGTGCTTTGCGGAACCGAAATAAAATCGATAAGGGAAGGAAGAGCTAATCTTTCCGATTCTTATTGTCTTTTTGACAAAGGGGAATTGTGGGTTCATAATCTGCATATCTCTGAGTACAGATTCGGCTCTTACTACAATCATGAGGTGAAACGAAATCGTAAATTGCTTTTGAAGAAAAACGAATTGAGAAAATTGGAAAGCAAAAGCAAAGAAAAAGGATTCACAATCATACCTACATTGCTTTATGTCGATGAAAGAGGATACGCAAAGTTGGAGATAAATCTTTGCAAAGGGAAACACTCGTACGATAAGCGGGAAACAATAAAGCAAAGAGATAATAAAAGAGAATTGGACCGAGTAATGAAATTTTAATTTGAAAAATCGAAACATTCATTTATAACATAACAGTATGAAAAAGACGTTTTTGTTGATTCTTGCAGTGATATTTGCCACTTCTGTCTTGGGACAGGGCTTTGTAATCAATGGTTTGTTGAAGGGAAGCAAGAAAGGATTGGCTACATTGAGAATTTATTATAAAGATGGCAACGAACAACTTGATAGTTCTGCGATTGAGAAAGACGGGAAGTTCTATTTCAGAGGGCAAATCTTGGAACCGGTTCCAGCTTTGCTTACTTTGAATGATAAAAAGACTTACAGACTTTACCTTGAACCTGGAAAGACGATAGATGTTAAGTTAAATCCCAAAGGGAAGAAAAAAACTAAAATAGAAGGTTCCGAATTGACGGATAAATGGTTTGAACTCGTAACTCCGAAAAGCAAAGAAGATTACGATGTTCATTTGGAACGTTTGGAAAATTGGGTGATTAACAATCCCGGAGACATATTTTGTGCAGATATAATAGCAACATATCTTGCTTATAAGTGGGATTACGACGATTTATCTCGCAGTTTGAATACCTTAAAAGGAGAAGCATTGAACACATATCATTATCGCCATTTGGCGGAACGCCTTAAATTGATGCAGAATCTTAAAGTTGGTGCAACGGCTCCTGATTTTTCTGCACCTGATATGAAGGGAAAACAGCATAGATTAAGCAGTTTGGCAAGACAAAACAAATATACGCTGCTTACTTTTTGGGCTTCATGGAGTCAAAAAGCCAGAGAAGAAAATCCTGATTTGGTTTCGGTTTACAATAAGTACAAATTGGCAGGCTTTAACATAGTTGGAGTATCGTTAGATAATAATAAAACAGCATGGACCACAGCTGTGGAAAATGATAAACTGCCTTGGATTCAACTTTGTGAACTTCAAGCATGGCAAAGCAAATCTGCAAAATCATATCTCTTGAAAATGGTTCCGTATAATGTGTTGATAGACGAAAATAACAAAATAGTAGCGTTCAATCTTAAGCCTTACCAATTGCGTGATAAGCTTGCAGAATTGACAGGTAGCCAAGGATTCGTGTTGGAAGGGGAAATCGCAGGATTGGATGAAGGAGTCATAACATTAGATCTTTTGAAGGCTGACGGTGTTAAGGAAAGAATGAAAACCAAAATAGTGAATGGCGTATTTTCTTTCGAAGGATATGTCGATAGAGTTTGCATGGCGACTTTGAATCTGCCGACACGAAGCGGTAACATCTCGTTCTTTATGAATAATGACAACATACGAATAGACGGAGATTTGAACGATATTGACAATGTCAGCATAGAAGGTTCGGAAAGCAATGATGAGTTCTTGCAAATAGCAAATCGTTGCAACAGACAAAAGAATCCTATGCAATGTTTGATGAATTACGTTTTGGAAAACCCGCAAAGCATTTATTCTCCATTTGTTTTGAGTTCTTATCTCGTGCCTTACTTGAATAATAACGAACTAAGAGAAATATTTTCTCAACTTTCGGGCGACGCAACTCAAATGTACCAATATGATTTGTTAAAAAAGCATATCGCCGAACTTGATAAAGACGAAACCGTTGGAGAAAAGGTTAAAGAGTTTTCCCTTTCAGACGTGAATGGAAAGCAAATTAAATTGATGGAATTTGCATCTCAAAACAAATGTACTTTGATTCATTTTTGGGCATCTTGGGATGTGAAAAGCACTCAATCGATTAAAGAGCTCAGACTTTTGTTCAATAAATACAAATCGGAAGGATTCAATATCATAAGCGTGTCTTTGGACGACGATAGGGCATCTTGGCTGAAGGCAATCAAAGCTTACGGAATGCAATGGAAGAATGTGTCAGACCTTAAGCGTTGGAACAGCATCATTGTAAAATTGTACGGATTGGAATACATACCGCAAAATATTCTTATCGACTCTCAAGGTAAGATAATAGCAAAAAACATCTCTTATGACGACCTTAACCAAAGATTGTTGTTGATGTTGATGAAATAAACCAAAGAAAGAAAATTACGAAATCAAGAAACAATTTTTCAAAACAAAGAAACAAAAAACATAAAATCTGATATGACAAATTTGAATCTTGTAACTAAGAAACCTATTTGGAAGATAGTTCTTCAATATCTTCTGATTGTTATAGGTATAATGATGTATTGTTTCAGTTGGTCAGTGTTTTTGGTGCCTTCACACATAATTGGGGGCGGTGTTGTCGGATTGGCGACTATAGTATATTACCTTACAGGTATTCCAATCGGTGTAACAAACTTTGCAGTCAATGGAATATTGCTTATAATCGGCTATAGAATTTTGGGAGGCAAGTTCGGGTTGAATACAATCATTGGAATGGTTACAGCATCTCTTAGTTTGATTCTTTTCCAACAAATATTGGAAGTCCAAAATATGGATTGTTTCAAGTTCGAAAACATGGAATTGGTAACCAAAGCAATACTTGGAGGAGTTGTATCGGGTGTTGGTATCGGTATATGCTTTATTAACGGTGGCAATTCGGGTGGAAGTGATATCATTGCTTTGATTGTAACAAAATACAGAAACGTTTCGCCGGGTTCGGTCATACTTATAGTGGACGCATTCGTTATTGCATCAACTCTTTTGGTGCCTGACGGTTTGGGACTTGAAGGTATGGTATATTGTTACATCGTTTTAGTTGCATTCACTTACACATTGGACTTGGTGGTTGAAGGACAAAAACAAACATATCAAATAACTATCATGTCGCAATTGAATGAACAGATTGCCGATGCAATAGGTAACGAAGTCAAACGAGGAGTTACTCTTCTCAATGGTTGGGGTTGGTACAGCAAAAAAGACCAAAAGGTTTTGTTAGTCATTGCTCAGAAAAAAGATAGAGTGGAAATAATGCGTTTAGTCAAAGCAATAGATCCGAATGCCTTTATTTCGATTGCCAAAACTCAAGGTGTGTACGGTAAGAATTTTGATACGATAAAGCACTAATTGTGATTAGTCTTAACGAAAAAATATTTGGGCGAAATATGCAGGGAAGTAAAATCACTTCTTGTGTGTTTCGTTCATTTTTTATTTTGTTTTGTGTGTTTCTCTCGTTGCTTGGAACTTCATGTTCCGAAAAAGAAACAAACACAAACAAAACAGTATTTCGCTATAACGAAGTTGCAGGAATTGCTTCTTTGGATCCTGCGTTTGCGAAAGACCAAGCCATGATTTGGGCTGACTTACAACTATACAACGGATTGGTGCAAACAGACAAGGAATTGAACATTCAACCTGCCATAGCAAAGAGTTGGGAAATCAGTTCCGATGGTTTGGAGTACCGATTCTTGTTAAGAGATGACGTATTCTTTCATCCGCATGAACTATTCAAAGGAAAGAAACGAAAAGTCGTTGCAAGCGATTTCGTTTACAGTTTAAACAGAATATTAGATGAAAAAACAGCTTCTCCGGGTAGGAATTTGTTCACTTGCATCGAAAAAACAAACAACGGATATGCCATAAAAGCCGAAAGTGATTCTGTTTTGACAATCCGCCTCAAAGAACCCTTTTCACCATTTCTTGGAATCCTTACAATGCCATACGCAAGCGTTGTGGCCAAAGAAGTGGTTGAGTATTACAAACAAGACTACAGAAAGAATCCGATAGGAACCGGACCGTTCAGATTTAAGATGTGGAAAGAGGGAGTAAAACTTGTGATGCTTAAGAACGAAGATTATTTTGAGAAAGACTCACTTGGTAATTCTCTTCCTTACTTAGACGCAGTTGCAATCACCTTTATCATAGACAAACAGTCCGTTTTCTTGGAATTTGTCAAAGGAAACATCGATTTTATCTCGGGAATAGACCCTAATTATAAAGATGAAGTGCTGACAAAAAGCGGAAAACTGCAACCGAAATATAAAAACAAAATACAACTTCTTACACAGACTTATCTGAACACCGAATACCTCGGATTCAGAATGGATTTGGACTCTCCGCTTCGAGACAAGCGTGTACGGCAAGCAATAAATCATGGATTCGATCGCGAAAAGATGATAAAATATCTTAGAAATAATATAGGTGTTGCAGGCAAATGGGGAATCCTTCCTGTTGGTCTGCCGGGTTTTGACTCGGTTTCAAAAACTTATGACTATGATCCGCAACTTAGCAAAGAGCTTTTGGCTCAAGCAGGTTATCCGAACGGTAAAGGCATGCCTGAAATCACACTCTCGACCACAGCATCATATCTTGATTTATGCAAATACATACAACAGCAACTTGGATTGCTCGGAATGAAAGTCAGACTCGATGTAAACCCTCCTGCAGCCCTTCGAGAGAATATGGCACAGGGAAAAGTGGAATGGTTCCGTGGTAGTTGGATTGCTGATTATCCTGAAGCAGAAAACTATTTCGCACTCTTCTATACGCCTAATCGTTCGCCCAAAGGTTCGAATTATACCGCCTTTTCTTCGAAAGAATACGACCGACTCTACGAAAAGGCAAGGGGAGAGAATGATTTGCAAAAACGAATCGAACTTTACAAGCGAATGAATCAAATTCTGATGGACGAATCTCCCATTGTGGTGCTTTATTATGACCAAGTGCTCAGATTCGCTCAAAGAAACATAAGCGGTTTGGAGCCGAATCCGATGAACCATTTGGTGTTGAAGTATGTCAAAAAGCACTAACAGTGCTTTGAAACAAAGTATCATGCTCTTGAAAAGAGTAAAAAATCAGTCTTTGTAAGTAGTTGATTTGCTGTTGCTTGAAAATACGAAATTCTTTCTTTGTTTCATTGAAATGAATCTTGATTTCAGTCGAATGTTTCTTTGTTTTAGAAAATCCTTTCTTGAAAAGAGTTTAACGCTTTTCTCAGTTCTGTTTTCTGAGTATTGATTTTCGAGATATTTTTGTCGTATTTTGTCTATGGAAATAGAAAAAATGTCAGTTCCATTCTTGTTTTCAAAGCAAAACAAAGGCATTTTGTCAGACCGAACTCTTTGGAACGAAAGTTGTTTCCTATAAAGGTAAAAACAAAATGAAATCATGGAAACGACAAACAAGAAAAATGAAAATTTGAATCGCTTTGCTCACAATCTTATCGAGCAAGCAAAGGAAGGAAAGTTGGATCCTGTCATCGGAAGAGATGAAGAAATCAGACGTGTCCTGCAAATACTTTCCCGAAGAACCAAAAACAATCCCGTTCTTGTTGGAGAGCCGGGCGTAGGTAAGACAGCAATTGCCGAAGGCTTAGCTCAGCGAATATTCAAGAAAGATGTGCCGGAGAATCTCAAAGACAAGTTGATTTATTCTTTGGATATGGGAGCCTTAATCGCAGGAGCAAAGTACAAAGGTGAGTTTGAAGAGAGACTCAAAGGCGTAGTCAATGAAGTGATTCGCTCAGATGGAGAAGTGATTCTTTTTATCGATGAAATACATACGCTTGTCGGAGCAGGCGGTGGCGAAGGTGCGATGGACGCTGCAAACATTCTCAAACCGGCTCTTGCATGTGGGGAATTGAGAGCAATAGGAGCCACAACGCTTAACGAATATCAAAAATTCTTTGAAAAAGACAAAGCATTGGAACGACGATTCCAAATGGTGATTGTTGATGAGCCTACAGTGAATGATACAATAAGTATATTGAGAGGCTTAAAGGAAAGATACGAAGTTCATCATCATGTACGGATTAAGGATTCTGCCATAATAGCTGCTGCACAGATGTCGGCAAGATACATAACCAATCGATTCTTACCCGATAAAGCAATTGACTTGATTGATGAGGCTGCTGCAAAACTGAGAATGGAAATCGATTCATCGCCCGAAGAGTTGGACGAAATCGAAAGACGTCTCATGCAGTTGGAGATAGAAAAAGTCGCAATCAAAAAAGAGAAAGACGAAAAGAAAGTAAAAGAACTCTCAAACGAGATAGAAAGTCTCAAAAAAGAAAGAGACGAATTGCGGAAGCGTTGGTTGGAGGAAAAGCGTTTTGTAGATGCGATTCAAGATGAAGTAAAGAAAATCGAGCGATACAAATTTGAAGCCGAGCAAGCCGAAAGAGCAGGGGATTATGGTAAAGTTGCAGAATTGCGATATGGGAAAATAAAGACTGCGGAAACAGATTTGGAAAACTACAAAGCAAGATTGAAGCAAATGCAATCAAAAGGTGCGTTGATAACAGAGGAAATCGATGACAACCATATCGCAGAAGTGGTTTCCAAATGGACGGGAATACCGGTTGCAAAGATGATGCAGAGCGAGAAAGACAAGCTTTTGCAATTGGAGAATGAGCTTTCGAAAAGAGTAATCGGGCAAAGAGAAGCGATAGAAGCTGTTTCGAATGCGATAAGACGAAGTCGTAGCGGATTGAACGATGAAAACAGACCGATAGGTTCCTTTGCCTTTCTCGGCAGTACGGGAGTCGGTAAAACGGAACTTGCAAGGGCTTTGGCGGAATTGCTTTTCGACAAAGAGGATCTTATGGTCAGAATCGACATGAGCGAATACCAGGAACGGCATACCGTATCGCGTCTGATAGGTGCACCTCCGGGATATGTGGGATATGAAGAGAGCGGACAACTTACCGAAGCCGTGCGACGCAAACCTTATTCCATCGTTCTGCTTGACGAAATCGAAAAAGCACATCCTGATGTTTTCAATATCCTTTTGCAGGTTTTGGAAGACGGGAGGCTAACTGACAACAAGGGAAGGCTGGTTGATTTCAAGAATACCATAATAATAATGACCTCGAACATAGGTTCGGAGATTCTTCAACAAGCAATAGAGAACGGAAACTTTGAAAAGGATTCCGAATGGGAAAAAGCAAAACGAGAGGTCTTGGAGTTGATGAAACGAACCATAAGACCGGAATTGTTAAACAGGATAGACGAGATAGTAGTCTTCAAACCGCTTATGAAAGAGCAAGTAAGAGAGATAGTGAAACTTCAACTCGCAAGATTGCAAAAGCGATTTGCCGATAAGAATCTTGAATTGACATGCACCGAAGAAAGCATCGATTATCTTGCAAACAAAGGTTATCAGCCTGATTTGGGAGCACGACCGATTAAAAGAGCAGTTCAAAAGTATGTAATCGATAAATTGTCAATCTTTATGTTGAAAGGAGATTTGCAAAACAGCATAAAAATCGAAATGTTCGTGGCAAACGGGGAACTTGATTTTAGAATGGTGTAATTGAAATCAAGAAAGAATTCACTAAAACAAAGAAACAATTTTTTGTTTCTTTGTTTTTTTATTCTCTTTCTTTGTTTTGTTAAACTAAAAGCACTATCTTTGCACATCAAATCAATAAAAAATATGGCACTTATTAAATCAATTTCAGGTTTCAGGGGAACCATCGGCGGTAAAACCAACGATGGCTTGACTCCTATAGATACAGTAAAATTTGTATCTGCGTTTGCGGCTTTTATAAAGGAGACTTACAACAAAGAAAAGATTACAATAGTTCTCGGAAGAGACGCAAGAGTTTCCGGAGAAATGGTTTCGCATTTGGTTGTTGGAACCTTGATGGGAATGGGAGTAGATGTTATAGATACAGGTCTTTCAACCACTCCTACAGTTGAAGTAGCTGTTACAGAGAAAAAAGCAGATGCCGGAATAATTCTTACAGCTAGTCATAACCCAATGCAATGGAATGCACTGAAGTTTCTGAATGCCAAAGGCGAATTTATTTCTGCTTCCGAGGGTCAAAGAGTTCTTGAATTGGCTGCAAGTGAAGATTTCCTTTTTGCAGAAGTTGATAAATTAGGTCATTGCATAAGCGACACAACAACAATAGACAGCCACATAGAAAAAGTATTGGCATTGGAGCTTGTTGATGTCGAAGCAATAAAACGAGCAAATTTCAAAGTAGCATACGATGCTGTTTGCTCAACAGGAGGATTGGTTTTGACAAAACTTCTTAATGCTTTGGGAGTTCAGCAAGTTGTTGCTTTGAATACAGAACCTACGGGAGTTTTCCCTCATAATCCCGAGCCGCTTCCTGAAAACATTACTCAAATATGTGAAGCCGTAGTTGCAGAAGGTTGTGATGTCGGATTCATTGTTGATCCGGATGTCGATAGATTGGCGATTGTGTGTGAAAATGGTAAGCCTTTCGTAGAGGAATACACCCTTGTGTCAGTTGCAGACTACGTTTTAGATCATACAAGTGGAGCAACCGTTTCCAATATGTCTTCAACCAAGGCATTGAGAGACGTAACCGAGGCAAAGGGACAAAGATACTACGCATCAGCTGTTGGAGAGGTGAATGTGGTTGAAAAGATGAAAGAAATGAATGCAGTAATCGGAGGCGAAGGAAACGGAGGTATCATTTATCCTGCTTTGCATTACGGTCGTGATGCTTTGGTTGGTATTGCATTGTTTTTGAGTCTGCTTGCTAAGAGTGGCAAAACATGTTCTCAACTCAGAGCAACATATCCTGAATATGAGATTTCAAAGAACAAAATCGAGCTTACACCGGATATAAATGTTGATTCCATCTTGGAGCAAATGGCAAAGAAATATGCAGATTATGAAGTCTCTACAATAGATGGCGTAAAGATAATGTTCGAAAAAGAATGGGTACATTTGAGAAAAAGTAACACCGAACCGATAATAAGAATCTATTCGGAAAGTCGAGATATGGAATCGGCAGATCGCTTAGCTAAAAAGATAATGCAAGAAATAATGGAATTGAAATAAGAAATTAAAACCTCAAAACTATGAAAAAAATAACAGCGTTTATATTTGGGATAGTTGCATCTTTGTCTTTGTTCGCACAAACGCCAAGTGTAACAACAAATATTTTGAATACGACATCTACAACCATAGAAGCCGAATTTCAAATGGGAGAGAACTGCACCAAATATGCGATTCTTGCAGATGCTCTTGGCAGTATGACCGTATGGACTCAAATGATGGGAGTGTCTCTCGAAGAATTGGTGATTCAATGGGGGATTACGTATGAGCAAAATGCCACATACACATGGGATGAGTTGAATCCGAACACACCATACGAAGTTTTCGTGGTTGCAATGAATGAAACCGATACGGCAGATGTCTTTATAACAAATTGCAGCACTGCTTCGCAAGGTGGAGAGGGCGAAAGTATGATTTCTATCGAGCTAAGCGAATTAACGAAAACATCGGTTAGAATGATAACTGTGCCAAACGATCAAACAGCTTACTATTACAATGGTCTGGTAACAAAGGAATTTTATGATGAAGTGGGAGAAGATTCCGTCATGTCCATATTAAAATCCACTCCTTATCAACTTTATGAAACCGATGATTGGGTTTGGCTGGATTTAATGCCATATACGGAATATTATGCTTTGGCTCAAGGTGCCAATGTCAATGATGAATGGGGTGTAGTCTCGAAAGTGGCATTCAGAACTTTGGGAGACTTGTCCATTACTCAGCTTGAAAAAGAGCAAACCTTGCTTTTGTATCCTAACCCGGCGAAAGACTTTGTCGTATTGCAAAATTCCGTAGCCGGAGACGAAGTCGAGTTGTCGGATATTCAAGGAAGAGTATTGCAAAAGTTCGTTACCAACACCTCGAAAACAAGGTTGAACGTTTCCGATTGCAAGCCCGGATTTTATTTTGTAAGAATAAAAAATGCAGAATCGGCAGAAGAAACAATCGGAAAGTTGATAATAAATGACTGATACAAAGAAAAACATATTTCTTTTTTTACTCTTCTCAAGCGTGGCTTTGTTTGCAATCTTTCCACGCTTGGGAAGTCTTCCTTTAAGGGAGTGGGACGAAAGCCGACAAGCCGCTTCGGCATACGAAATGTATGAATCGGGAAATTATCTCGTAGCCACGTTCGACCATAAGCCCGATTTGTGGAACACCAAACCTCCTTTGCTGCTTTGGTTACAAGTGTTGAGCATGAAGATTTGCGGAGTCGGACTTACGGCAGTGCGTTTGCCCTCTGCTCTTGCAATGTTTCTCTCATCACTTGCTTTGTTTTGGTTTTGTGTAAAGCTGAAACGACCCTTGGCAGGCTTGCTTTCGGCATTGGTTTTCGTTTGTTCGAAGGGATTGTTGTTTTATCACTGCGGACGGAGTGGCGATTACGATGCATTGATGATAATGTTCGTCATTTTGTATTGCGGATTCTTCTATCTCCATACCCGACTACAGAAAAACAAACACTTGATTCTTTTTTTTCTTTTCCTCTCTCTTGCAACACTTACCAAAGGAATACAGGCGTTGATACCGCTTGCAGGAATTTTTCTTTTTGTTTTGTTTACCAAAAACCTTGTTCCGCTACTCAAAAACAAACACACATACATAGGCATACTTCTTTTTATCTTACTGATAGGAGGATTTTACTTTGCAAGAGAAAGTGTCGAACCGGGTTATTTGAAGGCTGTTTGGCACAATGAGGCAGGCGGACGATTTCTGACGGTGATAGAAGAACATTCGGGTGGCTTTTGGTATTATTGGGATTTTATTCGCGACATACAATTCCCTGCTTTCGTTTGGCTTTTGCCTGTTTGCTTTGTAATCAATATGCTTTTCAAAAACAAGGAAGCAAGACTTGCGAATCTCTATTGCGGATCGATTACAATCGTTTACTTCATTGCGATAAGCGTTTCAAAGACAAAATTGGAGTGGTACTCACTTCCGCTTATTCCTTTCTTTGCATCGATTATAGGGCTTGCACTTTCGCAAATTTATTTCTTTGTTTCAGAAAAATGGATCTTGATTTCAGCCAAACGAAACAAAGATTCAAAAAACTCGATCTTTGTTTTGAAAACGCTCATGCTTGCAATCATTCTTTCTTTGTTTTACAATCCGTACGTCGAAATAGTCAAACACAACCTTGCGGCAAAGGAAGACGAAAACAATGTGGCGTATTACTCTCGTGTAAACCTGATGAAGATGATTGCAGACAAAGAATCGCAAAATCGATACAAAGAAATCTGTTACATTATCGAAGAACAAGCACAATTGGACTTCTTCTACCATTATTATATGAAAGAAAACGGAGTCAGGGTTCTGAGAAAAACATTCGCAGACTTGAAAGTAGGAGATTATGTTCAAGTAAACAGACCCGAAACCCTTGAAAAAATACAACAACATTACGAAACAGAAGAAACAGACTTTCTTGTGCAGAGTCGCATTCTTCTTTTGAAATCAGAAAAACAAGAAAACGATGGACTTATCAGTGATAATACCGAGCTATAACGAAGAGAGAAACGTTGGAATCATGCATGAAAGATTGACCAAAACCCTTTCCGAAATCACAGATTCCTATGAAATGATATTCGTAAATGATTGCAGTAAAGACCAAACCTTGTTACGCATCAAAGAATTGGCGGAAAAAGATTCTCATGTCAAGTATCTGAGTTTCTCTCGCAACTTCGGACATCAGATAGCTGTGAGTGCGGGATTGGACTTCTGCACCGGCGAGGCTGTAGTGATAATCGACGGCGACCTTCAAGACCCTCCCGAACTTATAACCCAAATGTACGAACGCTACAAAGAAGGTTACAAAGTCGTTTACGCCAAAAGAAAAACCCGAGAGGGCGAAACATGGTTTAAGAAAGCAACAGCCAAGATATTCTATCGCCTTTTGGCTTCGATGACAAGCATAGATATACCCGTCGATGTAGGAGATTTCAGACTGATAGACCGAGTTATAGTCGAGCACCTTCGCAATATGCCCGAGAAATCAAAATACATACGCGGGCAAATAGCTTGGATAGGCTACAAACAAACATTCGTCGAATACCATCGCGACGCTCGTCTTTATGGAACAACGAATTATCCGCTTAAAAAGATGCTTCGATTCGCCTTGGACGGCATAACGGCATTCTCGGACAAGCCTTTGAAAATCGCATCCGGCTTAGGAATTTTCTCAGCCATCGTTTCGCTTTTGGCACTCGTCTATGCCTTGGTTTCACACTTTTGTTTCCATGCCACAATCACCGGTTGGACATCTTTAATCCTGAGCGTGCTGTTCATAGGCGGCGTTCAACTGATTACAATCGGCATCATAGGAGAATATATCGCCAGAATAAACAACGATGTCCGCAATCGACCGCTTTATATCCTTGACGAAAAGAACATAGACAAAGACTCCGAACACAAAAACAAGGAATAAAAATCCTCAAACTTAGTATCAAAAAAATTCCGCTTATTGGTACTGCCCGTACCGCTTATTGGTACTACCAGTACCGGTTAGCGATACTGCCAGTACCGGTTAGTGATACTACCAGTACCGGTTAGCGATACTGCCGGTACCGGTTAGCGATACTGCCGGTATCAATAAGGGGAATATTCCGCAAAAGAGGCTCCACGAATCTCACGTATCGACACGTATCTTTCTTTTTTTTACTTTGGCTGTTGGCTTTTAGCCTTTGGCTTTCGGCTGACGCAGTTTTATTTTTGCCAAACGCCAATAGCTAATAGCCAAAGTTCGTTCCAAAAGATTCGTGTAAATTCGCGTGATACGAGGAAAGGCTTTGTGTTCTTTGCGACTTTGCGAGAAAAAGATTCGTGTAAATTCGCGTGATACGTGGAAAAGCCTTTGCGATTTTGCGAACTTTGCGAGAGGAAAACCGAAGTTTGCAAGAAAATCATTTGGCGGTATTAAAAAGTTTTTATACTTTTGCACCTGCGTTTTTAGCGACATAAAAAAGCGTTTTTGCTTATTCTTGGTAATGTGAAATCTGCAAAATTTCAAATTATGTACCAAACAAAATAAGTGGAAAACGCCCGCGAGCATATCGTGGGCTTTTCTTATTTTTGGTACATAGGTATTGCAGAACCTCACATTACGATAAGAGAAGTCCACGTCTTTTTTTTGTCTTTTTATTTCGAACATTAAATAATTTATTAACAAATAAAAAGAACAAAAAATGAAAAGAATTATTTTCGCAATCTGCACAATCCTATGTGCAAACGTGCTTTTCGCACAAGAACAGTTGGCAACATTGAAGCACAACGGTAATATCAGCGTTTATTACGGTGCAAACGCATTCGTAGAAGCACACAACGCAGCTTCAAATGGAGACACAATTAACCTATCTGACGGAAACTTCAATTCAGTAACCGTTAGAAAAAGTTTAGTCGTTAGAGGTAGTGGAGCAAATGCCGACACAGCAAGACAAAGCGACGGAACACGTTTTAATAACGCATTTAAAGTACAGCCTTCAGCAGATACTTCATATTTTGAAGCAGAAGGAATAGCTTTTAGATTTTCATTTGAGATAGGAGACGGTACTTCTTCTTTTAATCGTGATAAAGGAAGAGTTAAATTTACAAAATGTATTATACAGTCCCTTAACACATACCATAAAGAATTATTTGTTTCAAATTCTATAATAACAGGTGCACAGATGAATAACAAAGCAGAGAATCCCGCAAGATTTTATAATTGTATACTGAATTCAACACCTAAAAATTCATACTGCGACAATTGTATAATAAGTAGTAGTTCTCATATAGAAAGTTCTAATCCTTTTAACTTTAACAATTGCGTAATAATAAGAAATAATACTACAACACAAACTGATTTTAGCTTAGCTAATGCTTACAATAGCATTATTTGTGGCTTTACAACTTCTTTTGGAACTAATAATACTTTTATGAACGTAACAGATGTGTTTGAAACTTGGAACGGAACTTTTCATGATGTAACTAGTAACAATTTTGCTACTTGGGCTTTTAATTTAGATACTTTTAAGCTAAAAGAAAATGTTGCAAATACTATTTTAGGAGGTGATGGAACGCAAGTAGGTATTTTTGGAGGTACTGCTCCTTTTGATTACACACCTTCTTACAATGTTATAAAGCGTTTGAATGTTTCGCAAAGAACGAATGCGGAAGGTATGTTAGGAATTGAAGTTGAGTTGATGGACTAAAAAAATGTGTTTAGTAATGAAACGCTTCATTTTATTCTTGACTTGCTTACTTTGTGGAGTGTTTCTCTATTCTCAAACCGTTTATTCGGGGGAATATTGGTTTGATAGGGATTATTCTCAAAAGGTAAGTTTTAGTTTTAGTGCCAATGGTCTTGAAGGGAATGTTGATGCTTCGGCTTTAAGTACAGGTTTCCATACTTTGAATGTTCATTTTAGGCATTCGGGCGTGTGGTCTTCGCCTTTTTCTCGTTCGTTTTTCAAGGTCAATACCAATTTATATGGCGATGATTACTCTGACCTTTCTTATAAATGCTGGTTTGATGAGGATTATTCTTCGCTTCAATCGGGCAATGTGGAGAATGGTTTAATTCTTTTGCCTACTCAGTCTATTGCTCCTGGCTTTCATACTCTTTATGTGGTGATGGAAAAGGCTGGGTTGGAGTCTTATCTTTCTTCTTATTCGTTCTATAAACTCAATCCTAATATTGATGGTGAGGACTTCAACGGTGTAACTTATAAGTGTTGGTTTGATGAGGATTATTCTTCTCTTCAATCGGGTAATGTGGAGAATGGTTTGATTCTTCTTCCTACCGAGGGACTTGAAGGGGGCTATCACAATGTTTATATCGTAATGGAGAAAAACGGTGTGGAGTCTTTGCTTTTGTCTCGTGCGTTTTTTAAGGTTGAAAACAACGTTGCGGGAGATTATAGCGGTAGTCAGTATTCGTTTTCTTACTGGTTCGATAACGACGACGCCCACAAAATAACGGGACAACTGCAAAACGGTTTGCTTATGCTTAACACCGACACTCTTTCTGTTGGGGATCATTATCTGAATATTCAGGTTAATAATGTTACTCCTTCGCATTTGTACAGAGTTCCTTTCTATAAAGCACCGCCAACCTTTGTCGTAAGCAGTTTAACCGATACTTTGCAGGGTTATGTCGAGGGTTTGGGAGAGTTTGACAGCCTTTCGGTTGTGCAAATCTCAGCCGTGGCAAATCCTTGCTATGAGTTTGTGAGTTGGAATGACGGAAATACAGACAATCCGCGTGAGTTTACTCTTACCAAAGATACTGTTTTCACGGCTTTGTTTGAGGAAATAGAGTTTGATACCGAGCTTTCGGCAACTATTTGTCAAGGACAGGTTTACACAGACAACGGCTTTAATGTATCGGAAGCAGGAGTTTATACACAGAACTTAACGTCTGTAAACGGTTGCGACAGCATTGTAACCCTTAATCTTTCGGTTAATCCTATTTATAATACCGATTTAGTGGCGTCAATCTGCGATGGAGAAGTTTACAACGAGAACGGCTTTAACGTAAACGAAGCCGGAGTTTACACACAAACACTTCAAGCACTCAACGGTTGCGACAGCATAGTTACACTCACGCTTTCGGTAAATCCAATCTTCAATACAAATTTATCAGCCTTTATTTGCGAAGGACAAACCTACACAGAGAACGGATTTAACGTAAGCGAAGCAGGTGTCTATACGCAATCTCTGCAATCTGTAAACGGCTGTGACAGCATTGTAACTTTGACACTGAACGTTAATCCAATCATTCACACCGAGCTTTCGGCAACAATCTGTGAGGGATCGGTATATAACGACAACGGATTCAACGTATCGGAAGCCGGAACTTACACACAAAATCTTACAACTGCGAACGGCTGTGATAGCATTGTTACTTTGACTCTGAATATAAACTCTGTCCTTTATACATCTTTGACAGAAACAATTTGCGAGGGACAAACATACACAGACAACAACTTTAATGTAAGCGAGGCAGGAGTTTATACTCAGAACTTAACGTCTGCGAACGGTTGCGACAGCATTGTAACCCTTAATCTTTCGGTTAATCCTATCTATAATACCGATTTAGTAGCGTCAATCTGCGAGGGAGAAGTATATAACGAGAACGGCTTTAACGTAAACGAAGCCGGAGTTTATTCGCAAACACTTCAAACACTCAACGGTTGCGACAGCATAGTTACACTCACGCTTTCGGTAAATCCAATCCTTAATACAGATTTGTCAGCCTTTATTTGCGAGGGCGAAACCTACACAGAAAACGGATTTAATGTAAGCGAAGCAGGTGTTTATACTCAGTCTCTGCAATCTGTTTCGGGCTGTGACAGTATTGTAACTTTGACACTGAACGTTAATCCAATCATTCATACCGAGCTTTCGGCAACAATCTGTGAGGGATCGGTATATAACGACAACGGATTCAACGTATCGGAAGCCGGAACTTACACACAAAATCTTACAACTGCGAACGGTTGCGACAGCATAGTAACTTTGACTTTGAATATAAACTCTGTCCTTTATACATCTTTGACAGAAACAATTTGCGAAGGACAAACATACACAGACAACAACTTTAACGTATCGGAAGCAGGAGTTTATACACAGAACTTGCAGACAGAAAACGGTTGCGACAGCATTGTAACCCTTAATCTTTCGGTAAATCCTATCTATAATACCGATTTAGTGGCGTCAATCTGCGAGGGAGAAGTATATAACGAAAACGGCTTTAACGTAAACGAAGCCGGAGTTTATTCACAAACACTTCAAGCAATCAATGGTTGCGATAGCATAGTTACACTCACGCTTTCAGTAAATCCGGTCTTCAATACAAATTTGTCAGCCTTTATTTGCGAGGGACAAACCTACAGCGAAAACGGATTTAACGTAAGCGAAGCAGGCGTCTATACTCAGTCTCTGCAATCTGTTTCGGGCTGTGATAGCATTGTAACTTTGACACTGAACGTTAATCCAATCATTCACACCGAGCTTTCGGCAACAATCTGTGAGGGATCAGTATATAACGACAACGGATTTAACGTAAGCGAAGCCGGAACGTACACACAAAATCTTACAACTGCGAACGGTTGCGATAGCATCGTAACACTTGCTTTAACTGTTCTTCCTTCTTATAATACAAACCTAACTGCAACCATTTGCGAAGGAAGCGAATTAAATATAAGTGGCTTTAATGTAAGTGAAGCAGGCGTTTACACTCAAACGTATACAGCTGTAAACGGTTGCGATAGCATTGTTACGCTAACCGTTACTGAGTTGCCTACTATTCATACTGACCTTACTCTTACAATTTGCGAAGGTACAAGTTTGAATTTCTCCGGATTCAATGTTTCGGAAGCAGGTATTTACACACAAAACTTAACCTCTGTAAACGGTTGCGACAGTATAGTTACATTAACAGTTAGTGTTAATCCTGTTTTTGACACTACAATCAATGCGACAATAAACTCAGGAGAAACCTATGCAGAGTTCGGTTTTAACGAAAGTGAATCCGGTATTTACGTTCAAAATCTTCAAACTGTAAATGGTTGCGACAGTACTATTACTTTGAATCTTACGGTTAACAGTTCTTTATATGATGTTGCGGAATTGACAGAAATCACATTCTATCCAAACCCTACAAGCGGAATACTAACGTTCAGCAAAGAGATAGAAAAGATAGAAGTGATAGACAACATCGGTAAAGTCGTTATGCGTTTCTTTGAGACTGAGCAAATCGACATTGAAACCTTGCCATCGGGAGCATATTATTTGCGAATGACGATTAGAGACAAAACGATAATGCGAAAAGTAATCAAAGAATAGATTCAACACTGACACCTTATACATTATATATATAAGGAATAAGAAAGCGAGCGTTCGGCAAAGGTAAACCCATTCGAACGCTCGCTTTGTATTATCTTTTCAGAGTAGAGCAGAAATCAAATCAAGAAACATCCGAGTGAAATCAAGAAACAAATTTCAGAAACAAAGAATCATTATTTCTAATCATTGTTTTAGCATTCAGGACCCAAGAAACAAGATTTCGACCACCGGTAATAGCACAATAAAGCTTTCAAAAAAGAGCAAAAAAGAGCGAAATTGACGTTACGAAACTCCCGAAACCGTCCAATAAACACATAAAAAGAGCGAGAGAAGCCGTAAAAACAGCGAAAGAGATAGTAATTCGTTAAAAATTTTTCATAGTGTAAAACAGCGAGTTAAGTGTTGGAGGATAAAAAAGTCTTAAAAACATTTGGTAGGTTTAAGAAAAGGTAGTACTTTTGCAATCCCAAACGACGAGGAAAAGAGGTGAGAGATAGATGGGATAGTTGGAAGGGGAAATTGATCTTTGAAAATAATGAACCGAGGTAGCGGAGATAAACGAATAAGTTTATCGACCGGAGTAAGGAGAAACGTCAATTAAA
>JAZNIO010000024.1:0-11913 GCA_045577535.1 Candidatus Onthomorpha sp. | reverse complement strand
ACCTGTTGCATTAACGGTTGTCCAATCAGTAGCTACAGTTGCTTTGTACATGAATCCTTGTGCTGTGATTGTCTCACTGCCTACTGTGATGGTTCCGTTCAAAGTTGCACTTTCGTGTGTGATTGCTGTTGCTGCAAGGGTAGTAACAACAGGTGCTATAACCTCTCCACCGGATTCTTGTAGGGTTGTGAATGTTATTGTAACCCAATCAGATGTTTGGTCGTCGCATACAGCTCTTACTTCAACGGTGTATTGAGTGTTTGCTGTCAAACCGGTCAATGATTTTGTTGTTGCCGTAAGTGCTTCTGCTGTTCCGCCGTTTAGCTTGAACTCATAGCTTGTTGCTGTGCCTGTCCAAGTAATATCTGCAGTTGTTTGTGTAACATTGCTTGCCGCAAGATCTGTCGGAGCATCGCATGGTTCAGGTTCAGGATCTGTGCCTCCTTGTCCACCCTCTGCCAATTCCACAGATAAATTATCTATAAACAAGTCATTATCTCCGTTAGAGGTAGTCGATTCACCATAGATTCCTATTCTGACAACTCCGGTGTATGGATTGCCTTCTGCATCTTGCAATACATAGGATACTCTTGTGAATGTGTTAGTAAAGTCTGAATAGTTATGTTCGGTATCACTGTCTCCATCAGCCCAGATCAAAGCATTGGCACTTGACCATGTTGTTCCGCCGTCGGTAGATACAACGATTGCAAATTTATCATCAGCTG
Organism: Candidatus Onthomorpha sp.; assembly: GCA_045577535.1. GTDB lineage: Bacteria > Bacteroidota > Bacteroidia > Bacteroidales > P3 > Onthomorpha. Next base: position 11,188 of record JAZNIO010000024.1, on the reverse strand, counting down.
CAGGATCAGGAATATTTGCAGGGTTGTTATAATCAGTAAGAGCTACGTCAAGAGAAACTTGATATAGTTCACTTCCATCGCCCAAATCGATTTGCGGTGTAATGATCCACTCTTTCTTTGATGTACCCCAGATATTTGCTTTAACTCTTCCGTCTATTACTCCGTCGATTGAACTTGTCGTATTATGAGACCAAGATGATGAAGTGGTCGATGTGAAGGTTACATTTGGAGCCAACAATCCCACAGCTCTGTTCCAACAATCTGAAGAAGTTACATTAGTGGAGAAACCTTCACTCCAAGGTGCAGAAATCACTCCGCAAGCAGTTTCAAAAGTGATTGAAGTAGATGGAGTAGATTCTTCATTACCACAATTTGTCGTTACATAAACCTGATATGAAGTAGAAGGTAACAAATCGGTCAATTCAATAGATGTTTCTGTTGCTTGAACACTCGTATATGTTTCTTCGTTTGCTCTCTTGTAGTAAACGGTCCATGCAGTCTGCGATTCGTCTGATGCTTCCCAAGATATAGTTGCACCATTCGTTGTTATATTTGTTGCAGTCAAAGAATTGTCCACAGGTCTGAAACATGTGAGGGTTTCTCCTACTTCTTCAATCTCGAAATTGTCGATTATAGCTCCCGGTTGTGTACCAAGGCTACCGTCATTCTTCCAAAGGAATACAATCTTTTTCAATTGATTTTGTGAATTCGGTATTGTTATACTCAAATGTTGAGTACCAGACAACAAATTTACATAATTCTTCGTCGGATCGTTTGGATTAATTTTCAACACTCCTGAAGCGTATCCTGAAGCTGAAGGATAGTAAGCTGTAGAATTTGTAGCGTCAAACACTGTATCGGCAGAAAGCCAGAATACTTTCAAATAATCTGCAGAACTTTCTCCACCTACAGTAAGGTCAAAGCTTATTCTGATTGAATCGGATGCTCCTAATTGGAACAACTTTTCAGCAATGACAATACTAGATGCCGAAGATAATGTGTATGATGCATTAACTCCGTTGTCGTTAGATATGTATAATTCACCGCCTTCTGCTCCTGTAGGAACTCCAATGTACCATTTATTAGTCAAATTGCCGTTTTTCAACAACCATTCTCCGGATTCAACATCGTCAAATGTTGTTGAATATGGAATTTCAACAGGTTCTTGAAGTGTTGTGAAAGAAATAGTATAAGTGCCTTCTGATTCCTCATTTCCACAGTTTGTTGTTACATAAACTTCATAAGATGTCGCAGAAATTAAATCAGTAAGTTCCACACTTGGTTCTGTTGCTGATACAGATAAATACTCTTCTGTGCCTAACATTCTATAGTAAACGTTCCATGAACTGTGCGATTCGTCGTTGTCAGTCCAAGAAATGATAGCAGTATTTGTATTTACATCGGATACAACAACTGAGTTAGGTTCTGGTCTTATACAAGAAGGAACGTAATCTATCGATAAGTCATCTATATATACGTATCCGTTAGATGTATCTTGTCTTGCAAGAGCGATACGGTAAGTAGATGGCAACTCAGGTAAGTCAAATGTATATTCTTCGTAAGTAGTTGTGAAATTGTTTATTTCAACCAAATCGATGAAGTTTGCAGTATCCGCTGCTGAAGCTATGTCTCCGTTCTCTGTTACATCATAGTATTTGATTTTTATTTTACCATTGTATGATGTAGAGCCTTTCTTAGCATAGAAACGCAATCTTGCACCTCCTTCAACATCGATTACCGGTGTTATCAAGAAGTCATTGTTTACGTATGTATTCGTTGTAGCTGATGTATATCCGTAAGACTGAGCTGAAGCTAAACCGGCGTAAACACTTGATGCAGTTGTGTATCTTGTCCATTTGTAAGTAGTGCTGCTATATCCTCCATTGATGTTTATCCAACAGTCAGGTGCTGCAGCGTTACTTAATCCGCTTTCAGCCCATGCTCCTTCAAAATCTTCAACAAAAGGAAGCTCGGTTACATAACTGCAAGGTGTTGCGAATGAAATAACGGTTGTAGGTGCTGATTGTGAGCCTCCGCAATCTCCAACCACGTAAAATTCGTATGTTGTGTTAGATAACAAATCTACAAATTCAGTAGATGTTGAAGTGGTTGGGTATTCCGTGTATTCAGTTTCAGATTCTGTTTTGTAGAATATCGACCATGCTGTGTTGAGTTCATCTTCTATGTTTATGGTTGCACTTGTCGGTGTGATGTCTGAAACATATATATCATCTGTTTCAGGTCTTTGACAATCCACAATATGAACGGACACTTCGTCTATTCTCAAATAGTTGCCCGGAACTGAGGCATAGAATGCCAAACGGTATCTTCCGGAAAGTTCAGACAAAGAAATATCGTATGGAACATAGTCTTCATTTGCCGGAATCGCAATTGTAGATAGCAATTCGAAGTTTACGGTATCATCTCTCGAAACCATGTCGTCGTATTCGTCAACATTGTAGTACATAATCTTCAATGTCTCGTTTGCTGTTCCTGCTTTGGCAAAGAATGATAAAGTTTCTGTTCCGTTCAAGCTGAATATCGGTGTAATGAACCAGTCAGATATTGTGTCGGATGTAACAGAAGTACTTGAGTACATCGCCAATGAACCTGCAGATCCGTTGTAATTATTTGAAGCAGTCGTAACATGTCTCCAGTTATAAGAAGCATGCTTTGCGTCAATGTTGAACCAACATTCAGGAGCAAAGTCATTGTCTGTTGTGATACTGCCACTGCGGAACCAAGTCGGTGCATCAAATGTTTCAACAAAAGGTTCTTCTTCCGAGATTGTTATATCCTCGCAAAGTGTTTGGTAAAGAACATAACCATTGTCGTTTGCAGGTACAAACCATGAAGTATCTTCTCCACAGATTGAACGAACTCTGAATTTATACATTGTTCCGGACATCAAATCTGAAATTTCGATTCCCGTGGATGAAGAAGCAATATATGATTCCCAAGTTTCAGCACCATAAACCATGTATTGAATTTCCCATTCCTCACCTGATTCTGTTTCCAAATCAAATGTTATGGAGTTTGTTTGTATTCCGCCTTCTGCGATATTAACATCGGTAGGAGGTACACAGTTCAAATGTACAATGGAAATATCATCTATTTCAACGCCTATGCTGTTACCGAGACTGTTGTCTTGTTTCCAAGCAAAAACAAGGTTCTTTATAGTTCCGTTTACGGCACTATCTGGAACAATTATTTCAGCGTAAGTGGTATTATCTTGTAAATTGAACTTGGTTCCTGTAGGATACAAGAAGCCTTCTTGTTCAAAATTAACAGTTGCCCAAGTAGGAACAGTGGCGCTTGCAGATATATCTTCGGATAAATCAAGCAATGCAACTTTTATGTAATCAAATGTGCTTTCTCCTCCACCTCTGTAATTGAAGCTTATTTTATAAGCTCCGCTTTCTTCAGGAAACTCAATAGGAATTGAAGCTGTAACAATATTTGTTCCACTTATGCTGTAAGATAATGTAGCTCCGTTATCGGAAGAAACATACAATTTGTTGTTTACTGTTTCTGTGGAAGTGTTGCCTATATACAACTTAGTAGCATGAGTACCGTTGTTTATCAACCAGCGGGAATTCAAGTCTTCATCTTCGAAATCACAAGTGAAAGGAATGGATTCTGCTGCTGAAGGCAAGGTTAGTGTAATAGGATCAGATTGTTCGCCACCGCAATCATAAGCCAAAACAAATGTATAAGTAGTTCCCGGTGTCAAACCTTCCAAAATGTATGGCAACTCTGTGTCAGAAGGAATGTTTACCGTAGTTGCAGATTCTTCATCAAAAGTTTCACCTTCGTTGTAAGAAAGAACCAAATCATATGACAATTCTCCTACAAGAGGGAGTGAAACGCCGACACTTGAAGATGAAATAACATCGCAGTTGAAACTTAAAAGGTCTGCACAATCTACGTGTTCAACTATTTGGAAGTTATCGATGTGTATTCTGTTGTCTCCTCCTGATGTCACTTGTTCGCCATAGAAGCCAACCATTATCGTGCCTTGATATTCCGAAAGGTCAACAACGACTCTTTGTCCTTGGGCAGGTATTGAAGAAATCAAAGGATTTTCCTGGTCAGCTGAGGTGCTGTCCCATATAATCGCATTTTCGTAATCCCAAGTCAAACCTCCGTCAGTTGAAATCAAGACTGCGAATTTTTGATTTTGAACAGTGTGAGCCGGAGCAGCAGAATTCCAATAAGTAAACGCCAAATCGAACTTCAAGTCGTAAGAAATGGAGCCGTCACCCAAGTCGATAGGTGGAGAAATCAACCAATCGGTTCTGGTTGATGAATAAAGTTCTATGGCAGCATGGTCATCGAAAACATAACTATTGTAACTTCCCCAGTTGTTTGAGGCAATGGTTACTGAGGAATCAGGTTGCATCATGTTTGACAAAAGTCCTTTTGCTTCTTTCCAACAATTCGTTGCAGCCGTTCCTGCCGGATAAGTATCAAATGTTTCATTCACAGGTGGTACAAGCGTCATGCAGGTGGTAGTTACGTTAACTATTCCATCAAGAGCAAAACCTGTTTCGTTACCATCTGAACAAATTGCCTTTATGTTTATGTCGTAGGCAGTTGCTTGTTCCAATCCTGTCAATGTGAAAGGATTTTCGGTTGCTTCAACAATGTTCCAAGTCGATGCATTCGAAGTTTTGTAATAAATATTGTAAGATGTAGCCTCATCAGACTCAGTCCAGGTCAAATCAACTGAATTTCCGGTTATATTACTTGCTGTCAAACCACTCGGTCTGCTACAAGCAGGAGTAGGCATCACCGTAACATCATTCACATAAACGTATGCATGTCCGATGGTTCTGTTTCTTACGAATGCCAGACGGTATTGTCCGCTAAGGTCTTCAAGAGATATCTCAGTTTCCTGATTAGTTGTGGTCAGTGTTGTAATGGAATCTATCAAGAAAAAGTTGGAAGTATCCGCCAAAGAAGTGATGTCGCCATCTGTAACCTCATAAGCATATATTCTAAGCTCAGGTGAATAAGATGTACTATTCTTTCTGGCAAAGAAAGTCAAAGTTTCATTTCCCGTAAGCTCAAGAACAGGAGATACAAGCCAATCGGAGTTTCTGTAATCTTCATTTGTTGAACTCGAAGAGTAGTAACCATACATGTAAGCTTCACCTGAATTCTGCTTCCAAATGTAGGAAGAAGTTGCAGGCTTACCTGACATATTTATCCAACACAAAGGAGCAACACGAAATTCGGTTCCGGTTGCATAAGTATAATCCCAAGCGTTGTCAAATGTCTCTACCCAAGGGAAAGTGCTTATAACATCACATCCTGTTGCGAAAGAAGTTCCCATCCATAAAGATTCATTGACAGAACATATCGATTTGATTCTGACATCGTAATAAGAAGATGGCAAAAGTCCCGAAAGAGTTATAGAGGTTGAAGATGAGGTTTCTGTTATCACGTTCTCAGAATCCCAAGTTTCAGATTGCAACTTGCATTGTACCTCAAAGTTATTGTTATCGCTTGTCCAAGATATAGTAGCTTCATCAATTAAGATATCAGATATTGTAACTCCTTGAACAGGATAACAATAATCATCAGTGATAGGAGAATACACTATCCTGATGTTTGCTCTGTTGTCGTTGGTTCTTGAAATAGGGTTGGTCATGTCAGGAACACTGGTATCCCAACATTTGTTCCATGCTTTGCTTGCTCCTGTTTGTCCGAGCACACTCACAGAACAACCACCGCTTGGTCCACATCCCTCTCCTTCGAAATAGATATACAAACTTCCTTCTCCGGTATAAGCGAATGGAGACTGCAAAGTGATGCTGTGCCATGAGTTCGCGGTTACATCTTCCGTTCCATTGGAACTGTAAACCAAAACGGCATCATTTCCAAGTTGGTTGATGGTCATATTAGCCGGCAACGTGGTATCGGCAATCTCTTTCATGTAGATGCGTATCTGACGTCCGCTGCCTGCTGTTACCGTACCGATCTGCAATGAAAGGCTTTCAATGATTCCTCCCATAGGCATATTCAATTCAGACGCAGTGTACAACTGCACGGAACGGTGATTGCCATAATATCCGGAGATAGGACCTTGAGTGTTTGAACTTGTCCCACTACCGATGCTCACAGAGTCCTGCTGAGCCATCATTTGTGTCAGCGACAATACTGTTGCCAACAACAAAAATAAAACTTTTTTCATTTTAAGCGTGTTTTAATTAAACTTATTATTAACTTTGCAAAGATATGAATTTGCAGAAAACAAACAATGTATATGATTGAAAAAAAATTATTCTCGGATAGAAAAAATGTATGACTGAGTTGATGATTCCTTTCGAAGATTAGGTTCTTTCAATTAAAGTTTGAAGTGATTTATGTTACAAATCAATCTTTTTTTTGTGATATTTGCTTGTCTGAAAATTTGAAACGTGGTATGAAAAAATTGATAGTGTCATTCGTTTTTTGTTTTTGTTCTTTTTTTTGTTTGACATCTTTTTGTCAGACAAACGGTTGGTCGCTTCATGTCGGGAAAAACACTCCCATAGGCAGTTTTGCGAAAACAGGAACGGCATTCTTGGAAAACAATACAGGCAAAGGTGCCGCTAAAACAGGCTTTAACCTCGGGCTTAAGTGGCAAACATCGTTACGGATACCGGTTTTGAGAAGATTGAAATTCATGACTACTTTCGACATTATGTACAACGGACTTGCAGATAGTGCGAAAGACATGATTGAATCACAAAACAATCCATCGGATTTTTTCACTGCTTCGGCACCATCTTATTACAATCTGCCGATAATGGCAGGTGCAAATTTCCATACCAATTTCTTTGGCGTCTTTAAGGTTTATGTGGAGATGGGACTTGGAATGAATTACCGGATTGTAAGTGATATGAATCGTGTTTTCTCGATTGAGGCTGATGATGGCAGCAAAACGGATTTCTCCGGCAGAATAGATTTTGACAATACTTCGACTTTTGCAATTCAATTCGGGCTTGGGATGAGTTTATTCAACAGATTAAGTTTCGGAATCAGTTATTACAATCTTGGAAAATCTGAATTGAAGGGTTCTTTGGTCTCGATCGAAAGCAGGGAATTGCTGTTTGAGTCCATTGCAGATGAATATAAGGAGTTTTCAAACGGCAAGATAGGAAGTTCGATGTTCGTTTTGCGATTCGGTTGGCATTTTTAATGGGTTTGAAATCCCGAATCAAAGCAAGTTGTCAGCATTCGGATAAATACAATCATGTTTTGATGTTTCTGATGTAAAGTTAGTAAGTTTTGTTTCTTGATTTCGCTGTTTTCTTTTTTGAATTCAAAAAAATGAAATCAAGAATTATCGAAATGAAATCAAGTTCTGTAAAATGACATTATCGGTGCATTCTGCTCTTTCATTCGTTTCTTTGTTGTATCTTTGCAATTGTTATGAAAGTTATAGGTTTTTCGTTCGTTAAGAACGCAGTTAAATTTGATTATCCGATAATCGAAGCGATTACTTCCATATTGCCTCTTTGCGATCGTTTCATTGTTGCTGTCGGAGATTGCAATGACGGGACAAGGACGCTGATAGAGAGCATAGGTTCTTCGAAAATAGAGATTCTTGATACGGTTTGGGACGAGAGTCTGCGTGAAGGAGGAAGGGTATTGGCCGAAGAAACAAATAAGGCTTTTGATAGAATCGAGGAAGATGCGGATTGGGCCTTCTATATTCAAGGAGATGAGGTTGTGCATGAGCAATATCTTCCGGTGATTCGTCAAGCGATGGAAACGTATAAGGATGACAAAGCAGTGGAAGGCTTATTGTTTAATTACACTCACTTTTATGGTTCGTACGATTTTGTGGGTGATTCCCGCCGTTGGTATAGGAAAGAAATCAGAATTGTGCGTCCGTGGAAGAGAATCAGATCTTATAAAGATGCTCAAGGCTTCAGAATCGATGACAGAAAGTTAAACGTGAAGCAGATCGATGCCTGGGTTTATCATTATGGCTGGGTAAAATCACCATTCCATCAACAAGAGAAACAAAAGACATTTAACAAATTATGGCATAGCGATGAGTGGGTTGAAAAGAATGTTTCGAAAAGTGATGAATTTGATTATTCGACCATCGATTCTTTGAAACAATTTGATGGAACGCATCCTGAAGTGATGCGAAAAAGAATAGAGAGCATGAATTGGCAATTCAGTTTCGATCCTACGAAGAAAAATTTCGGCACAAAGGCGAAGTTGCTTGCGTGGATAGAGAAACATACCGGTTGGAGAGTGGGTGAGTATCGTAATTACAAGATATTGAAGTAGCTTATTAAGAAACAAATAAAGAGAATAAATAATCGAGATATGAAAAACTTTATAGAAGAATTGCGTTGGAGGAGAATGATTCATGACATCATGCCCGGCACTGAGGAACAACTGAACAGCGGTATGACAACGGGGTATTTGGGAATTGATCCTACGGCTGATAGTTTGCATATAGGACATTTGGTCGGTGTAATGATGCTTACGCATTTGCAACAATGCGGACACAGACCTATAGTCGTAGTTGGTGGGGCTACGGGAATGATAGGAGATCCTTCTTTCAAAAGCGAGGAAAGAAAACTCTTGAGTTTGGAGCAGATAAAGCATAATCAAGAGTGTATAAAGAAGCAATTGGCAAAATTCATGGACTTTTCGGAAGATTGTAATAATGGTGCGTTGATTTTGAACAATTATGACTGGAACAATAGTTGGACTTTCTTGGATTTCATCAGGGATATAGGAAAACATATCACCGTTAATTATATGATGAGTAAGGATTGTGTGAAGAAGAGAATTGAAAGTGGTTTGTCGTTTACTGAATTCTCCTACCAATTATTGCAGGCTTACGATTTCAAATATTTGTTTGATAATTATGGTTGCCGATTACAAATGGGCGGAAGCGACCAATGGGGAAATATTACGTGCGGAACGGAATTGATTCGCAAGACTACGGGTGGCGAAGCTTTTGCTTTGACTTGTCCTTTGATAACCAAAGCCGATGGAAAGAAATTCGGAAAAACCGAGAAGGGTAATGTATGGTTGGATCCTGAGAAAACATCTCCTTATGCTTTCTATCAATTTTGGCTTAACACATCTGATGACGATGCTAAGAAGTTTATCAGAATCTTTACTTTGATGACAAGAGAAGAAATCGAGAGTTTGGAGGCTGAACATGACAAGGCTCCTGATATGAGATTGTTGCAAAAAGCTCTTGCAAAGGATATAACGATCAGAGTTCACTCTCAAGAGGCTCTTGACGCAGCAATGGCTGCTTCGGACATACTTTTCGGAAAAGGAACAAAAGAATCGCTTGCAGGATTAGACGAAGCGACTTTCTTATCTGTTTTTGAAGGAGTGCCAATGTTTGAATTGGATAGAGCAGATATTGAAAATGGTGTGGATATAATAGAGTTGCTGGCAGGGAAAACCCAAATCCTTGCATCGAAAGGCGAAGCCCGAAGAGGCTTAAAGGAAAACTCGATATCCATAAACAAAGAAAAAGTGAAAGAAGGCTTTATTGTCAATGCCGATTGTTTGTTGAACAACAGATATATCTTGGTTCAGAAAGGCAAAAAGAACTATTTCATCGTTCATGTGAAATAAAAGAGAATTGAAATAAAAAGAATAACAATCTAAAAACGGCTTATGGAACGCTCCGTAAGCCGTTTTGTTTTTTTCTTTCTTTGTTTCAGTAAAATAATTCTTCGTTTTAATTTACTGAAACTTGAATTCAATTTCCTAAAACGCCGTTTCGCTAACACTGAATCTTCGTTTTGCCAAAAAGTATTCAAGTTCTGTTTTTGCATAAGCAAATCTTACTCAAAGCAAAAAAAAGTTTCGTCCCTGTTTGTTAATTAAATAAAATTTTCTATCTTTGTGCTATCAAATCACATCTTTATGAAAACCAATCGAATTTATATCCTCTGTAAGAATAACTTGAGCAAGCGATGATGTTCGTTTTGTTTTCCTTGTGCGAACATCGGTAAAATAAGCTCAAACATGGAGTTGTCTATCATATTTTTAATAAAATAAATGGCAATGATGAAGATGCAATAAGTATATATTGTAATGAATAACAATTAAAAACATTTATGATATGAGAAGAATATGTACGTTTATTTTCGCTTTGATAGGATTGGTTTCATTGAATGCACAAACAGATACAGCTTATGTTCAAAATCTATACAGCAGTCAATATATCTACCCACCTATAATTGACACAAATTATGCAAGTATAAATACACTTGGTAATTATACTGAAGGAGCGACTTCTGTATTCGCTATGGCAAGTAATGCTCCTGCAAATGAGTTTCTACTAACAGGTTATGCTCAACGTTATGAAGTAAAAGACAGTGTTAAGATAATGGGTGTGGCTCTTATGATTAATGGTGTTCATTTAGACCCTTTTGGCAACAATAATGTTACAATAAGTGTATGGGATTCAACTATGACGAATTTGATACATATCAAACATTTTATAGATGGTGGTTGGAGTGCAGGTTATCAATATCCTGCTACATCGATATATCCTTTTGTTGAGTATATTTTTGATGACACTTTAACTTTGTACGAAGATTATCATATATCTGTGGAATATCCAAAAAGATGTCAAGCCATTCAAACTTCTATGCCTTTGTTTATGGTATTGAGTGATTATATCGATTATTCGCCTGACGGACTTTCCGGTTATTGTGTCCCTTATGGAATTTGTGCTAAGTACAAACCATACGTTAGATTCGGCTGTGATAATAGGACCTCTTGGACTCATGTAGATAGTGTAACAAATTGGATGGGAAATACGCATAGTTATGACATCGTCGCAAGATACCAATCCAATCAATTATTTAATCCAAATTTTCCACCGGAACTTCTATGCGATACTGCTGTTTACAAAGCAATAGGACTTTGTCCGATAAGAGCCTTGGAAGATACGCTTTCGACAGGAGATTCAACTTTGAATGGTGGGGATACAACTTCAAACGGCAACGATTCGACAAACAGTGCCTTGCAGTTAAGCAAACAACTTGATGAGGCTGTAAAACTATCGCCAATTCCTGCGGATGAAATTTTGAACATAAAGTCTGATTACAATATTTTAAGCATTGAGGTGTTTGATGTTATGAATCGCTTTATCGAACGTAAAGAATCGAACTCAAAATCTCTTCAATTAAACATC
>JAZNIO010000023.1:0-2720 GCA_045577535.1 Candidatus Onthomorpha sp. | reverse complement strand
AAAGAATTGTATTAAAAGTAGTATAAAAGAATTAATTATTCAACTACAATCTTTGAAGAAACAACAGCTGAATCGCTTTGTACTTTCAAAATGTATGCACCAGCATTCACGCCGTTCAAAGTGAAGTTTCTTTCAGTTGTTTCATACACCTTTTGTCCCAAAACATTATAAACCTCAGTGCGAACGTTCTTACCTCCGCTGATTATTATGTTGCGATTGTTGTTCATAACAGAAAGGTCGGAAACATTCTCAATATCAGCAATAGAGACATTGTTCTTGTTTATCAAAAGTTTGAAACGACCTTCGTTTTCTCCTGATGCGATGTCGGTTGTGTAAACATCACCTTCAAGCATTGCGATTTCGTTTTCACCATCTTTCAATACGACTGAATACCCCTCAGGAATGTTTGAAGCAACTATCTCAACGCTGCGAGCTTCACCTGATTTGATGTTCATATTTCCAACATAGTCTGCTGTATTCACTTCTTCCTTGCAAAGTAATCTTTCTCCGCAAACCAAATATGGCTCGGCAACTGCACCTGTTCCAAACATCTTATCCGCATCGTAAACATCGTAATCAACGGTCGCAGCATCATTTTGTGCGAATACAACAGGAACTGCATAACCATCTGTAAGAACAGATACAGAAACAAATTCTCTTTGTGCAGTCGTTTTATTTTGGCTTTCTATCATGGAAGTAGTAAATTCTATTCCGGTTTGTACATTGTTTTTATTACTCTTTACTACGTTAACAAAGAATCCTTCGAATGTATTTATTGTCCCGGTTTGTGCTGTAACAAAAGTCTCTCCATCCCATTTATAAACACATTCACCCTGACATCTTGAAGTTGCATTATTTCCATTGCCATACTTTTGTCCTACAAAGCTTGCTATATCCAGAACTCCAAAGTACGGATTTGCCAAAGCCAACCAATTTGGTTGATCATCATCTACGTTTCCTATATAATCAATTGTCTTTGCCTCATCTGCCGAAGGGCCAATCAAAGAAGTTGTATAAGCTTGATCAGACCAAACGAAAATACCATTTCCTTTTGCCAAAAGATCTTTTTGTTGGTCATTCCAATGAAGGAAGTTTGTACCCCAAGCATTAGCTTCATAATCGAAACGGTAAGCCCAAAGCATAGGCATGCCATCTTGTGCAAGTGGAGAAATATTTCCTACGTGAGGGAAACCGACAAAGTTCCATCCCGGTTGCAATGAAAATTCCGTACGAGTCCAACCTGTAATATTTGCATTAGGATCAACATTTATTTCACAATTTTCTCCCAACGTCATAGAAGAGCCTAAAGCAATTATAGTTACACTTCCTTCTACATTTATGCTTTCATTGATTGTCAAACTTCCGCCAAGCTGTGGAGTCAATGCAGATTGCTTTATTGTTAAATTATTTATGGTAATATTTTGAAAACCAGCCAACATTCCTCCATCGAGAACTACATCCCCAAGAACGGCAGCAGCATATGGAACAATAGAACCGCCATAAACATATATAGTTCCTTCAATAGTTAGTTCGGCTCCGCCATCTATAGTAAAAGTTCCGCCATTAATTATCACGTCTCCTGCAATATTGACAGCAGCATCTACACCAACAATACCTCCATTGATTATCACATTCCCCGAGTAGTTACCTGACAAACTGCCTCCATCTTCAAACGTAACATCTTGTGCGAAAGCAACTCCGCAAAGGGCAAACAGGCTTAAAGCCAATACAAATACTTTCTTCATGGCTTAATCCTCCTTTTGTTTTTGGTTTCTGAAAACTGTAATTCCTGCTGCAGAAGCTCCCAAGCCCAACAACAACAATGTTGCAGGGGCAATCGGTGCCGTGCCTTTAACTGAGTTTTCACCTGTTTTTTGATTTGCATCCAAAGTACCTGGAATCGGTGGTGTCGGAGTTTGTGCGTTCAACGCAATACCGAAAGATGCACATGCGATTAACATTAAAATTTTCTTCATTTGTCTTTCACTCCCGGTTATCAACACATTGGGACGTCGGCTTTTTGATTTGTGTTTTTTTTAATTGTTTATTATTTATTTGATCTGTGTTTCTCCTTTTCGGGATTCACGAGCCAAAAAAAAGCAGACTTCTTCATTTCCTTTTGTGCTTAGAAATGTGGAAGCTGCTTCGTCAATTAAAAAACATCAAAGCCGGTGTTGTAAACCCTGTTGAAAGATTCGGCACGCTTCGTTTGGTTTCGAAATTGTTCGGATTTCGCATCTCTAAGCTTGAATCAGACTTTTTCCTTATTCTCGTTATGTTTCCGTCAAACGGTTCTTTGTTTTATTTTTTTCTTTCTTTGTTTCGTTATTTTCTTTCTTTGTTTTACAATCTTGTTTCTTTGTTTTAATTTTCGTAATCAAACGCTTAAAATCACTTTTTGCCCTTTTCGTCTTTCTTTATGCCTGTTTCTGAACGGGCACAAAAAAAGTGAGCTTTATCTTGCTTAGATGCGAGGCTCCGAACTGCCCACCAAACTCACAAGTAAAGCTCACGGCATCTCCACCGTGAGCGTTTATCTGCTTTCCTTGAAGTTTGGTTACGAAATTGTTCGGATTTCGCTCTTCCAAGTACCGCAATAACGCCGAGGTTTCTCACAAAAATCAATCGAATGCCTAAAACTCGTTTTCTCTTTGCTTTTCAACCATCATTATGTCAAATGAAATCTCTCTGTTTCGCACAAAGCAAATTTCGGTCGCAAA
>JAZNIO010000022.1:0-4103 GCA_045577535.1 Candidatus Onthomorpha sp. | reverse complement strand
AAAAGCACTATACATAAATTTAAAACGCATAGTGGTTTCATAAAGTCACGATGCGGGTTTGCTTTTCTTAGTCACAAAGATTTTTTTCCTTGTAATTACCGAAAAAACAGTTTGCAAAGGAGACATATTTCACGAAACATTTTAGAAGTAATCGTGCGTTTTAGATAACAATTAAAGATTATTGCACGAAACGTTCATATCGTATTCCCGACCGTTTTCCACAAACGTATGCCACTGGTGGATGGCTATCTTGAATCAATTGGTCTAAATAAAGAGGTTCTCCCTCTATCAAGAGGCTACACTGGAACGTATTGTTTGGTTGCAAACGTGTATTGCACGAAGAGAGAACACGAAACATCAGATTACCCAAATAAACAACCTCACATTGGCGGTCGGGTTGCCACAATATGCGCAAACAATCACCTGCTTTCAACTCTTCCGGCACATTCAGTTTTCGCGACATAACAGGCGAACTTTGCACTTCGTTATTTAATGCATTTGCATGAACCACATAATCGTCAAAATCGCGATACCCGATGAATTGGGCCAAGATATTCATTGAGCCTTTTCGCGTCTGCACCTCCTCATTCAGATATCCCCATATCCGTTTTAGAGTAGTGGCACTTATCATTGTGTGCAAACGCTCATAAATGCACATCCGTAACAGGTCAAAATCCTTTGGCGTGCATAGTTCCCTGCCAATAGCCTTTTCAATATCCAAACAGAGTTGTTTTTTCATTATTCTATACCTTTTGATGTCAGTTCCGTCATTTTGTCCACCCAAACTTTTTGGCGTTCACCCACCCGAATGTGTATTGCAGTCGTTATCTCCGACATTTCTACCAATGAAAAGTGTGGCCGTATCGAGTCCAAATAAGCATTGGCGGCATTACTTCCATCCATCCAATGCGCATTATAAATGTCTGATATATAAAGAAAGTTTGTACAAGTATCCAATCGTTCATCAACATCCGTTTGTTGAAACGCCCAATCAACTTTTTCAATTCCCACCTCAATAGCAGTTTGAACACGCATACGTTCACTATCCCGTTTTTGGAGTTTCCATGTCTGGACAGCCAATCCGGCAGTAAGGGCAACAATCAATGCAATAGAGAAAGCGATTGGGATACGTTGCTTTGTGCTCTTACGGCTTTGGATGGCCCTAATCAGTTGCGGAACATTTTGATAGCGCAAATCTATCGGTTTCAAGCATCTGCATGCAATCGATTTGAATGAGCGCTCCGGCAAAAGCAAACGGATAATCTTTCCTAAACTATATATATCGTTTCTTGCATCAGGAATAGCATGAATTGCCTGTTCAGGAGCAATATAATCTGCCGTTCCGGCCGGCTGCTTCAAAATAGCCATGTGGTCATTGTCGGCTAACCCAAAGTCTATCAGTTTGACATTCCCTCCATTGCGCGTAACTAAAATGTTTTCGGGTTTCAGGTCGCGATGCACCATACCGCTGGCATGAACATACTCCATTGCCTCCAATAGTTGGATTGTCAGTTTGTAACGATTCTCCATATTTTGTGGCATTTTCAGCCATTCACTTAAGCGCATTCCATCCACATACTCCATCACGATGCACATCCCCAATCCTTCAACAAGTTCCAATCCTACGGTTTGCACAATGTAAGGATGCTGCAAATGCATCAACAACTCCACCTCCTTGCGCACCATCTGTCGGTAAATGGCTTGTCCGGCGAATTCCGGCTTTAGTGACTTCAACATCCACCATCGTCCATAACGTTTAGCCCGAGCCAATTGATGACACTTCGTCTGCCATAAAACCTCAACCTCCGTAAATGTCAGGTTCATGCCCTCGAAAGCATCCACTAAATAGCCCGACTCGGCGGAATCATATTGCTGCATATTCATATTCTTGATAGATTGAATGCTCAAAAGTACTACTTTCATTTGAATATCAAGAAAAACTGAAAAAAAATACTCTCAATCGGCTGAAAAGGACTAAAATGGACCAGCACACTACAGCAAATAATCACTTTTTTTGCAGAAAAATTAAAAAATCAGCTCACAATGGGAACACTTATTAAAATAATTCTTACCTTTGGGCATCACTCGTAAAAATGAGTGATGGACATTGAGGAGAGCTATAGGCTTTGTCTTGTCAGAGAATCTGGAAAATTCAACGTAGCAAGAGCATCGACTGAAGGCTGTTTCCTCCTGTTGCAATATGTATGCAACCCCTCTCCTTATTCGCTAAGGAGAGGTGCATATCCCATATTCCACAGGTGTGAGCTGATTTTCATTCTTTTTGCTACAGGTATTCCAGAACCTTCTGACAGAGAGTGTCAAGAAGGCTCACACTTTGTGTCCTGTAGTGAACTGTATTACCTTATAATAATGAAAAGCAACTATGGGAATCTTAAACAATTTTATGGATAAATTCAAGAATGCCGAATTTACCGTAGCTCCGCAAAAGAAGTTGAAAACAATCTCTGCCGATTTCAAGAAATCATTCGATTTAACACTTGTATTTTACAAAGGCGTAAAAATTGCCGACTGCGAAATGACACTTGCTGCCCTTAACAGCAAAACGACTAAGACTGTAAATACACATGCTGATGGCCTAAAAATCAAAGCCAGCACGAAAGTTGGTGATGCCGAAAAACTATTCGACACCAACTTTGGTGTAACAGTACAAATCAAAGACAAGGAAGGCAAAAAGCTTGTGCCAAACGAAATAACTATTGGACAAGCAGCAAGAGGAGAATATTAATTACAACGTGCAAGACTTAAAGTTCTATTGATTAAAGAATAAAAGGGGAAGGTGAAAACCTATAAAAGAGCAACCAAAATTCTTTAACAAACTAAGAATATGGCAACGCCTATTATTACAAGCAAAACCTACAAAGAAAAAGCAGTTGTTGATGGAGTTACAATTTGGTTGAATAGTGACAATTCCATTGAAATTAGCAAAACCGATTATCCCAGTGTTAAAGAGGGTTTACGTAGTTTAGCAGAAAAGGCTGGACTTAAGGTGGATCCTAAATGGACAACACAGCAATTGGGCAAAAAAATCATTGCTCATGTCAATGGTAAATAATTGAATCGATTAAATGGAATCTTTAGTAGATTTAATTTACAATGACACAATTACGTTTCTGAAGAGCAACAGTGAGTTGCTCTTCAACGAACGTGATTTTCAGATTCATCTCGCTACATGGCTGCGAAACTCACCTAATCGTTACGACGATGTTGATGTGGAGTATTACGTGCCATGGCAAGAACTTGAGAACTATGTTTGGAGGAGTGAGTTGAAATTGGACATAGTAGTCAAAAAGAGTGAAGAATATTGCCCCATTGAATTGAAATACAAGACCAAGAAGGTAGAGCGACAAATTTCTCGTTTTGATGAAACTCTTAATGAAAAGGTGGCTGTGATGAAGAATCAAGGTGCACAAGACTTGGGAATGTATGACTTTTGGAAAGATGTTCGCAGAGTTGAGCTGGTGCGCAATCGTTTCAAAAGAGTAAAAAATGGTTTAGTTGTATTTGTTACCAACGATATCCTTTACACCAAAGGCAGCAAATCAACATCGAACAACTACCTCTTTGGAATGGTCGGCGATGTGACTTTTACGACAAAGAAACATTGGGCAAATCCGAAAAGCACTTGTGCAAAAACTCACCCCGATTTTGAAGTTGAACAAGGATATAACATCGAATGGAATCAAAAAATAATTGACAAGGAGAATTTTTATTATTGCATTGTGAAAATTTAGTACACATTATATTAACCATTTAAATTTTAAATATTATGGCAGAATTTACATTAAACGGCCGTACAAAGGTAAAGACCTTGAAGGCAAATTTTAAAGAGAATTTTGGTGCTACACTTCGCGTGTACAAGAGTGCTACTTGCAAAGGCGCATTCGCAGATGACGACGCTACACTTGCTTCTATCCGTGCCGAAGGCGCTAAGGGTGGTGAACTTGTAGTAAAAGGCAACATGCAAGTTGGCAACTTCGAAAAGAAGGTTGCAGAACTCTATGGTATCGGTGTACAAGTTGCTACTGCTGACGATTCTAAATTGGCAGACAATGGCATTACACTTGTAGCAGCAGGTAAGTAAT
>JAZNIO010000021.1:0-48168 GCA_045577535.1 Candidatus Onthomorpha sp. | reverse complement strand
TGTATCGCCTTTGGAACTTGGGCAAAGTAAAGTAAATAGTTATTAAACAAGAATTTTTTAATGTCAGATAAGGACTGACGTTAAATTAAAAAGCATGAAAAGATTTAAAAGAGCAATTCTACTTTTGATAATCGGATTATCGATTGCTATGGGCTTGCAATCATGTGCCTTGGTTTCGGATCCATATTTTCAAGAGGGGTTCAGACAAGGTTGGAATGCTACTGCAGATCCATCATTACGTTATTAAAAAAACAATGATCGGATTCTGAAAATCAGAAAGTAAATTAAATGAATTATTAAAGTTAAATTAAAATTATTAAAGAGATGAAAAAAATTTTCTTAATGCTGTTGGCTGTAGTAGGAATCTCAGTCGCAGCGATGGCAGATGGTGGAAAAACATGTTCAGTTTCTGGTTCAAATGGTGCAATAGCAGTATTAAAAGAAACAATAGACTGTGCAGATGACAGCGGAAAAGTATTTATACTTCTTAAAATAGAGAATAAACAAGATAAGTCGCTTACAAAAGTTGTTGTAGATGTTTACGAGGACAAAACAAATCGTTTTGTTGTTTCAAAACCAATCTATGTAGAAGGTTCTCACGGAGGTGAATCCGTTAAAGATTTAGAACCAGGTAAGTGCTATACTTTTTCAATAAACAGAGCTAGTTGTAACTAACAAAAACTGCCTTATAATATAATAAGGTAAAGGAAAACGAGCGTTCGACTTGCTTTTGCATTTGCGAACGCTCGTTTTGTTTTTCTGAAACGAAGACTTGTCGAGCCGGATTTTGCTTTGCAGGTTTGCAGATTTGGTTTGCTTGTTTGTGGCTTTGATAAGATTTTTCTATCTTTGCTTTTCGAAAGTTGAAACAAAGACAATGGAAATCATGAATAGGAATTTAAGAACTTTTGTTTTGGTTGCAGTGCTTGCAATCTTTGGAATGAATCAATCAAAAGCACAATCGGATTTTTCAATTCACTTCGGAATGGCTTCGCCTCTCGGTTCGTTTGCCGATTATCAAGGTCAAGATGGTTCGGTAGCTTGGTTGGATAACACAAATCGTGCAGGTGCAGGTTTGGGATTTGATGTGGGGATGAAATTTCGTTATAATCTTCCTGCGGTAAAAGGTTTGGGAATCATTGCAACGGCAGATTTGTTTTACAATGCTGCGAACAGCGATGTCAAAGCTTGGGCAAATGATTTTGAGAAGGAAGAGTTGGTTTATTCAAATGTAGATGTATTCACTTTAACCTTACCTAAGTATATAAATATCCCTGTTATGATAGGAATGAACTACGAATACGGACTTGCAAAAGGAATAAAGCTTTGGGGAGAATTTGGTTTGGGAGTCGATTTCGGGCTGATTACGGATTTCAGACTTTACGGTTCGGGCGAAGATTACTTTGTTTGCTATGACGAAAACGGGCATCAATACTATGTCAATGGGGAAGAGACAAGGGTTTGTAACTATGAGACAACCGCAAGTCTTGCTTATCAATTCGGAATAGGCGTGATGGTTGCCGACAGGTTAAGCATAGGATTGCATTATTACGCATTAGGTTCTCGGAAAGTAAAGTGTGAGGCAAGTTTTGAGGAGATTTACGAGAACGAAGACGACTATTTCGAAAAGGTAAACCTTACTTTCGGAAGCATAAACCCTGCAATGTTTACCGTCAGATTAGGTTATCACTTTTAGAAAGCTATGAAAAACGTTTCCGCCGTCTCATCTTTTTTTGCGGAAGTTTTGTTTGGCATAACTGATTATTGATTAACTTTGCAGGCATGAAAATAAGACTAACGAAAGAATTTTGTTTCGAGGCGTCGCATGCTTTGAATAATTATGACGGTCTTTGTAAGAATATACACGGACATTCTTACAAGTTGTTTGTTACTGTTTTGGGAGAGCCGAATGCAGATATGGATAATCCGAAGTTTGGTATGGTTATGGATTTCGGTGATTTGAAAAGGATTGTTCAAAGACATATAATAGATATATATGATCATGCGTTGGTCTTAAACAAGGATAATGCTTTTGTTGCTTATGCCGAGAAAATGGATACGAAGCTTGTGCTGACGGATTATCAACCTACTTGTGAGAATATGCTGGTTGATTTTGCCAAGATAATAGGTGCGGAGCTTCCTGCGGGCATTTGCTTGAAGAGATTAAGGTTGCACGAAACTGCCACTTCCTATGCAGAATGGTGTGCTGAGGATAATGTTTAATGATTCTTTGTTTGTATGAATTCGGATAAGTTTCAATTTTCGCAAGTTGCCAAATGGGTGATAACCGCTCTTTTGATTGGTTTGGTGTTTTTCCTTATTTGGTATTTCAGATTTATAGTTACTTGTGTGCTTGTTGCTTTGATATTGGCATTCATGGGAGCGCCTATACAGAACTTTCTGTCGAAAATAAGATTTCGAAACATCGGTTTTGGCAAAACACTTACCACAAGCATGACATTGGTTCTGTTTATTGCCATATTTGCATTGCTTATCTATTTTCTTGTACCCATGGTGGTGTCTCAAGCAATGACTTTTGCCAACCTTGATGTTTATAAAATAGCTGACTATTACGCAGAGCCGATAAAGAAGATAGAAACATTCCTTTATGAATATCAGATAATGCCTACCGATACTGATTTAGAGACTTTGGTTTCGACTCAGATCATGGGAGCATTCAGTGCTTTGAAACTTACAAATTTGGCTGATAGTATAGTGAATTTTGCGAGTAATTTCTTGATGGGAACCTTTATAGTCATATTTCTGACGTTCTTTTTCTTGAAAGACAAAAACATTATCAGCCGTTTCATAGATGCAATAACGCCTGATTTATATCTTGATGAAGTAAATAAAATCGTAAGTTCGTCAAGGATTCTGATAAGTCGCTATTTCATCGGGATATTTTGTGAGATTGTGTGTATGATAACTCTTTTGAGCATAGGGTTTTATTTGGTGGGTTTGCCGAATGTGATATTGATTGCTTGCGTTTGCGGAGTGATGGTGATATTGCCTTATTTGGGAGTGTTGATAGGAGGAGGCATTGGTTTGATGATATGTTTGACGACCTATTTAAGCGTAGATGCTTCTTTGGATATAGTCCCTGTGGTATTGAAATTTGTAAGCGTGTTTGCGGTTGTTAAATTGATAGATGACTTTGTATTGCAACCGTTGATTTATTCAAAGAGTGTGAAAGCTCATCCGCTGGAAATATTTCTTATAATCTTGATGGCAGGAGAGGTTGGTGGTGTGATAGGAATGATTTTGGCTATTCCGGTTTATACGTTGTTCAGGATAATTGCCAAAGAGTTCTTTATAAAATGGAAATTTATAAAAAAAATCACCGCTAATTTGTAATAAGATTTTTGATATGTATATATTGAATGATGCTTATCAAAAGTCTTGCTGAAAAAACGTTGAACAAAAATCCTTGATTTTTTGTTTGGTTTATTGAAATCAGAAAGCGTAAATGCGGAACAACGTTTTGAGAAAATACAACAAAGATTGAGAGTTCTTTTATTTGATTCCGGTGAAATAGTTCTGAAAAAGCAGGAAAAATGCCTTAATTTGATTTTTTTTTGTACTTTTGCCGAGATAATTTTGTGTGGAACTAATTTTTTAAGTCATGTCTATAAACAAAAAAACGCACGAACTTAAACAGAAAATGCAAGTGGCACTCCAAGGAGGTGGGGAAAAAGCTGTTGAAAAGCAAAAAGCCACTGGTAAGTTGACAGCTCGCGAGAGAATAGTTGAACTTTTGGACGAAGGTTCTTTTCATGAATATGATTTGTTTATCCAACACTCGGGAAGGGATTTTGATATGGATAAGAAGATTCTTCCCGGAGATGGAGTCGTTACAGGAACAGGAACGATAAATGGTTATCCTGTTTGTATATATGCTCAAGACTTCACCGTTGCAGGAGGTTCGCTTGGATTGATGCACGCAAAGAAGATTTGCAAAATCATGGATCATGCGATGAAATTAAAAATTCCTATCATAGGAATCAATGACTCGGGTGGTGCGAGAATACAAGAGGGTGTAAACGCTTTATCCGGTTATGGTGATATTTTCTATCGTAACACCATGGCTTCGGGTGTGATTCCTCAAATTTCGGTAATACTTGGACCATGTGCGGGAGGTGCAGTTTATTCTCCGGCTTTAACGGACTTTGTCTTTGTTGTGGATAAGATATCCAAGATGTTCATCACAGGACCTGATGTTATAAAGACGGTGCTTGGAGAAGAAATTTCTCAAGAAGACTTAGGTGGAGCGAGAGTTCATGCAGAAGTTTCCGGTAATGCCCATTTCTTTGCCGAGAGTGAGCAGGAATGTTTTGAACAAATAAAGAGTTTGTTTACTTATATTCCATGGAACAATGATAAAAAGGCAGAATCTTTTGATGCGAAGAAGCCTCGTTCCAAAGAATATAAGATTACGTCAGTCTTTCCTTCAGATCCATCAACTCCATATGATGTAAGAAACATCATAAGGAGCGTAGTTGATAATTCGGAATTTTTAGAGGTTCAAGAGTTATTTGCACCTAACATAGTGATAGGCTTTGCCAGAATAAACGGAGACACAGTCGGTTTTGTGGCTAACCAACCTATCGCATTGGCCGGTGTTTTGGATTGCAACTCTTCAGATAAGGCTGCAAGATTCATAAGATTCTGCGATGCGTTTAACATACCGCTTATAACCTTAGAGGATTTGCCGGGATACCTTCCTGGAATCGATCAAGAGCATGCAGGAGTTATCAGACACGGAGCAAAGATTCTTTACGCATATTCCGAAGCAACAGTTCCTAAAATCACGGTTATACTTCGCAAGGCTTATGGAGGCGGTTACATCGCTATGTGTTCCAGTCACTTGAAAGCAGATTTCGTCTTCGCATGGCCTACAGCTGAGATTGCAGTTATGGGACCGGAAGGAGCTGCAAACATTATTTTCAGAAGCGAAATAATGAAATCGGAAGACCCTGAAAAAACTCGTAAGGAGAAAATTGAGGAATACAAACAAAAATTCGCTAATCCATATGTGGCAGCTTCATATGGTTATGTGGATGCGGTTATTCAACCTAATGAGACAAGAGACTATCTTGTTCATGCTTTGGAAGTATGTAAAAACAAGGTGGTTGAAAATCCAAGAAAGAAGCACGGACTTCCTCCGTTCTAATTCGTTTGATTTTTACCATTGTCATAGAATGGGTGAACTTATAACCGAGAAATTATTAACTTAATTAGAATTTGTAGAAATGGGAGATAATAGCAATAATTCAAGAACACAATATCGCCAGCTTTATGTGAAAGTTGCACCGGGTGAAATTTATGCATTCATTCCCGGAACCATTGTAAAGGTATTTGTGAAAGAAGGTGAAGAAGTTAAAAAAGGAGATGTCTTGTGTACATTGCACGCGATGAAAATGGATAATCGTTTGTGTGCTCCGATAAACGGTACGATAAAAGCCGTAAACATAGAAGCAGGACAAAATGTAAGTAAAAACGATGTTTTGATAGAAATAGTTTAATCGAGCATTTGTTTTGTTTGGTAAAAGAAGGATTGGTTTGCTTATTGCAATCAGTCCTTCTTGTTTTTTGAGCCGGTGAAGTAAAACTTGATTTCATTGGAATAAATCTTTGATTCGTTGCAGCGATTTTTGATGAAAAACAAATGATTACGGAAGACTTTTCGCTGTAACATAAAGCCCCCGAAATACGTTATAATTCATGTGCAGTCAAAATAAAATATCAAAAAATAATGCACTCAAAAGAAATTTTGTATCTTTGTAAGCAATATTTTAGGGTGTGAAGTTGAAAAATGAGTCTTAATGCCCTGAAATTCAGTTCTGTTATCATAAAAAGAAAAAGAAATAACAATAAGGTTATATGCGAAATATGAAACTTAAAGGATTGATATTCCTATTGTTGATGGTGATTGGTGCGACTGCGTTTGCACAAAAAAGGAGTTTGACCGAACTTGCGGACGAAGCATTCGAGTCCAAACAATATGTAACGGCGGTTGATCTCTATAAAAAGGCTTATACCAAGGTCAAAGGCAACAGACAGGAAAAGAATAGGATAATGTTTCAGCAGGCAGAGTGCTATCGCTTGATGGATGACAAGACTTTGGCAATCAAAACTTATCAACGACTTGTCAAAGCAAAGTATTACACCGTTCAGCCAAAGATATTCTTGTATATGGCAGACTTTCAAAAATTTTATAGTGAGTGGGATGCCGCCGAATACAATTATAAAGAATATCTTAAGTTGGTTCCGAATGATGAGTTGGCAAAGAGGAGATTGGAATCCATCGCTTTGGCAAAGAAATGGATGAATAATCCGACTCGACATCAAGTTAAGGAAGAAAAAAATGTGAATACAGAATGGAATGAGTGGGCTCCGCGTTTTTTAGGTCAAGACGAAAGGACGAATATCACCTTTACATCTTCCCGACCTGATGAAGAAAAAGCAGAAAGAGACGTTTGGACAGGCGAATACTTCTCAAACATTTATACAACCATAAAAGGAGATGACAGAAGTTTGGCAGAACCGTCACTAATCTCCATTCAACAAATCAATACCGAAGCAAACGAAGGAGAGCTTGTGATGGTAACAGGTGCAAAAACGCAAAGGGTTTATTTCTCTCGTTGTAACATCAAAAAGAATAAGCAATTGAGTTGTGCGATTTACACAAACAAACCGGTTGAAGATAAGAAAGGAAGGAAGTCTAATCAAAAGAAAGATGATAAAAAGGCCGATAAAGAAGAAGGAAATCAAGACGCATTTGTTATGATTGACTTAGGAGACACCGCCTATAACTACTTTCATCCGGCTGTTTCTGCAGATGAGTTGACTCTTTACTTTTCTTCGGATCGTCCGGGTGGAGAAGGAGATTATGATCTTTGGCAAGCAACCAGGAACTCTATAGAAGAGCCTTTCGGAAACGTGAAAAATCTCGGCAAACAGATAAATACGGAAGGTAAAGAAGAGTTTCCGACTTTGCGAACAGACACTCGCCTTTATTATTCTTCAGACGGATTGCCCGGATTGGGAGGTTTTGACTTGTTTTATACGGAATTGAAAAATGGAGATTGGACAGAACCGCAAAATCTTATGTATCCGATAAACAGTCCTTATGATGAAGTTGGAGTGGTCTTTAATTACGTTGAGCAAGAAACCATTGCGGCAGAAGAGAGTGGCTATTTCTCTTCCAACAGAGAAGGAGGAACGGGCGGAGACGATATTTACTCTTTTTATAGAGCACCTTTGTTGTTCTCTTTGAGCGGAAGAGTTCGCGACGATAAGTCTATGCAGGCAGTAGAAGGAGCAAAAGTGAAATTGATCGGTGATGACAACTCGACATTGGAGACTCGAACGAACAGAAAAGGCGAATACGCTTTCTCTACCGAGCAAATAAAATACAACGTCAACTATAAAATACAAGTATCTCAAATAGACTACTTCAACACTGAAGGAAAGGAATCTACGGTTGGGCTTACGACGAGCAAGGATCTTGTCCATGATTTCCGTCTTACTCCAATACCGAAAGAGCCTGTTGTATTGCCGGAAATAAGATATGATTTGGCTAAATGGGAATTAAAGGATCAATATCAGGATTCTTTGTCTGATTTACTTGTAATCTTGGTTAATAATCCTACTTACGTGATAGAGTTGGCGTCTCATACCGATTCAAGACCGTTTTTGAGGGTTACGAATGATACGTTGAGTCAAAGAAGAGCGGAAAGCGTAGTGGAATTTTTATGTGCTCGAGGAATAGAAAGAGAAAGATTGATTCCAAAAGGTTATGGTGACAGAATTCCAAGAACGCTTCGCAATGATTGTGAGGTGGAAATAAATGGTAAAATTTATAAGTTTGACAAGGGTATAACGATAACAGACGACTATATTGCCAAATTGAGAACCAAGA
Organism: Candidatus Onthomorpha sp.; assembly: GCA_045577535.1. Taxonomy (GTDB): domain Bacteria; phylum Bacteroidota; class Bacteroidia; order Bacteroidales; family P3; genus Onthomorpha. The sequence continues at coordinate 40,247 of JAZNIO010000021.1, read as the reverse complement.
ACGAGAAAGAGGCGGCTCATCAATTGAATAGAAGAACTGAGTTTCGTATTTTAAGAACCGATTATGTGCCACAGGCAGTCAGAGATAGTTTGGAAGATGCTGCGTTGAAGGCTCCTATAGTTGATATGGTGAAAGGGAAAATTCCTCCTCCATCTAAGGAAATCCCTATAGTTTATACAGATAATCATATAAAGATAACCATGATTGACGGAAACAAAGCTCAGATATACATCATTTTGAATGGTAGAGCGGTGCCTTGTATCTATGATGAAAGATATAAAGATGCCGCAGTGCTTGATTGGGATGTTGCAATGGATTATTTGTTGACGGGAAGAATCACAAAAGATGACTTCAAAGACAGAGATAAAGCTTTCGATGAAGATGGTAATATCTTGGATAATTCTGTTCTTATCTTCAAAGATGCCTACATAGGCAAGTATTTCGCCGACAAATACGAAGTTATAGTTCGTAAAGGCATGAAATACGATATGATAGTCAATAAAAACGGATTGAAAGACTTCGGAACGTTTACATTCTCCCGTGCAAGAGGAGAAATAATCTTCGAATAGAAGATTCAAATCATAAACAGAAATAATTTGAAAAGGAGCGATTGCAAAATGTTTTTTGAAATCGCTCCTTTCTTTTTTGATTTTAATTTTCTAAAACTTGAAAAGCGTTCGGTCGAATGCCATCTTTTTCGTACCTTTGCAGATTGTATGTTATAATAAATAAGAACCGAAAATGGAAAGAAAAGTCAGAGTCAGATTTGCTCCGAGTCCAACTGGACCGTTGCATATAGGAGGCGTGCGAACTGCTTTATACAATTATCTTTTTGCGAAAAAGAACGGAGGAGACTTTATTTTGAGAATAGAAGATACCGATCAGACGCGTTTTGTTGAAGGTGCTGAAGATTACATTGTCGAATCGTTTCGTTGGTTGGGGCTTGAATTTGACGAAGGTGTTGGAATAGGTGGTGCTTTCGGCCCATACAAACAATCCGAACGCAAAGCAATGTACAAATCTTATGCTTTGGAGTTGGTTGACAAAGGAATGGCATATTATGCTTTTGACACACCTGAAGAACTTGAAGCAAGGAGAAAAGAAGCAGAAGAAAAGAAGGAAACGTTTCAGTATGATTGCAAAACAAGACATGGATTGAAAAATTCATTATCCCTTTCTGCCGAAGAGACTAAGGCTTTGCTTGATTCAGGTGCTGCATATGTTGTGAGATTCCGTTTTCCTGAGAACGAGTTGATTGAATTTGATGATTTGATACGTGGACATGTCAAGATGAATTCTTCGTTGCTTGATGATAAAGTTTTGTATAAATCGGACGGAATGCCTACATATCATTTAGCAAACATTGTTGATGATCATTTAATGCAAATATCACATGTGATAAGAGGCGAAGAATGGTTGCCGTCCTGCCCCTTGCATGTCATGCTTTACAGAGCCTTCGGTTGGGAAGAAACAATGCCGCGATTCGCTCACCTGCCTTTGTTGTTGAAACCTGAAGGCAGTGGTAAACTATCTAAAAGAGACGGAGACAGATTGGGATTTCCAGTTTTTCCTTTGCAATGGAACGATCCTAAATCGAAGGAAATATCATCCGGATACAGGGAAAGTGGTTATCTTCCGCAGGCTGTTGTGAATATGTTGGCATTGCTGGGTTGGAATCCGGGAACAGAGCAAGAAATATTCTCATTGGAAGAATTGGTTCAGGCGTTTTCGATAGACAGAATCAGTAAGCATGGAGCCAGATTCGACTTGGAGAAAGCCAAATGGTTCAATCATCAATATCTTCAACAGACTGATGATAGAGAATTGGCAGAAGTATTTTTGCAGGATTTGAAACAAAGAGGAGTGGATTCCGATTCGGATAAGGTGGAAAAGGTCGTTGGTTTGATAAAAGAGAGATGCTCTTTTGCAAAAGAACTATGGGATAACGGGGATTACTTCTTCGTTGCTCCGGAATCTTATGCCGAGAAAGCCTTGAAAAAACGCTGGAAAGAGGGAACAAGTGATAGAATGAGAGTTATTGTATCTCTTTTGACGGATATTGAAGATAATGATTGGGCTCAAAAGGCAGAAGATTTCTTGATGGATTATATCAAAGAGAATGAGTTGAACATGGGGCAGATAATGAATTCCATTCGTTTGGCTGTTGTAGGGGATACGAGAGGTTGCAGTATGCTTGATATTTTCGCAGTATTGGGTAAAGATGAATCTTTGAGGCGAATAAGTGTTGCCGCGGATAAAATAAACATATAACGTTATCAGAGATGTCGAAATCCGTTAAGACAGTATGCATATTGGGAACAGGTAATGTGGCTTGGCATTATGAAAGGCGTTTCAAAGAAAAAGGTTTTTCTTGCTCCGTATTGCCCGCTCGCAATGATGTGTCTGCTTGTTTAGATGCGGATTTGGTTGTTATTGCGGTAAAAGACGAAGCAGTGGAAGCAGTATCTAAAAAACTGAAGGGAATGAAAGGCATACTGGTTCATACTTCAGGTTTTTTATCGACAGATTTCCTTGCAGAGGTTTCCGATTCTTACGGAAGTCTTTATCCTTTGCAGAGTCTGAAAAAAGGAAAAGAAACGGATTTTGACAAAGTAACGTTGTGTACTTATGGAAACAATGATGAAGTTCGAAAGTTGCTTCAAAGCATTGCAAAAGAACTGACGTCCAAAACCTATGAACTATCCGACATTCAGCGAAAAAGTTTGCATATTGCTGCGGTTTTCTGCAATAATTTCCCGAATCATTTGTTTGGTATTGCAAAAGCGATTTTGGATAAAGAGGATATATCGTTCGAGATCTTGTTTCCACTTATCGATATGACTGTTGAAAAAGCGAAACATTTCAATCCGTTTGACGTTCAAACCGGTCCCGCGATTAGAAACGAAAAGAGAATAATGCAACAGCATAAAGCGATGCTTGGAAAAGATGAAAGCGAAATATATGAATTGCTAAGCGAGAAGATAATATCGTATCATAGTAAATCGAAATAGTGATTATGAAAAATATAGTAGTATTAACGGGTGCCGGAATAAGTGCAGAAAGTGGTATACAGACGTTTAGAGATTCTGATGGTTTGTGGGAGAATCACAGAGTTGAAGATGTGGCGACCTATGATGCGTGGTTAAGAAATCCTTCTTTGGTAAGAGAATTCTATAATCAAAGAAGAAAATCTGTTTTCGAAGCTTTGCCGAATGAGGGGCATAAACAGCTTGTCAGATTGGAAGATTCGTTTCGTGTAGATATAGTAACGCAAAACATAGATGACTTACACGAAAGAGCGGGTAGCAGAAACGTCTTGCACCTTCATGGAGAAGCAAAGAAACTTGTAAGTGAGACGAATTCGAATGAAGTAATTGAATTATCGACTTGGGAACAAACAGAAGACATGCTCGACTCCAAGGGTAGATTGTTACGTCCTTTTATTGTATGGTTTGGAGAGGCTGTTCCGAATATTGAACCTGCGATAAGATTATGCGAACAAGCGGACATCATGATAGTGATAGGAACCAGTTTGAATGTGTATCCGGCAGCAGGTTTGTTGAGTTATGCAAAATCTTCTTGTGTAAAATATTTGGTAGACCCGAAAGAGCCGAACACAAATTTGAAAGGAATAAACTTTATCAAGGAAAAAGCATCTGTGGGAGTGAAAAGAGTTGTTGATGACATTATTTCAAAATACAGATAATTAAAAAGAATTATGAAAAACGTATATATAGAAACTTACGGTTGTCAGATGAATCAGGCAGATAGTGAAGTTGTCGGAGCTATTGTAAAAAATGCCGGATATGATTTGACAAACGATTTGTACGAAGCCGACATAATATTTGTAAATACTTGTTCTATCAGAGAAAATGCGGAATTGAGGGTAAAGAAACGCTTGATAGAGTTCGATAGTTTGAGAAAAAAGAAAAATTGGTTGAAGATCGGAGTGCTCGGTTGCATGGCAGAAAGATTGCAGAAGCAACTTGTGGAAGAGTGTAAGGTGGATTTGGTTGTCGGTCCTGATGCTTACAGAAATATTCCTGAACTTTTACTTCGGTCAAACAAAAAAGCAGAAATTTCGGTTGAGCTATCGACGGAAGAGACTTATGCAGATATTGTTCCGGTTAAGCTTGACAGTAACGGTGTTACGGCTTTTATTTCCATAATGCGAGGATGTGAGAATTTCTGTTCTTATTGTGTAGTGCCGTATACTCGAGGCAGAGAACGCAGTCGTGATCCGCAAACAATAATTGCCGAAGCGAAAGACTTATTCTCAAAAGGATACAGAGAAGTTACTTTACTTGGTCAAAATGTAAACTCATATATATGGAACAAAGGCAAGGAAGATGAAATCAATTTTGCGAAATTGATGGCGATGGTTGCACAAGTGAGTCCTTTGTTGAGGATACGTTTCTCTACATCGCATCCTAAGGATATTTCTCAGGAACTTCTGGATACTATATCCAAGTATGACAATATCTGTAACTTTATTCACTTGCCGTTACAATCAGGAAGTACTCGTATGCTTAAGCTTATGAATAGAAAGTATACAAGAGAGGATTACATGGATAAAATAACCGCCATAAAGAGTACAATAAAAGACTGCGGCATTGCAACAGATATAATTGCCGGATTTTGCAGTGAGACCATAGAAGATCATAAAGACACACTCGAAATGATGAGTTGGGTTGGTTATGATTCAGCTTACATGTTTAATTACTCACAACGCTCAAACACTCTTGCGGCAAAGAAGTATCCGGATGACATTCCGTATGAGGAAAAAAACAGAAGATTGGAAGAAATCATAGAATTGCAACGGGAATTGTCGCTTCAAAGCAATCGAAAAGACATCGGAAAAGTTTTTGAAGTGCTGGTGGAAGGACAATCCAAAAGAAACGACAAGCAACTCTTTGGAAGAAATTCTCAGAACAAGGTTATAATTTTCGATTGTCAAGATCTAAAACCGGGTGATTATGTAAAGGTTAGAGTAAAAGATTGTACTTCCGCGACATTATTTGGGGAGATCGTTTAGAAAAAATGAAAGATAAACTCTTTTTTATGAAGAAAAAATAGTAAATTTGCAAAAATTAAAGATAAACGTTTATGAGAAAAATTTTGAAAATCATACCGCTATTTGTGATCGTAGTTGTGGGCCTTTCTTCCTGCACTTCGCAAAAGAATTTGATTTATTTGCAGGGTATGGAAAATGAAAACGGAGAGATATTGTACAATTATGCTGAAACGGAAACAAATTATTCGCCGGATTATACTTTGGCTGAGCAGGATATGTTGTACATTCAAATCACTTCCACTGTGGGAAATGAAGCCAATGCTTTATTCAACGGAACAGCATCTGCAAATTACATGACTACAGACAATATGGTGTTCCTTAACAGCTTTGTTGTGGATAAACAGGGCGAAATAGGATTGCCCTTGATCGGGAAAGTAAAAGTCAAAGGCTTGACTGTTGATGAAGCAGAGAAGGAAATAAAGCGAAAAGCTGAAGAATTTGTTCAGGGGGCTGTTGTTTCATGTAAGATGGTTAATTATAAAATATCCGTTTTGGGAGAAGTATCTCGTCCGGGTACTTATACATTTTACCAACCCAGCGTAAGCGTGTTCGATGTCATTGCTGCGGCGGGCGATTTGACTTATTACGGAAACAGACATAAAGTAAAAATTGTAAGGAAAACTCCAAAGGAGGATATAATCTACACATTGGATTTGAGCGAAGCTGATATTCTGCAAGACAAACGCTTTTATCTGCAACCCGGAGATTTGGTTTATGTCGAGCCAAACAAGAGTACGAAAGCTCTTACGACATTAAATGTGCCTCTTAGCACGATTACAAGTTCATTATCAATAATAACATCTGTCATTTCAGTTGTTACGTTGGTCCTTTCATTGAATAACAAGTAAAAAAACATAGTTGTGGAAAATAATAATCTTAACAAAGAAGAATTGAATGAAACTTCGGGCATCAACATTGCCGAGTTATTGTATAAAATGCTTTCAAAATGGCATTGGTTCGCAATTTCAGTGATAGTTGCTTTTGTAGGGGCGTTTATAATAACAAAATACTCTACACCGCAATATGAAGCCAATGCAACGTTATTGATAAAGAACAATGACGAAATTTTGGGTAATATGGCTATGATGAACAATCTGTTCGATAACAGCCTGAAAGTAAACTTCCAAAATGAGATTGGAACAATTCAATCCGAGACCATGGTCAAGAGAACCATAAAAGCATTGGATTTTTACAAGACTTACTATCAAAAAGTAAACTTTAAGAATGTTGATATCTACAAAGACGCTCCGTTTGAGGTGGATTTGGATCTGTATCAGACGCAACCGACGGGTCTTTTGATAGATATACAACTTGTTGATCAAAAATCGTGCATAATATCTTATGATAGTAAAGAGAATGTTCCTGTTTATGATTATGCGGAAGACCGAATCATAGAAGACGGAAACGTATCTGTTGCCAAGAGAGAAGTAACCATAAAATATGATGAATGGTTCGTTCATGACGGTATGAAGTTCAAAGTTCGCTTGAAAGAACCTGAAAAATGGAATGACAACTATGCCAAGATGAAATATGCTTTCACCATAAACGATCTTGATGCCGTTGCAAAAGAGTTTAGTGCCACAAGCATAGAACTTACAAACAAAGAATCTTCCATTATATCCATAAAATACAAACATCAGAACAAAAATAAGGCTGAGGATTTTGTGAACATGCTTTGCAAAATCTACATTGACATGACTTTCGAAGAGAAAAATTACATGAATGTTGCGACCATAGACTTTGTGAATTCTCAAATTGAAACCATAGCAGACTCTCTTTCTACTGCAGAACGTAGACGTGAAGCTTTCCAAAAAAGCAACAATACCTTGGCTTTGACAAACGATGCTCAATATATATATGAACGAACCAATGAATTGGAACTTCAAAGAGCGGAAGCATATACACAGAAAGCTTATTACGATGCATTGGAAAACTATATCAATCAAGCGGATCTTGATGCCGGTGTGGCAGTTCCTACAACCATGGGAATACAAGACCCTATCCTGAATAAATTAGTTGAAACTCTTACGACCTTGGTGCTTGAGAAACAAAGATTGTCAACAACCCTGACTCCGAAAAGCCCTAAGATGAAAGAGCTTACCCTACAAATCGAAACGACTAAAAAACAAATTCAAGAGAGTTTGCGAACCTTAAAGAAGCATTCTGAAATTACGCAAAGAGAGTTGAGAAGACAACAAAATCTCTTGCAGGCAGAAATCGATAAATTGCCGACTACGCAAAGGAATATGATAAACATAGAACGTCAATTCAAATATAATGACGAGATATACAACTTCCTATACCAAAAAAGAGCAGAGGCGGAGATAGCAAGAAACGCAGCGTTGCCCGATCACAAAGTGATAGATGAGGCAAAGCACGCAATAAAGGTTTATCCTAAAACAGGAATCAATTTCTTGTTGGCTTTGGTAATCGGATTGATTGTTCCGGGAGGATATATAGTGATTCTGCAAATGACAAACAATACAATCAATGGAAAAGATGATTTGGAGAAAATTTCTAATGCTCCAATCCTCGGATACATTCCTGAAATTCCTGAAGAATATAATAAGTTGGTTGTTTTGGATAAGCCTAAGAGTCAGATATCAGAAGCATTCCGTTCCATTAGAACAAATATAAAATACATATTGCAAGATGACAATGCAACAGAAGGAAGAGTCATTCTCATTACATCTGCTTTGCCTAACGACGGAAAGAGTTTGTTCTCAATGAACCTTGCATCAGTGTTCTCGTTGAGCGGAAAGAAAACCATAATCGTGGGATACGACCTTAGAAAACCTAAATTACACAAAGTCTTTCACGTAGATGGAACAAAAGGTGTAACGTCTCATCTTATCGGACATAACACCTACGACGAGATTATACAACATACGGAATTTGATAACTTGGATGTGTTGCCTTCAGGACCGATTCCGCCAAATCCATCAGAGTTAATAGATTCCGAAAAGAACAGAGAGTTGATCAAAACATTGAGACAACATTACGATTATGTGATTCTTGATACTCCTCCTGTGTCTTTGATTGCCGATGCACAAACTTTGGCAAAGGAATCAGACGTCAATTTGTTCGTTGTAAGAAGCGGACAGACGGATAAAGGCGTATTGAGAAACTCTTTGACCGAAATGGTTGACCGAAGCAATGTAAAAGTCCACTTCGTCATGAATGCTATCGAAAATGCCATGCAAAAGTATGGTTACGGTAGCAGATACGGCGGACGTTATGGCTATGGCTACGGTTATGGTGGCTATGGCTATGGAAAAGGCTATGGTTACGGATACGGTTACGGCTATTTCGAGGAAGATAAAGAAGCAATGCTAAAAGAAAGAAGCAAACGAAATCGTAAGAAGTAAAATATGATAGAAGGTGTGTCGAAAGTATATTCGGCACACCTTTTTTTGTTTTTGTGTTTACTCGATTCAAAAAGAGAAAACTCCAATACAATTTGCAGATTCGGATTCCAAGTTAAATTCTTTTTGATAGAAAACCACCGAAAGGGGTAATAATTTCGCATGAAACATTATAATATACCTGTATTTATTCCGGAGCTTGCCTGCCCTAATCGTTGTATTTATTGCAATCAAAGACATATCTCCGGGCAATTGGAACCTGTTACAACCGAAGAAGTAAAAGATATAATAGAGCAGCATTTGGCTACATTCAAACGTCCATGCGAAGTTGAGTTGGCTTTTTTCGGAGGCAGTTTTACAGGAATAGAAATTGCTCAACAAAGAGAATATCTTGCCACAGTGCAACCTTACATAGAGCAAGGCTTGATAGATGGCATCAGACTCTCAACACGTCCCGATTATATCAATGAAGAAATACTGCAGATGTTGAAACAATACAATGTAAAGACGATAGAGTTGGGAGCACAGTCGCTTTGCGATGAGGTATTGCAGTATTGCGAACGCGGACATAGTGTTAGAGATGTCGAGAAGGCATCAGAGTTGATTAAAAAGCACGGCTTCTCGCTCGGACTTCAAATGATGATAGGTTTACCCTTGGATACAATGGAACGCTCCAAGCAAACAGCCAATAAAATCATTGAACTCGGAGCCGATAACACAAGAATATATCCCACACTCGTCATTCCAAACACCAAATTGGCAGACTTGTATAACCAAAATGCCTATACTCCATTGACTATTCCGCAAGCAGTAGAATGGAGTGCAGAAATTTATAAAATCTTTCAAAAAGCAGGCATAACGATTTTGAGGGTTGGATTGCACCCAAGCGAAGGTCTGATAAGCGGAAAAGACCTTATAGCAGGGCCATTTCATGTCTCGTTTAGAGAATTTGTGTTAAGCAAAATTTGGAACGAAAGATTGTTTTCCTTACCCAAAGAAACAAAAAAGATAATCGTCAATCCAAAAGACATAAACTACGTCATAGGATATCGGAACTGCAATCGAGAAGCCTTGAATCAAGCAGGCAGAAATATTAGCTTTATTCAGTCCGAACAACAAAAGCAAGACACATTTTCTATTGCAGATTGAGTTTGCCGAAATCAAATAATACTGCAGCAAACCTTGATTTCGTTTCAATCAAACTTGATTCCAAATAATGGGATTCTGACTTTATTTGTACCTTTGCAACCTTAAGCATACGAAAATCATTATGACAAGAGAAGAAATCATAGAAAGATTCTGCCAAATGGGCAATTGGATCGAGCAAGGTTTGGAAAGTGGAGAGTTTGATGCGGTTATACGTTCTGCATTTGCGAAAAACACTTGGTTTTGTGAAGAATTTGTCAAACAGGCTTTGAAAGGGATAGCGTTATGGCTTAGAAAAGATGAGTTGGAATCTTTTGTTGCCGATTATGGTTTTGCAAAAGAACCGAAAAAGGTTGCAATCATTGCTGCGGGCAACATACCTGCTGTCGGCTTTCACGACATAATGTGCGTATTGCTTAGTGGTAATACAGCCGTTTGCAAATTATCGTATAAGGATGAGGTAATTTTGCCGTTTTTGTTCAAGAAATATTTCCCCGAAGAGGTGATTTTTACAAGCGAAACACTGAAAGACTTCGACGCAATCATAGCAACAGGCAGCAACAACAGTGCTTTGCATTTCGAAAACTACTTTGGAAAATATCCACACATCATAAGGCATGGACGAAACTCGCTTGCAGTGCTCTCGGGCAAAGAAACAGAAGAAGAATTGCAGGCATTGGCGGACGATATGTTGCTTTACGCAGGCTTGGGTTGCAGAAGTGTAAGCCGTTTGTTTGTTCCCAAAGGCTATGACTTCACTTTGTTGAAATCCGCTTGCGAGCGATATTCGTGGCTCAGGGATTTGAACAAATACAGAAACAATCTGGATTATCATAGAGCCATTTTCATAATGAACAACCTTGCTTTTGTCGATTTGGATAACCTTTTGCTGATAGAGAATCAAGAATTGGCATCAGGAGTCAGCGTTGTGAATTATACCTATTATGAAAACGAGTCGGAGGTTGCGGAATACATCGAAAAGAATCGTGAAAACATTCAAATCGTAATAGGAGACAACCCTTCGTTTTGTACAACCGCTTTGGGACAGGGACAGAATCCTCGGATTGAAGACTATGCCGACGGAGTCGATACGATGCAATGGCTTTCTATACTCTGACCTCCATTGTAAAATATAATATACTGGTTTTTAGAAATATAGAATCGTAAAAATAAAACGCAGAATCAGTAAATTCTTTCTTGATTTCAGCGAAATGAATCTTTGTTTCGTTTCAGCGAATCTTTGATTTGGAGGAGAGAGTCTGCGAAACTGCAGAACAAATTAAATGAGGCAAATCAAAACTTTTTTATTTCTTCAACATCAGATTGATATTTATTTTCGCAAAGGTATGTCAAAACCTTTTGAAGTAAGGAAATTTCCTTGTGATTCTTTATCTCCTTAAAAAGTTTCTTGAATCTTTGATCTTTATTTGATGTTATGGTTTTGGTTTCTTTTAAGAAGTCTTTGAGATTTATCGGTAATTCAAAATGACTTACGTCAATGCCTTGTTCTATTGTGCAATCGAGAATAAAGCCATCAGCGGCAGGATAGATTGTAATAAGATATTGATTTCTTTACAATCATTGATATAAGCAACTTTACGTTTATCATTATCAATTATGCCGATGGCAAATTCATCTTTTTTGTCATTCAATGCTTTGATGACATTATTACAACTATGTTGATGATTAACCTTAGCGTTTAGTAAAAACTCTATGAGGTTTGTGTCTATATAACACTCGGGTATTACGTTGAATAGTTTTTCCATTACACGTAATATTCAAAATTAAAGAACAAATCTATCCCTCCACTATATATTTCATCAATTTCCTTTTTTGAAAGTTGTTTTACAGAATATAATCCATCTTCCTGCTCAAAGGCATGCGTAAAGAAAACTTCTAAATTATTAGGATCATTTTTAATGATTTCATTTAATACGTATGGACTATGTGTAGCAATAAATATAACATCATTATGTTCTTCTGTTGATTCAAGAAGCCATTTAACAAATTGACATTGTGTAGGGGGGAAAAGATTTGCCTCAGGCTCTTCAAGGAATATTTCACTGTGATTGATGTTTGCAAAATTGCGATAAATAAGTTTTTCATCAGCTATTGTCATTTTATTAGATAAAGTTTTGCGTATTGCAGGCAGCAAAATATCAAATTGATTTTTTGCCTCATAAGACACATTGCTGTTATCATCTTGGTATTGCCTATTCGCAAGATAGTCTAAATGAACATACATTGGCAGTAGGGATTGCACACCGCTTGAACTTTCTTTAAGCAATAGCGATTTTCCATTTCTCAACACAATGTTATCCGTATTTGTAGCATTATCATAAGAATATGACAAACCGAGTTTGAGAAAATTTTCTTCCTTTCTTACAAACCTACGAGCCTTATCCCAATTTGACATAAACTCTAACATATTTTCTCCTACGGGTAAAGCACTCCAAGCAGGAATAGAGGCAACCAAATTCCTATCAGCAGGAACATAACTGACTTTTGGACGTGTGTATTCCCAACGTTTTTTCTTCCAGCGCTTTGTAAAGGTTTGCGAAGAATGGTTATAGCTGAATTTAAGATAAGAAGTTTCATACTCAATGTATGTATTTTCCTGTACATAGCCCTTTATCTGAAAATAATCTGTCATCTTATCAATAAAAGAAGTTGATTCTTTGAATTCTTCCATATTTTGAGAGAGTTGTAAACGCTTTTCAACCCAAGTGCAATAGCATGCAGTTTTCAAAATGCAACTCTTACCCGAACTTTGCAAGCCTGTAATCAGATTAACTCTTCCAAAATTAAGATTAGCTTCTTTAATAGGACCAAAATTCCTTATAATCAAACGTCTCATATTGATAAAAATCAGGTTTAATTTGCAAAAATAGTGATTTTCCTCGAAAACACATTGGCACAATAAGAAGTTCAGTAAATTCTTTCTTGATTTCAGCGAAATGTTTCTTTGTTTCGTTTCAGCGAATCTTTGATTTACAAAAATAACTCTTTGAAAGAATTTCTTAATTCAAAGAGTTATTTTATCTAATTCTTCGTTTTATTTTACTCTTAGAAGTTAAAGAGTTTCCAGCTTACGTTAAGGTTTAACATTCCAATAGTTTGTTGTGGATTGTAGTTTGAGTAAGAAAGTTCGTAACTTGCACCGAATCCTAAACGATAACTAGTGCATGGCAAGAAATATTGATAAGACAACTCTGCTCCAATTTGGAAATGCCAAGATCTTTCTGTTGGTAAAAGATAAGTTTCTTTATCCCTATGATTCATCGGATCTGCATATTCATAGCCATAATAATAGTCTTTATAAGTGTAAACTGCACCAAAAATTGCACTTGCTTTTAATCTGTGAGCTTTTGATTTGTTTATGAAATTATAACCCAAGGTAACAGAAGTTGAAGTTGCTATATCGTGATTGAAATAATTAACTTTGTAAGGTTCCATAAAATTAACTACAAAAGGATCAAAAAGTCCTACTCCTTCGTCTGCGTATAAGACATTAAATCTCAATCTCGCAGAGAACTTATTATCATAATCCAATTCAAAAGTAGGTAACCAATTTAAGAAATGAAGTTTACAAGGAACTCTATTATCGTCATCATACATGTCTAAATAATAACTTGCATCAGCAAAAGGCAACAAATTCTCTTGAATGCTAAGTGTGAACTTCTTTTCTTTTTCTTGTGAAACTGCAACACCGCACATAAAGAGTGCAACTAATAATACTAATGTACGTTTCATAATCTGTTTATTTTGAAATTACTAACTTACTAACGCTATCTTTTGTCTTTATATTATAAACACCATTTGGCAAATCACTAACATTTACATTATTTACACCAGATGATAATTCTAATGATTTAACTACTTTACCATTTGTATCTATTATTTCCACTAAACCATCTTCTTGTAATTCTATATTTACAAAATCACGCGTAGGATTTGGATAAATGTTATTCGTTTCACATCTCTTGCTTTCCATTTTTGGTGCTACCTTAAGATTAGGCATAATATGATATTTTGTATCACAATAGAAATTAGAATTAAGTGGAGAAACGCCTACCTCATACCAAGAATCAACAACTGCTTTATGTTCGTCAGAACATTTTCCAAAGAATACTTGAGATAAATATATGCTTATATTCTTAGAATCTCTGTATTGTGAGGTAGGATTTAAAAATCTTTCAGTCCATTTTACTAATTTTATTGCGTTTTCTAAACCAATTTCGTCAAAAATCAATTGGAACCATTTGCTTTGTACTCCTGAATTTGTGTGAACACCGCCATAATCAGAATATAAATTTAAAGGATCTGCCCAATTATATCCTTGGTAATAACTACAATCTGGATTAGATAAATCCCTAAATACAGCACCTAAATCTTCTCCAAAATTCCAATCATTTCTTTCTAATATAGATCTTTCTGCTAAATTTGCAAAGATATCAGCAAAAGATTCGTTTAAAGCTCCTGGTTCACCATATGAAACCAAGCTAGAACTATGTCTTATAATCCCATGTGCATATTCATGAGCTATCAAATCAACGGCAGTATAATGATTTCGTGTTTGTCTATAATTTATACCTAATCTAATACGATTAAATGATCCCATTTGTGAAACTCCTTGAATGTAATTTACTTCAGTATAATTAGCTTCATCACTATCAATACCTGCTTCTATTTGTATTTCTTTTCCTCCCAAACCATTGATTCCAAATGCATTATTGAAATAATCTTGTATTTTGCACGCAGCCCAATGTGCAGTTGTAACAGGACGTTCTTCTACTGATGTCCATACGTTATCTGAATCAGTTAAAGAGGTATGAATTCGTACTCCAAAATAATTAAACATCTTATGGCTTGAATGTATTTTATCACAATTTTTTAGTTTATACGTCCACGGAGCAACCCATTTGGTTTCCAAGTCATATTTACGACCATAATATAGTGTGATTACTTCTCCTTCTTCCTTGCAATTATCAATTAAATCATTCTTTTTTACGAGGTTATCTACTATTTGTGCGTCATATTGGTTTACATACACAAATATAGTTTGTAATCCGTTGATTGTGTCATAGGTTGTTATTCCCCATTCGTCTAATAGGTAAGGAATGCCATTTATTTTTCTTATCTTTTGATTTGAAAATGATGGATAGAATGTTGCAGTACTGTCTTCGGTCAATTCTTTTATGTAATTTTCTAAATTTGTATCTTGCCATGCAAAGTTATCTCCTACATAATTTAACGCGGCATCTTGAGAAATGTCTTTTGGAATTGTTTTTGTTGTTACATCTATATATTTTGCAATATCTTCAAAAACTTCTCCATATACAAATTGTACACTACCTGCTTTGGAAAAAACTATCATTTGTGAGTTTTCTACTTCTATGTTATTAAAGTAGTGCTTTAATTTATAAACTGCTATGTTTGAGTCTGCTAATTGTTCGTCTAAATCCATTGTATCTATAACAAATGAATCATATGACGATAACGAAAATGAATTTTTATAAAATTCAACAAAGTTATTTAATGAATACTTAGAATCTTCTGGTAATACATACCAATTTTCATCGTGTTCATAATCTTTTATACTGACTTGTCCTATTGCACTCATATTGCACAATAGAAATACTGCTAATAGAACTTTGTTAATTCTTGCCATGATGTTACTTTTTAAATTGTTATTTTTTAATAATTTTTTGTGTTTATTTTTATTCTTATTTCTGCTTGTTTTTTGGTACCAAAAATTTTGTTTGAAATTTCGTTTGCAAAAGTATACAAAAAAACTTTAATTTTTTTTCCGTTTTTGAACGAGTTATTTCCTTTTTTTACTATGTTTTTCCGATATAGAACAGGAATTTTCCTATTTTGAATATTTGTGTTTTTTAATTAAAATAAAGTATGTAAATTTGTCGCAGAATTTAGTTGTTGAAAAAGAAATGAAAATTGCAGTTGAAAGACTTGATTGGAAAGAAATATTCGACAAAACAGAACAGAATAGAAAAATAGGTTATGATGTAATGTATTGTGAGGATATTGAAATTCTCAAAAATGATTACAAAAGATATACAATGGAGTATTTTGTTGATATATTTTTTGAAAGTGGAGAATTTTGTTTTGAGTTGAATGCAGAAAAATATGTTCTTACATCTCCAACTGCATTGGTTTTTCAGCCGGATAGCGAATTTAGGTTTATTTCTTGTGATAATCCCGTTATTTATATACTTATTGTTTCTAAAAATGTAAGAGGAGAACTTTTAGAAACTCACGCTAAGAATGTTTCTTTGCACTCTAAGATGAAGATTCAACCTTTTAGTAATTTGGTTTTAGATAAAGATATAAGAGATGCAAAACATTATGTGTTTGGAGCAAAGGAAATTCTAAATGCAATTGACAATCCTTACAGATTAGAGGCGTTTACTCATTTTAATATCTATCGTTATTATTTCTTTTTCTATAAAATATATGCTGTTAATTCCGTAGAGGATTATGGAAAATGCGAAAAGTTCTTACTTTTGTTGGAAGAGAATTATTTCAAAGAAAGAACAGTTGATTTTTATGCTGAAGAAATGGGTCTTTCTAAGGGATATTTAAATCTTCTTTTGAGAAAAAAGACAGGAAGAACCATAAGGTCTCATATAGATGAGCGTATTATTACTGAAAGTAAAAGATTGCTTTGTAAAACTGATTTATCTGTTGAAGCGATCGCTGTAGAAATGAGTTTTAATTCTCTTACCGCTTTTTCAAAACTATTCAAAAGAGTTACCGGTGTAAGTCCAAGCAAATTCAGAAGATAGAATCGTAAAAGTGTTTCTTTGTTTCGTTTCAGCGAATCTTTGATTTGGAGGGGTGAATCTTTGGTTTCGAGATGCCTTCGCTTTGAATAAATGCACTAAAACAAAGATGCGTACGAGAAGTATCCCGAACGCATCCGCTATTCAATAAATATCGAAATATTTTAGTTGTTTATGATGTCTTGGAACTCTATCAATGATTGATAACGCTTGAATTCCAAATCATTCTTTGCTTGATATTTGTATGCAGGTTCTTGTTTGCATGCTTCCTTAAGGTTCTTTATCAAGCCCGGAACGTCATCCAATCTTGCATAACAAACAGCTCTCAAATAGTAAACTTCAGCCGTTTGGTCCATGCAGCAGTCCAATGTACGGATTGCATTTCCTGTGTTTCCTGTTAAAAGTTGTAGCAATGCAAGGTTGTATGTACATTTTCTGCCGTCAAGTTTCTCTGCAGCCTCTTCATATTTGCCTTGCTTCATTAAAACGATTGCTTCGTTCATTTGTGCTTGCTCGTTACCGGCTGCGATTGATTGTTGTACGTAGTCGCTTGCTGCATCGGTGTCTTTCAAGGCTAAGCTCAATAATGAAAGGTTTGAAAGAATTTCTCCGTTATTTGGAGAAAGCTTATTTGCTGTTTCTAAGAAACGTTTTGCGTCTTCCAATTGATTCAAGTACAAAGCAACTGCTCCTGCGTTGTTCCAACCGCCCCATTCTGAAGCAAAGCGTTCGGTTGCCGCAGTATAGATTTGCAATTTGCTTGCATAGTTGTGAGTGAGTGTTGCTGCGTACATAAGCTCATCGTAAGTCAATTTGTCAGGATCGGACATTGCCATCTTTGCAATCTCTTGTTCTGTTTTTTGAACGCCTGAGAAATTGAATGCAATCTCACCACGACGCAATGTAGGCAGGATTTCATCTTCTATCTGTGTGAAAACAACTGACATGTTACGGATTTCCTGTTCTCTTCTTATCTTATCGGGTTGTGATTTAACGACGTTGATGACTGTATTCTTTTCTTTCAATGATGAACCTTCAACCAAGCGTATGAAATTTTCCCAGTCTTCTCCCTTTGCACTGGAAGTGATTACAACATCTTGCTTTGCTTGCTCTACATACTTCTTTATGTCGTTCTTTTTGATGTTTTCTGCTTTTGCTCTTTCGGTCAAGGCTTCTGTAAGCATCTTATCCACTAAGTTAACGGTGGTTTCTGCTCTCTTCTTTGAAAGTCCGATGTTGAAAGTCTCTTCTCCTTCCGGTGAAGCCCACGCATTGACGAATATTTGGCGAGGAACTTGGTTGTTTACGATGTAGCTCTTCATGCTTTCGTAGCTTCGCTTTGCGTCCATCTTCTTGTTGAGGTTGTTATTCCAGTTCAAGTCGGACATATTCACGGTGAAGTAAATGTCGGTAGTCATTATCTCATCGGAACTTACGGTATAATTTGCAGGAGCCATGCTTAAATCTCCTCTTATGTCGACTCTGTTCGATGTGGAGTTGATTCCTTCAGCTATTTTAACGTTTCCAAGTTTTATTGCTCCCGGATTTTCCATCGCTTCGCTCCATGTAGCATTTGCTTCGTTGACTTCGTCAGCCTTGTATGCGATTGGATTAAGGAATAACTTGGCACTCTCCATGCCTTGTCTGTAAGCGACGGTGTCTTTGTAAACGAATCGTCCTCCGCTTCCTTTTTCTATGGTTTTGCCATTGCCTTCCACTTTAGAGCCTTTCAAGTTCATCGGAGACAAAATGACTTCTCCCGTTTCCCAAGTCAAAACAGGTTGCAAGTAAACCACGGCATTCTTTTGGAAATACTTTTCCGGAATGTTCCCGTTTATGGTTACGATTACCTTATCTCCGTGAGCCTCCATCGGATTTGGGGAAATCTGGTAACGTACCGTGTCATGCTTCTTTTGCATCGTCTTTATGCTGCCGCAAGATACGGACATCAAAATTCCAATGCCGATAACTAATGTTCCTAATACTCTTTTTCTCATTTTTTATAATGATTTGTTTTTATTTTTCTTTGTTTCGTAAAATCGGTTCTTGATTTCCGAATTTTGTTTCTTTGTTTCAGATAATCTGCAAAAGTAACAATAAAAAACGAATTGATATATAGCCGAATTGATATTTATTTACTTAAGTCGGCTTCTTTTAAGTAAAAACGGCAACATGATTTGGTCAAATCCTTTGTTTATGTCTGCTTTAACAAAGTCGATTTGCAAATTGTTGCATTGGCGTTTCATGTTTGTGATTTTTTCTTTCACTTTTTCGGAATATCTGTTTTTTAGTTGCGAAGGCGTGATTTTGACTTCTTCTCCGCTTTCTGCATCTACGAATCTGTAAGGCCGTTCTTTGAAGTCAAGTTCGACTTCTTTGCTTTCGTCATAGACATAAAACAGAATGACTTCATGTTTGTTGTATCTCAAGTGTTGCAGGGATTTTATCAAATCTTCATCAGACGAAATCGTGGAAAAAAGGTCTGTGAATATGACTATGAGACTGCGTTTGTGTGTTCGCTCGGCTATTTCGTGCAGAGGATTCGCTATGTTTGTCAGGGCGTTTTTCGATTCTTTGTTTTCGAGTAATTGTTCAAGTATAGTGAAAGTGCGTTGTTTGTGTGCAAAATTTGTTTTTATTTCCGAGAGTAAGTCGATACGGTCATTGATTTGTGCCAATCCGAAAGCGTCTCGTTGTCTGTGCAAAAGATGACACAGACAGCCTGATGCAAAGACGGAAAATGATAATTTGTTTGGTTGTTCGAAAGTTGGAGTCTTGCCAAACGGGAAATGCATGGAAGAAGATGTGTCTAACACTAAAAGGCATCTTAGATTGGTCTCTTCTTCGTATTTTTTTACAAAAATCTTATCTGTTTTGGCGTATAGCTTCCAGTCGATATGTCGTGTCGATTCTCCGGAATTATATAGCCGATGTTCGGCAAATTCAACTGAAAAGCCATGAAAAGGACTTTTGTGCAGCCCCGTGAGAAAGCCTTCGACGATTTTGTCAGTCTTAAATTCGATCGAATTGTAACGAGTGAAGTTCTCGGATTCTCCTATCATAAGAAACCATTAAAAAAAACAAATGGTGAAAAAACCGAATTAAGATTCGATTTTTCACCATTTGATCATCCGTCATGGAATTATAGATATTTTTCGATTTTTTCAACAAATGCACTCTTAGGATTTGCTCCCACTAATTTGTCAAGCAATTCTCCGTTCTTGATAAACAATACCGTAGGAATGTTTCTTACTCTGTATTGAGCAACTATGTCATTGTTTCCATCAACATCGCATTTCCCGATGATTACTCTTCCTTCGTATTCAGCGGAAAGCTCTTCTATGATCGGTAAAACCTTTTGACAAGGACCGCACCACGTAGCCCAAAAATCTATAACAATCAATTTGTCTTTTTCTGCCAATACCTCGTTGTACGAAGCGTCTGTAATTTCTAATGCCATAATATTTCGTGTTTTTTCAATGTTAATATTCTAAAATCTTTTGCAAAACTATTTATTTTTTTTGACATAAGCGTAATACTATCCGATAAAAAACAGATATATCGTCAAAAAAGTTTTTTCTAATGTTTCGTTTTAGAAAAATGAAATGCGATTTTATTGAACGCAAACGCAGGGTTAATTTTCTTTTTCTTATCTTTGCAAGTTGAATCTTAAGTTAAAGTTAAAATGTCAGAGATAGCAAGTAAATACGAATCAAAATCCGTTGAGGAAAAATGGTATTCTAAATGGATAGAAAATAAATGCTTCGAATCGAAACCGGATAATCGCAAACCTTTTACTGTTGTTATTCCACCGCCTAATGTTACCGGCGTGTTGCATATGGGACACATGTTGAACAATACAATCCAAGATGTTTTGGTGCGAAGAGCGAGAATGAAGGGTCTTAATGCTTGTTGGGTGCCCGGCACAGATCATGCTTCCATTGCAACAGAGGCAAAAGTGGTTGCAAAACTTAAAGAAGATGGAATCGAGAAAAAAGATTTGACTCGCGAAGAATTTCTTGAGCATGCTTGGGATTGGAAAGAAAAACATGGAGGAATAATTCTCAAACAACTGCGTAAGCTCGGGGCGTCTTGTGATTGGGAAAGAACGAAATTTACGATGGATAAACCGTTGTACGATTCTGTTATCGATGTTTTTGTGGATCTGTATGACAAAGGCTTGATATATCGCGGTGTAAGAATGGTTAATTGGGATCCTGTCGCACTGACGGCTTTGAGTGATGAAGAAGTGATATTCAAACAGCAACAATCGAAGTTGTATTACCTTAAATACATGGTTGAAGGCTCTGATAAATTTGTGACAGTTGCCACAACGCGTCCGGAAACCATACTCGGAGATACAGCTGTTTGCGTACATCCGGAAGACGAACGTTATTCCGATTTGATGGGTAAGCGTTTGATTGTGCCATTGGTTGGAAGGAGCGTTCCTGTTATTTTTGACGAATATGTGGATAGGGAGTTTGGTACAGGTGCATTGAAGATAACCCCTGCCCATGATATAAACGACTACAACCTTGGCTTGAAACATAAATTGGAAACCATAAATGTGTTCAATGATAACGGCACTTTGAATGACAATGGTGGCGATTATAAGGGTATGGATCGCTTTGACTGTCGAAAGAAGATTGCAAAGGATTTGGAGGATGCCGGTTTGATGGTGAAGGTTGAGGATTATATGAATAATGTTGGTTGCTCAGAGAGAACAAATGCGGTGATAGAACCGAAATTGTCATTACAATGGTTCTTGAAAATGTCCGATTTGGCAAAACCGGCCTTAGAAGTAGTAATGAATGATACTATTCAATTCCATCCTGCTAAGTTCAAAAACACCTACAGACATTGGATGGAGAATGTGAAAGATTGGTGTATTTCAAGACAACTTTGGTGGGGACAAAGAATACCTGCATACTATCTTCCGAATAAAGAAATTGTTGTGGCAAAAAGTGCAGAGGAGGCATTGCAAAAAGCAAACGCATTGTTCCCTGAAGAAAATTATACGCTCAATGATTTGAAGCAAGATGAGGATGTTTTGGATACTTGGTTTTCTTCTTGGCTATGGCCGATGAGTGTGTTTGATGGAATAAGGAATCCGGACAACGAAGAGATTAAATACTACTATCCTACGAATGATCTGATAACGGCTCCTGAGATTATTTTCTTTTGGGTGGCTCGAATGATAATGGCAGGATTGGAATACAGAAAAGAAGTGCCGTTCAAGAATGTTTACTTTACGGGTATAGTAAGAGATAAATTGGGACGTAAGATGAGCAAAAGTCTCGGCAATAGTCCCGACCCCATAGAGTTGATTGAGAAATACGGAGCTGACGGAGTAAGAATGGGAATGTTGCTTGCGTCGCCTGCAGGTAATGATTTGCCTTTCGATGAAAGCTATTGCGAGCAAGGGAGAAACTTTTCCAATAAAATATGGAATGCTTTGAGATTGTTGAAGTCTCAAAAGGTTGAAGATATTCCTCAAAGTGAGACGTCCCGATTGGCAACAGAATGGTTTGAGGCAAAGATAAGTGATACCTTGATTTTGTTGGAAGATGACTTTTCAAAGTATAGGCTATCGGAAGCTTTGATGAGAGTTTATAAATTCATTTGGGACGATTTCTGTTCTTGGTATTTGGAAATGATAAAGCCGGCATATCAAATGCCTATGGACAAAACGACTTATGAACAGGCACTTGACATAATGGAATGCTTGATGAAAATTCTTCATCCGTTCATGCCGTTTGTTACAGAAGAGATTTATCATCTCATAAGAGAGAAAGACGATTTCATAATGTTGGCACAAATGCCTGAGTCCAAGCAATACGACGAGTCTTTGTTGAAAGAATTTGAGTTTGTTCAAGAATTCGTTTCTGTCATACGAATGATAAGAAATGAGAAAAACATAGCTCAGAAAAATGCTTTGGAGGTTTATTATACTCAAACAAAGAATGCGGAAATTGTAACAAAGTATGCGTCGATTATTTCCAAGTTGTGTAATCTTGAAACTTTGTCTGTTTGTGAGCAAAAGATAGAAAAAGCAATTACAAAGATGGTTGGAACAATGGAGGTGTTTGTTCCGTTTGCCGACAATATCAATAAAGAAGATGAAATCAAAAAGATAATGGACGAAATAAAATATTTCGAAGGTTTTAAGGCTTCTGTCGAAAAGAAATTGTCGAATGAGAGTTTCGTGAACAAAGCTCCACAAAAAGTTGTTGAAATGGAAAAGAAGAAACTTTCGGATGCGGAACAAAAACTCTTGACCTTACAAGAACAACTTAACGCTTTGCAATAGGGAATAAAGGTCGTCAGTTAATGATGACCTTTTTGCATAAAGCGTTGTTTTGATATGTCAAAATGGCAGAGTTCTTTGTTTGGCACGTTTTTCGCAATTAAGAGAATGAAACTTTGAAATAAAACAAAGATTTAAGAATTAAATAAACAGTAACAATAAAATAGGAAAATTGAAATGGCACAAGTAAATGTAAAACCATTAGCTGACAGAGTTTTGGTAAAACCTGCAGAAGTAGAACAAAAAACAGCATCAGGCATTATAATCCCTGATACAGCAAAGGAAAAACCAATGACAGGTGAAGTTGTCGCGGTTGGTTGCGGAAAAAAAGATGAACCGATGACTGTAAAAGTTGGAGATAAGATTCTTTATGGTAAATATTCCGGAACAGAAATCAATATAGAAGGAACGGATTATTTAATAATGAGAGAAAACGATATTTACGCAATTATTTAACATATTAAACAAAACTAAAAATTTAATCAAATGGCTAAAAACATAATATTCAACACAGAAGCACGCGAACAATTGCGTCAAGGTGTCAATGCATTGGCTGACGCAGTCAAAGTAACATTAGGACCAAAGGGAAGAAACGTTATAATAGATAAAAAATTCGGTGCTCCACACATTACAAAGGATGGAGTATCTGTTGCAAAAGAAGTTGAATTGGAAGATCCGATTCAAAACATGGGTGCTCAACTTGTAAAAGAAGTCGCATCAAAAACAAATGACCAAGCAGGAGATGGGACAACTACTGCTACTGTTCTTGCACAAGCTATAGTTAATACAGG
Source organism: Candidatus Onthomorpha sp. (assembly GCA_045577535.1). Lineage (GTDB taxonomy): Bacteria > Bacteroidota > Bacteroidia > Bacteroidales > P3 > Onthomorpha. Next base: position 16,761 of record JAZNIO010000021.1, on the reverse strand, counting down.
AATCAAGAACGTAACTGCAGGAGCTAATCCTATGGATCTTAAACGTGGTATAGACAAAGCAGTTGCTGCGGTAGTGGCTGACCTTAAGGCTCGCTCAAGAGCAATAGGCGAAGGAAAGGAAAAAGTAGAGCAAGTAGCGACTATTTCAGCCAATAATGACAAATTTATAGGTGGCATGATAGCTGAAGCAATGGATAAAGTGAAGAAAGAAGGCGTCATAACCATTGAAGAAGCGAAAGGATTGGATACAACAGTTAAGGTTGTTGAAGGTATGCAATTTGACAGAGGATATTTGTCTCCGTATTTTGTAACCAACACTGAGAAGATGGAAGCAACATACGAAAATCCTTATATCTTGATTTACGATAAGAAAATCTCTAATTTGAAAGAATTGCTTCCTATATTGGAAAAAACGGTTCAAACAGGAAGAGGATTGCTTATAATATCCGAAGACATAGAAGGAGAAGCTCTTGCTACATTGGTTGTAAACAGATTGAGAGGTTCTTTGAAGATTGTTGCAGTTAAAGCACCTGGATTCGGCGACAGAAGAAAAGAAATGTTGGAAGACATAGCTATCCTTACAGGAGGTGTTGTCATTTCAGAGGAAAAAGGTTACAAATTGGAGGATGCTGATTTGACAATGTTGGGTACTGCTCAGAAAGTAACCGTTGATAAAGACAATACAACAATTGTTTCAGGAGCAGGAGAGAAATCTGCAATCGAAGCAAGGGTTAATCAAATCCGTGCACAGATTGAAAAAACCACATCAGATTATGACAGAGAAAAATTACAAGAACGCTTAGCCAAATTGGCAGGTGGAGTAGCTGTTATTTACGTTGGAGCAGCCTCTGAAGTGGAAATGAAAGAGAAAAAAGACAGATTTGATGATGCTTTGCACGCAACAAGAGCTGCTTTGGAAGAAGGTATAATCCCTGGTGGAGGTGTTGCATTCATTAGAGCAATTTCTGCATTAGATGATTTGAAAGGCGAAAATGATGATGAGCAAACAGGTATTCAAATTGTAAGAAGAGCATTGGAGGAACCTCTTCGCCAAATCGTTGCAAACGCAGGCATGGAAGGAAGTGTTGTTGTCAATAAAGTGAAGGAGTTGTCCGGCGATAACGGATTTAATGCAAGAACCGAAGTTTATGAAGACTTACATGCGTCCGGTGTAATCGACCCTACGAAAGTTGCAAGAGTGGCTATAGAGAATGCGGCTTCGATTGCGTCTATGATATTGACAACAGAGTGTGTTCTATCTGAGATTAAAGAAGAAGCACCTGCAATGCCGCAAGCACCTGCCGGAATGGGAGGAATGTATTAAAAGACATGAGTAAGTGGTGATAAGAATAAATAGTTTGGTTTGAGGAATTGACTATGCAGAACGCATAGTCGATTCCTCTTTTTTTAATAAGAAAATGATATGATACAAAGAATACAAAGCCTTTACTTATTGGTGGTGGCTGTTCTCAGTGGATTGAGTTTTGTTTTTCCGTTGGCGATTTTCGAATGTTCAGGATACGATCCTGCATTATACAACCTTATACCTAAAACGGTGTCTGCAGAGGCTACATACATACCTCAAACCACCATAGCTTGGAATGCAATTGCTTTTCCTGTGGTTGTGGGATTATTATCTTTGATAGCGGTATTCATGTACAAGAATAGAATGAGACAGATCAAAGTGGTTGCAGTTGCATTTTTGTTAAGCGTTATTTACGCCGGGCTGTTGTTTTTATGGATTATTGATGCACAAGTGTCGGCTTTGGCAGAGAAGAATGTAACTATAACAAAGATTATTTACGGAACAAGTACTTATTTCCCGATTGCCCAAATCATATTGTTGATTTTGTCGCAACAAGCAATAAGAAAGGATGAAAAATTGGTCAGATCCTCAGAAAGACTTAGATAAATCCGCTAAAAGTTTATTGAAATACCACTTCATCGACTGAATTTCTCAAAAAAAAGATGCGAAATGTTTTGTGGATTTATGGAATCTTTGTATCTTTGCACCCGCAAAAGTGACGGTGCGAGTAGTTCAGTTGGTTAGAATATCAGATTGTGGTCCTGAGGGTCGTGGGTTCAAATCCCATCTCGCACCCGGAGATTTCGGAGAGCTTTTTTCAAATAAAAGGCTCTCTTTTTTTTGTATTTACACAAATTTTATGTTACTTTGCAGTTTGTAAACAATAAATTGTATAATTAAAAAACAGAATAAAATAATAAAGACGATGAGAAAAATCAGAGGATTAATGTTATTGATTGTCGGACTTTTGTTATGCACGAATCTTTTTGCACAAAAGTATGAGACAATAGAGAACGACCCTATGAAAGTCAGGATTTACACTCTTGACAACGGATTAAAAGTGTATATGTCCGTGAATAAATTCGAGCCGAGAATACAAACCTACATTGCCGTCAGAGTAGGAAGTAAGAACGATCCGAAAGAGACAACCGGCCTTGCACACTATTTCGAGCACATGATGTTCAAAGGCACTTCAAACTTTGGAACAACAAATTGGGCAGAAGAACAAAAATATATAGCACAAATAGAGAACCTTTATGAGGTTTATCGTCAAGAAACAGACAAAGAAAAACGAACTGCCTTGTATAAGCAAATAGACTCTTTGTCATACATAGCTTCAGGCTTTGCAATAGCCAACGAATATGACAAGATGATGAGTTTCATTGGCTCAAAAGGAACGAATGCAGCAACAAGTAACGACTATACATTCTACCAAGAGAATATTCCATCAAACCAATTGGAAAATTGGGCAAAGATACAAGCCGACAGATTCTCGAATCCGGTTTTGCGACTCTTCCATACAGAATTGGAAACCATATATGAGGAAAAGAATATGAGCCTTACCAACGAAGCAAGAAAGGTTAGAGAAGAAATGCTTAAGGCTTTATTCCCTTCACACCCATACGGACAACAAACAACCTTGGGAGAAGCAGAACATTTGCGTAATCCGTCATTGAAAAACATCAGAGAATTTCACGCAAAGTATTATGTACCGAACAACTACTGCATTGCAATGAGCGGAGACTTCGATCCGGACAAAGCAATCAAAGTTATAGAAAAATATTTCGGCAAACTAAAATCCTCACCTTTGACTCCGTTTGAGTTTACCTACGAACCGGAACAAACAAAGATAAAAGAAGTAGAAGTAAAAGGCGTTGAAGCACCTTACATCACAATAGCATACAGAATCAATGCAGGTTCTACATCAAGAGAAGCCCTATTGGCAGAAATGATTGACTGGGTTTTGAACAACGGTTCCACAGGTTTGATTGATAAAAACGTAAATCAAAAATATCTTGTAGCAAGAGCCAACAGCGGAACTTACGGATTGAACGACTACACAGGATTTCTTTTGCAGGCATACCCGAAAGCAGGACAAAGTTTAGAGGAAGCAAAAGACATTATGTTGCAACAGGTAGATATATTGAAGAAAGGCAATTGGGATGAGGGAATCTTACAAGCCGCAATCAACAATATGCAATTGCAAGAGATAAAAGCCTTGGAGAGCAACTCTTCTCGAGCAATGAAAATGGCAAGAGCTTACATGGCAAACAAGAATTGGGCAGATGAAGTCAATAAAATAGAAACCATGCGTTCGATAACCAAAGACGAAATCGTAGCCTTTGCCAACAAAACCTTCAAAAGCAACAACTATGTGATAGTTAGAAAAACCCAAGGCGAAGCAGCCGAAATCGAAAAGGTGGAAAAACCGCCTATCACCCCAATTCAAATCAACCGAGACGCAGAATCGGCATTCTTTACCAAGATAAAAAACACCAAAACCACACCTATAGAAGCCGAATTCGTAAACTACTCGGAAGATTTGACGATAGAGAAAATGGAAAACGGCAGTGAGTTGCTTTATGTAAGGAATAAAGACAACTCAAGATACAGCCTGACATTCTGCTACAAAGTAGGAACATGGGAAAACAAATATCTGCAACTCTTAGGCAACTATCAAAAGTACCTATACACACCTTTCCAAACTCAAGAGCAAATACAAGAAAAGCTATTCAACCTTGCAAGTAGTTTTTCCATACGTTCAACAGGCAAAGAGACCTTTGTAACAATCGAAGGCTTGACAGAAAATATGTCGGACGCCTTAGAAATAGTTGAAGACCTGCTTGCAAATCCTATGATTGACGAAAAAATAGTCGAAGACATGAAAGCACAATTGCTAAAGAACAGAAAAGATGCCAAGAATAAACAATCATCTTGCTTCTCCGCACTTTCATCATACGCCTTGTTGGGAGAAAAAGGAGCACACCGCACATTGCTTTCAGATAAAGAAATAAACAAAATCACAGCCTCCACATTGTGCAATCAAATCAAAGACTTGAAGTTATATCCCGAACAAATAAGATATTACGGCGATATGACGATAGAAGCCTTAATGGCATTCCTTGAAAAGAATCACAAAATGGAAGCCAAACCTACAAAAACCGCCAATCAAAAACCTACAGACATTCCAAACATAGGCAGAGACAGAGTATTGTTTGTAAACTATCCTGCAAAGCAATCCTATTGCCGTATGTTCATTGTTGCAGACGAATACTCAGAAGCCGAAAGAGCAGTGGCGGCAATGTACAACGCATATTTCGGAGGAAGCATGAACAGCATCGTTTTCCAAGAAATGAGAGAGAAACGCTCATTGGCATATCAAGCCTCTTCACGCTATGTGCCGGGAAGCGAAAAAGGAATGAAAGACTACAACTTCGCACACATAGCAACACAAAACGACAAAGTAATAGAAGCCTTTGAAACATTCAATATGTTGTTGGACAGCATGCCGGAAGCACAAGCAAACTTCAACTTGGCAAAAGAATCCACTTTGAACAACGTCAGAACACAGAGAATCAAAGGACAATCCGTCATATCTTCATTCCTGAACGACAGACTTTACGCTCGACCTTCCAACAGTATGCAACACTACTACACAGCTTTGCAAGGAATAAACTTTGACAACATCAAAGAATTCAACCGCAAGAAATTCCACAAAGCACATAGGACTTACGTCGTTCTTGGCAACAAAGAGCAAGTCGATATGGAAGCCTTGAAGAAATTCGGCAAAGTAAAAGAACTTACATTAGAAGAAATCTTCGGCTACTAAACCGAACAAAGGAGGGCGAAAGTCCTCCTTTTTCTTTTCTCTCAAAGCAAAACAATCACCAAATGCCGTATCAAAAAAAAACCGCTTATTGGTACTACCGGTACCGGTAAGTGGTACTACTAATATCAGTAAGCGATACTACCAGTACCAGTTAGTGATACTACCAGTACCAGTTAGCGATACTACCAGTATCAGTTAGCGATACTACCAGTACCAGTTAGCGGAAAAATTCCGAGAGTAAAATTCAGGAGTCTCACGCAAAGACGCAAAGTCCGCAAACCTTGCTTGCAATGAGCTATGAGCAGAGAGAAGCGAGCCGAAAGTTGCTTAAATGATTCTCAAAGCTTACCGCTCAACGCCCAAAGCCCACTGCTCAAGGCTCAGAGCTCATTGCGATTTCGCGAACTTTGCGAGAGATTATTTTGTCGTATGAGAAAGTTTTTATACCTTTGTCAATTGAATTGGAAACCAAATTAAAAAAGGAGGAAACGGTAAACAGAATGATTATAATTTAGACTGAGTTAAATTTTAACGACATATAAAAGCGTTTTTGCTTATAATTTTGTGTGTGAAACTTCGACACTTTCATACAAATTACTCAAAAATAAGCCAAGGACGCTCACGAGTGAAATCGTGGGCTTCTCTTATTTGAGTAATTAGGTAGTCGAAGACCTCACACACGGATAAGAAAAAAAGTTCCACGACTTTTTTATGCCTTAAAGTCAGGGTTCCTATTCCCTTAAAACGGTTTTCAGAAATACATATCGCCTTTGGGACTTGGGCAAAGTAAAGTAAAAAAATAAATAAAAGAAATGGCAAATAAATTTGAAGAAAAATTTAATAATCTACCCTATAGCACAGATTGGTGGGAAAGGAGATGTTATATTTTGAAATTAATTGTTGATATGTTGGATGAATTTAATACATTCCAAATATATTGGACTTCATTGGATGAAAATGCTAAATCAAGATCAAGATTTATTCTTTTTGGACTTGAAGATACTATTTATATATGGTCTGATGGATTTCAAAAAGGACTTATTGAATGCTCACAACTTGATAAAGTTTGGAATCAAGGAAATAATGGGGATGTTATGTATTCTAATTTAGCTAATGCTCCTGTTATATACCCGATGGCAATGTCAGCAATTTATGATAATAAATTACATAGAGTTTATGAGCTAAAATTATAAGTTGAGAGAAATAAGTTAATTGACTTGGGATATATGTAAAACAACTAAAAAATTAATAAAAGAGATGGCAAATAAATTTGAAGAAAGATTAAATAATCTACCCTATAGTACAGATTGGGCAGAAAGAAAAGATATGATGCTAAGATTGATTTATAGCATGTATAATGAATTTGATAGATTCGCAATATATTGGACTTCATTGAATAAAAAAGAGGAAACAAGATTTAGATTTATCTTTTTTACATTTGAAGATGATTGTTATGTGTGGACAGATGTAGTTGAGAATGGTCTTGTCGAAGGATATGTTCTTGATAAACTTATTGCAGAAAGGTTAGCTACAAATTTGGCGTCAAATATAGCTAATCAGCCACCTTTTGCACCAATTGCTATAGGCTTGCTAAAAGAGGATAAATTATATAGAGATTATAATGCAGAAGAAATTATTGAGAATCAAGATTTTTAATGAATAGATTATAGTGAAATAAATTCAAATGGTAATGTCAGTAATTTGTGAGAATAAATTACATAGAGTTTATGAGCTAGAATTATAAGTTGAGAGAAATAAGTTAATCGACTTGGGATATATGTAAAACAACTAAAAAAATAATAAAAGAGATGGCAAATAAATTTGAAGAAAGATTAAATAATCTACCCTATAGTACAGATTGGTGGGAAAGAAGAAATCTTGTGTTAGGTTTGATTTCTGATATGCAATGTGAATTTGATAATATTGATATATATTGGACGTCGCTTAATGAGAATGAAGATCATAGATCTCGATTTATTTTCTTTTCGTTTGATAATAATTTATATATCTGGGTAGATGGGATAATAAATGGTAAAATTGAAAACGCTCAACTTGATAAAATTGATTTAAGAAATAGAAGAGGTGGCGTTCTTTATTCAAATGTATATAATGCTCCACCAATATATGAACTTGCATTGCAGGCACTTAGTGATAATAAATTATATAAAGAGGATTGATAAATTGATAATATTATGATAAGTTATTTAACAAAAGGTACTTTTGATCCGTGGTCTGATTATGATGTTAGAAAATACGAGATAGAGGGTTCTCAAAGAGACAAGGTCATTTATAATGCAAGACATAAAGCAAGATTTATATTATCTGAAAAGAATGTATACTTATGTAATATTAAAAAGAAAGATGATATCTATCAAAATTTTTACTTGGTGGCATTAACCAATAGTTCTTTTGCATTTATTTTATTTGTCCCTCATTTGGATGTATTTAGAGATAATGATATAAATAAGGATAAAGTATTGTCTTCATGTTTACCAAAGTTACCATTAATACAAAAATCTATTTCATCATACGATAGTAGTTGTGTTTATGACAAAGATGTAAAAATAGTAGATGGTACTTCCGTTATGATTATGGTTAATACATCAGTTGAAAAATTCCTTTTCCCAAAATACGGGCAGATTACAGATGAAGAGATATTATCAAAATATAAATTGATGAATACTCTATATAAAAGATCAATAAAAGAATATGAAGCATTATGTAACGCTTATGATAAATTTGAGCAAAGGAATAAAAAAATAATAAAGAAACAACTTTTTAAGATAGCATGTAAAACTGTTAGGTATGGTCTTTTCTCTACTACCGGTATTTATATACCGAATTTTGAAACTCTTTTTAATTTAGATTATATAAGTTTAGCAGATATGGCTGCTAATATTGAAATATACGATTGTTTAGATTTGTCGGATAATTTAATTTAATTAGGATATGAATAATGATATTAGTGATTTATTAGATGTTATTTTAGATTCAGCTACAGTTGCAGGAGACTTGATTGATCCTTCTTTTGATATTGAGGATTTAGATATAGGAGTAGATTTAGACTTAGAAATGACAGATGAAATCATTCCTGAGTCATCATTGGCTTTTCAAAGTAACTATAATAGATATGAACACATAGATTCTTTGTATGATGGAGAAATCTCAGATGCACATGATAAATATATTGAAGATTTGGAAAGAATAGAAAAAGGAGAAACTTATTCATGGGAAAAAGCTTCTGAAACATTGAAAAAAGATAAGCAAGATATTGAATTTTGGGAAAATGCAAAAGAACGAGCTATTTCTAATGCAGAAATGGATGAGATAAAAATGCAAAGAATATTAGGTCCATTAGAAATAGAAGAAAGGTATAGAGATGAATTAGAAGAACGTTATAGAGAAAGAAAGGCTAAAAGATAATTCCTTTATTTATACTAAAACTAATTCAAAGACAAACGAGCGTTCGACCTGCTTTTGCATTTGCGGACGCTCGTTTTGTTTTCTTTCAATCAAAGAGAGAATGTGGATTTGCGACATTTTTGCAACACATTTTCTTGACTTGCCGAAATAACAAGAAAATATTGTAACTTTGAAGTCTTGAATCGATAGAGAGAATGACTGATTGAAATAATTTAAGATATGGAAAACAATGCTGCAGGTTTGACTCCGCCTGTTTCAAAGCAAGAGGACAGATACGACAAATTTAAGAGAGCAGAAGAATTGGTTAAGTTGGGAGAGAAAAGTTCTGACGCAAGAAAAAGAAGAAAAGCGATTGCTTATTACAAAGAAGCGGCTGCAATCTTCAAAGAAATAGAGGGTGAGAAAAGTATAAAGTTGGCAAGTGTGTATGGGAGTATTGCGTGTAATTGTCTTGAAATCAAGAATTATGAGGAGATGTTAAATTACGTCAATCTGGCATTGGAAATCTTTGAGAGTGAGATGTCGGGTGTTTATAATGAAGATTGGGTGATATGCTATGCGACCTTGGGACATTATTATAGGGAGTTGGGAAATCCTAAAAAAAGTATATATTATTATGAAAAGAGTTTGGAAATATTAGGCGAAGAAGATGATATGGAATTAAGGTTTGCTTTCACCCTGATGTCAGAATTCGAGAAAGCGAAATTGAAAAACGCTCATGGAGATAATGAAGAAAATGATTCCAATCAACCGTAATGTTTCATAATATTTCAGAAAATGCACCCGAAACCTACATCGGCAAACCGGATGATAAGGCTTTCACTCTCCAACCGCTCGTTTTGTTTTTTCGGTTAGAATGCTTATTGACCTTAGAGCAAAGGTGGGTGTAGCAGAAATAACTTCCGATTATAAAAATAGGGCGAAAATGAAAGAAATAAAAACTTTTTTGTAAATTTGTCCGTTAGTTTAGAGTCAAATAAATGTAGAATCAATGTTTAAGAAAATAGAGATAGAACGATTTAGAGGTATAAAAAAGGCTTCAATAGATGGCTTTAAGCAGATAAATCTTTTCTTGGGGGAAAATAATTGTGGGAAGTCCACTTTGTTAGAAGCTTTATTTTTAGCAAATGGTTTATCAAATCCAACCTTGTCTATAGTTGTTAATAAATTAAGAAGTTATCACAAAACAAATTTAAATGATCTTGAATTGAATTTTTATAATTTAGATTCAACTCTGCCTATAAAGGTGTTATTGCAAAATGAGGAAAAACGAGATTTGACAATAAGGTTATATGAAAAAAATAATAGAGATATTTCTTTTGACGATAGTAATGTTAGTATTGCATCTAACAAATTAGAAAGTGAATATGGGTTGATGTTTAATTTTAAAATTAATGATAACCAATATAATTCTAAATTGCAATTTAATTTAAAGGAGCAACAAACAACAATAGAATTTCCAAAACAGCATGGAAAATCGTCACGATATGTAGATTCTTTTATTTCAGCGTATATACCACCTAATTATGCGTTTCTTGGAAACAAGGAAGCACTTGAAAATATTTTAAAAAATAAAGATGAAAATTTTATTGTAGAAGGTCTTAAGTGTATAGAACCTCGAGTAGAAGGCTTTGCTTTTGTTAATGAAGTTGTACTTGTAGATATTGGAAAGGAAAAGCGTATCCCAATAAATATGATGGGAGATGGTACGAGAAAGATTTTTTCAATACTAACACATTTGTATGTTTGTAAAAATGGAGTTTTACTTATTGATGAAATAAGTAATGGTTTGCATTATTCAGTTATGGGTAAACTTTGGAAAGTTATCATAAAAGCTGCAATTAAAAACAATATCCAATTATTTATAACAACGCATGATTATGACTCTATAAAAGGATTAAGAGATACATCACTTGGTAAATTTGATGAACAAGTTGCAGTGTTTAGTTTATTAAAGACGTCTGAAGATGAATTAAAAGCATTACACTACTCTTTGGAAAGTGTTGATTATTCTATTAACCAAGAAATTGAAATAAGGTAGTATGAATAAGATATTTATCGAAGCAGGGCATAAGGGAACGACAGAATATAATTTCATACAAACAATTTTAGTTAAATACTTTCAGAGAAAGGAATATGAAATTGTAACGATGGGTTGTGCAGAAAATCTATTTAATGAAACTAATATGAATATCATAAGTAAAGCAAATACAAAAAATGTTCAGGTTTTAGTGTTAGTTGATGCAGATACTGTTAAAAAAGGATGGGGCTATAATAAAAGAAAAGAATGGATAGAGAAAGGAATTAGTAAATATAAGGTTTCGTTTCAATATTTTATTTATCCGAATAATCAAGGCGATGGAGATGTAGAAGTTTTGATGGAATCTTCTGCACGCAAGGATTTGCATGAATATTTTTTTAATTGTTTTAATAAATATAAGGAATGTATCGTTAAGAGAAAGGATGAGCGAGAACAATCTATATATAACTCTCCTGACTTGAAGACAGAGTTACATGCATATATTAAAGCGCAAACAGAATATGATGTAAAGGATAAAATACGCAAGCCTTTGGATATAAATAATGGAAATTATTTGTTTGATAATCCTGATTATTGGAATTTAGACACTGAGAATTTACAACCCTTAAAAGATTTCTTTAAGCAATATCTTAAATAGCGAGCGTAAGTCTTGAAAGCATTCGGACGGACGCTTGTTTTGTTTTTTCGGTTTTTGGTTTGAGTAGCGATTTCTTTTCTTATCTTTGCAAAATGGATTTGAAAGAACAGAAGAAAGAGTTGAGAAAGACGATTAGAGAAAAGAAAAAGGCTTTTCCTGATCAAGAAAAGAAATCTCAAAGCAAAGAGATATTCTCCCACATCGAAGAAAGCGAATTGTTCAAACGCTCAAACACCATACTCTTATATTGGTCTATGGATGATGAGGTTTGCACTCACGACTTCATAATGAAATGGTACGAAAGCAAAACGATACTTCTGCCTTGTGTGGTGGGAGATGACTTGGTGCTGAGGGTGTTTCAAGGAATGGAATCGATGAAAGCAGGCGAGCAATTCGGAATCCTTGAGCCTGTGGGTGAGATATACGAAAGCTATGAGAAGATAGAATTGATGATAATCCCCGGTGTAGCCTTTGATAATAAGTTACACAGAATGGGAAGAGGCAGAGGATTCTACGACAGACTGCTTTCGGTTGCACAAAGCACCAAGATAGGAATCTGTTACGACTTTCAAATGGTGGAGAATGTTCCTGTCGAGGAATTTGATGTAGTGATGAACAATGTCGTAACGCCAAAAGGATTCGTAAAATAATGAATAAGAAGAAACTTATCTTGCCTTCCGTACTCAGCGGATTGATTCTGTCTTTCGCATGGTGGGATTTGATGTTTGCACCTTTGATGTTGGTGGCGTTTGTTCCGCTTTTGCTTATGGAAGACGGCATAAGCAACAATCTGAAACCCGAGAAAAAAACTTCATGGAAAGTATTCCTTTATTCCTATCCTGCTTTCCTTTTATGGAATGCAACAACAGTGTATTGGATTACTTATTCCACACCTTTGGGAGTTGCAATACCGTTCTTCGAAGCCGCTTTGATGTCCTTGACCTTTCAATTGGCACATTTCTGTAAGCGTTCCTTTGCTGTGGGGAAAGCTTGGACGGACGTCTTCTTTGCAATCTTCTTTCTCGCCTTTGAACAACTGCAATTGAATTGGGATTTGAACTTTCCTTGGCTTGCGTCGGGCAACAGCTTTGCGAAGTATCCAGCACTCGTTCAGTGGTATGAATACACCGGAGTAGGGGGTGGCACGCTTTGGATTTGGCTTTGCAACATCGCAATCTTTGCCTTGCTGAAATCAATCTTGGAAAGAAGAAAATCAAATCAAGTTTCAAAAAATTCTTTCTTGAAAACAATTTTCTGTTTCTTGATTTTATTTTTGCCAATCTTTGTTTCGTTAATACGTTGGTTTACATACGTTCCGCAACAAGGAAAGGCGGTAGAAGTGATTGCAGTTCAACCAAACTTGGATCCTTATAACGAACAATACGATTTAAGTCCGAGACAAGTATGTGATAAGGTCGTGGAATTAACTTCAAGAGAGATAACACCGAACACTGATTTCATACTCTGCCCTGAAAGTTGTCTGCAAGATTATGCTTGGGAAGAAAGGATAGAATCTTCGCCGAGTGTGGATTATCTGAGGAAATTTCAAAACCAATACCCGAAAGCGGAAATCATAGCAGGAATGTCGTCTCGCAGAATCCTGCCCGAAGGCGTCGTAACCAAAGCGGCACGACCTTTTCGCGATGTTTCAAACCGATATTACGAATGTTGCAATATCGCAATCAAGATAAGCCGAGATACAAATCAGGCCTCAAGTCAGCTACGTCATAAAAGCGTACTTACACCTTTTGTGGAAAAAATGCCGTTCAAGTCTGCACTTGGTTTTCTTGGCGATTTGGCATTGGATTTGGGAGGAACGGTAGGAACGCTTGGCACAGATGAAAAAGCAACTCTTTTTACAAGTGAAGCGAAACCAAAGACTGCGACAATGATATGCTACGAATCGGTGGACGGAGAGTATGTTGCGGAATTCGCAAGAAAGGGTGCGGAAATTCTGTTCATAATTACAAACGACGGATGGTGGAAAGACTCTCCCGGACACAGACAACACGCCGCTTTTGCAAGGCTTCGTGCAATCGAAACACGCCGTCCGATAGCTCGAAGTGCCAATACGGGAATCTCATGCTTTGTTTCGCCAAAAGGAGAGCAAACACAACAAACCGCATATTGGGAAGAAGCAGTGATAAAGCAGGAATTGATACCGCAAAACAAGATAACATTCTATGCAACCTACGGAAACTATATCTATAGAGCCGCTTCGTTTCTTGCAGTCTTGTTCTTGCTTTTGAGCATCGTCAGTTCGCATTTGCGAAAGAAAGAAATAGGAAATTTAATCAAAACACAAAACAATGTTTAAGAAAGTACCACACACTTATGTCATTATTTTCTTGCTGATAATCCTTGCAGCAATCGCCACATGGTTCGTTCCGGCAGGAGAATTCACAAGACAAGCCGTAACAACCGAGTCAGGAAAGGTAGTGAATCAAATCGTTCCCGGCTCATATTCCCAAGTCGAACAAGCACCTCAAACATGGGAAATAATGTCTGCCTTTTTCAAAGGATTTCAAAAAGCACCCGGAATCATTGCTTTCCTGCTTATATTAGGCGGAGCCTTTTGGATTTTGAACGAAACCAAGGCAATAGATATGGGAGTGCAGACCTTTTTGAACAAATCCGGCAAGTTGGAAAAGTATCGTTTGTTCAAGGCAATCGGAGTCAATAATCTGATAATCGTTTGCGTCATGACGATGTTCTCACTCTTTGGTGCGATATTCGGAATGAGCGAAGAAACGATTGCATTCGTTGCCATATTCGTTCCACTCGCCATTTCGATGGGTTATGACTCTATCACAGGAGTCTGTCTCTGCTTTTTGGCGGCGGGACTCGGCTTTGCAGGTTGCGTTCTTAACCCTTTCACACTCGGAATTGCCCAAGATATTGCAGGCATAAAGATGTTTTCGGGAATAGAATACAGAATTGTCGTTTGGTTTATCATCACTTTCATAGGCATAGCCTTTGTTTTGTGGTACGCAAACCGCATTAAAAAGAATCCGACCAAATCCATAATGTACGAAAGCGACGCTTATTGGAGAGAAAACAAAGACTCTGCCGCAGGACTCGAAGCAGTGAAAGCCTCAAAGACTTGTTGGTGGGCGTTTGGTTTGAGCTTGCTTGTGCAAATCCTTTTCTGCATCACAACACAAAGCCTCGCAGTAATCATAACCACCGTTTTGTTCGCTTTAATCGGTTGGTTCATGATACGAAAGTCGATGCAAATGTTTTCACTCAGCGTTTTGATATTTACAATCGTCTATTTGGTTGTCGGAGTGATGAGTTTCGAGTGGGGATTCGAACAGATAGCGGCATTATTCTTCGCTATGGCAATCGTAAGCGGTATGTGCTTGGGCAAAAACGCAAGTGAAATCGCAAAACTCTTTATCGCAGGAGCAAAAGATATGCTTTCCGCAGCCTTGGTTGTAGGTTTGGCAAGCGGCATAATCATCATTTTGGAAGACGGAAAGATAATCGATACCTTTTTGAACTCGTTGGCATCAGCTATTTCTGGCAGCGGACAAATCGGAGCTTTGACTATAATGTACGGATTCCAATCGGTGTTGAACGCAATCATCACTTCCGGAACTGCAAAGGCTGCGATGTTGATGCCGATGTTTGCCGAGATAGCAAATATGACAGGAATATCGTTGCAATCTGCCGTTACCGCATTCCACATAGGCGACGGATTCACAAATCTCATTACTCCGACATCAGGAGTCTTGATTGCAGTCTTGGGATTGGCACGCATACCATACGCAAAGTGGGTTAGATTCTCTTGGAAGTTCATCTTGGCAATGGTAATCCTTGGTTGGCTGTTGCTGATACCTACCGTAACGATGACCCTGCCTGATTTCTGATAAGCGAAAACAAGCTTTTAAGAACCGCAAACTTAGTATCAAAAAATTTCCGCTTGTTGATACTGCCAGTATCAGTTAGCGGTACTACCAATACCGGTAATTGGTACTGCCCGTACCAGTAAGCGGTACTACCAGTACCGGTAATTGGTACTGCCGGTACCGATAAAGGAAACATTCCGCAAAAGAAGTCTGAGAGTGGTTTAAGGAAGTATGATTAGTCTGCAAGTCAACGAGACAACGAGACTACAAGTTTCAAAGTCCGCAAATCTTGTTGTCTTGTAGTCTTGTTGACTTGTTGTCCTTTGAAATCAGCCTTTGCGACTTCGCGAACTTTGCGAGAGAAAAGATACTCGTGATTCGCGTGATACGTGGAAAAGGCTTTGCGTTCTTCGCGAACTTTGCGAGATATTATTTTGTCGTATAAGAAAATTTTTATATCTTTGTCGCCGAATTTAGAAACGAACTTAAAAAAGGAGGAAACAGCAAACAGAAAGAAATATATTAAGACTTAGTTAAATTTTAACGACATAAAATAGCGTTTTTGCTTATACAAGATTTCTTGAAATCTGCAAAATTTCATTAAAAACACATCTTCGTAAAGCAGTAAACGCTCACGTGTAATATCGTGGGCTTTACTTATTAGATGTGTTAGGTATTGCAGAACCTCAAGAAATCAATAAGAAAAAAGTTCCACGTTTTTTTATGCCTTGAAGTCAGGGTTCCTATTCCCTTAAATCAAATCTCAAAAAATTGTATCGCCTTTGGGACTTGGGCAAAGTAAATTAAAAAAATAATAAATATTTATAAAAAGATGAAAAAATGTATTACTTTAATGCTGTGTCTATTAGCATTTAATGCAAATCTATTATTTGCAGAAAACGATAATGAAGAAATAAAACAACAAGAATTAATAGAAAATAGTGAAATTCAAGAAAATCAACAATTTGAATTGATTGAAAGTAGTGAAATCCAAGAAATTCAACAATCAGAAAATAATTCTATCAAAATAAATATGTTAGATGAAGATGAAGAGAAAATGAAAGAGATGTTGATAAGTGATTTTGCGATTAAATATCAAAAATATTTTTTAGCATCTGACTTTAACAATGTTATAGGATTTTTAAGAACGAAATCTTATCACGAACTTGAAGTGATAATGTCTTCTACTAATTATATCATTGATCCTTCTGCTACGCAGATAGTTTCTATTTTATTGGGATCGATAGGAGTTGATAGATTTATGCTTGGTCAAAATACCTATGGTTTACTTAAATTGGTAACATTTGGAGGATTTGGTGTATGGACTATAATAGATTGGTTTCAAATACAAAACTTAACAAGAAAAACCAATATGCAAAAATTTATAGCAGCAACAAATATGAATACATTTGGATATCAACAACAAAATTATTACGAACCAATTCAACAACGACCAGTAAAAGAGCCGAAACAACTTGCAAAGGAGGAACCGAGAAAACAAGTTGAGGGATATGGCAATACTGCTTTGGAAAGTACAATTGTTCGTTGGGATGTGCAATCTCGTCCTGCTGGAGCGGATGTTTTTTGGAGAGTTGTGTCAAAGACTCCAAGCGTTAAGAGTACAAACAACAAGTATTTGCAAACAACTCCTTACGAAGCGACAAAATCTTTGGA
>JAZNIO010000020.1:0-66977 GCA_045577535.1 Candidatus Onthomorpha sp. | reverse complement strand
AACAACTGAAAGAAACTTCACTTTGAACGGCGTGAATGCTGGTGCATACATTTTGAAAGTACAAAGCGATTCAGCTGTTGTTTCTTCAAAGATTGTAGTTGAATAATTAATTCTTTTATACTACTTTTAATACAATTCTTTCTCAGTCTCCGTTCCTACGTGAGTACATAACGGAGGCCTTTTTTTTGAACACATTATCAATTTTTATATTTTACGAATCGCTCTATGCGTGATGCATACGGCGATTCTTTCTTTTTGCGATCCCGACTCTCATCTTATGTTTGTCCGTCATGAGTTTATCGTTTTTTTGTTACCTTTGCAGAAAATATTTTTTGAAATGAATGTCATAGGAATAATCATAGGTATTGCGACTTTTCTTATCATCGGTCTGTTTCACCCTTTGGTGATAAAGAGTGTGTATTATTTCGGAGTGAAGATTTGGTGGATTTTTGCGATTGTGGGAATCGTTGGTCTTGTTTCTTCGCTTTTCATAGACGATGTCTTGTTTTCCACTCTTGCGGCAGTGTTCGGGGCTTCTTCTCTTTGGTCTGTGCACGAATTGTTTGAACAAAAGAAAAGGGTGGAAAAAGGTTGGTTCCCAAAACGTGAGAAAAGAACAAACAATAACGAGAAATAATCTCCGGGAAGGTTGGTTTCGGTTTATTCTTCTTCAGTGATGCAGAGGGCTGTATAAAGTCCGCTTGTTTTTTCTTTGATGCTTAAAAGCGTATATCGGCTTGTCGGTGATTTGAAACTTTGTTTCGTCAAATTGAAACAAAGTTCTGCTTCAACGATTCTTGATTTCGCGTTTTCCAAATCAAGTTTCACGTAAAATGTCTTAAAGTTGTCGGCTATCCCCTGCCCTGTGCATTTTACGAATGCTTCTTTGAGCGTCCATATTCGGGTGAACGCTTCGTCTTGTTTTTCTTTCGGGAGATTGGAAATGTAGTCTGATTCTTTTGGATGGAAGAATCGTGCAACCAATGCGGCTTTGTATGCCCGTAAATTCTCGATATCAACCCCTATTTCTTTATCGTGCATGGCTATTGCTATGTGTGATTTTGTGTGAGAGATAGAAAATTGTTGCGAAGGTTGATTCAAAAAATAAGGTTTGCCTTTCTCTGCCACTGCAATCGTGGTATCGAAAGACAAACCTTTTTCTTTGATTATGGATATTAACTTTTGTTTTGCAAGTAGTGAGATTTGTTTTGGGCGAGACAAAGATTTGTCAATGCCAAACGCCTTTTCACATTCCTCAATCGTGCAAACAAAATATTCCAACGTCTTATTTTATATCCAAAAGTTCGACTTCAAAAATCAAAGTGCTGCCTGCAGGAATTGTTCCAACGGCTTGGTCTCCGTAAGCAAGGTCTGAAGGAATGAAAAACTTGTATTTGCTTCCTATGCTCATAAGTTGCAATCCTTCTGTCCAACCTGCTATCACCTGATTTAGCGGGAATGAAATCGGTTCGCCTCTTTGAACTGATGAATCAAAAACCTGGCCGTTCAAAAGCGTACCGTGATAGTGTACATGTACGGTATCGGTTGCTGCAGGCTTTCTTCCTTCTGCTCCTTTTATGACTTGATATTGCAATCCGCTTGGTGTTTCGAATATTCCGGGATTGTTGCGATTTTGAGCCAAGAATGCCGCTCCGTCTTTCTTTGCAACCTTTGCTTGCTCTGCCATTTGAGCTTGTTTTTTTGCTTGCATTTCTTGTTGCCAACGCATCATGACTTCGTTTTTCTCTGTTTCGCTCAAAAGATTCTCGCTTTTACCGGTCGCAGCTCCCTTTATAGCTTCAAGCATTATGTCTATATCCAAATCATATCCCTCTCTGAGAAAAGAGAATCCTATATCCTCGCCTATGATATAGCTTACTTTTTCTTTGTCGTTTGTCAGTTTCATTTCTTTTACTTATTTTACTATTGTTAATTCATCTATCAATCTCTTTGCTCCTGCAAATTTGTCCATAACAAAAAGAACGTAACGTGCATCTACATTGATTGTTCTTTGCAATTCCGGTTCGAATGCAATATCTCCGCTCATTGCTTCCCAATTTCCGTCAAATGCCAAACCGATTAGGTGTCCGTCTGCATTCAAGATAGGGCTTCCGGAATTTCCTCCTGTGATATCGTTGTTTGAAAGGAAGCAAACGATTAGTTTTCCGTCTTTATCAGCATATTGACCATAGTCTTTTGCTTCGTAAAGCTCTTTTAATTTTTCAGGAACAATGAATTCTGGATTTGTAGCATCTTCTTTTTCCATCAAACCTTCCATTGTAGTTACGTAATCGTAGTGAACAGCGTCAGCAGGATAGTAATCCAAAACTTGTCCGTAAGTCATACGCATTGTAAAGTTTGCATCAGGGTATTGAACCAAAGTGTTGTCCATTTTTCTCAAAGCTTCAACAAACAACATCTTTGCTTGTGCAAATTTTGCGTTTGCTTCTTCAAATTCAGGTGAAGAATCTGTAATCAAAGCATAAGCAAGCATTGCAATATGTGCTATTTTATCTTTTTGGAACACTTTCATGTCTGATTTCTTTGCAAACTTTTCAAAAGCTTTTCTATTGGTTAAAACTGATTTTTCAAAGGCTTTGTTAACGAATTTATCAGGATTTTCTTTGTATTCTTTAAGAATTTCCATTTCTTGCAAGCTTGGAACGGTCAAAAGCAAGTTTGCCAACGCCTTAAACATTTCTTTTTCTGTTGCAAGGTCTGTTGTAGCATAAAGATCCTCTATTTCACCAAGCAAAGCTCCCACAAGCAAAGGAATAGTTTCCTCAGGCACTTGACCGGATTCAAGCATTCCTGCATACATAAAAGAACGGAATGCAGTTAATGATGTTTTTGAAGTCATAAGACCAAGATTTCCATACCAAGAATATTGATTTGCTGGTTCAGCTGCAATAACTTTGCTTGCCGATTCAAGGTCTGATATAACATTTCCGTATCTTGCTTGTCTGTCTGCATCTTTTGCAATCCATTCTACAAGACGGTCTTCAATAGCTTTTTTCTTTCCGTAAACATCAAGGCGTTTCAATCCTCTCAATTCGCCTTTTTTGTTTTTCCAAAGGTTCATATAGCTTGCGTAATCAGAAGCATATTTTAGGTTTATCGCATTATCTGTGTCCATCATCTTCTTCATAACCGGCAAAAGAGCTTCTCCCGCTTTTATAACGGCAGGATCGGAAATGTTAATAGTGTTTGACACTTCGTAAGAGGTCATATATCTTTCTGTTGAGCCGGGATAACCCCATATCATTGTGAAATCTCCTTTTTCTACGCCTTTTATGCTGATTGGAAGGTAGTGTTTTGGTTTGTAAGGCACATTATCTTTCGAGTATTCGGCAGGTTGATTGTTTTTGTCTGCGTAAACTCTGAATACAGAGAAGTCCCCTGTGTGTCTTGGCCACATCCAGTTGTCTGTATCTCCACCATATTTTCCGATTGATGCAGGAGGAGCGAACACAAGACGAACATCGTTGAATACTTCATAGATAAACATATAGTATTCCAAGCCTTCGAAGAACGGTTTCACTTCTACTTTGTATTTTCCTTCTTCTGAATACTTCTCTATCAAAGAAGTAATGTTTTTTTGTATTTGTTCTTCTGTTGCTTTCTCAGGAGTGTTGATGTTTTCTGCCAAAACTTCTTTTGTAACATCTGCCATTCTCACAAGGAATGAAACATACAATCCAGGAATTGGAAGTTCTTCTTCATAAGATTGAGAAACAAATCCATTATTTAAGTAATCGTGTTCAACAGTTGATTGACTTACGATTGCATCATAGCCACAATGGTGGTTTGTAAACATCAATCCTTTGTCGGAAACAATCTCTCCTGTACAGAAATCGCCCATTTGAACGATTGCATCTTTCAAAGATGAGTTGTTAATGCTGTAAAGTTCTTCTGCAGTAAGGTGCAAGCCCATTTTTTGCATATTTGCGTAGTTCAACTGCTTGAAAAACATCGGCAACCACATACCTTCATCAGGTTTTGGTGCGAAGTTGGCAAATGCGGTTGAAAACAACATAACGCTTGCCACCAATCCAAATAATCTCTTTTTCATTTGTCTGTATTGTTTTTTTGTTATTACTGTATTTTTTTGCAAAGATATGTGTTTTTTTTGTTTGTTCGTCGTTTGAAATTCATTATCCGACATTCATTATTATTATATCCTCAAAGAGAATTTCGATAAAACCGCAGATGATTTTGAAAACATCGGTGAGGAGTATGCAAAAGATCCGATCTTTTGGGGCAAAACATCCGATCTTTCAATACAAAAGATCCGATCTTTTCAGTGGTTTGCACCGGTGTTTTCGTTTTCCGCTCCCATATCATCGTTTTTTCAAGCCATCATTCGTATTCCATCACCGATAATTTATCCTCCGAAAACACTTCTTTCGCAACCTCAAGCAACTGTCCGGATGTAATCTGTGCAACCTGACGACAAACCTCGTCCAATGGCGTTATCCTGCCGTGATTCAAAAGAACCTTGCCCATGGACAACATCTCGCTTTGATTGTGATCCGCATTCACTATGAGCTGACCGATGAATTGTTTCTTGAATCTTGAAAGCATTTTGTCGTTTATTGGTTTGGTTTGAAGCTTTTCAAGTTCCGATTTTATCAATTCAAGTGTACGATTGACGTGTTTTTTGTCGGTCGAGGCATATACCGAAAACACTCCGGTGTCATAGTAAGCGGTGTATGACGATTCTATGGAATAGGTAAACCCGTACTTCTCTCTGATGTGCATGTTGAGAAAAGAATTCATCGCTCCGCTGCCGAGTATGTTATTGAGCAAAGAAAAGGCTACTTTCTTCGGATTGCGATATGAGTATGCTCTGTTTCCTATGATTATGTGCGACTGATAGGTGTCCCTGTCGATACATTTGTATGTCGGTTTGTAGATTCCTATCGAAGATCTTTTGTTTGTGCGTTCGGTTTTCGGTTCTTTGCCAAGGTATTTTTCGCACATGGCAAACCATTTGTCGGCAGGAATGGAAGTTATTGTGGATACAACCATGTTGTCTGTGGTGTAGTTGGCACGAACGAAGTCTTGCAAACGTTCCCTTGTCATTGCCTTGACTTTATCCGGCGTTCCCAATATCATGCGTCCCAATCCTCTGTTGCCGAATAAGCGATACTCGAAATCATCAAAGATTTGCTCCGACGGAGTATCCATATAGGAATTTATCTCATCAAGAATGACTTCTTTCTCTTTTTCGATTGCTTGCTCGGGGAAGGTGGAATGAAAGACTATGTCTGCCAACAATTCCAAAAATCTTTCGTGATATTGTTGAAGATACAGACCGTAAACACATGTTTCTTCCTTTGTGGTGAAGGCATTCAACTCTCCTCCCACTCCATCTATGCAATCAAGTATTCGGTAGGCTTTTCGCTTACTTGTTCCTTTGAACAGACAATGTTCGACAAAGTGTGCCGTCCCATTTTCGGAGAGTTTCTCATCGCGAGAACCGATTCCGATTGTCAGTCCGCAATGAGAAACTATCGATGGTGTGTAACGATGCACTAATCTTATGCCATTCGAAAGCGTATGAAAGCAATAGGGATATTCCTCTATTTTCTGCATCTATGCATCTATTGCTTATCGGCTTATTACGTAGTATTCGCCACCCAATCTCTCAGTCATCTTTGCCATAAGGTCGTTTGCCTCTTTCAATGTACGACGAGAGCCATAGCTTACGTAATAAATTGCGGTTCCGCTTTTAACCTTGCTCAACACATAGCTGTCATAGCCTAAGCTTTTCGCCTTTCGTGCTGCTCGTTCTGCATTTGCTCTGTTTGAAAATGAGCCACCGATGACATCGAATCCCAATTTGGAATAATTTTGGACGATGACAGGTGTTGTGTTATCAACTTCAGGGGCAGCAGGTTTGCTTTGTGCAGTTTCTTCTTTCTTATTGTCTGTCTTGGTTTTTGTTTGAGTCTTTTTCTTTGGTGCAGGCTGTGGTTGTGTTTGCGGTTGCTCCTCAACAATCGGTGCTTCTTCGACAGTCATTGTTTCTTCCAACGTTGCGGTTTCTTGTTCTTCAACAACAGGTGTTTCTTCTACTATGACAGGTGCCGCAAGTTGCACCGGCTTTGCCTGAGGCTTGATGTAATATCCGAGTTTTTCGGTTATCGGTTTCAAGAATGGCTTGTCGGGCAAAAGATTGAAATAGAATGCTGCTACGAATCCTCCACAGCAGAGCAACAAGAACAACAATATGCAAAGAATCGTAATCATTATTCTTTTGCGACGCTTCTTTGCTTTCTTTTTACGCTTCTTCTCCTCTTTTTCCAATTTCTCGGCTTCTTTCTCTTCTTCTTTGCGTTTCTTGTTTTCTTCTATGATTGCTTGAGCTTGCTCTCTGACACTTTGCTCCTGTGGCTTTATGTCTTCGATTTCAACTTCTTTTTCTATGGGTTTCAATTCTGCTTCTTCTTGCGGAGTTTCTTCTACTGACAATGTTTCTTCTATCTCATTCTCCGCTTCGGGTGTTTCCAATTCCGCCGCCACCACTGCTTCTGTATGACTTACCGTTTCTTTCGGCAATTCTACTGAAACAGGCTCTTCCTTCAACTCGTTTTCAATAGGTCTTATTGTTTCTTGAATCGGTTCTGACGGTTCTTGATTCTGTTGCACCGGTTCTTCGATTTGTTCTTCCGGTTCTTTGGTTCGTATCGGTTCTATTTTGTCTTCAAAATCGAATGTTTTGACTCCTTTCAGCGTTGTGAATGCGAACGCATCGTCCAACAAGTTCTGATTTACGGCATTAAAGACATAGTTGCCTGCAAAGTCCTTTGCAATCTCTCCCAACTCACCTATTTTGCACTTTTGCCCCGATTCCAATTTTTCCCTCAAAGAATCGGTATATTGCTTTATCCAAACAAGGGCTGTCTGTTCGGATATGAATTCTTTTTCTGCCATATTCTTCACAAAGGAAACGTCTCCTGTTTCTTCCGCTTTGAAAACGATGCGTCTGCATGGCGGTTCTATCGTACCGGTCAAAGACGATATGGTGGCAGATTGTTGTTGAGCGTAAAAGGTTCCCAATCCAGGCAATTCCGCTTTATCGAAATTATGTAAGTATTCAAATAAATTCGCTGCTACATTCATATTCTATAATTTATTATCCAATATTTCGTTTATCCTTTTCAAATCTTCGGGGGTATCAACTCCCATGCTCTCAAATTGTGTCTCGGCAACAGATATTTCAATTCCGTTTTCAAGCCATCGCAATTGCTCAAGACTCTCGGCTTTCTCCAATGGAGTGGGTTGCAATTTCACTATGGAATGCAAAACTTCTGCTCTGTATCCGTAAAGTCCTATGTGTTTGTAATAGGTATGGCTTTTCAAATAGTCTTCCTCGCTTACCCCTCTTTGAAAAGGGATTACACTGCGTGAAAAGTAAATTGCCCTGCAGTTGGATTTGACTACCTTGACACAATTCGGGCTTTGCAATTCCTCCAATCTTTCAATTTTCTTTGCAAGTGTTGCTATTTGACACTTTTCTTCATCAAACAATTCCAACAAAGCAGACAACTGTCCTCTTTCTATCAATGGTTCGTCTCCTTGAACATTGACAAGCAAGTCGTATTTTTCGCCTTGATACTCCAATATCGACAAAACCGCCTCGCATCTCTGCGTTCCGCAACTCAATTCGCTTGAAGTCATGACTACGTCTGCTCCATGGGCTTTTACAGTGCTTTCTATTCTTTGGTCATCTGTTGCAATAATGACTTTGTCAAAAAGTTCGGATTGCATGACTGCATCATACACCCACATGACCATTGGTTTGCCATTAAGCAATGCCAAAGGCTTTGCAGGGAATCTGCTGCTTGCATATCTTGCAGGAATAACCGCTATCTTTTTCATTTGAACAATCCGTTTATCTCTCCTTCTATCATAGACACGACTTTACCGAAATCTTCTTTACTGTCGATTATGTTAAGTTCATCTATATTCAAAACCAACTTCTTGCCATTATACGAATCTATCCAATCGTTATAACGTTCGTTAAGTGAGGTTATGTAATCCAATCTTATGCTGTTTTCGTACTCTCTTCCCCTTTTTGCAATCTGATTGACCAATGTAGGCACAGAGGCTTTGAGATAGAGCAACAAATCCGGCGGTTTGATAAACGAATTCATCAATTCGAAAAGCGAAAGATAAGTTTCGTAATCTCTGGTGTTCATCAAGCCCATTGCGTGAAGGTTAGGTGCAAAAATATATGCGTCTTCGTACAAAGTTCTGTCTTGAACCGTATTCTCGTAACAATTCCTCGAATCGATAACATGCTTAAAGCGCTTATGCAAAAAATAAATCTGAAGATTGAATGACCAACGTCTCATATCTTCATAAAAATTGGCAATATAAGGATTATCATCTATCTGCTCATAAATTGCCTGCCACTTAAAGTGATTTGCCAACAATCCCGTAAGTGTTGTTTTTCCGCTTCCAATATTTCCTGCTATCGCAATATGCATAAGTTTTAGTTTTTTATGTTGCGAAAACAATCTCTCGTAAAGATAATTCCGCTAAGCAAGTGCAAAGGTATGAATAAAAAACGAAAACACAAATATTTTCTTATCAATCATTAATGCTGTTTTTGTTTTTACCGAACCGTTTGAATTCAAAAACCAATTCCTCGGATATTTGGATTATTGTTTGTTTTTTGCCTTTTATAGCCCAAAATACTTGTTCGAAAATATGTTCTTCGGGTATTATTTTCACTGAATCCGGCTTAGTTGTTTTGTTTCTTTACTTGATTGTGCTCTTTCTTGATATGAACAAATTGTTTCTTGATTTCATCCTCCCGTATCTGCGTTTCAAAGGAATCTTATCTGAAAAAGAAAATATAAAATATGATTTTAGGAGATTCAAGGTTCAATTCAGGAAAAGATAATGATGTTTCAAAAACATCATATCGGTCTGCAGTGGAATATTATAAAGAAAGCTATCGATAACAATGGTTTTCCGAACTTTATATTTTCATTAGATTTTCACAATAACAAAAAAAGGTTGAGAATTTCTTCCTCAACCTTTTTCATTTTTATGTTTTGTAGAATTACTTCTTGATGATAGCTACACGGTTCATGTAAGCTTTTCCTGAGAATGGTTGTTCTTTGCAACCTTTGTAATCTACTTTCAAACGATCTTTGTCAACACCCAAATCGATCAAGTAGTTGTAAACAGCTTCTGCTCTTTCCTTACTTAGATTTTCGTTGAAATCTTCAGATCCTGTTTGTCTGTCAGCGTAACCTGTGATTGTGAATACATCGTTTCCTTTAGTTGCCTTGATGGCATCAGCCAAGAACTTCAAGTTTTCCTGATTCTTATCACTGATTTCGCTTTCACCCAAACGGAAGAATATAGACAATGATTGGTTTGTTGTAGGAGCATAGCTTGCTTTAGCCTTACGTTCTGCTTCCATAGCAGCTTCTTTAGCTTTTTTCTCCTTATCCAATGCTTTTTTCAATTTTGCAACTTCTTCTTCGCCTTCTGCGATAGTCTTATTGCCGTTTTCAACATCTTTTTCCAAAGCAGCAATCTTCGCAGTGTACATTCCACGATCGATTAAATCAAAACCTCTCTTTGTCGGAATCTTGTAAGTAACACCTGCTGTTACGTCATACAAACTTCCAAAACGATATCCGCTGTTTGTGTTATCGAAGTTTTCTTTTGTAAGGTTGGCTTTCAATTCCAAGTTTACATCCCATGCTTCGCAAAGTCTGAATCTGTTTTGCAAACCTCCTGTTACAACAAACTCATTGTTGCCACCATCATTGTTTTCGCTACTTGAGATTCCCCAACCTGCACCTCCGATCAACACGGCATTGTAAAATCTGTCGCTCTTGTAACCGCAAATCCAGTTTGTAAGGTTTACCAATCCGTCAACATGAACATGATGATATGTCCAATTATTTTCAGCACCTGTTTCCAAGAAATAGTTTTTCATATTTATGCCTTGGTACTGAACTCTTGCTCCAAATATCGGAGTGAACCATTTACCTACTGCAACATTGAATCCGAAAGATATTTCATTATCAGGATTCAAATCAACTCCTTCAGTTTCGTGCAATCTGTAAAAAGTTTGACCGCCTACGCCTACAGAAACTTCCCAATTGTCTATAAAACGGTTGGTTTCGAAATTGGCATGTCTGAATTTCTTTGTTTCTTGTGCTCCTGCAGTCAAAAATAACATGAAAGCAGAAATGCAAAATATTACTTTCTTCATAATTAAATAAAATATTGTTTTTTCTATTCGTTAACTTACTTTCCTTAAACGCACAGATCGAAATAATGTTGCAAAGATACACTCTTTTTTTCAATAAACAATCACTTTTATATAATTTTTCACGACCAAATGTCGTTTTCAACACAAAAAATCTCAAAAACCCATGAACAAAATCAAATTAGTTACCTTTTGTATTTGTCTTTCGCTCGCTTTGAGCACGATCGGGCAAACAAGTTTTCAACAAAAACAAGAAAACGTAAAAACAATCAAAAACAAAATGACGACGGAAGAATTGAAAGACTTCTATAAGTCTGTTCATTCAAGGCTTCCGATGAAACGAGGAAACATTTCAGTAAAACCAGAAAACAGTTTATCGGAATCAAAAAAGAGCACTACCCTTTCGCCACTTCCCGACGACATGATCTTTCCTAACGAAAGCGATGAAGTACAAGCAATTCTCATGACTTGGTTATACGACTCTTATACAGTAAGCAACAACGAGCCGGCAGAGCAACTGTTCGACGGATTGGGAATCTCGTTCTATGCGGAGGAATATTATTTGGAGCCTGTCGTATCCACGCCGGACGTATCGCCATCAAGCCCGTACGCAAAGTTGTTTGCAAAGTTGGCAAATGGCATTCAGCAACACGCACAAGTGTGGATAAACATCTGGGCTACAGAGGACAGCATCGCAATTAAGAACTTCATGGAAGAAAGAGGCACTCCGCTGACCAATTACAGGTTTTTCGTAAATCCGGGCAACTCTTTCTGGTACAGAGACTGCGGACCGGTTGCGTTTTACTATGGAGAACAAGACAGTATCGGCTTTATAGATTTCGAATACTATGGAGGAAGACCGTTAGACGACCAAATAGCAAAACGAATAGGCGAACAAGCAGGATTCAAAGTATTTACCAACAGTCTTGAATTTGAAGGAGGCAACATATTGCTTGACGGAGCAGGCACATTATTCACGACCAATGCCGTTTATTCTGCCAACAGAGACACTTATGGCTTATATGAATTGGATGAAAACAGCACATACGGGTTCACAATCCAACAAAAGACACCGCTGTCAAACCAACAAGTAAACGACTCTTTGACAAAATTCATTAACCTTTCAAGATGCATTGTTCTTCCTGCACTTCAATACGACGGAGGCACAGGACACATAGACTTATACTGCGATATGTGGGACGAAAACACCTTTGTATCGACAAAGCATCCTGAATCCATGGCAAACTTATCTGATCCCAAGAAAGTCGAAAGCAACATGGATTCCCTTTGTCGAATGGAAACGATGTTCGGAGTCAAGTATCACAACACACGAATCCCGCTTCCAAAGAAAAATAACGGCACTTGGTACACATCGCAAACAGATTATAACAGAAACTACACAAGGTCTTATTCGAACCATACTTTCGTTAACGACGCCATAATGCAGCCTGTGTTTTACGATGAGACGATGTCAGGCTCCCGAAGAGGCGATGTAGAAGGCAACAAAGAGGCAATCGAAATCATGAAGCAAAGATACCCGGGATATGTCTTTGAAGAAATAGACGTCAGAGAGTTCGACGGATTTGGCGGAGCAATACATTGCATCACCAAACAGATACCTGCGGAAAACCCGGTGAGGATTTACCACGACCCTGTAAGATGGTGGAAAATCGAATCAGGAGCAACGATTCCGACATATAGGGTTATAGCACAAAACAAAAGCGGTATAGCTTCCGCAAAATTGGTTTACCGTTTATCGACCGAAGATTCATGGCAGCAAATCGAACTTTCGGCAGATGAAGGCAATATGTTCACGGCTCAGATTCCTCTTTCGTTAAGCAGAAGAGACACCTTATTATATTACATAGAAGTTACATCGAACAACGGCAAGACCATAACAAAACCGATGACCGCTCCGCAAGGCTATTACACCACTGTGTATGGCACAGACGTTGAGGGAATAAGCGAAGAAGACGTTTACGTTTCCAATCCTATCGTTGTAAGAGACGAACTCGAAGGCATAGGAGAAGCAATCCCTAATCCGGCAAGCGATGTTGTGAGAATACAATTTTCGAAAGAGTTTTCAAACAACGTAAACTTCAAATTGGTAAGCTCGAAAGGGCAGACATTGCTCCAAGACAGCACCGACGGAAAATCAGAACTGACGATAGATGTATCAAAACTCAAAAGCGGAATCTATTGGCTGATATTCCAATGCGGAAACCAAACCACAGCTAAAAAAATCGTTGTTTCAAGATAACGAAATCAAGATCCGAAAAAACGAAACAGCCTCGGCTTATACTCAATCCTTGTATAAGTCGAGGTATTCGTATGTATTGCCGACACAAGACAAGTATTTCTCAAATTCACTCCTGCTTATGACAACCGTACCTCGGCAATCGTTGGGGTGAAACGAGAGTTTGTCGGCTTGCAACAAGGTTTTATCCAAAAACAAATGCACATGATGCTCGCAATCGTTTATCAGACCGAACGGAGACACACTTCCCGGCTCCAAACCCAAGTATTTCATCATTCTTTCCGCCGATGCAAAGCTCAGTTTTCCGCAAGACGGCAATCCCTTCTCAAGCAATGAGGCTTTCAAACGCTGTTCCAAATCATGAATATCGAGTTCGTGGTCGCAGTGAAAGCAGACCAAATAATGTTTGTTGCCTTTATGATTTCTGAAAAACAAGTTCTTGCAATGCACACTGCCGTCATCTTTCCACCAACGCTTGGCTTCTTCAATCGTCTTGCCTTCAGGGTGTAAGTACATCGAGTATTCAATATCGTGCTCCTTCAGATAATTCTCCACAATCCTGATTCTCTCATCGTTTTCGCAAACAAAAGATTCCATAAACAACGTTTTACAATTCGCCTGCAAAGATACAGAATTTCTTACTTACTCCGCAAATCCCACAAATCTTGTTTTATGCTTTTCTCGCAAAGACGCAAAGGTCGCAAATCTTGTTGTCTCGTAGTCTTGTTGACTTGTTGTCCTTTGATGTCAGCCTTTGCGATTTTGCGTTCTTTGCGAAAGAAAAGCCAAACACTGATTGCCAAAAGCCAAAGTAAGGAAAAAAATCACCAAACGCCGTATCAAAAAATTTCAGCTTACCGGTACTATGTGTTTCACAAGGAGAAACACTCTGTTTCACGAAGAAAAACACTTTGTTTCTTCAAGAGAAACATTTTGTTTCACAAAGAGAAACACATCGGAAACCTTGCTTGCAATGAGCAGTGAGAAGTGAGCAATGAGTAATGAGCAGTGAGAAGCGAGCCGAAAGTTGCTAAAAAAATCCTCAAAACTCACAACTCAAGGCTCAAAACTCGTTGCTCAAGGCTCAGAGCTCATTGCTCACTTTGCGAACTTTGCGAGAGATTATTTTGTCGTATGAAAAAGTTTTTATATCTTTGTCACCGAATTTAGAAATCAAATAAAAAAAGGAGGAAACGGCAAACAGAAAGATTTATAATTTAGACTTAGTATTTTAATACGACATATAAAAGCGTTTTTGCTTAACTTTGGGCGTGCGAAATCTGGAAAATTTCAAACAAATCTACCTCGGTAAAGCAGTAAACGCTCACGATGATTCTTCGTGGGCTTTACTTGTTAGGTAGATTAGGTATTCCAGAACCTCGCACTCCGATAAGAAAAAAGTTCCACGACTTTTTTATGTCCTTAAGTCAGGGTTCCTATTCCCTTAAATCGGTTTTCAGAAAATTGTATCGCCTTTGGGACTTGGGCAAAGTAAATTAAATGAATTATTAAAGTTAAATTAAAATTATTAAAGAAATTAAAAACGAATTAGTTATGTCAGGAAAATTTTTTAGATGTCCACAATGCGGAAATCCTCGCGGAGGAGATAGAATTTATCGTTGTCCTTCTTGTGGTAGAATAATGTGTGAAAGTTGTGCACCTTATCATTGTCCTGTGTGTGATACACCTTTGGGTTGGAAAGATGAAATAGGTACAATAGGTGATTAGAGTAAGATTCTAAACTCAAAGAAAAACGAGCGTTCGACCTGCATTTGCATTTGCGAACGCTCGTTTGGTTTTTGCGAATCTTTGTTTTAAGATTTTCTTTCTTCGTTTCAGTAATTACTTATTTGAATTTTGCGTATCTTTGTCAAATAAAGTGAATTCAAATTATTTTATTGACAGATTATATGGAGAAAAACAAGTCATCTATCGAAATATATCGTTCGGAAAACGGCGACATAGAATTAAAAGTCAAAATGGTAAATGACTCTGTTTGGCTATCACAAAACCAAATGGCTGTTTTGTTTAACAGGGATCGAACTGTTATCGCTCGTCATATCAAGAATTGTTATACAGAAGGCGAACTTGATCCAAATATCACTTGTGCAAAATTTGCACATATGGGTACTGAAGGCGACCAAGTTTATGAAAAAAACATGTACAACCTTGATGTAATCATATCTGTCGGCTATCGAGTAAAATCAGTTAATGGTACACGTTTTCGTCAATGGGCAAACAAAATATTAAAAGATTACCTAATTAAAGGGTATTCAATTAACCAGAATCTGAAATTAGAACATTACAATGAATTAAAAAGAATCGTTAGTTTGATGTCAAGAACCATTAACATAAAAGATAAATTACAAGACAGCGAATATAGCGGTCTGTTTAATGTTATTAGCGATTATGTTTATGCTCTTGAGACTCTTGATCGTTATGACTACCAAGAATTGTCTATATGCAAAACCACACCTGAGGCAACTTTTCATGCGACCTACGAAAACGCAATTGCAGCCATCAATACTTTGAAAGATAAATTTGGTAGCAGTAAATGGTTTGCCAATGAAAAAGATGATTCTTTCAAAAGCAGCATCGGACAAATTTATCAGACCTTTGGTGGAGAAGAACTCTATCCTTCTGTAGAAGAAAAAGCTGCCATGTTACTCTATCTCGTAGTAAAGAATCACTCGTTCAGCGACGGAAATAAACGAATAGCCGCAATGCTTTTTCTTTGGTTTATGGAAAAGAACGGAATCTTGTATTCAGAAGACGGACACAAACGTATAGCCGACAATACTTTGGTTGCACTTACTCTAATGATTGCAGAAAGTAAAGCCGAAGAAAAAGACATTATCGTAAAAGTTGTAGTAAATTTAATCAATCAAGAAAACAGGTAATCATACTTTGAAATAAGCAAAATAAAATAGCGTTCCAATTATAACGAAACGCCATTTTATTTTTGCGAATCTTTGTTTTAAGATTTTCTTTCTTCGTTTTATTAGGCTCAGATGCCGAATGCTTGTTTTATCTTTTCGACATAGTCTGTCTTCTCCCAGGTAAAGAATTCGACTTCTTTTGTTTCGGTTTTTCCGTTCCTTGTCATCTCGATTTCTTTCTTATACGGAGTGCGTCCGAAATGCCCGTAGGTTGACGTAGGACGGTAAATAGGATTTTTCAAACCAAAGCGGCTGACGATGGAATAAGGTCTGAGGTCGAACAACTCTCCCATTCGTTTTGCTATCTCTCCGTCCGACATTGTTTTTCCCTCATTGTCTTTTGCCTTTGCGGTGCCGTATGTGTTTACATACAAGCCTACGGGTTCTGCAACACCGATTGCGTATGCCACTTGCACCATTGCTTCTGTGCAAAGTCCGGATGCGACCATGTTTTTCGCCATATGTCTTGCCGCATACGCCGCACTGCGATCGACTTTCGAAGGGTCTTTTCCCGAAAACGCTCCTCCGCCATGTGCAGCCCTGCCTCCGTAAGTGTCAACTATGATTTTACGACCAGTAAGTCCGGTATCACCATGCGGACCTCCGATTACGAATTTTCCTGTCGGGTTCACATAGAGTTTATACTTACCTTCAAGCATTTTCTTCACCGATTCTTTTTGCTGTTTAGCCGCAACGCGAGGTATAAGGATTGTTTCTATGTCTCTGCGTATTGTTTCGAGCATTTTTTCTTCCGTATCGAATTCATCGTGTTGGGTGGATACGACTATTGTGTCGATACTTTCGGGTGTGTTGTCGTCGTTGTATTTTATCGTAACCTGACTTTTTGAATCGGGACGCAAGTATGTCATTTGCTTTCCTTCTTTTCGGATTTGTGCAAGTTCGTAAACAAGCATGTGAGACAACTGTAAGCTCAGCGGCATAAAGTCTTCCGTGTCCGAACATGCGTATCCGAACATCATTCCTTGATCTCCCGCTCCTTGGTCTTCTTCTTTTTGTCTTACAACGCCTTGATTGATGTCGGGACTTTGCTCGTGTATTGCCGAAAGTATGCCGCAGGAGTTTGATTCGAACATATATTCTCCTTTTGTGTAGCCTATGTTCTTTATGACGTCTCTTGCCGTTTGTTGAACATCGACGTATGCTTCTGCCTTCACCTCTCCGCTAAGCACAACCAAGCCTGTGGTTACCAAAGTCTCGCATGCGACTTTCGATTCTTCGTCTTGTTTTAAGAATTCGTCTAATATGGCATCTGAAATTTGATCTGCCACTTTGTCAGGGTGCCCTTCAGACACCGATTCCGATGTAAAAAAATAAGCCATTTTGCATTTAAGTTTTTAATTGTTAAACATAGCAAAATGGAAATTTGATTTTGACGTACTGTGTGTAAGAAAAATGTTGTTTTAGCATTTTTTCACGTGGTTGCAATCAATCAAATCTTTCCACTTTTGCGGTGCAAAGATACTGCTTTTTTTGCTCTTGACAATAGGAATTGTGCTTTTATTTGCCATTACTTTTATTTAGAGAGATATAAAACAAAGAAACAGTTTACCGAAACTTGATTTCAGCAAACTGTTTCTTTGTTTTATTTTTTTCTTTCTTGATTTCATTTTCCGTAAAACAAAGAATCGGATTGCCGCAATTTTGATACGACAACCCGATTATTTATCTTAGTATTCTGATTCTTTGACTGCGATTTAGCTTATGCCGCCTCCGTTCTTTATCTTCTTGTCCGGAGAAACAAAACTCAAAGAACCGTCGAAATTTTCCGCCATGAGAATCATTCCTCTGCTCTCTATGCCTTTAAGTATCTTTGGTGCAAGATTCACAATCACCGATACCTGCTTTCCGATTATCTCTTCGGGGCTGTAATACTCTGCTATACCGCTCACGATCGTCCTTTTGTCGATTCCTGTGTCGATTGTAAGTTTCAACAACTTCTTTGTCTTGGCAACCTTTTCTGCTTCCAAAATCGTACCTACGCGAATGTCTAATTTAGAAAAGTCATCGTATGTTATATCTTCTCGTTGTGGTGCGACTTCTGCTTGTTCGGATTCGTTGGCTTTTTTAGTCTGCAAAAGTTTATTTGTTTGTGCTTCTATCTGTTTGTCTTCTATTTGTTCGAAAAGAAGTTCGGGTGCATTCAACGCATGATTCACTTCAAGCAAATCTGCTCCTCCTGCTTCGAACCAAGCTTTCTCCTCCATGACAAGCATATTGCGAAGTTTCTCTGCAGTCATCGGCATGAACGGTGCGGAAAGTATTGCGAGGTTTGCACATATCTGCAAGGAGATATTAAGAACCGTTGCCGTTCTGCTTTCATCTGTCTTGATGGTTTTCCAAGGCTCGTTCTCGGTCAGGTATTTGTTTCCAAGGCGAGCAAGATTCATCATCTCGTTTAGGGCTTCCCTGAATCTGTATTGCTCGATTGAACGTCCGATTCTTTCAGGGAATTGTTTCATTTCCTCAATCGTCTGTCTGTCCAAGTCGTTCAGTTCTCCGCATGCAGGAACCTTACCGGCGAAATACTTATGCGTCAAAACCATTGTTCGATTGACAAAGTTGCCATAAACAGCCACCAACTCGCTGTTGTTTCTCGTTTGAAAATCTTTCCAAGTGAAATCGTTGTCTTTTGTTTCCGGTGCATTGGCACAAAGAACGTATTTCAATACATCTTGCTTTCCCGGAAAGTCTTTCAAATATTCATGCAACCAAACAGCCCAATTGCGTGATGTTGATATTTTATCTCCCTCCAAGTTCAAGAATTCGTTTGCAGGAACATTCTCCGGCAATATGTAATCGCCGTCTGCTTTCAACATTGCAGGGAATATTATGCAGTGAAACACTATATTGTCTTTCCCGATGAAGTGAACCAATTTACTCTTTTCATCTTTCCACCATTTCTCCCAGTCATTCGGCATCAGTTCTTGTGTGAAAGAAATATATCCTATCGGAGCATCGAACCATACATACAATACTTTGCCTTCTGCATCTTGCAAAGGAACTTTCACTCCCCAATCCAAGTCTCTCGTAACGGCTCTTGGTTGCAATCCTTGCTCTATCCAGCTTTTGCATTGTCCGTAAACATTGGTCTTCCATTCTTTATGTCCTTCGAGAATCCATTGACGCATAAATCCATCATATTCTTCCAAAGGCAAATACCAATGTTTGGTTTCTCTCAATTCGGGTTCGGCTCCGGAAAGTGTGGATTTCGGATTTATCAGATCTGTTGCCGAAAGCGAGGTTCCACAAGCCTCGCATTGGTCTCCGTAAGCCTTTTCATTGCCACAATGAGGGCATTTCCCGATTATATATCTGTCGGCAAGGAATGCTTGTGCCTCCGGATCGTAATATTGTTTTGTCGTTTTTTCTACAAATTTACCGCCGTCGTAAAGGCGTTTGAAAAAATCAGAAGCAGTCTTTGCGTGAGTCGGACTCGTCGTTCTGGAATAGACATCGAAAGAAATTCCGAATTCTTCGAAGGATTGCTTGATTATATTGTGGTATCTGTCTACTATGTCTTGAGAAGTAACTCCTTCTTTGCGTGCTTTGATTGTTATTGGCACACCATGCTCATCGCTTCCGCCAATTAACACGACTTCTTCTCCCATAGAACGCAAATAACGTGCGTAAATATCCGCAGGAACATAAACTCCCGCCAAATGTCCTATATGAACCGGTCCGTTGGCATAAGGTAAGGCTGTCGTTATCGTGTAACGCTCGAATTTCTTGTCTGATTCCAAATATTTCATATTCCGTTATATTCTTCTTGTGTTTGCAAAGATACGAAAAAAAACAAAGATTCAGCACAGCCAAATCAAGAAAGAAAAAATTAAAACAAAGAAACAATCCGCTGAAATCAAGATTCAATAAATTGCTTTCAAGAATCAGCTCGCCCGAATCAAAGGCGAATTCAATCAAACAAAAAGAACGTTCTCGTAATTCTGAAAACGAATCGCGAGAACGTACTATCGTTAATTTACAAGTAAATCTCTATTGAAGGCTTTGCAAGAATGCGATGCTCTTATGCATCAATTCGTACATCACTTCGTCGTCTTGTACAAAGTTAACGGTCTTTCTGTATTCTTTTACAAAGTTTTCGATTGTCTCAGATGACTTTAAGCCGGTTTTTTGCTTGCGGAAGTCGAACGCTTGTGCCGCATTAAGCAATTCTATCGCCAATACTCTTTCTGTATTGTTCACTACTCTGTACAGTTTCGTTGCTGCGTTTGAACCGAATGAAACGTGGTCTTCTTGTCCTTGTGAAGAGTCGATTGTATCTACTGATGCAGGAGTACAAAGTTGCTTTGACTGACTCACAACCGAAGCTGCAGTGTATTGAGGTATCATAAAGCCTGAATTAACTCCCGGTTTTGCAACAAGGAATGAAGGAAGATCTCTCTTAGCTCCTATCAATTGATATGTTCTTCTTTCAGATATTGAACCCAATTCTGCAACTGCTATCGCCAAATAGTCAAGGTTTATAGCCAATGGCTGTCCGTGGAAATTACCTGCTGATATTACCATATCCAAATCTGGGAATACTGTTGGGTTATCGGTTGCTGAGTTGATTTCTGTGGTGATTACGTTTGCCACATGTTCGATTGCATCCTTGCTTGCACCATGAACTTGCGGTACACAGCGGAATGAATATGGATCTTGCACGTGTTGCTTGTGTTGTTTTATGATTTCGCTGCCTTCCAACAGCTCTCTGATATGACGAGCCGTCTCAATTTGTCCTTTATGTGGGCGTACTTGATGTACAGGATCAAAGAATGGTTCGATTCTTCCGTCAAAGGCTTCCAATGAAACTGCCATAATCTTATCTGCCAACACAGATAATTTTTGTGCTTTAATGATACACCAAACTGCAAAGGAGCTCATGAATTGTGTTCCGTTCAATAATGCCAAGCCTTCTTTGGATTGCAATTCTATCGGTTGCCATGAAAATCTCTTATTCAATTCTTCACCGCTTATTCTTTCACCTTTGTAATCCACAACGCCTAATCCCAAAAGCGGAAGACACATATGTGCCAATGGAGCCAAGTCTCCTGATGCACCAAGCGAGCCTTGCTGATAAACAACAGGGAAAATATCATTGTTGAAAAAAGCAATCAATCTCTCAACTGTTTGAAGTTGGACACCTGAATTACCGTATGAAAGTGATTGAATCTTGTTTAGTAACATTATCTTCACAATTTCTTGCGGTACTTCCTCACCTACTCCGCACGCATGGCTCATCACCAAGTTTTTTTGCAATTGTGAAAGTTGTTCTTTGCTTATTGAGATATTGCACAACGAGCCAAAACCGGTGGTAACTCCGTAAATCGGTTCTTTTTGTGTTTGCATTTTGTTATCCAAATACTCTCTGCATTTCAAGATTCTTGATTTGCTTTCTTCTGAAAGCTCGATTTTCAATCCTTTTTTCAAGATTTCATCTACTCTATCCAAAGTTAACAACTCCGGACTTATCTTATGTACTGCCATATCTTTAATGTTTTATTTGTTATTCTTAATTAGTTTGCAAATTTAGCACTTTTTCTAAAATAATTCTTGCTGAGAACCTTTTTGAGGTATCTTTCCAAGATGACGATATGCCGTTTCGGTTGCTTCTCTTCCTCTTGAAGTCCTCATTAAAAAGCCTTCCTGAATCAGAAACGGCTCATAAACTTCCTCTATCGTCCCGGCATCTTCTCCAACCGCAGTTGCAATCGTAGTAATTCCCACAGGACCTCCCTTGAACTTATCTATAATGGCACTAAGTATGCGATTATCCATCTCATCCAAGCCATTCTTATCCACGTTCAAAGCTTCCAATGCCTTTTTAGCCACTTCGATGGTAATCTTTCCGTCGGACAATATTTGGGCAAAGTCTCTCACTCGACGCAAAAGAAGATTCGCTATTCTCGGAGTACCTCTGCTTCGACGGGATATTTCTATCGCCGCATCATCATCAATAGGTGTTGCAAGGATTGCCGAAGAGCGTTTAATGATGTTTGAAAGCGTTTGATGGTCATAGTATTGCAGACGACAGGTTATTCCAAAACGTGAACGCAATGGAGCTGTAAGCAATCCGCTTCTTGTAGTTGCTCCGATAAGTGTAAAAGGATTCAAACCAATTTGCACACTCCTCGCATTCGGTCCGCTTTCTATCATAATATCTATTTTATAGTCTTCCATAGCTGAGTAAAGGTATTCCTCGACTACAGGAGACAGACGATGGATTTCATCAATGAACAATACATCATTTGGTTCCAAATTGGTAAGTATGCCGGCCAATTCACCAGGTTTGTCCAACACCGGACCGGATGTCATTTTCACATTGACGCCTAACTCATTTGCAATTATGTAGCTTAGAGTTGTTTTTCCCAATCCCGGAGGTCCGTGTAGCAAAACATGATCCAAAGCCTCCCCTCTTTCTTTCGCTGCACGCACAAAAATTTTCAGATTTTCCTTTATTTG
The DNA here is from genome assembly GCA_045577535.1 of Candidatus Onthomorpha sp. Lineage (GTDB taxonomy): Bacteria > Bacteroidota > Bacteroidia > Bacteroidales > P3 > Onthomorpha. Next base: position 45,055 of record JAZNIO010000020.1, on the reverse strand, counting down.
ATTCTGCCCTGCAAAACTATCGAAAGCCGAAGGGCGAAGGGCTTTTTCATAATCGCTTTCGCTTTTCGACAAACGTTCTTTTGAAGGATTAAGGTTTTCGTTCATTGATTTTTTGCTTGTTTTTTTAGCGTTGTGAATTTATTTTAGTATATTTGCTCCTTGAAAGGAGAATCCTTTTTTCGGTTGCAAAGATACTAAAAAGTAAATTGCGACAATAGTGTTAACAAACAAAATTACAATCATGGATACAATAGCAGTAGGAATTGACTTCTCGAAAGCATCGTTGGCAGCGATGAAATTAGCAAGCCATATCGCCATAAGAGCAAAAGCAGATTTATGCATCATTTGGGTGGAAACGGCAGAGAAAGATAAAGATGAAGCAATTGCAGAATTAAAAAACCTGCAAATAGAATTGGAACAAAAAATAGCTCCAAACAAAGTATGTTTCAAAGTAGTCCATGAGAAAAAGGTTTATACAGCTCTTAACACCGCCGTAAAAGATTGCGAAGCCGACCTCCTTGTAATAGGCACTCACGGCAATAGTGGCTTTGATGAAAATTTTGCAGGTGCCAATACATTCAAAACAATCACAATTTCGTCGGCACCGGTTCTTGTTGTCAGAGAAGATTTTAACTTCGACAAACATTTGGAAAACCTAATCATGCCAATAGATTCAACAAGAGACACTCGTCAAAAGGTGCCTTGGACAATCGAATTTTCAAGAATGTTCCCTAATACCACGATACACGTTTTGGGAATACACACAACAAAAAACAAAACAGTAAGAAGCGAAGTTGAAGGCTATGTTCATAGTGTTGAAAAGCTATTGGAAAAAGACGGAATCAAATACATAACGGCTTATGTCGATGCAGAAAACACCACATTATCGACAATAGATTACGCAGACAAAGTAAACGCCGATCTTATCGTCATCATGAGCGAACAAGAAAAGACTCTGAGCAATATTTTCTTAGGTCCTTACGCACAACAGATGATAAACCATTCACACATTCCGGTATTGACTGTTTCTGTCAAACAAATAAACGGAGCTTCCAGATAATCACAAATATGAAATCACGATTCAGCTTAATACTATTGTGTTGGGGCATTTTGTTTTGCACAAAAATCAATGCTCAAGTCAAAATCATTGCCGACGGAAGACTGCAAACGATTTTGGAAAGGCACATCGAATACAACGAAATGTCCCGTTCGATACAAGGATACAGAGTTCGAGTCAATAGTTTCACCGGAGACAACGCCAAAGCCAAAGCTTTCGCACTCAAAAACGACCTTCAAAGCAAATATCCTCAAATGAGAGTTTACGTAACCTTTGACGAACCGAATTTCATTGTTAAAATCGGAGATTTCTTAACGCGTTTAGATGCATTCTCTCTTTACTCCGATCTACGCAAACAAGTAAACACCACACAGATAATCAGAGATTGGATCAACAATCCTGTGATTTCGGAAGAAGATCTCCACACACCGGAATACATAGAGCAAGACCTTGAGACAGATTTCTAACAACATAAAAACATATTAAAAATCATGAATATCAAAACTTACATAGAAGAGAACAAAGACAGATTTTTGGAAGAATTATTCTCGTTGATACGAATTCCTTCCATATCTTCAATAGAAGCACACAAGCCAGACATGATTCGTTGTGCAGAAAGATGGAAAGAAATCATAATGGCTGCAGGAGCAGACAAGTGTGAAATAATGCCGACTGCAGGAAACCCTGTCGTTTATGCAGAAAAGATGGTTTCAGCCGACAAACCTACGATATTGATTTACGGACACTATGACGTAATGCCTGTGGATCCGGTTGACCTTTGGAAGACAGAGCCGTTTGAACCGGTAATCAAAGACGGACATATCTGGGCAAGAGGAGCCGATGACGACAAAGGACAATCGTTCATGCACGCAAAAGCGTTCGAATTCTTGAACAAAACGAATTCTCTTCCTTGCAACGTTAAATTCATGTTGGAAGGTGAAGAAGAGATTGGCTCAGTCAGTTTATACGATTTTTGTCGCGAGAACAAGGAACTTTTGAAGAGCGACATCATCCTTGTATCCGACACATCTATGTTGGCAGCCGACGTTCCATCTATAACAACAGGTCTGAGAGGATTAGGATACGTTGAAGTAAAAGTAACAGGTCCTAACCGCGATCTTCACTCAGGATTGTACGGAGGAGCAGTTGCAAACCCAATCAACATACTCTGTCAAATGATTGCAAAATTGACTGACGAGAATAACCACATCACCGTTCCCGGATTCTACGATAAAGTCCTTGTAGTATCAGAAGAAGAACGTGCATTGATGAATCAGGCTCCATTTAACGAAGAGGAATACAAACAAAGCCTTGACATAAAAGAATTACACGGCGAAAAAGGATATACAACCTTGGAACGCACAGGAATCAGACCAAGTTTGGATTGTTGCGGTATTTGGGGCGGCTACACAGGAGAAGGAGCTAAAACAGTCATTCCTTCAACCGCACATGCCAAAATTTCGTTCCGTTTAGTTCCTGACCAGGATTTCGAAGTTGTAACAGAGCAATTCGCTGAGTATTTCAAGACTCTTGCTCCCGATTCAGTGAAAGTGGAAGTAACTCCTTTGCATGGCGGTTACGCATACGTATGTCCGATTGACATGCCTACATATCAAGCAGCCGAAGCAGCATACAACAAGACTTATGGCAAACGTCCGATACCTTCACGCAGCGGTGGAAGCATTCCGATCATAGCAGGATTTGAAAGAATCTTAGGAACGAAAGCCATTTTAATGGGATTCGGCTTGGGATCTGACGCAATACACTCACCAAACGAGAATTACCCACTTGAACAGTTCTTCAAAGGAATAGAAACCATTACTTACTTCTACGAAGAGCTGGTTTCACGTTGCGGAAAATAAGTTCCAAATCACTGAAAACAAAATAAAACGCAGGCTTATAAGGCTTGCGTTTTTTATTTTCATAACTTTGTCGTATCTTTGCGGACAATAAACAAGCTAAATACAATGAACAAAAAAATAAAAATCATTTCGAGCATTCTACTTCTTGCATTTCTATTCATAACAACAAATAACACAATCGCACAAGAAGCAAAAAACGACATAATTCTAAGAATCAACGTTGCTGCAAACTGCAACGATCAACTCAATACAAGAATAGCAGAAATCCATTTCAAAAGCAGCGAACACTCATTCTCGAAAACAATAGATCTGAACAAAGAATACGCATACCAAGACACAATTTCATTATCCGAGGACACCGAAGTAAATCTGTGGGTTTATAGTTACAGAGGATATGATGCCAAAATAAAACTCGGAAACGAAGAAGTCAAGGAAATAAAAGCCATAAAAGCAAAATACATTGACAAGATTATCAACATAGATCTTTACCCCGTTTCGGGCAATCGCCACAAATACCTTTTCTATTCGAGAGATTTGGAAAACGATAAGCCGTATAGAATCCCGGCAATAGCACAAACACCGAGCGGAATGTTGCTTGCACTTAGCGACTACAGACCTTGTGGCAATGACATAGGATATGGCGAAGTCGATATAAAGATACGCCGTTGCAAAGACCTTGAAACATGGAGCCGAGAAGAAACCGTAGCCAATGGAAAAGGCGAAAAAGGAGATTTGTTTTCCTGTGGCTTTGGCGACGTTGCAATAGTTGCCGACAGGGAAAGCGAAGAAGTCTTGATAATGTGCGTAGCCGGCAAACAGACTTTTCAAACCGCTACCCTCAATAAGCATAACCACATGGCAAGAATAAGAAGCCGCAACGGAGGTCTTGATTGGAGCGAACCGGAAGATGTAACTTCTATGTTTATGAACGTGAAAGGAAAATACGAACCAATATTACCGGAAGTCTATAGTATGTTTTTCGCCTCCGGAAGGATATTGCAATCCAAGGTATTCAAGGCTAAAGGCAGTAAATACTACAGACTGTATGCCGCATTGCTGACTAACAGTGCCGAAGGCTATGTTAATTATGTTGTTTACTCAGATGACTTCGGTGAATCTTGGCATCTGCTTGGCGAAGGTTGCATAAAAGGAGGAGATGAAGCCAAAATAGAAGAGCTAAGCAACGGAAACATAGTCATCAGCAGCCGAAAGCCTCATGGCAGATACTATAATATTTTCAGTTTTACCGATTTCACCTTGGCAAAAGGCGTTTGGGACAAGGCGATAAGCAGTGATAAAGTTGCAGGAGGAATAAACGTCGGAGGCAATTCCTGCAATGGTGAAATATTGAAAATAAAGGCGACACGCACAAGCGACAACAAAGCCTGCGAACTTATGTTGCAATCACTGCCTACAGGAAACAACAGAACGGAAGTAAGCATCTTTTTCAAGGAGCTTGACAACAATACGGTATATACTCCAACCAAATTCGCAGAACATTGGGAGAAAGGAATGATTGTAAGCGACAGAGGTTCGGCTTACTCAACCATGATTTTACAAGACGATGGCAGAATCGGCTTTCTTTACGAAGAAGAACCGAATGACTATTGCATTGTCTATATTTCTTTATCCATCGAAGAGATTACCAACGGCAAATACAAATAAAGCCACAAGGCATTTTCCTTTCTTGAAAAGAGAAATCTAAATCAAAGAAAGAATTTTCCAAAACAAAGAAACAATTTACTGAAACAAAGATTCGCTAAATTGTTTCTTTGTTTTATTTTCTTGAAATCAAGATTTATTTTTGCGAAACAAAGATTTGGTGTATGTATGCTTTGTTTTGTATTTTTATTATGAAAGGAAATACAAAAATTTCGTAAATTTGCGTTTTGTATCAGTGTGCATGTCGCATTTTTTTCTTTATACGGCGTGCTTGAAACAAACAATAGGTGTGATCGAACGTTATTTATTTCGAACCTTTTTTGGTTTTACTCTTATACAATATGAAAAAATATAGCATTTTTGACGATAATCTTGCATTGTTCAATTCCATACTGAACGATATTCAGAATGCAAAACAAAGCATCTGGATAGAGATTTATCGTTTCGGCAAAGATGCTATGGGAGAACGGTTTCGCATGGCATTGGAATCAAAAGCCAAAGAAGGGTTAGAAGTAAAAATTCTCGTCGATGCGTGGGGAACCGGTGCGGATATTTCGTTTTTCGAACCGTTAATCAAAGTCGGTGTAGATGTAAGGATATATCGTAAGATGAAATTCGAGAAGGGGTTTCTCTCAAAGAATCATTGTCGCAACCATCGCAAACTAATTGTAATCGATTCTTCAATCGGATATATCGGTTCAACCAATATAACTGCCTACTGTTTGAATTGGAGAGAACTGAATCTTCGAACCACGGATTTGAATCTTCTTTCCATTTTCAGACGTTCTTTCAAAGATAGTTATCGTTCTTTTGAGCGATATACGTTCAATAAGATCGGAACAAAACGAGATTTGCATTCGGGTGATTGGGTGTTCATTCAAGACATTCCGGGTATTTACAGACAGAAAATCAAAACAAAATACGAACGGATGATTTCGAAGGCGGAGAAAGAGATTCTTATAGAGACTCCTTATTTTCTGCCCGGACACTATCTCAGAAAGTTGTTATGTGAGGCCGCTCAAAGGGGTGTGAATGTCGTTATCATAACTCCGATTCATTCTGATGTGCATGTTGTAGATATTATAAGGAGACATTATCTCGGAGGTTTACACCAAGCCGGTGTAAAGTTGTTTTTCTATACTGCGGGCAACTTGCATGCCAAGGGAATAATGATAGATCAAGATGTTTTTTCGATAAGCTCTGCCAATTTCGACTATAGGAGTTTTCGTTATCAATACGAGTTGGCATTGATCGGCAAAGAAAAGTCTTTGATTCCTCAATTAAGGGAACATTTCGATTCAAGCCTTAAATATTGTACGTCTTTCGACTATCAATCTTGGAAAAAACGCTCGACCGTTGAAAGAATCATTGAGTTGATGTTGCTTCCGTTCAGATCTTTATTTTGAACCGCTACGACGAAAAGGCATTATAATACCAATTGTGCAATGTTAAATGTGGCGAATGCAAGAATCCATGCCACGACTGTTGTGTAGGTTACAACGAATATTGCCCATTTCCATTTGCTTTCTTTTGCCACTGCTGCGAATACTCCTCCGCAAGGGAAATAAACAAGAGTGAATATAAGAAAACTAAGTGCCACCGGCTTGGTAAAGACAGGTTTTGAAATTCCTTCCGCATTCGGCGGGTAGGTTGCCGCTTTCAGTTTCTCGCCTAATACTTCTGTGCTTGTGGCAGGGTTATCCGAGTAAAGCACTCCAAGATTTGAAACTATCAATTCTTTTGCTGCAATACCGCAAATAAGAGATACCGAAATTTTCCAATCAAAACCAATCGGCTTCATTACAGGCTCTACAACCTTTCCTATTTTTGCAATGTAGCTTTGCTCGATCTGCTCGGTGTCTCTTTGTGGGAAATACATCAATCCCCATAACAAAACAGATGCTATAAGAACTATCCCTCCCATTTTTTTAAGGTATTGACCGGCATTTTGTCCTATGCTTTTCATTACGGGAACAAATTGCGGAGTTTTATATTCGGGTAGAGTGTCTGTATAAGGTATATGGTTGGTTTTGTTGAATGTTCGTTTGAAAAGAAGTGCAAAAAGAATGGCTAAAATAACACCGATTATGTATAAAGTAAACATGACAAGGGTTGCGTCTTCGGGGAAAAAGGTTCCTGCAATCACTATATAGACAGGAAGACGTGCGGAACAGGACATAAAAGGTATGATGAGCATTGTTACCAAACGGTCTCTCTTGTCTTTTAGTATTTTTGTGGCCATTATAGCCGGCACGTTGCAACCAAATCCCATTATCAATGGAATAAAACTTCTGCCGTGCAATCCTATGGAGTGCATGAATCTATCCATGAGATGTGCCACTCTTTCCATATATCCCGTTTCCTCCATCAAAGATATAAAGAAGAAAAGTATCAATATGTTCGGCAGGAATACTATTACGCCGCCCACTCCTCCTATTATGCCTTGCACAACCAAGTCATTGACTAATCCTTGCGGGATTTTGTCGGCAGCGAAATCAGCAAGCAGCCCCACACCTTGCTCCATCAATTCCATGGGATAGTTACCCAATGTGAAGGTGCAAAAAAACGTCAGCCAAATGAAAAAAAAGAAAATAATATAACCCAATATCGGATGAAGCAGTATTTTGTCTAATTTGGCTGTTTGGCGAGTCGTCATTTTTTATTTTCGTTTAGTAGGTTTGTGTTTCTATTCCGATTGCCCTGATTCTTTCGGCAAATCGTTCAAGTTCCGGTATTAACAATTTCTCAAGCTGTTTTTCCGGTGTTTCTCTGTCAATGGAATAAAGCATTACTGAGCGTGGTTTTATTTGTTTGACGATTTCCAACCATGCTTCAAACTCTTCATCGTTTGTGTTGTCGATCGTCTGTCCGTCATTCTCGCCTCGCAACAATAATGTTTGAATAACGCACTTGCTTCCGAAAGATTTCAACTTCTCAACTATTGCTTCAAATTTTGCGGTTACAGGTTTGTTTATCCTATTGTACATTTCCACCGTGCCGGCATCTAATTTCAGTATCGGATTATCTATCTTTTGCAGTGCCGAAAAGACGTCTTCTCTCAACAGATTGGTGGAATTGGAGAGTATTGTGATTTTTGCTTGAGGGCAATACTGATTTCGTAATTCTATAACGTCATCTACTATACCTGATATCTCAGGATGAAGAGTCGGCTCTCCGTTTCCGCTGAATGTTATAGAGTCTATCTTTGCGTTTTCTTCACAAGAGTTGGATTCCAACTTCATTTTCAAAGCCGCTTTCACGTCTTCTCTGCGATGCAACGGCACTTTGACACTCGTATCTATTTCATTCCAGCCACACTCACAGTAAATGCAGTTGAAACTACAATATTTCTTTTCGGTAGGTAGAACATTCACTCCAAGCGATGTACCTAAACGCCTCGATTTTATTGGTCCGAATACTATGCTTTCAAATAACATGTCTTTTAATCTTTGAACTAAAATACTGATACATTTATATATTTTTTCGGATTGGCTTTTATGTCTTCTATCAACGCATCAAGCTTCTTTGCACTCTCGTCAAGACTTCTGTATAAGCCCTCATCATTTATCAGCAATCCGATATTTCCTTTGCCTTTCTCGATTACACCAAGAACATTGTTTAATTTCTCAAGTGTTTGCGTTGTTTGTAAGATAGTACTTCCCAATTGAGCCTGAGCAACTGTGTCTGTAATCTCTCCGATTTTGTTTATTATATCGGTCAATTCGTCATTGTTGTTCTTCAAATTTGAAGTGATACTTTCGGTATTTGATATTATCTTGCCGATTTTTTCTTTCTCGTTTTTCATAAGGTTGTCAAACTGACCGGATATTGAATTCAGACGTTCGCTTGTTGCTTCCAGATTGGTAAATGTTTGTTGTAAGTTGTTTTGTGTTTGTTGGTTGAGAATGTTTTTTGTTGCGAATAAAATGCTATCCAAGTTTTGTGCCATCGGAGTAAGGCTTGAGCCTAATTTATCCAACATTCCAAGCTCTACGGCTCCGGATATGGTGTCTTTGTTTTCAAGAATGCGTTCATTGTTTCCAAGTTCTATCTTAAGAGCTTTTGAACCGAGCAAATCTGCACTGAAAAACACCAATTTGGAATCGTCTGTTATTTTGATTTTACTATCAATTGATACCGTAACAAGAAACTTCTCCGCTCTATCTCCTATTGCTTTTATGTCCTTTACGTATCCTACTTTCATACCATTAAGATAGATGTAGCTGCTTTCATACATTCCACTTACGTTATCGTAAATGACATAATAGGTTGTTTCTTTTTGGAATACGTCTATGCCTTTTAGAAATTTTATTCCAAAAAATAAAAGTAATAAAATACCTAATCCTACCAATCCTACTTTGATTTCTGTCTTCATTTTCTTGTGTTGATTATTGTTTTTTCTTTTCTAACGCTCGGGCTTGCTCAAAGTTTATTCGCTTTCCATTATGGAAAACGACAACAAAGGCATCTTTATGGCCCAAACCACGAACTTTTTGTACATAATTTGATGCCTCTTTCTGAGTTGCGAATAATCCTGCGCAATACTTCCAATAACCATCAAACTCGTAAAGCCACACATCGTCCAATCCTGAAAAACGAGCATCTGTTGTTGAAATCTTATTTTTCATTGAGGCAAATTGCACTCTGTATATAATTTCCAATCCTTCCGTTTCAGACTTCATGACAGAATCTCTTCTCAACTCTTCTTCTTTTGCCTGACGCTCCGCTTTCAATCTTTCTTCTTCTTTCGCTTTTGCAAGTTGTTGTGATTGTTTTAGCTGTTCTTGTTTATGCAATACGCTTTCCGGTATGAGGGAAGCAAGTTCGGGTATAGACATTTTTATATTGTCTTTATGCATTTTGTATTCGCAAATAGCGCGAAAAATAGACGCTGCAATCTCATATTGACCTATTTCAGACATTAGGTATTCCTCTTCTTCGGCATTTGAAATAAATCCTATCTCTACCAAAACCGATGGCATGGCTGACTTTAACAATACAACGAAATTTGCTTGTTTTACACCCCTGTTTGAAATCGGAGTATGGGATGTAAGTTGTTTTTGAACCTTGTCGGCAAACCATAAACTGCCTTCCATATAGGCATTTTGGTAAAGGGAAAACAGAATATCATTTTCCGGAGCGTTCGGATCGAATCCATCATAATTTTCTTCGTAATTTGCTTCTGACAAAATATCTTTGTTTTCCTTTTTTGCCACTTCCAAATTCTGAGCAGCCTTAGTAAGACCTAAAGCAAAAGTTTCGCTTCCCTTTGGATTTTTGTTTGCAGAGCTGTTGCAATGTATTGAAATGAATAAATCAGCTCCTATTTTGTTTGCAATCTGACTTCGTTTGTATAATTCAACATCTTTATCTATGACCCTGGTATAGTACACCTCTACATCTTTCAGGTGTTCTGTTATCATTTTTCCAAGTTTCAAACTTACTGCTAAGGTGATATCTTTCTCTTTTGCTTTGAGTCCGACTGCTCCGGGCTTATCTCCGCCGTGTCCTGCGTCGATTACAAGCTTATCAAATTTGTTTTGAATGGTACTCTGTTGAGCTTTGACAGAATCGAATCCTGCAAAAACACTCATCAAAGCAAAAAAAATAACGACAAAGCTTGTTTGTTTCATCATTTAATCTTTCAATATTACAAAAAATCTTACATTTGCAAATCGGTTACAAAGGTACAAATTAAAATTAAAAACGATTGAGAAAGTCGAACGATATATACACTTTTTTATTTTTTATCACTGTGTTTCTGTGTTTTAATACGCAAAACGCATTCTCGCAAGACACGCTTTCGATTAAAGTTCAAGACACACTTAACTTGAAAAAAAACAAGAAAAAGCCTGTTTTAGAGCATCGTATTAAATACTCCGCTGAAGATTCTCTCACTTTCTTTCTCGACAACAAAGATGTATTTCTATATGACAAAGCAAAAGTCGATTATGACAAAATGAAACTCGAATCGGGTTTTATGACTGTTAATTTCGATACTAAAACACTTTCCGCCGAAGGAATAAAGGATAGTTGCAATGCAACAACACAATCACCTATTTTCAAAGAAGGCAACGCAGAATACAAATCCAAAGAACTGAAATATAACTTCGACACAAAACAAGGCTTGATAAGCAACGTGTTTACAAAAGAAAGCGACGGCTATCTTCATGGGGAGAAAGTCAAGAAAAAAGATGATCGTACCATGTATATATCTTCAGGAATGTTTACAACATGCGACAATGAAGACCACCCGCATTTCGGAATCAGTTTCTCAAAAGCAAAAGCCATAACCGACGACAAGATTGTTACAGGCCCGGCTTGGTTTTCTCTTATGGAGATTCCGCTTCCCGTAGGCATACCTTTTGCTTATTTTCCTTTCACCGATGGAAAGAAATCAGGCTTTCTGATGCCTTCTTACGGATATGCGGCAAACAGAGGCTACTATCTGCGTAACATAGGCTGGTATTTTGCAATCAATGACTACATCGATTTGGCTCTTCGTGGCGATATTTACACCAATCTTTCGTATGCTTTGAACATATCTTCATCTTATGTTAAGCGATACAAATATCGTGGCAATATTGAGTTCCGCTACGAAAATAATCACACAGGTCTGAAAAACACACCTTCGTTTAGTTCCTCCTCAGATTTCAAATTCAGATGGACGCACTCACAAGAAGCAAAATCACATCCGTATCGGACATTCTCAGCCAATGTAAACTTGGTCAGCAGCAAGTTTAACCAATACACAACCAACGTTTCAGATTACTTTAACAACACAACGACTTCCTCAATTGCCTTTTCAACACGCTTCGGTTCAGCTTGGTCGTTCACAGCCAATCTCGGAGAATCATATAACATCAATTCCGGAGCCATAAGTTTGGATTTACCTTCCATGACCTTGTCTTCAATTCAGTTTTATCCGTTTCGAAAGAAAAAAGCAAGCGGAAAAAGAAAATGGTATGAAGACATTTCGATTTCATATCGTGCAAGCCTTATCAACACCATAGATACTTACGATTCACTCTTAACCTCATCGGATTTAATCAAGAATTTCCGCAACGGAATTATGCATTCGATTCCGATTTCAAGCAATGTCAAGATATTAAAACACTTAAATTGGACAAATTCCGTAAATTACACTGAACGGTGGTACACAAACAGTCTAAGCAAAACTTACAATCATGAAACGGATCTTATAGACAAAGATACCATTTATGGATTCATCGCCAATCGAAACGCAAATTTCAATAGCAGTCTCAACACTCGTTTATACGGAATGTTTACTTTCAAAAAGGGATTCATAAAAGCCATTCGCCATGTTGTGAATCCTGCAATCTCATTCAACTATACTCCGGACTTTTCACAACCTTCACTCGGCTTTTACGACTTTTACACCGACAAAGATGGCAATCGTGTTTATTACTCAAAAACAGAAAACGGCGTATTCGGTTCTCCTCCTCAGGGTGCTTCGGGTGTGATAAATTTTTCTTTGGGAAATAATCTCGAAATGAAAATTCGGGACAATAATGATACGATTGACGGAATGCGAAAAATCGTTTTGTTGGAAGCATTCAATATAAGCACAGGTTATGATTTGGCAAGAGATTCAGTGAATTGGCAACCGCTTCGATTAACTGCAAGAACAACTCTGTTCGAAAGGCTTTTAGTAAACTTTTCCGCATCTTACACCCCTTATGTCTTGGATGAAAACGGAGTATTGACCAATGAGTTGCTTTGGCACAAAGAAGGGCGATTGTTTCAAAAGCAAAACTCACAATGGACCTTGAACATGAGTTGGAATCTCAACTCAAAAGCAAACACAAACCAAGCAACAAACGACTATCACTCACCGACAGAGATGCAATACAGCCCTTTCTCAAATCCGAATGAAATTCTGTCGGAGCATGTCGATTTTTCAATACCGTGGAATTTGACTCTCGGATTAAATTACAGTCGATTGAGTTCTTACATCGTTGCCATAGCCGGCTATCAAACCAATCAATCTGCCACATTGACTGCAAGAGGGGATTTGAACCTTACTTCAAAATGGAAAATCGGCTTTTCGAGCGGATACGATTTTGTAAACAAAGATTTCACTTACACATCCATTGATTTCTATCGCGATTTGCACTGTTGGGAAATGCGAATGAACTGGATTCCTTTCGGTCCTCGACAAGGTTGGAACTTCTCAATATCGGTCAAAGCCCCTATGTTACAAGATTTGAAATATGAAAAACGTAACGACTTCCGTAACAGAATGGAATATTAAGAAGATTTGCATCAGCTTTATCTTGTTTCTGTCCTTTGGTTTGCAATTTTGTAATATCAAGGCACAAACTCACAATTCCGATTCAGTAAAAATTGCTATCGAAAAGCAGTTGCAAGATTATCCGAACTCGACTTTGTGCGATATTTACAAGAGTTTCTTTCAGGATTTCTATGGTCCGGGGCATCTGATTGCAGATAGCGTCTCGGCAATTCGCTACATGGAAAAAGAAATCGAACAAAGCCATATCAGCCTCTGCAAACCATACGAGAAAGTCGGCACAGGAAAAAACTTCTACCGCATAAACCTTTCTTTGGTTAAGGAAGGGAAAATATCCGTTTCCGCTTTATTTGATGCCTTGCAAAGAAGTATTGCTCTGAGCCCCCAACCCGACATCAACACTTGGAAGAAAGAATGGGAAGCGATTGAGGAAACCGCAGTTTTATTCAAAAATCGAATTGCGGGAGACTACGAAGAAGACAAACAATTCATCGAACAAATGTTGTCCGAAGGAGATTATATAATGCGACATTCAAAAACCTACAACACAAATTACCACCCCCACTATCGTTTGATTCATCGCACAATTTTCGAAAAAGAAATCCTGCCTCTGATCAAAAACTAAAAATCATCCGTTCAAGCACTCGATAAGACATGATTTTGTTTTGATTTCATTCTTCCGAATACGGCTTAAACGAAACAAAGAAACAATTTTCTGAAATCAAGAAAGAATTTTCTAAAACAAAGAAACAAAAAATTCTTTTTTTGTTTTATTTTCACCCCTCTTTATTGTATAAAAAACAAAAGTCGAATCGCTGATTTGAGTTCAACAATTCGACTTTTCCAAATATAGTTTTACTGCTTTATTTTTACTTTTCCGACGATTGATTTTCCTTTTTATCCAAAGCATTGTTTATAAAATCGGTTTCTATTTCCTTATACGATTCGACAACATTCGTTTCTATTGTCTTGTATCCGTCAACCACGCCTTTCTCTATTGATTTGTATCCGTTCACAACGCCATTCTCAATTGCCTTATAGCCATTGACCACCGCTTTTTCTACTTTTGTTGATTTTAACTTAGGCTTTCCGGCTGCAGTGTCTTGTTCCAAAAATTTTTCACTAAACTTGTCTTCTATCTTTTTGTAAGTTCCAACCACGCCATTTTCAATCGCTTTATAGGTTTTTACAACTGTTTTCTCGATAGGGGAACTTTTTAATTTCAATTCTTCTTTATTCATATTCGTATCTTGAATTTGTGCATTGCTTAGCGACAATGCCGATAATAAAACAACTGATAAATTCATCATGACTTTCTACTATTTTATTTATCCTTAGAATCTGTAGCCTATTCCTATGCTTGCGGTGTTTTCTATCATGTTTGCAACATCGGTGTTTTGCAAAGAATTGAACATTGCATACTTGTAATTTACGTTAAACTGCAATCCGCATTTCAATTCAAAACCCGCAATCATTCCAACGCCCAAATTCCAACGGCTTAATGAGAAATAATCATTGTCTTTCAAAACATCGACATCATTCATTTCAGCAGTGAATAACGCCGTTCCGTAAGGGCCTGCACCGAAATAAAACAATCCGCCACCGACTCTGAATTGTCCCATTATATATGCAGGAACTTCTATTCCCCAAGTAGACATTTCCAACTCGCTTATCAAGGTTTGAAATCCGGAATTCTTGTATTGTCCCAATAATTCCACTTGAAAGGCAAGGTTTTCCAAGATGTCTCTCTTCAAAAACACACCTGCATTCGCTCCAAATCCGTTTGTGGTTTCTCTTACCAAAGGAAGATTTTTGCAGATATTGAAACTGCTGTTCACTTCTCCCTTAACACCGAAGCTTATTTTGCTTCCATCGTTTTGTGCCATTGTTGCAACATTTCCCATTGCAAGAACCGACATCACAATCATTAAAAACTTTTTCTTCATACTTTGTTCAATTTTATTTGTTCTTGTTTTCGGTTGCAAAATTCGCCATAATACAGAATGTGATTTTGCAAACCAATCGCTAAAATTAGAATAAAAGTCGAATAATATTTGTTTTTAAGAAAAAAACGTCTAATTTTGCAAGAAATAAACGCCACATGAAGAAAATACCTCTACTACATTGGAAAGAGAATCTTGCGAGAATTTCCATGGAAGACCAAAGGGTCGACACAGACCTTATATACATAGACAGCTAAGAAATACCCAAAACCGTGCATGAGCCATTCCGCATAGACGTTACAACAACCATGATATACGAATCGGGAAGTGTCGAAATATCAATTGACATGAAAAGATACAAAGTTGAATCGCCTTGCATGGTTGTAATGTTGGCTGACAGCATTCTTCAATTGCATTCATACAGTGAGGATTTGAAGATAAAGGCTCTTGTGTTTTCGAAATGCTTTAGCAACGATATGTTTCATAATATCCACAAACAAACCCACCTTTACATATCTACGCACAGCAGACCTGTGATTAAGTTAGATGACATAGGAAGCACCGTTCTCAAAAACTATCTCGAAACCATGCGAATGATTATTGCAAACAAGGAAAACCCATATCGATTAGACGCAGCCAAACATTACACATTGTCTTTATTCTTTTCATACGCCTATAATATGCACTCGGAGGAGGAGAACATCGAAAGCAGAGGCATTGTTCAAGATTTCATTGCATTACTCAAAGATAATTATCGCAGACACCGAGATTTGAGTTTTTATTCCGATAAATTGTCAATCACACCCAAGTATTTGACAACTCTTGTTAAGGGTTCAACAAGCAAAAGTGCACACAAATGGATAGAAGACTATGTTATAATCGAAAGCAAAGCCCTTTTACGTTCAAGCAACAAGACTATTGAACAAATAAGTTTGGAGTTATCGTTCAATAATCAAGATATTTTCAGCAAATTCTTTAAGAGAGCCACCGGAATCTCGCCTTCGGAATACAGAAGAAGGTTTTGAGAAAGTTTATGTTTAGAAATAGTAACTTAATCCGAAGTATGAGCCTCTGTAAGTTATCTTTTCATTTTGATTATACCTGTCTAAAAATCCGTATTTACTGCCTATGTTGAAAGCGAGTTTGTGAATTCTGAATGTAAATCCAAAAAGGAAAGAAATATCATGAGGATTGAAATCGCTTTTGTTTAGTTTTTCTCCTGCCAATCTTGCATTGAAGATATAGTCATAAGCAATCCCAAATTTAATTCCTCCTCCGCCCATAGGGATAAAGTATCCGAATGTATAATTCAAAGGAATTGATATTTTGCCTCCTTCAAATATGCCTTCAGACTGCTTAGTCCGTTCATATTCTGCAATGATTCCGAAATCAACACTTGACAAACTGCCATTGTTGTATTGAAACATAAGACCGACATTTGAAACGAAGCCATTCTTTCCTGTCATGTAGCCACCATGATAAAATTGACGTGCACTACCCATTGAAATCGTTAAAGCAGTTTCAAATTTACGTACATTCTTTCGGTGTTTGTATGCAATATCTCCTGAAAAACCCAAATCGGGATAAGCACTTGCATTGACGGTAAGACCATACACGAAATCGCATATTTTATCCATGCCGTCATAATCAATCAATTCTGCATCATCTTCAGGTTTGTGATATGGTGATTTAGTGCCTGTGGTCATTGTAATGGCAGCTATTTCTTTTGAAGCAAAAGAAGAGTGGTCGGAATCGGTGAAAAAGGATTTTTCAAAGTCAGAAACGTCTGTGCGAATTTTTCTTTCTGTTTGTTTGAATATCGTTTCCCAACCTCTAAGCATCTTTACACCGGCAATTTTTAGGCTTCCATTCTTGTACCACCCTACCATATCGAGATTAATCATCAATTTGATTTGTTCTCTTTTGTTTACAAATAAAGGAAACGAAGCATAGTGTTTACTACCGACCAATCCTATTTCCTCGGCATCAAACCATGCCAATATGATGTTTCGACTCAGTTTATCTTTATTTGCTTTGAAAAGTCTGGCCAACTGTAATAATACGGCAGAACCTGAAGCGTTGTCGTCAGCTCCGTTATATATTTTCCCATTCCTTACACCCAAATGATCGTAATGAGCACCTATGAGAATGTATTCGTCTTTGAATTTTGGGGTTTCTGCTTTTATTTCAGCAATTATGTTCTGCCCTAAGCCTTTATGGCATACCTGAGTGGTGTATTCAAGAGATATATCTCTCAACTGTGAACAAATGTATTCTCTTGCTTTTTCTCCTCCTATTGTTCCGACTTTTCTTCCCTCTAAACTATCGCTACTCAAAACACAAACATCTTTTCGCAGATTTTCTTTTTGTTGTGCATTTGATAAAAAGGGGAATAAGAACAATAACGTTAAAAATAAACTTCTTTTCATGACGATAAACAAAAACAGAGTATGAAAGCGAAAGTTTGCTTCCCTCTCATACTCCGTAAAATTATTGATTTATAATCTTAGAACGGCAAATCATTTTCTTGTTCAAATGATTGAGTAGAATCGAAAGTACCTCCTTGCATTGGCTGTTCAGGATACACCGGATTTTGTTGTGCAGGTGGAGTCATTGGTTGTTGAGGTTGGTAAATCGGTTGCTGAGGTTGTTGATATACCGGTTGCTGAGGATATGGTGTTTGTTGATATGGTTGTCCGTAAACCGGAGCTTGCTGTTGCGGATAAGCCGCCTGCATTTGCGGTTCAACTCTATAACACGACAAATCAGTGTACCAACGCTCTTGATACTCTCTTGAATTCACTGAAAACTGCACTCTGACCATTGAACCCAGCGAAATACTCTTCACCATATTGATTCTGTTCTCTCCGAATAAAGTAAAGGCTGCATTTCTTGGGTATTCCCCATCTTGAAATTCAATAACGAATCCTCCTCTTACCCAAGGCCCTCTCTCTGTCTGCCCGTTTTGTTCAGGCAAAATCTTAATCAATTTTCCTATTAGTTCCATATTGTATTTTTTTATTTGTTTTCAATTTCCGGAATCAAAGAAATGATTTACTCTTTCTTTAATTCCGTTTTTCAATTCTTTATTTCTTCAACCACATATCTAACCAATCAAAGAAGTTTCTTTGCCACAATATACCGTTTTGAGGTTTCAACACCCAGTGTGTTTCATCCGGGAAGTATAAATA
Source organism: Candidatus Onthomorpha sp. (assembly GCA_045577535.1). Taxonomy (GTDB): domain Bacteria; phylum Bacteroidota; class Bacteroidia; order Bacteroidales; family P3; genus Onthomorpha. The sequence continues at coordinate 27,068 of JAZNIO010000020.1, read as the reverse complement.
GCGGGCAGGAATTCCTCTTATCACAGCTGCGTTATATGCTGCCATGCCTTGCGATGCCACTATGCGAAAATCAAATTCCGAATGTATGACCATAAGCGGCGTATCCCACTTATCGACAAATCTATGTGGAGAATTAGCATATGACTTTTGAGCAATCTTATTATCCTTTTCCCAATACGCTCCACCTAAATCCCAATTTACAAACCACATTTCTTCGGTTTCAAGATATTGTTGTTCGAGATTAAACATTCCATTGTGGGCTATGAAACACTTAAATCTCTTATCGTGGTGTCCTGCAAGCCAATAAACGGAATAACCTCCGAAGCTGGCTCCCACGGCTCCCAATCTGTCTTTGTCAACATAGCTTTCTTTGCTCAGTTCGTCGATTGCAGTGAAGTAATCTTTCATACACTGTCCGCCATAGTCGCCACTGATTTGCTCATTCCACTCTTGACCGAATCCGGGCAAACCTCTACGATTTGGAGCCACCACAATATATCCATGAGCCGCCATTATCTGGAAATTCCATCTGTAAGACCAAAATTGAGATACTGTAGACTGTGGACCACCTTCGCAATATAACAATGTAGGATATTTCTTTGTTGAATCGAAATCAGGAGGATAGATAACCCATGTGTGCAAATCTTTTCCGTCTGTTGCTTTCAACCAACGCTCTTCAACTTTTCCCCATTTGATTTTTGCCATCAACTCATCGTTACAAGAAGAAATCTTCTTTTGTTCTTTGGTTTGTTCATTAACGCTCCAAATTTCATTCGGATGAGACATGCTCATCTTTTGTGCAATCAGCTTTCCACCTTCGGCAAAGTCGATTGAAGTATAGTCATGTACGCCATCAGTGATTTGCTTTATTGCTTTGTCTTCAAGGCTTATCTTATAAATATTGTCAACTGCATGATAGTCCGACACAAAGTAAATCCACTTGTCGTCATTCGAGAATTTCAAACCACCGACATTCTGATCGAAATCAGGGGTGTAGTATTCTACCTTGCCGCTTTCAAAGTTATATACCATCAATCTTATCTTGTCTGCTTCATATCCGTCTCTCTCCATGCTCTCCCAAGCAATCATTTTTCCATTATTTGAAAACACCGGATTCTGATCATAGCCTAACATCCCTTCTGATAGGTTTTCGGTGGTTTGTTTTTCTATGTTGTATAGATAAATATCGGAATTGGTAGAGAAGGCGTAGTCCTTGCCGACTTTCTTTCTGCATGTGTAAGCAATCGATTTGCTATCCGGACTCCAAGCTATTTGTTCCATGCCGCCCCATGGACGCATAGGCGATTCAAATTCTGTGTTTTCTAAAATATTCTTTCCTTCGCCAACTTTCTTTCCATCAAAACTTGCAACGAATGGCTGAGGTATTGCATCAACCCAACTATCCCAATGTCTGTAAGCAAGATCGTCATTGATTCTTCCTGTGGTTTTGTCCAAGCCTTCTTTCAATTTTGCATACTTATCTTGCTTTGGCACTGCTCTTACATAGACTACCTTCGTTCCATCAGGAGAATAAGAAAATCCTTCCAAGTCTCCTTCTTTCAAATCCGAGATTGCCTTTCTGTCACTGCCGTCCGGATTCATCTCATAGATGTTTACACCGCATTCATCTGCATAAATGAAACCTATCTTGTCGCCTTTCGGATTCCATATAACGTTCCACTCACTTGAAGCGGTGGTTGTCAATCTTTGAACATCGCTTCCGTCTATGTTCATCGTATAAATTTCGGCATTTCCCTTATTTTCGCTTATGCTGTAATAGGTTAATGTGTACAACACTTTCTTTCCATCCGGTGAAACCGAAACATCTCCGATTCTTCCAAAGCTCCAAAGTGCTTCAGGGCTTAGTTTGCCATCTTTAATTTCTATATCAGGTTTCTCGATCACATTTTTGTCCTGCTCAGGACGTCTTTTACATGCGGTAATCATTAAAACCGCAACTGCCATCAAAATAACTATTCTGTTTTTCATATACATATTGTTTTATTATTTCGTAAGGATTATTTGTCATCAAATTATATCTGATAGAAGAAGTATTTACGTATTTCCTTTGAAAGAAAATCTCGATCCAATTGGTCGGAAGCTTCACATATTTCTTTGACACTCCCGTCTTTATATAAGATGTTTATGCCTGTATCTTGGAAATTGTAAGCCTTGTTGTGCAATTGTGCCGATGATGTAAAGTAGCGTTTTTCTTCTTCTGTATTGTATTTGCACAATGTCTTTTTCTGTTCTTCGGTAAACGGAGTATCCTGTATCGTGATTTTACCTAAACGACGATTCATCAAAGACGAGGATAAAAAACTCAAAATCGAATCATCGTGTTCGCTCCATGTCTTTATGCAACTCCAAATATCCGAATCATCAATCAAAAGATAGTGATTTATAGCTTCGTTGTCTTCTATCGTTCTCACGCCATGCTTTATGAAATACGCCAAATGCGGACTTATTGTATGCTTTTCGAGATTCAATTTACCTATAGATTGAAGGTCTCTTGCTCTTACGAGAATCTTTGTCATGAGATTATCTGCGGCAACAACCGTTTTATGCATATACACCTGCCAATACATCAAGCGTCTTGAGATGATGAATTTCTCGATCGAATAAACACCTTTCTCATCCACCATAAGCTCACCATTGCCTACATTAAACATTTTAAGGATTCTTTCAGTGCCTATCACACCTTCGCTAACTCCGGTAAAGAAACTGTCTCTTGTCAAATAGTCTAACCGATCAGTGTCAAGCTGTGAGGAAACCAATTGATGAAGAAATTGTTTCGGATAAGTGTTTTCAAATATTCTACGTGCTGTTTCACTGACCTGCATTCGTTCCATGAACAAAGAAGACAAACTTTCATGAGAGCAATCAAAGAAAAAGTGTTCCAAACAATGCGAAATAGGAGAATGTCCCACGTCATGCAACAAAATAGCCACCAAAGCACCATTATACTCTTCTTCTGTTATCGAAACACCTTTCTGTTTTAAGACTTCCAATGCCTGAACCATTAAATGCATGGCTCCGAGCGAATGAGAGAATCTGCTGTGTTCAGCTCCCGGATACACCAAACAACTCAATCCCAATTGCTTTATTCGTCTTAATCTTTGCAAAACAGGACTTTGAACAATGTCATAAAGTTCTTCGTTCGGTATGTTTATGAACCCGTAAACCGGATCATTGATTATTTTTTTCTTATTCTTGGTCATCGTGAATGATTTCAGTTTGCAAAGTTACTATTTAGCGACAAGAAAAACAAAAACCAAGCAAGAAAAAAATCATTCTTTTTTCCACATCCCCAAAACAACGTTTTATTTTTCTGATTCTTGATTTTATTATTCTCAAACTTGATTTCAGCGATTTCTTTCAAAGATTCAGTCGAAAAACACAACTATTTGAATTATTGATTTCTCAACCAGGCAGTTGAGATATTTGTTTGCTAACTTCGTTTGTTTGAATGAAAGGCGGTTTATCGCTTGACGTCCATGACTTTTCTCAATCCGCTGCCTAAACATATGAAGGCAAGAACGAGAATCATTATTGCAAGTCCGGGAATTATTGCCATATAAGCCGCATCAAGGATTATGTATCCGTAATTCTCCTTTATCATACTTCCCCATGAAGGCATTGGCGGCTGAACTCCCAATCCGAGAAAGCTCAAACCCGCTTCTTGTAAAATGGCTGTTGCAAAGTTCGAAGCGGTTACTACACTTATCGCACCGACTACATTAGGCAGAATCTGCTTTAGTATTATGCGAAAATTGCTTTCTCCGAGTGCTTTGGCGGCTTCAACAAATTCTTTTTCTTTAAGGCTTCTCACTTGACCGCGTACAACTCTTGCAATATCAACCCACATGGTTAGTCCGACGGCTACAAAAACCTGCCAAAAGCCTTTGCCTAATGCAAATGTGATTGCAACAACTAACAAAACGGTTGGCACAGACCATACAACATTTATAAGCCACATGATTATGTTATCTACTCTTCCTCCATAATATCCTGCAATCGCTCCAAGGGTTACTCCAATGAATATTGCAATTATAACAGATATAAAACCAACTGAAAGAGACACTCTTGTTCCTACAATCAATTGAGAAAGCATATCCCTGCCATATCTGTCCGTTCCAAGTACATAGTGTTTTGAAATCACTCTATAATCCGATGTTTCGGGCAAGCAGATTATGTCTCCTGCGTTCGGATTATCTCCTGTATAGGTTTCGAAATAATGATTCCCCGATTTACTCCAATGTCTGTAAATAGGGGTCGACGTATATTCGGAAGGAGTGCCGAACAATAGGTGTTCCAACCAGGTTGTTTCAATATTCGTGGTATTCTTTATCTGCAACATTTCCACTCTAAAGCCTGGTTTTTTCACTGCAATCTCAAGATGCTGTTCGTTTGCAAAGGGTGTGTCGTCCGGACTTACGAAATAAGCAAACAAGGCCAAAATCGCAAAGAGTCCGATAATACATATACTTATCAGACTTAAAGGTTCTTTCAGCAGTTTTGCCAAAATATTTTTAGAGTATTCCGAGTGTGAGTTTTGCTTCATCGCTTAGATTGTCGGGAGTCCAAGCCGGTTCGAACGTCAATTGAATTTGCACATTGTTTACGCCGTCTGTCTGCTTCACAGCTTGTTCTACTTCCATTGGGAGATTCTCTGCAACCGGGCAATTCGGAGCTGTGAGCGTCATCTCTATAAGTACGTCGTTCGAATCGTTGATGTCTATCTTGTAAATCAACCCCAATTCGCATATATCGACGGGAATTTCGGGATCTTGTATTGTTTTAAGAACTTGAATTATGCGATCTTTCAATATTTCTTTTGATTCCATTATTCTACTCTTGATTTTGTTTCACACTAAAAGCCAAAGCATAGGCTTTTATTTGCTTTATCATACTCAATAGACCATTTGAACGTGTCGGGGACAAATGAGAACTCAATCCGATCGCGTCAATAAATTTCAAATCAGCAGCATAAACATCTTCAGGTTTCTGATGATTGAACACGCGTAAAAGAAGAGCAATGATTCCTTTTGTAATCACTGCATCGCTATCAGCTTTTATGTCCATCAATCCATCAATCATTTTTGCATTTACCCAAACATTTGACTGACAACCTTGAATCAGATTCTCCGGAACTTTGTCTTTTGCGTCTATAATCGGACAATCATTACCTAATTCTATGATATAGGCATATTTATCCATCCATTCTTCAAAAGAAGCAAACTCACCTATTATTTGTTCTTCTATTTCTTCTATCTTCATAAAATCTCTTTTCGGTTATATTAAGTTTAAGATTTCCTCCATGTAATCCCGATTGTTCGAAAGACGGGGAACTTTATTTTGTCCGCCAAGTTTCCCCCTGCTTTTCAACCATTGGTAAAATGTTCCCTTGGGAACCTGAATTATTTGTGGCATTTTCAACACCAAATCTTTATAACGCTTTGCTTCATAGTCGGAATTAACATCTTGTAATGCCTTATCGAAAATCTCGGTAAAGCGTTGCATATTATCAGGACTTTTATCGAATTCTATGATCCATTGATGGAAAATCGTGTCATCGTCTTTCTTAAAGAAGGGAGCAGCAGTGTATTCATCAACTCTTGCATCTGTTTCCCTACATGCAACATCCAATGCCTTGATTGCATTATCCACTATAACTTCTTCGCCACATGCATTTATAAAGTTCTTTGTCCTTCCTGTGATTTTGAATCTGAACGGAGTTTTTTCCGTAAACATTATAGTGTCTCCAATCATGTATCTCCACAAACCTGCATTTGTTGAAATCAGCATTGCATAATTTTTACCTATTTCAACTTCGGAGAGATTCAATACCTTCGGAGAATCACTGTCTATCTGTTCCATTGGAACAAATTCGTAATATATTCCATTATCTAAAAGTAACAATAATGTATCTAAATCACTCCTATCCTGCAATCCGAAAAAGCCTTCGGAGGCATTGTAAGTCTCCATATAGTTTACGCCTTCCGGCAATATGGTTTCAAATTGTTTTCTGTACGGAACAAAACTTACGCCACCATGAAAGTAAACGTCCAAATTAGGCCAAATATCTCCTATTTTCTTTCCTGTTTTTTCTTCAATGCTTTTAAGCAACACCATCATCCAAGAAGGAACTCCGGAAAGGCTTACCACATTTGAATCGACTACAGAGTCAATCATTTTTTCCAATTTACTTTCCCACTCGGGCATAAGGGCGATTTCTTTTTTCGGAACCCTATATAGTTCAGCCCAAAAAGGCAGATTATCGATTATAATCGCAGAAACATCACCACAGAATATCTCATTGCTCAATTCATTCACCTGACGCGACCCACCCAATGCAAGATTCATTCCGGAGAACACTTTATTGTTTGGTTTGTTATTGCAATACAATGCAAGCATATCCTTACCTCCTTTGTAATGACAATGATTCAGGCACTCTTCACTGACAGGTATGAACTTGGATTTTGTAGATGTTGTCCCTGAAGACTTGGAGAACCATTTGATTTGAGAAGGCCACAACACGTTATCTTCACCACTGCGTATTCTGTTGAAGAATGGCAAGAGGCTTTCATAATTGCTGACCGGCACTCTTTCATTGTAATCTTGCCAACTTTTAATACTCTTGTAGTCATAGTAGTTTCCCCATATTGTATTCTTGGCAGTATTAAGCAGACTCTTCAAAAGAGCATCTTGAACCTCTATAGGATGATTCATATAATACTCAATCTGAGGAATCCTTTTTTGCATCACTTTGCTCATCAACTCATTTATCATACGCTTTTATTTAGGTGCTTTTTTAATTAAAACAATGGCAATAATACCATAAAGAATCAACGGCAAAGCAACGGCAAAAATTGCAGGCAGATTCGCATTTGTTGCAAATACCTGCGTCATTTTCATCAACATTATAAGAGTAAATGCCAACGTTATCCCAAATGCGAGATTCAATCCCATACCTCCCCGTTTTCTTTCCGAAGATAACGCCACACCTATCACGGTTAGTATTATGTATGCAAAAGGATTTAATAATCTTTGATACTTTTCGACCTCTAATTCCGTAACCACACTGCTTCCCCTCAACTTTTCTCTTTCTATAACTTCATTCAGTTGCTTATAATCCAAAACTTCCGTTTTTATTTGATTCAGATTAAAATCATTAGGCAGCAATCCAATGTCCTGATACTTGATTTCGCCGGTCTCAATCTTCTCTTTAATTCCGTCAATCTTCCTTATATGATAATTCATTAACATCCAAGTTTTTGAAACTGAATCATAGACAATTTTATCTGCCGATATTTTCTCACAGATCTGCTTATCGGCGAACGTTTCTAAAGTAAATTTGAACCCTGTGACAGTTGTATTGTTATAATGTTGCACATAGACTTGTTTATTCTTCGCTGTCTGTATGTGAATATTGTAAAACTGATTGTGATACGGGTTTCTGTAATAAGTCTTTTCAAATTCCAACTTCGGCACATTCACTTTTGGTATCAACACATTGCTAAGCCAAAGGTTTATTCCGCCGACAAAAATCGCACAAACAATAAACGGACGCAAAAATCTCATGAAACTGATTCCGCTACTCAAAATAGCAATCGTCTCACTTCTCGAAGCAAGTTGCGAACATATGAATACGACGGATATAAAGAAGAAAAGATATCCGAACATATTAAGAAAGTGCGGTATGAAGTTTAGATAGTAATCAAAAATAAGCCCTTTAATCGGAGCCTGATTTGAAATAAAATCATCAAGTTTTTCGGACAAATCAAAGACTATTATGATCATGCTTATCAATGCCACAGCCACAAAAAACGTTGCAAGAAGTTTTCTGGTAATGTAAACATCCAATATATTGGCAACAAAATACTTTTTTCTGTTTTTCATTTAAGCCCCGCTATAATCTTCTTCCCAATTTTTCAACCATTATATTCTTCCACTTCAAGAAGTCTCCTGCCAAAATATGTTCTCGAGCCTGTCTCATCAATTCCAAATAGAAACTCAAATTATGTATGCTTGCAATTTGCAAAGCGAGGATTTCTTGAGATACAAACAAGTGTCGAAGATATGCTTTTGTGTAAACATGATCGACTTCCGCTGTTCCATTTGGATCTATTGGCGAAAAGTCTCGCTTCCATTTTTCATTTTTCATGTTCATAACGCCTTCACTCGTAAACAACATAGCATTTCGTCCGTTTCTTGTAGGCATCACACAATCGAACATATCGATTCCTCTCGCTATACCTTCCAAAAGGTTTATCGGAGTACCGACTCCCATAAGATAACGTGGCTTATCCTTTGGCAGAATATCGCAACACAATTCCGTCAATTCATACATCATTTCAACAGGTTCTCCAACTGACAAACCGCCTATTGCATTCCCTTCACGATCTAACGAAGCCACATATTCGCAACTTTTCTTTCGCAAATCATTATAAACACTTCCTTGCACAATCGGAAATAACGTTTGTTTGTATCCGTATTCGCATTCTGTCTCATCAAATCTTTTCACACATCTCTCCAACCAACGATTGGTCAAATCCAGAGATTTTTTCGCGTAATTGTAATCACACGGATACGGAGTGCACTCATCGAACGCCATCATTATGTCTGCTCCGAGCGTTCTTTGAATATCCATGACACCTTCCGGCGTAAAGATATGCTTAGAACCATCTATATGAGAGCGGAACACACAACCCTCCTCCGTAATCTTTCTCCTATGTCCGAGAGAATAAACTTGAAATCCGCCACTATCGGTAAGCATGGGTTTATTCCAAGAATTGAATTTCTGAATTCCACCTGCCTGACGAATAACTTCCAATCCCGGACGCAGATATAAATGATAAGTATTTCCAAGTATGATTTGAGCCTTAATGTCTCTTTCCAATTCATTTCTGTGAACAGCTTTCACCGAACCGATTGTGCCGACCGGCATGAATATCGGCGTTTCTATTTTGCCATGATCAGTTTCTATTTCACCTGCACGGGCCTTACAATCATCTGAAACATAGAGTAGTTTGAACTTCATCTTCGAGTTATCAACAAAAAGCGTTTATAAATTTTCGCACAAAGGTAATGCTAAAACTCGAATAAAGGATATTTTTGCCTAAAAATTTAAGTAAATCATGGATTTTCTATTTTACAAGCCATCTAATCTCATTTGGGCGATATTAATCTGCCTTGCAGTCGTATTATTCACCCAGATAATTTATTATTTCTGTGTATACGGCAAATTGATATTCAACAAAAAGAAAACAACCATTGCAAAAACAACTGACAATGAAGATCTCCCTCCTGTGTCTGTCATAATAGCGACCAAAAACGAAGAGTTCTACCTAAAGGATAAGTTAGCCTTTTTTCTCGAACAAGATTATCCCGAATTCGAAGTAATTGTCGTCAATGATGCATCAACGGATGACAGCGAGTATATTTTGAAAGCTTTTTCCAAGATATATCCTCATTTGAAGGTTGTAAACATCGTAGAAAACGTAAACAAATTTCGAGGCAAGAAATTCCCGATTTCGTTAGGTATAAAGTCCGCAAAATACAATCATTTGGTACTTAGTTGTGCCGATTGCGAGCCTCGTGGATTCAATTGGCTGAGAGCCATGGCGTCACATTTCGATTCCAAAAACAGTATTGTGCTTGGATTTGGAGCATACACAAAAAGGAAAGGTCTCTTCAACGCATTGTTGCAATACGACAATATAACAACAGCGATGAACTACATAGGCTTGGCTTTATCCTGTCATGCATACAGAGGAGATAGTAAAAACATCGCTTACAAAAAAGAATTATTTTACTCGACAAGCGGATTTACAAAACACTACAACATAACCCTTGGAGAAGATGATATTTTCATCAAAGACATCGCAACTGCAAAAAACATAACCGTTGCAATGGAGCCGGAAAGCTTTGTTACCTCATCATCAAAACGAACATTCAAGGACTGGAAAGGGGAAAAGAAAAACAGAATTGCTACGTTCAGACATTACAAAACCTCAACAAAAATACTTTTGAATCTGCTTCCAACAACCACATTCCTGTTTTACGCACTTGCAATCACCCTATTCGTCCTATCATTCCCTTATCAATATCTCATATTGGCACTTTTGCTTAAATTCATTCCTCAAACAATTATTTATTTCAAGGCATGCAGACGCTTGGATACAAAAAGAATTTTTATCTTTGCACCATTGTTTGAAATCTACTTTTTGTTTTTCAATGCAAGACTAAGAATTGTATCTTTATTTACAAAATCATAAATGAGCGAAAGTTGCACACTATCGGACAAAGCAGGCAAAGACTATGAGTTGGTCTTAAGAGCAAGAGACAAAGGCGATCAAAAAGCCTATGCCTCTTTGATGAACTCTTACAGAGAGCCGGTGTACTATATGCTTTTGAAGATGACGGGCAGCACAACCGACGCTGAAGATCTCACCATCGAAGCTTTCGGCAAAGCATTCAAAGCAATAGACACATATACTCCGAATTTCGCTTTCAGCACTTGGCTTTTCCGCATAGCAACCAATAATTGCATTGATTTCATTCGCAAGAAACGCACGCAAACCGTATCAATGGATTATTTGTACTCAGACATAGACGGAGAAGAAGTGGGAATAAACATCGCTTCCGAGAATCCGGATCCGGAAGAATTGATAATAGACCGACAAAAGAAAGATGCGTTGAGAGAGATCGTCGCAAAACTGAAACCACATTACAAAATACTTATCGAATTACGCTATTACGACGAAAAGAGTTACGAAGAGATTGCCGAACAACTGCAGATTCCGATCGGCACGGTCAAAGCCAAATTATTCAGAGCAAGAGAATTCCTTTTGCAATTGGTAAAAGATTACACCGATTTGCAATAAAACGGCAGGCAACATGGAATCGATAAAAATAAAGCATCTGTACAGTTCCGCCCAAACGGTGCTTGATTATACCCAAACAGCAAAACATATATACGAAACATCTTTTCCCGAAAACGAAAGGCGAGAATTCGACTTGCTAAAGTCATTAGACGAGAAATCAAACCTGGATTTCTTTGTCATAACCGACAATCAAGATGTCGCAATAGGCATAATAAGTCTTTGGTTCTTTGATGAATTCATTTACATCGAACATTTTGCGATACAAGAAGACAAAAGAAACAACAGAATCGGCACAAAAGTACTCTCGAAACTGACATCCAAATATTCGAAACCCATATTGCTCGAAGCAGAATTGCCTGACAACGATTTGGCAAAGCGAAGAATAGCTTTTTATCAAAGACACGGATTTATCACTCTTCCATACAATTACACACAACCACCATACGACAAAAACAAACAAAGCCTTCCCATGATTATAATGATGAAAACGGATTTTGAAATAACAAAAAGCTTTTATGACTCCGCAATCGAATTATTACACAAGAAAGTTTACGGACTTTAAGTTCTAAAACACAGTGATATTACAAAGCAAAAAACAATAAAAAAGCAAAAAACATTTGTCGGTTTCAAAAAAAGTTGTACCTTTGCACCGCAAAAGCAGATGGCCACGTAGCTTAACTGAATAGAGTCCCTGATTACGGCTCAGGAGGTTGCAGGTTTGAATCCTGCCGTGGTCACTCAAAGGAGCCAATCATCGAATTGGCTCCTTATTTTTTTTATCGCATTTTCGCAAATAAAGAACACAATATCTTTTGCTTTGTTTTGCAAAAATAAATCTTGATTTCAAGAAAATAAAACAAAGAAACAATTTAGCGAATCTTTGTTTTAATTTAGTGAAATCAAGAAATAAAAAACGCAAGACGAATTTTGCGTTCCTATCTTGCGTTCTCAATAATTTATCATCAACCTATTGAACTATCATCTTCTTTTCCACGCTGCCCTTTACGGTGTTGATTTTCACGATGTACGTTCCCGCCGTAAAATCACTTACATCGATTAGGGCTTCAAAGTGATTGAGTTTCTCTTCAATCAAGAGTTTGCCCGTCAAATCGAAGACCTGAACGCTGTTTATCGTGTAATGGCTCAATGCCTTGAAGTAATCGCGAGTCGGATTCGGAACCAAGTAACACATCTTTTGCAATTCGACTTCCGTAAGCAACTGCGAGGTTTGCGGAACCATGATTATCGGAACCATTGCAATGTAAATGTTTCGCCAAATCTCATAAACAGGATCGTCCGCAAAGTTTCGCCACTCCGGACCAACCTTTAGATATTTAGGGGTAGGGAAAGAGCATAGCGGAATATTATCTTCAGGCGTTAATCCTTTCATGTAGTCTATCCAACCATAATAAGGGTAGTGTGTCTCGCCTTCTTCAGGTGGGTTTTGTATGAATTCTTGATACACTGGAGAAGAATAGTTAATAAACCCCCTAACAATGGTGTCGTAACACAAGCCCGCCTGTATAGCACCTCCGAGAGCGTTGATAGAATCTCTGATACAAGGACTATAAACGTTGCATGTGTGAATCACTCTAAAATGATTGCCATTTGCATACTTTGGTACGTCGAATGCAATTAAAAAATTATTGATATTCGTTAAAGTATCATAGTACTGACTTGGGAAATAATAAGTATTCCAATCCCATGGATTCCAATGAATCGTTGTGTTAGGATCATTAGGATTAGGGATAATATCCCAAGTGTGGAAAAGAGTTGTTGCAAGCGTGTCAAAATTTTGATTTAATATGTGAAAACATTTGTCTTCGTATAATTGATTGTCGGCTAATTTGATTGCAACACCAACAACCACATAATTATCATACGGAATATTCCCTGGTTCAAAATTATATTCTTGAGCAAAAGCAGTCGCATAAGATTTGGTTCCATCTTCTATTGAATTTGCCCCGATAACATAGCCATCGGGAACCGGTGCATTCGGATTACACCATTCTTTATTCTTTACATTATACCAACCGAATTTGCTATAAGGTCTAGAATATTCAATATAAGGTGGTGCAAAATGCATAACACCCCAAGGACTATCATAATCGAATTCTGTTTGCATTTTATTATCTGTGGCAAAACACATAGTTATGTAATTTGTATCAAAAACATATAACAAATCATACGTTGCCGGATTGGGCGGTTGAACGAAATTGTATTGTGCTTTTAGAGTTGAAAATAATGACGCTGTGGTAAAAACCAATAAAAAGAAAAATCGTTTCATAACTATATGGTATTAAGTTTATAAATTATTACTTTGTCTGTATCTTTCGAACATCTGTTTCAATAGAACTGTTATTGAATAATTCGCTTACTGCTTTCACAGAGCAAAGATAAGAAATCAGAATTATATTTCCAAATATTTTGTGGAAAAATTTGTTTTCCGTGTGCGAGATACAAGTAAAATAATGGTATTTCGATACGAAAAATTCATAACACAAAAGCCTGCTTTTCGGATTAGCAGATTGATTTCAATGAAACAAAGATTTGTCGGACTTTTTCTTGATTTCAGGAAATTGTTTCTTGAAAAGAAAAAAATAAAACAAAGAAACAATTTAGCGAATCTTTGTTTCAGTAAATTGTTTCTTTGATTTACCCGATGTGTGTCAGCAGGCTATTTTACAAGCACTTATTCTAATGCCATGAAAAGACGATTAAAAAAATCGGATATTCATTTCTCTCGACGAGAATAAACATCCGATCAAACTATGTATAATTATCGAAAAATGAGTTCCTATTTAATCCAAATGAGGTATCGTTCCACCATCATCATCTCTGTGATTGCAAGTCGGACGACAAATAAGAATCTGTGCAAACAAACGATCCAATGCAGGAATCTGCTCCGAAGTCAGTATGTTCCTTATTTCAAAATATTGTTCGACTGAAAGATGAAGCAGCTTTCCTTGACATTCTGCCACTTTTTCTTCCATCTGTTTCAACAGAATGCTGTCATTGTTGTTTCGCATCAACTCTCTCATCAGGTTTTCTTGATTTATGTGCAATGAATCTGCAATCAATATTGCCTGTTGTTGATATTTTTTCTTTATTTGTGTGTATTGCTCTTTTTGTGCTTCGTTCAACGATATTGTTTTTGCGACATAGCAACCTGAATTATGATCATTTGAACATTGTCCTTCACATCCGTTTGATCTATCTGCAATCACCCAGACGTTTATCGCGGTCAATATGACCAAAAGCACGATTATGATTATCGAATAGGTCTTTTTCATCGTTGTTTACTCTCCTTTCATCAATTCTTCGGGATAATAATCCGATAAAATATCAAAATAATTCTCTTTTGCAAAGATGTGATATTCTTCATTGTCATATCCATCAACCGTTTGCACTTCTTCATTGTTCTCAAATGCGATGAAGTTCACCGCCGACAGCAGAATAACAAGACAGCAAGCAAGTTTTACGCTCAGCCCTACTGCAAACGGCAATCTGTTTTGCTGTTCCCTATCTATGCGACTGCATATGCTTTCAAACATTTCTCGTTCGCATGTCTTTATCTTGTCTTTCGCTATGATTTCTTCTATTTTTCCCATTCCAAAAGCTCTTTATCAAATGTTTTTATGTAATTTTCGACATTCTTTCTCGCCCTATGAATCGATACTTCCACCGATGCAAGGCTGCAATTCATTATACTCGCTATTTCTTTCTGCGGCAATTCCTCATACATGTAAAGAACGAATGCCGTACGTTGCTTTGCCGGCAAGCGAGACAATGCTCTGTCCAAATGCAACTTGTATTGCTGTTCTCTCAATCCCCAATCCGTTTGGTCTGTAATCGGGTTTGGCTTATTTTGTTTTTCTTTTCCGAGAAATATTCTCCTGACTTTCTGTTTTTTTACGAAGTTTAAGGATTTGTTTATTGCTATTCTGTAAATCCAAGTTGAAAGTTTTGACTTTCCTTTGTAGCTTCCAATGGAACAATATACTTCAACAAATACTTCTTGCGTCAAATCTTCGGCATCGAACCGATCTCTGACAATGGCATAACAAAGATTCAATACACTTGAATTGTATTCTTCGAACAGTTCTTTGAATGCGGTTTTGTCGCCTTTTGCGATTCTTTCGGCTTTTGCAAGCTCTTGTTCCATTGTTCTAAAAAAAACGGCAACAACTCCCAACAGGGTTGTTGCCGTATTCTCTTTCAGACAGTTATTATTTCTTTACTGTTTTTTGAGCTGCCTTTGCATCTGCTTTTACTTTGTGATTTTTGCAATCACCTTTGCATTTGTGGTTGGCATCTTTGCTTCCACAATTGTGTGCCTTCACTGCTGAAGCATCTTTTTTGTGTTTTTTGCAGTCTCCTGTGCATTTGTGATTTGCATCTTTGCTTCCACAATTGTGATCTTTTGCAGTTGCATCACCATGTTTGTGATTTTTGCAATCGCCTTTGCATTTGTGCTCAACCTTTTGTGCATCTTTCGCAACTTTCTTTACAGGCTCTTGAGCCGTTGCAACAATCCCTGTCATCATAAGGGCCATTGCCAATACTATTACTTTCTTCATAAAAGTTTGTTTTTGGTTTTGTTTTTATTTTTCTATTAGACAGCAAAGATAGATAAAATCTTACACTTTCGAGTTTTTTTTCGTTTTTCTTTTGTTTTTGACAGGAAAAGACGAACAAATATATTATCTTTGCAATCACTAATATCGTATAAACAACAATCAAATGTCAATGTTCAGAAACTTTATATTTTTCACATGTATTTTGTTTTGCTTTATTTGCAATTCGATGGCACAAGGCTATGATGATAATTTCGAGAAACCAATCGTAAGTGAAGATGGCAAATTTCGCTATTACGAACTACCGGCCATTAAAACAACTGAAGGAGAATTGATTTTCTTGGACAGAAACCTTGGAGCAACAAGCGATTACGTAGGAACAACAGACTCTTGGGGGGATTTGTATCAATGGGGCAGAATGACAGACGGGCACGAAAAGCGTTACTCTGACACGACCTTGATTTTGTCTGACACTTACGAAGCAGGACATTCTTTGTTTATTGTTGACGAGAAAAAAGCCAATGATTGGATGAGACACTCTGACGATGACTTATGGCGAGGCGAAGAAGGAATGAGTAATCCCTGCCCTTGCGGTTATCGATTGCCTACAGAAAAAGAATGGAGAGCCTTATTGAGTTTAGGATATGAGGTAAAGACTTCTCCGGAAGGCTTTTACTATCTGAGCATTGCTGATGGCGAGCTATTGCTTCCTGCTGCCGGTTTGAGAAATGCTTACACCGGAAATTTTCAACACATAGGCACAAGGGGATATTATTGGGGTGCGAATGCAATCAGCAAAGGCACTTCGTCATGTATCGATTTCAATAAAGACGATATTACAACCAATATCAGCATATTTGGTTTCAGAGCATTCGGTCGAAGTGTTCGTTGCGTTAAAAACAAATAGAGATTAACCGATTCAAGAACTGACACAATATGTCTATATTAAAAGTCATTGATGTTTGCAAACAATATTCTTCTCACTTGGTTTTGGATAATGTTTCCATGAATGTGGAGCAGGGAGAAGTGTTCGGATTGCTCGGACCCAATGGAGCGGGCAAGACAACTTTGATTCGAATGATTAACAACATAACTGCTCCGGATAGTGGAAAGATTTTGTTTTGCGATAAGCCGATTCGACAAGAAGATACTGCATTCATAGGCTACATGCCTGAGGAACGCGGTCTGTATAAGAAGATGAAAGTTTCAGAACAAGCAATCTATCTTGCCGAATTGAAAGGACTAAGCACCAAAGTGGCGAAAAAGAAATTGCAATATTGGTTTGAGAAATTTGAAATCACATCTTGGTGGGACAAACGTTTGGAAGAATTATCCAAAGGCATGGCTCAAAAAATCCAATTCATCACAACAGTTTTGCATGAGCCCAAATTATTGATATTCGATGAGCCTTTCAGTGGTTTCGATCCTATAAACGCCGAACAGCTTAAGCAAGAAATTTTACAACTTCGCGATAAGGGTACAACGATTATTTTTTCCACTCACAACATGTCGTCAGTTGAAGAGATATGCGACCGAATCGTACTGATAAACAAAGCAAAAAAAATTCTCGAAGGAGGAGTCAGTGAAATAAAACGAAGTT
Organism: Candidatus Onthomorpha sp.; assembly: GCA_045577535.1. Lineage (GTDB taxonomy): Bacteria > Bacteroidota > Bacteroidia > Bacteroidales > P3 > Onthomorpha. The sequence continues at coordinate 10,002 of JAZNIO010000020.1, read as the reverse complement.
TTTCCGATAATCTTTTTGAAATCATCACACCGATTGCAAATGATTTGAGATTGCCTCATGATTGCAAAATATGCGAAAGCAAATGCAGTGATACACTTCAAACAATGAAAATCATGATTCCCAAAGGTCGCAATGCTGAATTGATAAATCAGATTTTGCAACAAACGGATTTGATTTCTTATAAGGAGCTTTTACCATCGATGAATGAGGTATTCATTAAAACAGTTACAAGAAATGAATAAAATTAAGATTATAATAAAACGAGAATACCTTACAAGAGTACGAAAGAAATCGTTTCTCGTAATGACGATTCTCGGTCCCTTGATGTTATGTGCTCTATGCGTCGTTCCCATTCTTTTACAAGAGTCTGCAGAATCAAGAGCGGAAATAATAGTTGTTGACAATACCAACATACTTTCAAAATACAATCTGAATGTTTCAGATTCCACGGCAGCAGAAGACGACGCTATCCCTCTATTCAAAGGAAAGTTCAAATCTAATGATGCAATAAATTTCGTATGTCTCGATGACATCAACGCAGCACATCAATTGCTCAAAGACAATTCTTGCAACGGTGTTTTGGAAATAGTGAAAACAAACGACACACCGCCGATAAAAGGGTTGATGTACTACGGAGAAAACGAGCCGGGCATGAAAGTGCAGGAAGAAACCAAAAATCAACTTGCCAATATCCTCAAAGACAACATCCTACGCTTTGATTACGGAATGAGCGACAAAGAAATAGATTGGATAAACAATCCAAAAGTGGATTTTTACACAAAAAACATACTTACCGGCGAAAGTTCGTTTAACGAAGTCAAAATGGCATTGGGTCTAATCGGTGGTTTGTTGATTTATTTGTTTGTTTTTCTTTTCGGAGCCATGATGACAAAAAGCGTCAGCGAAGAAAAAGTAAACAGAATCGTTGAAGTATTGGTTTCAAGCATAAAACCGGTACAATTGCTTCTTGGAAAATTGATTGCCATTGGTTTGGTCGGTCTCACCCAGGTTGCGATGTGGGTGATTATTTGCTTTGCTCTCATAAGTTTTGCAAAGACTGCTTCTCCTGAAATCTTCGAACCAAACAACCAAGAAGAAATTGTCGTAAACGAAAGAGTCATATCCGTAAATACTATCAACGCTACAGAAATCTCTCCGATGAACGATATAGTCCAAGGCATAATGTCGATAAATTTTCCTTTGATTATTTTGATGTTTTTATTCTTTTTCATTACCGGATACTTGCTTTATGGAGCCCTATTCGGAGCTATAGGCTCTCTTATCGACACTGACACCGACGGACAGCAGTTTACGCTTCCCATAACAGTACCTTTGATCATCACAATGGTGTGTATGCCGATGGTTATCGAAAACCCGTCTGGCGATGTGGCGTTTTGGCTTTCCATAATACCGTTCACATCTCCTGTTGCCATGATGTTGCGGATTCCATTCGGCATTCCGATCTGGGAATTGTGCCTTTCCGTTGTATGCATGCTCGTTTTCGTATTCATCTCTATTTGGATTGCAGCAAAAATATACAAAACAGCCATTCTGCTTTACGGAAAACAAATCACATATAAAGAAATCTGGAAGTGGTTACGTTATAGGAACTAAATAGTTCTTTAATTCAAATCATTGTTTTCAAGAATCAATTTAACGAATTCAAGTTTCATTTTACTGAAATCAAGAATCAAGATAGTGAAATCAAGTTTCATCATCTTGATTCTTTGAATTATTTGCGTTTTTCTCTTTTTCTGTGGCTTATTTCCTTGACAAAGCTTTCTCCAATTAGTTTTTTTTAGTACCTTTGCACCCTAAAACGGCAGTGGAATGTAGAATAGCAAAAAGAGAAAGGAGGAAGAAGTGATTGAAACTATCAATTTTGAAGAGCTAAAGTGGTTACACGTTATCAACCCTGACAAAAAAGATTACGAATATCTTTCTGAAAACTTTGCTTTCCACCCTTTAGACATCGAAGACTGCAAAGCCTCCAACCAAAGACCGAAAATCGACGAGTATGACGACTATTATTTCCTCATTCTCCACTTTCCGTATTTGGATAAGACAAATAAGTTCATCAGATTAAAGGAAGTAAAGGTTTTCTGGGGAAAGGATTACATTGTTACCATAGGTCGTTCTCATTGGGTGGTAAACAATCTTTTCGAACAGCTGAAAAACATCTCCGAACACTACAAAAGCGGACTTGCCGCCAAAGATGAAGAAGAATTGATTGAGACAGTATCTGCTTCTTCCGATGTTTTGCTTTACAACCTTTTGAACAGACTGATGATAGAAACCTATACGCTTATTTTGCGTATTGGAGGCGAAGTGGACAATATCAATTACGACATATTCACAAAAAAACCCGAGAAAGTAATCGAACATTTGAGTCTGACGCGTAAAAACATCATTTTGCTGAATACAACATTCAAACCACAGATTCGAGTATTCCACAAATTCGAATCAGGAGGCATCAAAGGTTATGCCGAAGACATGGAAGACTACTGGGGAAATATATTGGACCAATATCAACGCATGTTCGATATGGTTGAAGACTACGGAGAATTGATTGAAGGTTTAAGTCAGACATTCGACTCTTTGCAGACCAATAAGACCAATGAAATCATGAAGGTCTTGACATTCCTTTCCACAATCATGCTTCCGCTTACCGTGGTTTCAAGTATCTACGGAATGAATGTCAGTCTTCCTTGGCAGCATTCAAAATATATTTTTGGGGGAATAGTTGCCGCTATGATTATCATAGTGATTGCATTCTTCTTTTATTTCAAGAAAAAACGTTGGTTATGATCATGCTCTCGTAGTTCAATGGATAAAACACAGGATTCCGGTTCCTGAATTGCGGGTTCGAGTCCCGCCGAGAGTACTACCAAAGCTAATTTCACTTAAATTTTATTCCGTTTTTATCAAAACCTTAGCCCTTCTGGCGAAACAAAGTTTGAGCATCAGCGAAACGGCGTTTTAGAAAATTGAATTCAAGTTTCAGAAAATTAAAACAAAGAAAGAATTTCCTGAAACGAAGAGTTATTTTATCGGAAGAAAAATCAGGGCTTTTACAACGATTTGTCATTAAATAAATATTCCCGAAAGATTATATTTTCTTTCGGGAATATTTTGACAAAATCTTATTTCGTTTATTCTGAATCGGCTTTCTATTTTTTCAAAACTTCCTCAAGGGTTTTGCGAATCTCTTCTCCTCTTAGGTCTCTCTTCACCACAGTGCCATCAGGTGCGAAAAGAATTATCTGAGGAATGCCTTGAATACCATAAATATCAGTAGGTATTTTTTGTGCATCTATGATATGATTCCACGGCATGTCGTTTTGCTTTATGAATTTCTCGGTTGCTTCTTTCTTATCCCAAACTGCCACACTCAAAACGGTAATCTCGCTTCCGAAATCTTTATATATCTCTCTCAAATTAGGAATTTCTCTTTTGCAAGGACCGCACCAAGTTGCCCAAAAATCGACCAAAGTATATTTTCCCTTGCCTACAAAATCAGAGAACTTTGCATCTTTACCATCAAGCAAACCATTCTTGATCGTAAAATCGACAAACATCTTGCCTTCCGAAGTTCTATCCAAGGCAACAAACAATTCATGTACGGCAACCAATGACGGATATTCCTTTGCAAAAGATGAAAGTTTATCATAGTAAGAGAAAAATTCTTCAGGTTTCAAGTCCGAACTTTGTTTTGCCAATGCCCAAGCGGCAACTTGAGATTTGGAATGACTATCTATCAATTCATCAAGTGTCTTTTTGCATTCCACAAGATAATTTTCGTATTCCTTATTAATCTTTTCTTGTTTTGCTTCATCGCTTATTGCTTCACGCTGAATTTCTGCGGCTTTGTCATTTAGTTTATCCCCCAAAGCTGTCATCGATGTGCGATAAGACACGAGCAAACTATTTTCTTTACGGCATTTTGTTATACCTTGACGATAGTCAACCTTTATTTCACCCGCTTCGGTCAGCACATCGATTCCGTTCCTTGCACCTTTCATCAAGAGTGAACAAAGTTTGTTTTCCGCCTTTGTTCGAATTTCAAAACTTGCATCTTCTTTCAGCATTGCACTGTCAAGCACCTGCTTACCGTATGTAAGGTAAACATATTGTCCTGCTTTATTTTTATCCATTTTACCTTTGATAAGGCAATCCTTTTGCGACATTGCACCGAATGAAAGCAACAATGCCAAAGCATAAATCATAAATCTATTCATATCGTTCTTTATTTTTTGTGTTTATATCATTTTCAAAATAAGTCCATAACTTGTCCTGTGGAACCGGTGCTGTGATTCGAATTTCTTCTTTACTGACAGGGTGAATGAAATTCAACATTCGAGCATGCAAAGATATTGAAGCATCTGGATTGGAACGAGGAAAACCATATTTCAAATCTCCTTTTATCGGACAGCCTATTGAAGAAAGTTGCACTCTGATTTGATGATGGCGTCCTGTTTTCAAGTTTACCTGCAGCAGATTAAAGTTATCGCTTTTCGAAATCAACTCATAATCCAACTCTGCATACTTTGACTCCGACGATTCACTGCTTACATAAGATTTATTCTGTTTTTCATTTCGAACAAGGAAGTTTCGCAATGTGTCTTTCTGCTTTGGAGGGGCATCTTTCACTATCGCCCAATATGTTTTTGAGATTTTATGCTCTTTAATCATTGCATTGAGTCGTTCAAGTGCTTTTCCGGTTTTTGCAAACACTATCGCACCACTCACAGGTCTGTCCAAGCGATGAACGACTCCACAAAACACATTACCGGGTTTTGCATATTTCAACTTCAAATATGATTTCAGTTCTTCCTCCAAAGAAACGTCCCCCGTCTTATCGCAATGCACTATTTGCGAAGAGCGTTTATTTATCACTATTATATGATTGTCTTCGTATAAAACTTGAGAATGGATCGGTAGTTCTTTGAAAGAATTTGCCATAACTTGAAAACAAGAATTTCTTTCTTTGTTTTGATTTATCAGAGGCTTGCAAGAATCGACATACCTCCCTTAACCTTTTCCTCCAAATCGACATGAACGGTCGAATCCAAAGGAATGAACAAATCAACTCTCGATCCGAATTTTATGAATCCGAGTTCAGCCCCTTGTTTCACCTCTTCACCTTCTTTGGCATAGCAAACAATGCGTCTTGCCAAAGCTCCGGCAATCTGACGCACCACCACCTTTTTCCCTTCCGGTGTTTCAATGCATATAGTCGTCCTTTCGTTCAGCGTAGAGCTTTTCGGATGAGACGCAATCAAATATTTACCGCTGTGATAGTTGGTATAAATCACCTTACCGCTTACCGGGTAACGATTAACGTGCACATTATTAGGACTCATAAAGGTAGAAATTTGAATACATTCTGATTTCAAGACCTCAGGTTCAAAAACCTTTTCAACCACAACAATGGTTCCGTCTGCCGAACCTATGATTTGATTCGGGTTATTGACCAATTCACGTTTCGGAATACGAAAAAATCGTATCACAACTCCGGTAAAAATCCATACTGCCGCAATACAAGCATACCAATAAACATTCCATTTATTTACAAAATAGACTATCACCGATGTAATTATGATTGCAAAAATTATTGTAAAGATACTGATCTTATAACCTTCTTTGTGTATGTACATATCTTTATTTTGTTTTATTAAATTCAACTATCAATCTTAGAAAACAGGAAAAAATTGTCCCAAAAGACTGAGACAAATCCATACGGCAGGCAATACCAAAAGCAGAATATCGAATCGGTCAAGTATTCCGCCGTGTCCCGGCAATATGTTGCCACTATCTTTCACTTCCATTTGACGTTTGAACATTGATTCTACCAAATCTCCAAACGTTCCAATGATTGTAGTTACCAAAGCAATGGTCAGCCAAATCACTATACCGTTATCATAAACCGCATTCAAAACAAAAGCCGCTGAAATCGTACCTGCCAATCCTCCGAAAAAGCCTTCCCAGCTTTTTTTGGGAGAATGACGTTCGAAAAGCCGATTCTTGCCAAACTTACAGCCGACAAGATATGCAAAAGTGTCGTTACACCATGCGAAAATAAAGATTGCCAACAACAAATTGCAATTCAAATCATTCTGCATCTCAAAAACAAGATTGCTTATCCCCAATGGCAACGCTATGTAAACGATTGAAGTGAGCGAATAAGCAAGAGAAGTGAACGGAGTTTTGTTTTTAATGTACAAAGAGGCAACGAACAAACTCAGAATCAAGATCGAACTGACGTAAATCAAGATTCGTGCATACGTTTCTTGATTCCACGCAAACAACATCAAAGTTGAATAAACCGCAACAGCGGACAAATAAACCAGGATTTTGTTTTGTTTGATTCCTTTTGCTTCCCCTATTTGCAAAAACTCTTTCAATCCCAACAAAACAATGATTCCGAAATACACCGCCGCAACATATTTGTTTATACACGTTGCTGCGATCACGCTTAACACGTAAACAGCTCCCGTAATCGTTCTTTTGATAATATCTTTCATGATTCAAACTTGGTTTTTCTTACGCTTAATCTGCTATGACAAACATATACAATTCTCTAATCTCTTCTTCTATCAGTTCTCCTGCTTTTATGCTCACTATCCACTCGGGAGGAGTTTCCGGAAGTTTATTCAGAGTATCTCCATAGCCGTTTTGAATCTGCGATTCGAAGGCTACGATTATCATAATGGGAGTAAAATGTCTCAAATGGCTACCTACTCCTTGTGCAGAAGAGATTATAATCGAACCGGTCCTTGCTATGAGAGAATGACACAAGCCAATGCCGACAGTGGTATCCTCATCGTCGATTCCGATTCGAAGTCCGAATTTCTCCAAATAAGTTTTTAGACTCTGAGAAAAAGAAACGACCTTGTTCCACTTTCGATATGCAATCAGATTTTTCAAATTATCCACGAATTTTTCTTCATTCTCGCAATATATAAACTTGCCTTTGCCTCTCACAAACTTCTCTGCGAAAACCATTATCGGATCATCATTCAACGGAACATAACCACAAGATGAGGCAACAACATTTCCGTTGCACTCATCTTCTTTTTCAAGCAATGCATATCTTAACAATTTCAGTACTTTTTCTTTTCCCGAACTGCCTTTCATCTATTCATCGTTTTCTTTCTTGATTTCGATTTCCTCTTTCTTGGTTTCAGTTTCCTCTTTTTTGGTTTCAGTTTCGTCTTTCTTGATTTCAGTTTCCGCATCCCAAGGTCTCGGACCATAAATAGCCTCAACATCTTCTCTGAATATAACTTCCCTTTCAACCAATATTTGAGCCAACGCATCAAGTTTTTCTCTATTGTCTTTCAATAGCGATTTGGCTTTTTCATATGCCTCTTCCACCATTGTTCTTATTTGTGCGTCGATTTTTTCTGCAGTCTTCTCACTGAACGGCTTTTGAAATCCGTATTCGCTTTGTCCGCTCGAGTCGTAAAAGCTCAAATTTCCGATTTCTTTATCCAAACCATAGTAAACCACCATGGCGTATGCTTGCTTTGTAACGCGTTCCAAGTCGTTCAAAGCACCGGTCGATACTTCTCCGAACACCAATTCTTCGGCTGCACGCCCACCTAAAAGCGATACCATTTGATCCAACAATTGTGCTTTTGTGGTTATTTGTCTTTCTTCCGGAAGATACCAAGCCGCACCAAGAGCCTGTCCACGCGGAACGATGGTTACTTTTACCAAAGGGTTGGCATGCTCCAACAACCAACTGACTGAAGCGTGTCCTGCTTCATGATAAGCAATCGTTTTCTTTTCTCGTGGTTTTATTATCTTGTTTTTCTTTTCCAAACCGCCGATTATTCTGTCCACTGCATCAAGAAAATCCTGCTTTTCAATGATTCGTTTGTTGTTTCTCGCAGCAATCAAAGCCGCTTCGTTACATAGATTTGCTATATCCGCACCTGAGAATCCCGGAGTCTGCTTTGAAAGGAATTCCAAGTCCACTTGCTTATCGTCATACTTTAAGTTCTTTGTATGAACCTTGAATATGGCTTTTCTTTCTTCCACATCAGGCAACTCAACATGGATTTGACGGTCGAAACGTCCTGCTCTGAGCAATGCTTTGTCAAGAATGTCTGCTCTGTTTGTTGCAGCAAGAATTATCACACCTGCGTTTGTTCCAAAGCCATCCATTTCCGTCAGCAACTGATTCAAGGTATTTTCTCTTTCATCATTAGAACCTGAAGCCAGATTCTTACCTCTTGCTCGTCCGATTGCGTCTATTTCATCTATAAATATGATACACGGAGCTTTTTCTTTGGCTGTCTTGAACAAATCTCTGACACGCGATGCTCCGACACCGACAAACATTTCCACAAAATCAGAACCCGACAACGAAAAGAAAGGAACGCGGGCTTCTCCTGCAACTGCTTTCGCCAAAAGCGTCTTTCCCGTTCCCGGAGGGCCTACAAGCAATGCTCCTTTCGGGATTTTACCGCCCAATTCGGTATATTTGGAAGGATTTTTCAAAAAGTCCACAATCTCTTTCACCTCTATCTTCGCTCCTTCCAAGCCTGCAACATCGGCAAACGTTACCTTAACATCTCCATCTTTGTCATAGAGTCTTGCTTTGCTCTTTCCTACGTTGAAGATTCCGCCTCCCATTCCACCGCCTCCGCTGTTGTTTCTCATCATACGGAAAAAGAATATCCACACAACAATCATCAGAATCATCGAAATAAGGAAGAATGAATTTTCACCGAAGAAACTCTTGCGTGTTTCGCTTTCTACATTGATTCTAAGATTGGATATGATTTCTTGCTTCTTCACCTGGCTTTCCACTCCCACCGTATCGGCGGCAATCCATTGGTCTTCCACCGTTTTCAATTGGTCTCTGAAATCTTCATAATCAACAAAACGATAAATGAAAAAGCCTTTTGAATCCGTTTTTTCTCCGTTTGAAAACAATCCTTTTTGAACCCTGAGGTCTTTGTATTCGTCTTTGGTTTTTATTGCTTCGTTTTTGATATACACTTCGGCAAACTCTTTATTCACTACATTGATTCGCGAAAAATCTTTTGCAACCAAAGCTTTTTTAAGTTTGTCCCATTTAATCTCTTTGCTGACGGAGTTTTCTCCTCCGCCATCAAAAGCAATGTAAGTCAAGACTATCAACACCAATGCGTAAATCCAATAGATGTTGAATTTGATTTTACCGCCACCGAATGACGGTTTTTTACCTTTATTATTCTGTTTGCTACTCATAAATCACTCTTCGTCTTCGTAATGTATTTGTTTTACATCTTTCCACATAGCTTCCAAATTGTAGAATTCCCGAGTCTGAGGAAGGAAAACGTGCATCACCACATCGAAATAGTCCAATAAAACCCACTGACAGTTTTGCAATCCTTCAACTCTTCGAGGGCGTAAGCCTGCAACTTCCCTTGCCTGTTTTTCTATTTCGTCTGCAATCGCATCGACATGAGATGGCGAATTTGCTGTACAGACCACGTAATACTCAAACAAAGAGCCTTCAACCCCATCGAAATCTATCAACGTTATGTCTTTGCCTTTTTTCGATTGAATGGCATTCACTGCTATGTTTGCAAGAATTTGTGCTTCTTTTTTCTGTTTTGTCATGTTTTGAATTTGATTTTAACTGCAAAGATACAAATATAATGCTTATCGGATAACGAAAAAAGGTGATAAATCGTGTTTTGCAAGCGATTATTTTTGCTTTATCATTACCCTTTTTCGGGTTGATTCCCTTTTCTCAAAGGCACAAATGGCACAAAAAAGCTTCGCAGAAATCGAATCTTTGTTTTGCAAAAATAAATCTTGATTTCAGGAAAATAAAACAAAGAAACAATTTAGCGAATCTTTGTTTTAATTTAGCGAAATCAAGAAATAAAAAACGCAAGACGGATTTTGCATTCCTATCTTGCGTTCTCAATAATTTATCATCAACCTATTGAACTATCATCTTCTTTTCCACGCTGCCCTTTACGGTGTTGATTTTCACGA
>JAZNIO010000019.1:0-21547 GCA_045577535.1 Candidatus Onthomorpha sp. | reverse complement strand
CCGATGAAGTTTTGAATATACGCTCTGACTATAACATAACGGAGATAGAGGTTATCGACGCTATGAATCGTTTGATCGAGCATTGGGAACTTAATTCGAGAGAGTTGACTCTTGATGTTGCAAGCTATAAATCGGGAACATATTTCATTATAATCAAAACCGACAAAGGCTCATTAACGAAGAAATTCATTGTACAATAGTTTCGAACATACGAATCATGAGAAAGGAGAACACGCTTGATGTTCTCCTTTTTTGTTTCTTGATTTCGTGAAATTGTTTCTTGATTTGAGAAAATTAAAACAAAGAATCGTTTTTTTCTTTTCAAAGTTCTGTTAATCAGTTTTATATATTGTCAAATTCTGACATTGATTCTCTCGTGTGAAAACAGAGGTTGTCGTTATGTAATCACAAATCCACAAAACTAAATCGATGAAAATAAGAATTCTATTCGAAAAGAATGTAAGCTATTTACACTTTTTCGAATAGAATCAAAGGTTGAGAGAAACAAAGTGAAGTTTATTACATCACATCTTTAGAACTATACCCAGCCAAAGAAGATTGCTCGATATGTTTGGAAAGGACGTTTTGTCGCTAAAGCCGGTTACTGTCGTTACGCCTTTGTGCAGGGTTATGTTATAGTCAATGCTTATGCCGACTGCATTATTCCCCAAACTCGCTTTGCCGTTTTTATATATCCACCAAGTAATCCCGATCGGCATTACGGTATTTATCGAGTTGAGAGCTAATTCGGGTCTGTTGCTACTTCTGTCGATTTTTGTGGTATGCAAAAAGCTGTTGTACTGTCCGCCTATTCCTGTCGAGATTTCGAAATCGAAGTTTTTATGTCTCCAAAAAACATACCCGATTTTCAGTTTGCTGCCATAGCTTCGCATTTCGGAATATTGGTTTTCGTGAACTCCGACGGCAGGAGCTGAGGAAGCATAACTTTCAGTCATGACATAAAATCGGTTCATGAAGTAATAGCCGAATCCGAGTGTGAATCCGGTTTGTAAAACAGGGTTGAAATCAATGTAATGCGGATAATATTCCTTTATTACCGAGTTAAGTTGATCGGTATTGTCGAAGAATCCCATCGAAAACCCGGCTGTCGAAATGAATCCGTTGTTTTTCTCTCTTGTCTGTGCGAATGAATCGATGTTTGTCAAGACACAGAAAAGGAATGCAAGTAAACATAATTTTTTCATAGGCTTATATTTTTTTGGTTTCATCAACATATAAAACAACTCATTTTGCAAATGGTTCTTTTTCTTGAAAAAACATTATCTTTGCGAGAAAAACCACAGAGATGATAAGAGATGATTTGTTCAATCTTCGAGATGGAAATTACAAACCGTTTGTGGCAAAACTTATTCCGAATATCAATCCCGAAAAGATAATAGGCATTCGCACGCCTGTGCTAAGGAAATACGCCAAACATATATTCGGAACTTCGGAATCAAAAGAGTTTTTGTGCGATCTTCCTCATGATTATTTCGAAGAGGATAATCTGCACACGTTTCTTGTCGAGCAGATCAAGGATTACGATGAATGTATATCAGAAACCGAAAAGATTCTGCCGTATATTGATAATTGGGCAAGCTGTGATTCTTTCAATCCCCGCTGTTTCAAAAAGAATACGGACAAACTTATAAAGAATGCGAGAAAATGGCTTCGTTCTGATTTCGTTTATGAATGCAGATATGGAATACTTACACTTATGAGGTATTATTTAGAAGAAGATACCTTCAAAGAAGAATATTTCGAATGGGTTCTTAATGTTGAGGCAAAGGATTATTATTTGAAAATGATGCAAGCTTGGTATTTTGCGACAGCTCTTGCAAAGCAGTATGACAGTACTTATGCGTTTATCAGCAAGCAAAGACTCGATGTCTGGACACACAACAAGGCTATTCAAAAAGCAAAAGAAAGTTTGAGGATAAGCCGAGAAGAAAAAGCAGAACTTGAATTTCTGAAAATAGATTCAAAAACCGGAAAATCAAAACAAAGTTAGCAGAATCTCAATCAAAGGCCCAAATATATCGAATAAAAACATGGTTTTATAGGAAAAAGTATCACTATATTTGTGAGAAATAAAGATTTGCATTATCTTTGCAGAATCAAAACAGAAAAAGAGTAACAAATAACATATTTTGAAAATGGATTCAAGAAAGTTGATTTTGGCTATCAATCCCGGTTCTACATCGACAAAGATAGCCGTATATAATGAAGAGGAACAGCTGTTCGTAAAGAACATTAAGCATTCTGTAGAGGAGATTGCAAAATTCGATTGCATCGCGGCTCAATATGAATTTCGTAAAGAAATAATCCTTGCCGAGGTTGCTCAAGCAGGTTTCGACGTTAAAGACTTCAAAGTCATTGTCGGAAGAGGCGGTTTGGTGAAACCTATATCTTCCGGAGTATGGGGCGTAAACGAAGCGATGTTAGAAGACTTGAGAAAAGGTGTATCGGGACAACATGCCTGCAATTTGGGAGGTTTGATAGCTCACGACATAGCTTCATCTTTGGAAAATGTGCCTGCAATCATAGCAGACCCTGTTGTAGTAGATGAAATGCACGATTTGGCAAGAGTGAGCGGTCATCCGAAATTCCCTCGCTTGAGTATATTCCATGCTTTGAACCAAAAGGCAATCGCAAGAAGGTATGCAAAAGATCATGGCAAAAAGTATGAAGAATTGAACCTGATAGTAGTTCATCTTGGTGGCGGTGTGAGTGTGGGGGTTCACCATAAAGGACAAGTAATCGATGTGAACCAAGCTTTGGACGGCGAAGGACCATTCTCTCCTGAAAGAACGGGTTCGTTACCTGTGAATGAAGTAATAGATATCTGCTTCTCAGGAGAATATACCAAAGCAGAAATCAAGAAGATGATTGTTGGCGGTGGCGGATTCGTTGCTTATCTCGGAACAAACGATGCTTATGAAGTTGAAGTTAAAGCAAAAGAAGGTAGCAAAGAGCATGCGTTTTATCAATCTGCGATGGCATATCAAGTGTCTAAGGAAATCGGTGCAGCAGCTACTGTATTGAATGGAAAGGTTGACGCAATCATTTTGACAGGAGGCATAGCCTATGGAAAGCCTTTTGATGAAGAGGTTATCGAAAGGGTGAAATTCATTGCTCCTGTTGAGATCTATGCCGGCGAAGACGAGATGGGTGCTTTGGCAATGAATGCAACAATGTTCCTAAACAACGAAATAGAATGTAAGGAATATAAATAATAGAAGTTTGTTAAAGAAACGAAAAGGAGAAACTTTATTTGAGTTTCTCCTTTTTTTGTTTCATGTCATTGTTTCTTTGCTTTCTTGCTTCCGTGATATAGATCAAATCTGCAGAATTTACATTCCAAGTTGGAATTGTAAACGGTTATTTTTCTACTTGGCCTTAAGCCTATCTTCTTCAAAGCAAAGAAATCAGAGGATATCACCCATGCGGTATTGCCTTCGTATTTTGATTTGAACGCATTGCCGATTCGTTCGTACAAAGCTATAATATCATCAACCTCTATTCGCTCTCCGTATGGCGGATTGGTGATTACAAGCGTTTTCCCTTCAGGTGGCATCTGCTCTTCAATGGCACATCTTTCGAGTTCTATGTCTTTGTGCAATTTTGCATGAGTTATGTTTTCTCTTGCTTCGTTTATGGCATTTTGAGATACATCACTGCCGAATATAACATAGTCGAAATCTTGTATTTTTTTATTCTCTTCTTCCTGAACGCGTTTCCATTCCGGTAATGAGAAGTCTGACCATTTCTTAAATGCAAAACGTTTTCTGTAATACTGAGCAGGAATATTGTAAGCATACATTGCAGCCTCTATCAACAAAGTTCCGCTTCCGCACATGGGGTCAAAGAAATTGCAATCTTTCTGCCATCCGCTCAATTGTATCAATCCTGCAGCTGTAACCTCATTAAGAGGAGCTTGTCCGTTGTTTTTTCGATAATTTCTCTTGTGAAGGCTGTCTCCTGATGAGTCCAAAGAGATTGTAACCATGTTTTCATATATGTGAAGGTTCAATTTGATGTCGTAATTATCTTTATCTACTTGCGGGCGTATGTTAAACATTTTTCTGAATCGGTCACATATTGCATCCTTTGTTTTTTGTGCGGCATACAAAGAGTGAGTGAAGATGCTGCTGTTAACGGAATGGTCAATGTATATTTTGGCATCGCAGTTCATATACTTCTCCCATTTTATCGAATAGATGTTTTGATAAAGCTCGTGTTCGTTATCGGCCTCGAAAACATCGATGGGACGCAGTATAGTCAAAGCTGTCCTTAAGCAATAGTTGGCACGATAAAGCAGAGTCATGTCTCCTTCGAAGCTTACGGCTCTATGTAAAACGTTTATGTTATCTGCTCCGAGTGCTTCCAATTCTTTGGATAATATTTCCTCCAAGCCAAACATCGTTTTGGCTATCATTCTGAATTTATTGCTTTGTAATTCTTCCATAATCGTGATTTATTATAGTTTTTCCAAGAATCTGTCTTTCTCAACGATGATTCTGCTGTGTGTTGCTTCACCTATCTTTCCGCTTTCATCATAAGCGATTATGTTAAACGATAGTTTCTTACCCTCGACTTTGCTTAAAAAACTTTCACAAGAAATAAGACTGCCTATTTTTGAAGCTTTGATGTGTTTTGCATTGATTTCGATTCCCACACTTATGCATTGGCTTGGCAATAACGCCTTTACAGATTCGTTAGCCGTCTTTTCCATCAATGCGATCATTGCAGGAGTGGCGAAAACCTCCACATCACCCGAACCATATACGATTGCAGTATCATTTTTTCCGACTTTCATTTCTTGTTTTCCGCCGATTCCGCTTGCTATGTTTATATCCATGTTGTTATATTGTGATTATGATTACTTATTCAGTTGTTTTATCAAATTGTTTTGAGCCGCCGCATAATCTTCAGGCACACCGATGTCGATGAAAAAGCCATTGCATTCAATGCCGAAAAGATTGCCGAGTTTGACTTCTTTTTCCAAAAAATCCTTTTCAAAAGAAAATTTCGCTCCATCTTCTTTATCTGAAAACACTTCTTTATCCAATATATATACACCTGTGTTTATCAGACATTTTTCTTTGAAAGATTTTTCTTCAAACGCAATCACCCTGCCGTCTTTCGTGTTTACCGCTCCGTATCTTTCGACATTATCCATCGGTTTCAAAACCAATAAAGACGGAAACTTGATTTCGTGATTTTCTTTCTTGATTTCAAAAAAATGATTCTTGATTCTGTCAAACTCAAACTTGATAACGCTGTCTCCATTCAAAACGAGAACGTTTTCTCCTTTCACTTCTTTCAAAGCTTTTGCTATTGCACCACCCGTTCCAAGCGGTTCTTGTTCGACGGAATAAAGAATTTCCATACCCTCGTAAAGATTGCCGTAAAGGTTTTCAATCTTCTCGTGCATGTATCCCGTTGCGAGAATTATTCTTTTCAAACCTTGATTTTTCAAATACTTCATCAAGATGCTTAAAAACGGGATACCATCAATCGGAGCCAAAGGTTTGGGCACATCGTTCACCACTTCCTTCAGTCTTGTGCCCATTCCGCCGCAAAGAATGATTGCTTCGTTTATCTCGTTCATATTTGCCATGTTTGCAATCCCTGTTTTGTAAATTCGAATCGTCTTACCCTGCCTCCGAAATGACTTAATGCCTCAATGACTTTATATCTTACGCAATCCGGACAATAGAAGAATATATAGCCTCCGCCTCCTGCTCCGGAGATTTTACCACCTCTTGCTCCAGCATTCAAGGCTGCTTTGTATACATCTTCGAACAAATCGGTGCTTATGCCTTTTGCCATCTGTCTTTTATACTCCCAGCCAAGGTTAAGTATGTCTCCTATTTTGTCGAGTTCGTTTCGCAGCAATGCCTCTTTCATTAGAACAGCCTGTTTTTTGAGTTGCTGCATCGCTTCAATCGATTGAGTGTTTTTGGCAACGACATTCTTTTGTTGTCTTTCGATTATATCGGCAGAACTCCTTGAGGTGGATGTGTAAAACAAAACAATGTTTCTTGCCAATTCGTTCATTACCGATTCTTTTATTCGAAGAGGATTTACTATAACCTTGTTATCGGCATAGAATTCCATGAAATTAAATCCTCCGAACGTTGCCGCATATTGATCTTGTTTGCCTCCCGCAAGACGAAGGTCGATTCTCTCTATCGAATACGCCAATGCGGCTATATCATATTCGGCAAGTGGCAGACGCAACCATTGAACAAATGCTCCGAGAACAGCAACCACCAAAGTAGAAGACGTTCCCAATCCGCTGCCTGCAGGAGCATCGACAAAGGTATGAAGTTCAAACGACAGAGGTGGAAGATCGAAATCCTTTACCAATCGATTGTAAATAGCCTTCAATATATCCAAATTGCCGTCAAAAGGAAGCTCTCTTTTGCTATCTGATTCGAATTTTTCTCCTCGGTCTTCCGTAATCATTATTATTCGATTGTCATTGCGGGGAATAATATCGCAATAAGCAAACAGGCTGATCGTGGCATTCAAAATGCAACCGCCGTAAATATCTGAAAAAGGAGATACATCGGTTCCTCCTCCGGCCAAACCCAATCTCAAAGGAGCTTTGCTTCTTATTATCATTTTTAGTGTTGTTTTTTAGATTCGTCGTATAAAAGTCGTATCGCCGCAGTCATTTTCTCCCATCCGAAACGTTTCTTTTCTTTTTCCAAAGTTTTAGAGAAATCTTTCCGTTTCGTGCAAAAGTCATACAGACAATCGGATATGCTTTCTACATTCGGTAAACAAACATATCCGCTTTTTTTGTCAGAAACGATTTCCGGCAAACCGCCGACTCGTGTAACAAGCATTGGTTTGGAGAAATGGAACGCAATCTGTGTAACTCCGCTTTGAGTAGCGGATTTATAAGGAAGAACAACCAAATCGGTGGAACAAAAATAGGTTGCAACTTCACTGTCTTCCACAAATTTATTTTGCATAGACACTTTGTCCTTTAAGCCGAAACGTTCTACCAAATCTTCGTACTTTTTGTAGCTGTCATAGAATTCTCCGGCTACTGTAAGATGGAAAGGAATGCTTCTAAGCCTTTCATCACTCAATGCTTCCAATAACAAATCCAAACCTTTATATTCCCTTACCAATCCGAAAAACAAGAGATTTATTTTTTTTGAATCGAGATTCAATTTTTGTTGTGCCACTTTCTTTTCGATGGATTGTCCGAAGTTATCAAACAAAGGATGGGGCATAAGCTTTTTTGGATTCTTTTTATCAAACAATTCAATGTCCTCAAGTACGCTTTTGCTCATGGCAACCCAACAATCTACACATTTAACAAAATATTTGGTCAGCTCATTGTCGAAGAGCCTTTTCTCATGAGGAATTATATTGTCCGCAATTGCTATAATCTTCGTATGTTTGTTTGATTTGATGATTCGGGATATTGTTCCAAAACATGGAGCCATGAAAGGAAGCCAATACTTTATAAGAACTATGTCCGGTTTCTCTTGTTTTAGTTTTCTTCCTACTTTGATCCAATTGAACGGATTGATGGAATTTACACTCCTTATTATGTCGAATTTGTGTGAAGCTTTTGTTTCGCTGTATTGAGTCTTACCCGGGAAGAGAAAAGCAGGATATTGCAGAGAGAAAGTTTGAATCTCCACATCTTCTCCTTCGGATCTGAATTGTTCGATCAATCGTTCGTTGAATAAAGCCAAGCCTCCTCTGTACGGATATGCCGTACCAATTAACACAATCTTCATTTTATTGGTTTATGTGCAACAAATATGTGATTTGAAACATCGGAAACATTTTCGCATACCAAAGACATACGTTCGAGTATTTCGGAAGGCAACTCGGAAGCAAAATCCAATTGTTCCACTTCAAAGCCTGCACTTGCCAAAACTTTAGCATAATCTCGTCCGAACTCTCTCAGATGATCTTTTTGTCCGAAATGTTTTTCTCTTTCCAAAGGATCGGTTATCGAAGCGTCCTCATAAGTTGTTTCTCTCTTTGAGTTAATCGGAGAAAGCAAAACAGCACGTCCGCCTTTCTTCAGAACTCTGTAAATCTCTTTTAATGCCTTGTCAAGATGTTCAACATGCTCCAAAATATGATTTGCCATCAAAAAATCGAAACTTTCATCGGCCAACGGCATTTCTTCGATGTTCAAATGTATATCTGCCCAAGGACTTTCTAAATCTGCGGTTTTGTAATCCAAGTTTTGGAGTTGTTTGAATTTATCTATGAAACAAATCTCCGGAGCAACATGAAGAAAAGATTGCTTTGCGAAAAACAAATCCGTCTTTTTCTGCAAGAACAACCACAAAAGGCGATGGCGTTCCAAAGAAAGGCAATTCGGACATAAGGCATTTTCTCTTGACACAACATAACCATAAGGCAGGAACTTCCTGTAATGTTTCCCACATACGGGACATTGTTTCTTGTTACCCAAATAAAAAGGCTTGCAACACAACATTGCAAATCTTACGAATCTCTGCAAAATGCGTCTGGGTATTCTGCGGAGAACGAACCTTATAATCTTCTTCATATTACGTCAAATAGCCGATTCAAGATAATTTGCTACAAAATTACAACAAAGAAACGAAATAAAGACTAATTCAATCTTCATACTTTGATGCCAAAAACTCCAAACACATCAATATCGCTTGATTCGATGTGCGTTCGATAAAGTTTTCGCGGGTGGTGTTAAACAAAAATTTCTTTGCAACACACTTTCCTTTTCCCGAAACCGCAATCCAAACCGTCCCAATCGGCTTTTCGTCACTTCCGCCATCAGGTCCTGCTATTCCGGATGTTGCAATTGCATAGTCCGTATTCATTATTTTTCTTGCTCCTTCAGCCATTTGTTTTACCACTTCTTCGCTTACCGCTCCGAACTCTTCAAGACTTTTCTTTTGAACGCCCAACAGATTTTCTTTTACTTCGTTTGCATAGCTTACAACACTGCCTTTGTAGTATCGACTGCTGCCTGCAACAAGCGTAATCAAGTGTGCGATGTTTCCTCCCGTGCAACTCTCAGCCGTTGTTATCGTTTCCTTGCGTTCAATCAAGCGTTTGCCAAGCGTTTGAGCAATGTTGTCGCTATCGAATCCCATAAAATATTCATCAACCCTCTTTCGCAAATCCGCACAATAACTATCGGCAGAATCAATCACCGCTTGCTTGTCTTTACCCTTGACGCTAAGTCTCAGACGCAACGTTCCGCCTTTCGGTAAGTAAGCAAGAGAAATATTGCTCGGCAGATTCGCTTCAAAATCTTCAAGCATATCCGACAGGAAACTTTCACCAATGCCACTCAAAAGCAAGGTTCTGTGTTCTATTGTTTCACTTTCGAAATGCTGTTTAACGATTTCGATTACTTTATTCATCATAAAACGCATTTCAAACGGCACTCCGGGCATGGAAATTATTATTTTACCATCTTTCAAAAAGCACATTCCCGGAGCAGTTCCCACATTGTTGAAAATCACCCGGCATTTGTCCGGCACCAAAGCTTGTTCGCGATTTGTTTGGGTAAAAGGCAGACTTCTTTTCTCAAAGTATCGAGCGACATGATCAAGCACTTGTTTGTTTTCTATCAAAACAGAATCAAACTCTTCTGCCAAAATCTTTTTTGTAATATCATCTTTCGTAGGTCCCAAACCACCTGTTATCAAAACAATATCTGTTTCGCAAATAAGATTTCTAAGATTTGTTCTTATGCTTTCGGCATTATCCGAACACACAACGGTCTTCCAAACATCAAAACCATTGTCATTCAAAATCTTTGCCATGTCTGAAGCATTTGTATTGACGACCTGACCGATTAAAAGCTCGTCTCCGATGTTTAATATACTTACTTTTGTCATACGAATCTTGATTATGAATTTACAAAGTTAAGAATTATTTTGACCAAATCAAGATTAGCAAAAACAAAACGAGCGTCCGAAACTGCAAATGCAGGTCGAACGCTCGTTTTCCTTTACCTTATATATAGAGAGCTTTATTTTACACCCCAGATTTTAATTGTTGCATCATAACAACCGCTGACAATTTTTGTACCATCGAGACTAAACGCTACGGAAACGACATCTTCAGAATGTCCCTCCAAGGTTTTAATACACTCTCCTGTGTTTACATCCCATATCTTAAGGGTTTTGTCCGCTGAACCGCTGATTATTTTTGTGCCCTCGGGACTATATGCTACGGAAACGACATCTTCAGAATGTCCCTCCAAGGTTTTAATGCAAGCACCTGTGTTTGCATCCCATATCTTAATGGTATTATCCAATGAACCACTGATTATACGATTCCCGTCGGGACTATACGCTACGGAATAGGCACTACTTGTATGTCCCTCCAAAGTTTTAAGACATTCTCCTGTGTTTGCATCCCATATTTTAACGGTTTTATCCCCTGAACCGCTGATTATTTTTGTGCCATCGGGACTATATGCTACGGAACGGACATCTTTTGAATGCCCCTCCAAGGTTTTAAGGCATTGTCCTGTGTTTGCATCCCATATCTTAATGATATTATCACTTGGAGCACTGATTATGGGATCTCCTGAACCGCTGATTATGTATTTACCATTAGGACTATATGCTAATGATCCAATCTCACATGATTGTTGCTCCAAGGTTTTAAGACATTGTCCTGTGTTTGTGTCCCATATCTTAATGTATCCATCTTTTGAACCGCTGACTATGCAACTGCCATCGTGGCTATATGCTATTGAAGTATGTTTCTTGCCTGTGTCTTCTAAGGTTTTAAAACATTCTCCTGTGTTTGCGTCCCATATCTTAATGATATTATCTTCTGAACCACTGATTATGCGATTGCCTGCAGGACTATATGCCACGAAAATAAGTTCTTCTGCATGTCCCTCCAAGGTTTGAAGGCATTTAAACTTTGTGTAATCAACTTCTGTTCCGCTATTTCCTCCTCCGGTTAGGGTATCGGTTCCTTCTTGTGGTTCTTCGCAACTTGCGAACAAAGTCGCAAAAACAGCCGTCAAGGCTAAAATTTTGTTTAGTTTCATTTTAATGTTTTTTTCTTTGTTTCTGCCTCGTCCCAAAGGCGTTTAATTACTTTTTTTCTTTGTTTAGAGACAAAATAAAAGCGTGGGACATTTTTCTTATCAAAGTTTGAGGTCCTCGAATTACCTTGTATCGAAATAAGAAAAGCCCACGAAATCATCGCAGGCGTTTTCGGCTTAACTTTTTCGATACTTTATTTGAAATTTTCGAGGTTTCAAACTCTTAAGTATAAGCAAAAACGCTTTTTATCTGTCTTTGTAACTTTCTAAGTCGTTATAATAAATCTTTTGTTTGCCGTTTCCTCCTTTTTTTATTTGGTTTCCAATTCAAGCCACAAAGATACGAAAATATCTCGCAAAGTCGCAAAAAACGCAAATAAGTTTCCACGTATCACGCGAATTTACACGAATCTTTTCATTTCGGCTTTGGGCTTTGAGCAACGAGCTTTGAGCAATGAGTTGTGGGCTTTGGGCTTTGAGCAATGAGCTTTGAGGATTTTTTAAGCAACTTTCGGCTCATTGCTCTCTGCTCATAGCTCATTGCAAACAAGATTTGCGACCTTTGCGTCTTTGCGAGAAAAAGATACGTGCAGATTCGCGAGATACGTGGAGAAACTTGCGAGATTTGCGGAGACGTTTCCGAATGCTTTAACTTACTCTCGGAATTTCCCCGCTTCGTGATAATGGTACTATCACGGCGTGATAATGGTATTATCTCTTTGTGATAATGGTGTTACGACAGCGTCGAAATACAATTACGACGGCTTCGAAATAGTATTACGAAGGCTTCGAAATTTTTTGAAACGGCGTTTGGGGATTTTTTTCCTTACTTTGGCAGTCGGCAATCGGCGTTTGGCAAAAATAAAACTGCGTCAGCCGACAGCCAAAGGTTAAAAGCAAAATTTAAGTTGCAAAAGAAAAACAAATGAAACCAAATCTCGTTATAAGATAGTGCGGAATGTTGCAGATGAATCAAAGCCGATTTGTTGTCGAATCAAGATATTGCAGTCAAATGCAAAGTGTTTTCAGATTTTATTTGTAATTTCGCAGATAGAAATAATATATTGTATAACAAAAATCTAAAGAATCATGAGAAGAAATATTGTTGCCGGTAATTGGAAATCAAATATGACGTTCAGCGAAGCTGATGAATTGATAAACGACATAGCAGAAGGTTTGAGAGAATTCGACAATACGGATGTCGATGTAGTGGTTTGCCCTCCTTTTCCTTACTTGGAATTGATCGGAGATGCGGCAGAAGATGTGGAATTCTTTGTCGGAGCTCAAAATGTTTCAAGATTCGATAACGGAGCTTACACAGGCGAAGTATCAGCTCTTATGTTGCAATCGATGAATATGGACTATTGCATAGTAGGACACAGCGAAAGACGCAAATACTTCTTTGAAACAAATCAAGATGTTGCCGAAAAAGTAGATAAATTGTTAAGCGTCGAGATTACTCCTATTGTATGCGTTGGAGAGTTATTGGAAGACAGAGAAAAGGGTTCGCATTTTGATGTTATTCGTACTCAGGTTTCAGAAGGCTTATTCCATCTTTCCGAAGAAGAAATCGTGAAAACCGTTATCGCTTACGAGCCTGTTTGGGCAATAGGTACGGGAAAGACCGCAACAAAGGAACAAGCACAAGAAATACATGCTTTCATCAGAGCAATGTTGGCTGAAAAATATTCCGACGATGTTGCACAAGAAATATCCATTCTTTACGGAGGAAGTTGCAATGCAAAGAATGCACGGGATTTGTTCGCACAACCGGATGTCGATGGCGGGCTTATAGGTGGAGCAGCTTTGAAAGCAAATGACTTTATCGAAATAGCACGCAGCTTCTAACTTTGTCATGAATTACGTAAAACTTAATGTTCGTTTATCTGTCAAAGGAAAGTGGACAGAGAACGATGTTTGGATAGCAGACGTTTTCAAAGACGCTCTGATAGATTGCGGTTTTGACAGTTTCTCTGACAATGATGAAGGTTTTGAAGCTTATTGCCCTGAAAGCAGTTTTTCATTGGAGCAAGTAAAGTCAATTGCCGAAAACGAATTCGGCTTTGTCGAGGGACTGAAAGTAGAATATGATACGGAAGAAATAGAACAGAAGGATTGGAATGCCGAATGGGAAAAGAACTATCCTTCTGTTCTTTTTCCCGGTTTTTGTGTTGTCCGACCTCCTTTCAATCCTTTGGAAGATGAGGTTAAGTATGACATCGTCATAGAGCCGAAAATGTCTTTCGGAACGGCACATCATCAAACCACATCTTTGATAATCGATTTCTTATCTTGCGAAGAGCTCAAAGGAAAGCGTCTCATGGACATGGGATGCGGTACGGGAGTTTTGGCAATCTTGGCTGTAAAAATGGGAGCTGTCGATTGCGTTGCGATAGACAATGATTGCTGGGCTGCGGATAATGCAAAAGAAAACGTAGAACGTAACGGAGTGAAAGTAGATGTGTTTTTGGGAGACTCATCTTTGCTTAAAGGAGGCGAAGACTATGATGTGTTCATAGCAAACATAAATCGCAACATATTATCGGACAATATGGAGATTTATTCCGAAAGCATAAAAAACGGGGGCGTTTTATTCCTTAGCGGCTTTTATGAAAACGATATTCCAATTCTTGAAAACAAATGTGCGGAATTTGGATTCGTTTTGACAGAATCAAGAATCAAAGATAATTGGGCTGCAATGCGTTTGGTTAAAACAAAATAATGAATATGAGAAAGATAGTTTGGACGTTTTTTTGTTGTGTGTTCTTGTTTGGAATATTTGATGCAGATGCACAAAGGTTTAAGGGCTTTTCAGGAAGTCCCGATACCTATATGGATGAACTTAATGAAATGATTTTTTCTGACGTCAACTTGAAAGGAGACAAGAAAAAAGAATATGAAGTTCTTCTTGAGCAATACCGACAAGCGTGGAATAATTTCAACATACAGCATCGCAAAGACATAGTCCGGCTATCACAACAGATGTTCAAAAAGAACGCAAGAGCAAGAAGCGGATTCTATGAATTCATTCAAACACAGATTGCCTTTCAATCCTCAAATCAAAGTCCTGAAAGCTATAATCAATGGCTTAAGGGTATGAGTGAATACATTGCAGAACATAATTTGAAGATCTATAATCAGGCAGTTGTATCGACATATAACCTTTTGGACGGAGGTTTCCTTTATTTATCTAAATCGGTTCGTTGGTATATGGGCGATGCAGGGGGATATGTTTTCAGAAATGACAGTATCAGAGGAGTATATGCCGACATCAATTCCGAAATAGACTTGTCCTACGGCACGATAACTGATTCGAATACCATACATGCAACGAAAGGGCGATTCTACCTTATGGAAAACAGTTTCGAAGGAGATGGTGGAGTTGTCGATTGGGAAAAGACCGGTCTTTCTCGTGATGATGTGTATGTTGAATTAGGCAAATACACAGTGGCATTAAACAGAGCGGCAATTTATGCCGACAGTGTGAAGTTCACAAACAAAGAATTTTTCTCTCATAAGCTGTTGGGACGTCTTGAAGACTTGTGTAGCGATGGTAAAGCCGGAAAGGACGATAGTTATCCTAAATTTTACTCTTATAAAAAGGAAGAAATAATAAAGAATCTCTACACTGATGTCGATTATGTCGGCGGTTTCACTCAGCAAGGTGGCAGATTTCTTGGTACGGGAGACGTAAAGGTTCCGGCAGAATTAAGATTCTACAAAGAAGGTAAGCTTTACATTCGGGCAAAAGCAATAGAACATCCGTTCAGTCGGGAAGGTATCATAACGAAAGACTGCCAGATAACGATATATACAAACAACGATTCCATATATCACCCAAGTACCAAACTGAACTTCAATAAAAGCAACCGTCATCTTTTCTTTAACGATTATAAAGAGGGAATTTCTGCTTCTCCTTGGGTCGATTCATACCATTGCATCGACATTTACACCGAAGCAGTCTATGCAAACTTGGACGATTATAAAATAGAATTCACAGCAGTCAAAGGGCCGGCAAGAGAAACCTTTGCAACATTCGAAAGCAACAACTATTACTCCGAAGATAAGTGGAATAAATTGCAGGGAATAGACGAACAAAATCCATTATTCAGGGTTCAGGCATTCGTGAAATCAACAGGTAAGGAGCAATTTACTGTGAAGCAATTTGCCAAATTCATAAAATTAGACCATGTTCAGGCCAAATTGATGTTGATGAATATGGCATTGAATGGATTTATTATTTACGAGAGTTACAGAGAAACAGCAATAGTAAAACCAAAACTTTATGACTATATAGCCGCCAATAGAAAGAGAGCCGATTATGACGCACTCAGATTTGTGTCTGCAACAAAAGGAGAACCGAATGCAGTACTGAACGTTTTGGATATGGAGTTGCGAATGAACGGAATCGAGAAATTTACAATCAGTGATACGCATAATGTAACCATAAAGCCAAAGAACGGAAGCATAAGAATGCAAAAAAACCGTAGCTTTGAGTTTGACGGCGATGTGATGGCAGGACGTTTCAAGATGACCGGAAAAGACTGCAAATTTTCTTACGAACAATTCGCTCTTAACTTACCAAGCATCGATAGTCTCAACTTTTACGTGCCTATGTTCGACGATTCAACGAAATTGGTTATGCTTCAAACACCGATACAACAGCTTCAGTGTAATTTGTTGATTGATGAGCCGAACAACAAAAGTAGTTTGAAAAAGATAGAAGGCTATCCTATAATGTCATCAACAGGAAACAGCTACGTATATTATGATTCCCCGAAAATACAAGGCGGAGTTTATAATCGCGAACGCTTCTATTACAAATTGGATTCTTTCCAAGTGAAAAACCTTTTCAGTTTCAAAACCGACAGTGTGATATTCAGCGGAGTGTTTGTTTCGGATGGAATATTTGAAGAGATAAAAGAGCCGCTTGTTGTAATGAAAGACTATTCTTTAGGTTTCAAAATGGAAACGCCATCGACGGGATTGTCTGCTTATGGTGGTAAAGGGCAATATTACAACAGCATAGATTTGAGTTGCAACGGACTTTTGGGAACCGGATATTTGGATTACCTTGCATCAAGAAGTTATTCCAAAATGTTTACCTTTCATCCCGATTCCGCATTTTGCACTACCGACAAGTTTAATTGCTTCGAGAAAGGAGCGATGGGCAATTCCGCGGCATTCGCAAAAGCAGAAGCAGGAACGACTTCAGAAATCTGGTATCCGAAATCCGATTATATGATAGTGAAACAAAAAGCCGAACCATTTAATATGTACGATGGCAAAGCTTTTCACAGCGGAACGCTTAACGTAAGCCCGAAAGGATTGTTCGGAAACGGCAGTACAAAGAGCGAAGAAATGATAGTGAACTCGTTAAATACAAAATTCGTTCCTGATGAATATACTTCCGATACAGCCGGTTTCGTACTCAACGCATTAGATGGAAACAGCATTGCTTTCAAAGCCGACAACGTAAAAGCAAAAGTAAGTTTTACTACTCGAACAGGGGAGTTTACCTCAAACGATGGCGTAAGCAAAACAGAACTTCCTTTCTTGCAGTATGAGTGTTTTGTAGATAAGTTCGAGTGGAACATGGACAGTAAACTGCTCGCTTTGTTGGATACTCAGAGTCCTAAAGTCGGAGATTTCGCTTCAAAATCCCTTTCAACGCTTGTTGATTTGGAGCAACCGGGAGCAAGATTCAATTCGGTGCATCCAAATCAAGGAGGACTGTATTTCAATTCACCGGATGCAGTGTTGGATTTGAGCAAAAATAAACTCATGGCTCACGATGTTTATATGATAAGATGTGCCGATGCAGCAGTAAGACCTGACGACGGAACGCTGACCATATATCCCGGAGCACAAATGGATACTTTGGAAGACGCAAAAATTCTTGTCGATGTAGAGAACAAATTGCACGAATACTACAATTCGAGAATACATATCGCATCATCTCAGATTTATTCCGCAAATGGTTATATCGACTACGTGGATGAAAACAAGAAAAAGCACTCTATATTCATCAAAGAGATAAATCCGTTGAGCGGACACTCGGTCGGCAAAGGTGAAATAACGAAAGAAGAAGCCTTGGCTTTGAGTCCGGCATTTAATTTCTTCGGAAAAGTTCAGATAAACGCCCAAGACACGAATTATCACTTTGACGGAGGAGTTCAGATTGCGACAGAATGTTACGACAAAGAAGCCGCATGGATCAAATTTGCCGCACAGATAGACCCACACTCGATTTATATACCGATTTCCGAAGCTCCGGTCGACATAGACAACAATCGAATAACGGCATCCGTGCTTTTCAATCCCGAAACCCTTGAACCAAAGATAGCATTCCTTACCTCAGACATAGAAGGCGACAATCTGATGCTCTCTGCCAAAGGATTCTTAACCTACGACAAAGCAAAAAAACAATACATCATAGCAAGCAAAGAAAAACTTGAAGATTGGACACTCTTCGGCGACTATCTCACATTCGGCAAAACAAGTTGCAAAGTTAAAGGACAAGGAAACATAAAGATGGGATTACCGATAGACGGAGCCGTACAAATGAATAACTACGGCACAATCT
The DNA here is from genome assembly GCA_045577535.1 of Candidatus Onthomorpha sp. Lineage (GTDB taxonomy): Bacteria > Bacteroidota > Bacteroidia > Bacteroidales > P3 > Onthomorpha. The sequence goes on along the minus strand of JAZNIO010000019.1, from coordinate 3,911 downwards.
CGGTTGATCAAAATAATGAGGCAGATATACAAATGAGCATGGCAATTCAATTCCCATTCTCTCAACAAGCATTGGATTTAATGGGCGTTGAATTGTACGAAGACCTTAATCTGAGTCCGATAGAACTTGAAAACTCTGCATACAAACAATATCTTACTTATATCTATGGCGAAGAACAAGGCAACGAATGGTTCGAAGATTTGCTTGTAACGGGAGAATGGAAATCCATACCAAAGGAAATGACAAACACACTCTTCTTCCCCGACATCAAAATGAAGTGGGACCCTGTCAAAAGGAGCTACATAGGAACAGCAAACTCACAATTGGGATTTGTAGGTAACTACCAAATAAACAAAACCATAAAAACAAGAGTCCAACTCATCAAAACCTCACTAACAACCGAAATAAGAATATACGTAGAAGCCAATCCGGATCACTGGTACTTCTTCACATACAACGGAGCCGCAATGAGCGCTTCATCATCCAACGAAACATTCAACTCTATCATCAATGACACACCACGAAAAGAAAGAGAAGTAAAAACATCCGGCGGAAAAGTTTACACATATCGCCTTGCAACACCGGCAGAGAAAAGAAACTTCATCCGAAACATTGAGTTAGGCGAAGAATACGAAGAAACAGAACAAGAAGAAACAGAAGAATAGAGATGATGACACTAAACGATTTACCTTTGGCGACAGCTTTGACACTTGGATTGCTCACTGCATACCTTGCAGGCTCGATTCCCTCAGCCGTATGGATTGGAAAGTCATTCTATGGCGTCGATGTAAGAGAAAAAGGCAGTAAAAACGCAGGAACGACCAATACAATAAGAGTATTGGGGCTACTTCCCGGAATATTTGTTCTTGCGATAGACGTATTGAAAGGCTGGTTTGCCGTTTACATGGCGAAGTTTTTCGGAAGCTCACTCGCCGAAATGAACTGCGATTACCTTGTTTACTATCAATTAGTCGTAGGAATCTTTGCCGTTCTCGGTCATGCACTACCCGTATTCGCCCGTTTCAAAGGCGGAAAAGGCGTTGCCACAATGTTAGGCGTCGTCATCGGATTGTTCGACAAAATAATACCGTTGGTATTGGCAGTTTTCGTAGTCGTATTCGTACTTACGCATTACATATCCGTTTCTTCGATGAGTGCAGCCGTCAGTTTCCCGATTTTTTACGCCACATGCAGCATCTGGTTGCACTACGAAATAAATCTCGTTCAGCTTATCTTTGCAATCATCGTGGCTTTGTTCATCTTGTGGACTCATCGCAAAAACATAAAACGTCTGATCAAACACGAAGAACCAAAGTTCAAATTCCACAAGACGGTCGATTAAGACAGACACACAAACCCCCGATATACCGACAGCTCGTTTCGAAACGTTACGACGCTGTTTTTTTTGCCCGAAAGCAGACAAGCAGACAAGAAAAGCTCTTTTCGGACCCGGCAAGCCTTGCGATAGGAAATAAAAACCTTGCGAAAATAATCCCAAACGCCGTTTCAAAAAATTACGAAGGCTTCGTAATGCTATTTCGAAGCCTTCGTAATTGTATTTCGACGCTGTCGTAACACCATTATCACAAAGAGATAATACCATTATCACGCCGTGATAGTACCATTATCACGAAGCGGGGAAATTCCGAGAGTAAGTTAAAGCATTCGGAAACCTTGCTTGCAATGAGCTATGAGCAGTGAGAAGCGAGCCGAAAGTTGCTTGAATGCTTCTCAAAACTCATTGCTCAAGGCTCATTGCTCATTGCGTTCTTTGCGACTTTGCGAGAGATAATTTTGTATAGTTGAAAAGTTTTTATATCTTTGCAATCGGAGAGCGAAACAAGGCTTTCAAGTTTTTAACCCTTTGAAAAGGAGGAATACAAGGAGACAAAGAATAAATTACATTGAGACTTAGCAATTTAATTGTAACATATTAAAGCGTTTTTACTTATACTAAGACGTACGAAATCTGGAAAATTTCATACGAATCAGTCAATAGATAAGTTGAAAACGCCTGCGATGATTTCGTGGGCTTTTCTTATTTGACTGATTAGGTATTCCAGAACCTCGTACTTCGATAAGACAAAAGTTCCACGCTTTTTATGTCCACAAGTCAGGGTTCCTATTCCCTTAAATCAAACTTAAAAAAGTTGTATCGCCATTTGGAACTTGGGCAAAGTAATAATTAAAAAAATATTTAGAAATTATGAGTAAATTAAGATCAGGAGTTATCTTGGAAGATGACGAAAAATTAGTAGCAGAAATTGAAGCCGAACTTTGGGCGGCAAGTTCAAACCCGATAGCTCGTTTTATCGGAGCAATCATCAAAGTAATCTATTTGATACTTGGAATGAAAAAAGAAGGTTATCTTGTTTTGACCGATAAGAGAGTTATAGAAGTGGTTTCTCAAAAGGCATGTTGGGTATTCAATACAGGAAAAGAAGTCAAGTATGTTTTGCCAAGCAGTGTCAAAGAGGTAGGTTACACAAAAGAAGGTACGTTCTTGGGTTGTTTCTGTCAATGTTACAGTTTGTATTACGACTCACACACACAATTAACCAACGTTCAATTGAAAGGATATAACGAACAAGAAACCATTAAGTTGGTAAACACTTTCTATGAAACGATAGTTCGTGCTCAAAAGTAAGAATACTGGAAACAATATAGAAACCTTAGCACGGTTTCTATACCTTAACACCTATGCTTTTCTCCTGTTATTTATAGGAGTAGGCATAGGTGTGTTGCCATTGTTTGAGATAAGCAGATGGTTGTTGATTCCGCAAATAGGAATCGTTGTGATTTGTTTGAAAGGTACTTATTCCATATTTTCTTCTTGGGAAGATAAGAAACGCAAATATCATATCCTTATCGAAAGAAACTCGAAAGAATTCAGAGAAGACACATTTTCGGAATATATGGAAGCACCTTGCGGACGTCTGTTGACGAAAACAGTACTTAAAGACTTGAATCAGTCGGATAAATACAAGATTTTGAAAATCAATCAGAAATCATATTTTGCTCAATTGGAGAAAACTTGTCGTCGAACGAAAGTTAAAGTCTATACGAGCAAAGATTACGAAATTGAAAAGCAAGTAAGGAAACAATAAAATCATCAAAAATATTTCTGAAATAAGCTTTTCAATCAAAGGACAAGAAAGAAATTAAGTTAAATCTAAAAACGAAAAAATCATGAATAGGAATTTAAGAACTTTTGTTTTGGTTGCAGTGCTTGCAATCTTTGGAATGAATCAATCAAAAGCACAAGCGGATTTTTCAATTCACGTCGGAATGGCTTCGCCTCTCGGTTCGTTTGCCGATTCTCGTGCTCAAAAAGGTTTGGTTGCTTGGCAGGATAAAACAGATCGTGCAGGTGCGGGCTTGGGATTTGATGCGGGAATGAAATTTCGCTTTAAAGTCCCTGCGGTAAATGGATTGGGAATAATCGCAACGGCAGATTTGTTTTACAATGGTGCGAACAGCGATGTCAAAGACTGGGCTCAAGATTTTGTTGATGAGCAATTGGGCTATTCAAACGTAGATGAATTCAGTCTGACTTTACCTAAATATGTAAATATTCCTGTTATGATAGGAGCAAATTACGAATACAAAGTTGCAAACGGCATAAAGCTTTGGGGAGAATTCGGATTGGGAGTCAATTTCGGAATGATTACGGACTTCAGACTTTACGGTTCGGGAGATGATTACTTCTATTACTATGACGATAACGGCGATCAATACTATGTCGACGGGGAAGAGTCCACGGTATATGACTATGAAACAAACACAAGCTTTGCTTATCAATTCGGAGCCGGCATAATGCTTGCCAATCAATTCAGTATCGGATTGCATTATTACGCATTAGGTTCTCAGAAAGTAAAGGGTGAGGCAAGTTTTGAAGAGATTTACGAATA
>JAZNIO010000018.1:0-38662 GCA_045577535.1 Candidatus Onthomorpha sp. | reverse complement strand
TTTTTGCAATAAAAATGAGTTATATGTCTATTTTATTTTTTTCGGATTTGATTTTCAACTTTTTACACAAAGAGATATTTCGCAAGAATTTCATCATTTTCTTCCTGTTTCAGCTCTACAAATCGCAAAAATCGGCTATGCAAACCTCTCTTAAAGGTCGCATACAAACAGAATAAATTGAAAAGAATGCAAAGAGAAGCTTAGCGAAAACAAAACAAAGATTCAGCAGAACGAATCTTGATTTGAGAAAATTAAAACGATGAAAGAATTTTACGGAATCAAGAAAGAAAATCTCGAAATGAGCTTTGGCTTTTTTTCAAACTTAAAGCTGCAACAACAAAAAGTCGAAAGCTCAAAAAAGGAAAAGAAAAAAGCGGCAAAAATTCCATATCGGATTTTCGCCGCCTGAATAATTTATAAACTATAACCTTATTTTTCGAATCTTAATAGAAGATCGGGAAGTTGTTTGTTATGTTTGCTTTTGTTTGAAGCACTTGCAAAATCATCTGTGCTTTTTGCATGGCTTTTGTTTTGTATTGTTGCTGAATCAAGTTCACATCTTCTTTCATCGGTCTTGTGTAAACTCTGTCCACATTCACAACATAAACTCCGTTGAAGCCTTTTATAGGTTTTTGCATTCCTGTTTGCTTTGATGATGATAGGTTTCCGATCACTCTCATTTCAGGACCTGCTCCGGCAAAGTAAGGACTTGCAAAATCTATTGCTGATGCTGAATCGATTTGAACGGCTGCCGCTGTCGCAAATGCTTCTATGTTTTTGTTGCTTGCTTGTAGTTTTGTTGCTTTGTCCAATAGTATTTGTGCTTTCTTTTCTGTTTTTACTTGTGATTCTATGTATGGTTTTGCTTGTTCGTAGGTCAAGATACCTTTTTCTTTGATGTCTTTCAATCCTACTATGACAAACATGTCTTGAAGTTGATATACTTCAGGTGCCACGTCTCCTACTTTGGTGTCTTCGTTGAATGCCCAACGTACTATCTCTCTGCAATAAGGTGTTCCGTTAAGTTGATATGACATATTGTTGACGGTTGAAAGCAATATGTTGATGTTTTGCTTTTGTGCTTGAGCTTTCATGTCGGAAATGGTCTTTACTGCTCCCAAAAACACGTCTGCTTTGTCTTTTGTGGCGTTTATGGTTTTGTCGCTTGCCCTTACGCCCATCACAATCATTGCAATCTGAGTTTTGTTTTTAGGTTCTGTCTTGTTGGTTACTTTAATGATGCAGTGTCCCATTTCGTTTGGCAAGTCGTAAACAAACACTCCGCCTACGTTTGTGGTCTTTACTTGTTCGTAAAGCACGCTTGGCAACTGTCCATCTAAAATCCAATCGGAATCACCAAAGGTATTCTTTGCTTCGGGATCGTCAGAGAATTTCGTAACATTTTGTTCAAAGGTTGCTGCGTTTGCTTTGATTACATTAAACAAACTATCCGTAAATGTTTTTGCTTGTTCCGGTGTTCGTTTTATTTCTTTTGACGCATTTGTGTTCAAGATCACCAATTGAGAAAAGCGTACCGAGTCGGGTCTTGCCTGCATATCGGTGATTTTGGCCATGATCCAATTGTTGCCTTGTTGGAATGGTGCTATGAAATCTCCGACTTTCTTGCCTTGCAACAATGAATCGGCGAAGACTGTCTTCAAATCGTCTGCTTTATGGTAAGCACTATCGTAAACGACATCTGATGATATTGATACGAAAGCAGGAATGTCTTCAGCAGACAAGGTTTGAAATTCTGCGTATGTTTTAACTACTGAATCGTTTATTGCTTTTATATCTTCGGCTGAAGGTAACACTGCGAATTTCACAAATTCCAAATCTCTTATTTCATCGGAAAGTTTGAATTCGTTCTTGTGTTCTTCGTAATATTTCTTGTAATCATCTTCGGTTACCTTGATTGTATTGTCGGCAACTGACTGATATGGCAATACCGCATAACGAGAGTCTACCACCTTGTTTGATACTTCGCTCATGTGTGTTGCAATGGTTTTCGGCATGTAAAAACTGCTCGCAACTATTGTGTTGTATTTTTCTTGCAATCTTGTTTCTTTCACATATCTTTCAAACTCATTCCAACTTGCTTTTTGATCTTCGGGTAATTTATCAAACTGTGCGATGTATTGTTTTATTGCTTGAGAGTTGTATTGTCCCGTTTTAGGATCTGTAAAGTTTTGTCTGACGATCAGAGGTATGAATTCGCCGAAAAACATGTCGTTCATTTCTTCTTCAGATACGGTTACACCCAATTTTTCGCATTCTTGGTGTAGCAATTTCTGCGTAAGCAATGTTTGATATGCTTGTTGTTTTGCAACGAAACTTTGTTCTTGCGAAATGTTTGCCGTTCCGTATTGTTGCTTCATGTTATTCTCCGCATTGGTTGCTGCTTTTTCAAACTCGGAAAAAGTAATGTCCGTTCCATTTATTGAAGCCAACTTCGATGGAGCACTGCCTTGTCGTCCGCCAAGCAAATCACTCAGAATAAATGCTACGATTGCCAATGCTATAAGTGCAACTGCAATTCCTGCTCTCTTTCTAATCTTTCCTATAATAGCCATTTTGTACTTTGTTTATTGTTTTTACTGTTATTTTTTCTATTTTACAACTTGCAAAAGTAACAAGAAATTTCAGAAAATCGAAATATTTCCGAAAAAATCTTGATTTGAGATGCGTTTTTCTTAACTCTTTACTATCTTTGTGGCAAAATTAAATTGTCTTTTTATGAAGAAATCATGCGTATCTTTATTACTTTTGACAGCATTAATATTCTGTTTTTCTGAAGCAAAGTCTCAACGAGATTTGGATCAGGATTATTTTGAAATGAATAAAGCAATCGAAATTTTCGGTTCGGTTTTCAAAAATCTACATTCAAATTATGTCGATGACTTAAACTCGGGAGATTTGGTGAAAACGGCAATCGATGCGATGCTTGCAAAGTTGGATCCCTACACCGTTTACTATCCCGAATCAGATATGGAGAATGTGAAAATGCAACTCTTTGGACAATATGGCGGAATAGGCTCTTTGATTCACAAACAAAAGGATCATGTGTTCATCTCCGAACCTTATGAGAATCTTCCTGCACATAAATCGGGATTAAAGGCGGGAGACATAATACTAAGCATTGACGGAGAAAGTTGCATAGGGAAAACGACTTCAGAAGTCAGCGAAAGACTACGCGGACAAGCCGGAACGACGATAGAGCTCACCCTGGAACGAGACGGAAAGCAATTTACAAAAACATTGAAACGAGAAGAAATCCAACTTCCCAATGTTTCGTATTCAGGCATGTTAGATGAAAACGTCGGATACATCAAGTTGACAGAATTCACCAAAGATGCCGGTCGAAATGTCTTGCAAGCATACAAAAAACTCGAAGCTCAGGGAGCGAAATATTTGATTTTGGATTTGAGGGATAACGGAGGCGGATTACTCAATGAAGCAGTAAATATCGTCAATCTTTTTGTCGAGAAAGGTAATGTGGTGGTTAGCAAGAAGGCAAAAAGCATTGAAAAAAGCACTTCTTTCAAAACAACCATGAAAGCGGTTGCTCCAAACATTCCGCTTGTGGTTATGATCAATCCATTTTCGGCTTCTGCTTCAGAGATTGTGGCAGGTAGTTTACAGGATTTTGACAGAGCGGTAGTGATCGGCCAACGTTCATTCGGCAAAGGTTTGGTTCAGACAATCATTCCTTTGGTATACAACTCACAAATGAAAGTTACAGAATCCAAATACTACATTCCAAGCGGACGTTGCATACAAGCCATAGACTATTCTCACAGAAACGAAAACGGAATGGCTGAAAAAATTCCGGATTCTTTGAAAACAGCTTACAAAACAAAGAATGGCAGGACAGTATATGCCGGTTCGGGAATAGAACCCGATGTTTCGCTCGAGCCTTACACACCTTCAAACATAGCAATCTCGCTGATGGGAAATTTTCACTGCTTTAATTATGCCAATAAGTTTAAGAAAGAACACCCAAGCATACTTCCGGCTTCAGAATTTGAGATAACGGACGATATGTATGAAGATTTCGTGCTTTTCTTGAAAGATAAGGATTATCATTACGTAACATCAAGCGAAAAAGGCATCGAGTCGTTAATCTCAAATGCACAAAAAGAGCAGATGAATTCAGAAACCATAAAGCAAATGAACGATTTGAAACAACGGATTATTGAAGACAAGAAAAACGACATCTACAAATTCAAGGATGAAATCAAGCTTCTGCTTTTAGATGAGATAATCAAGCGATATTATTACCAGAAAGGCAGCATTGAGGCTTCATTAAAACATGACAAGGAAGTGAAACGAGCAATCGAAATTTTGAAAGACAAAAACGAATACAACAAAATATTAGGTAAATAAAAGAAAGAAAAAAGAAAATGAAAAAGATTTTTGTTTTAAGTTTGGTTTTGATGTTTGGCTTCTGCCATTTGAGTGCACAGAATCCAAGAAACAATCAAGCGATATTTGAAAAAGCCGCAACCAATCAAGAAAAGCAATATTTGCAATTCTTATATGAGTATATGCCTTTGAACGATTTGGCTGATTATGACGGAGATTTTTTTCTCAATCAGGTAAGATATGCCATCAAAGCAAGAGAAACATTCTCTTGGGGTAAGAAAATTCCGGAAGATATCTTCAAACATTTTGTTCTTGTTTACAGAGTGAATAATGAAAACTTGGATACGGCGAGGATGTACATATTCGAAACACTCAAAGACAGAATCAAGGGTATGGATATGTACAATGCTGCATTGGAAGTCAATCATTGGTGTCATGAAAAGGTAAATTACAAGGCTTCAGACGGCAGAACATCATCTCCATTGGCAACAATACGCACATCATGGGGGCGTTGCGGAGAAGAAAGCACCTTTACGGTAACCGCACTTCGAGCAGTAGGTTTACCGGCTCGCCAATGCTACACACCACGTTGGGCACACACCGACGACAATCATGCATGGGTTGAAGTATGGATTGATGGCGTTTGGCATTATCTTGGAGCTTGCGAACCTGAACCTGAACTTGACGTGGCATGGTTTGATGCTCCGGTAAAGAGAGCAATGATGGTGCACACAACTGTTTTTGGAGAATATAACGGACCTGAAGAAAAAAACTTTGAAAGCAAGCTCTACAGCAAGATTAATTTGTTGTCGAACTATGTATCCACAAAAAACTTGGAGATAACGGTGGTTGATGAAAAGGGCAAGAAAGTTAAAGACGCTCAAGTTTCTTTCGGATTATACAACTATGCAGAATACTACCCTATTGCCAAGATATATACAGACAAAAACGGTAAAGCAAGTTTGGAAACGGGCTATGGAGATTTGATGATTTGGGTAAAAAAAGATGGAAAAACAACTTCGGCATTAGCTAAATCAGATGTCAAAAGCATGACTCTTGTGATAGAGCCGACCAAAAAGACTTGGAAAACAGAGAAATTCAAAATCTGCCCGCCTAATCCTAAGCCTATACGGGTTATCTCAGAGGAAAAGAAGGCCGCAAATGCCATAAGATTGGCTTACGAAGACTCTTTGAGAGAATCATACTTGAAAACATTCCCACGAAATCAAGAATCCGCACAACGAATCAAAGAATCAAAAAGACGAATCCAAGACTTCAAACTATCAGACAAAGATGCAGAAAAAGTAAACAAATTGATAGACGAATCATGGGGCAATTACGCTGAAGTGGAAAAGGTTTTGGCAAGCCGAGACGAAAACGCAGTGGAATTACTTGGGCTTTTGTATGAAAAGGATTTAAGAGACCTTTCATCGGAAGTGATATTGAGTCATTTGAAAGCTTACAAAAATTATCCGGCAAAAGAAGATGCGTTAAAGGAATTTGTTCTCAATCCACGCATTCAATTGGAAAAACTGACAACATACCGAGAATTTTTGCAGAAATACTTTGCCGATAAAGCAGATGGCTTTATTGCAAATCCGCAACGAATTGCCGATTGGATAAATCAAAACATCAAGTTGAACGATACCGAAAACTATTACGGCGTTCAAATATCCCCTGAAGGAATATTGAAAATCGGTCAAACGGATGCTCTTTCGAGAGAATTGTTGTTTGTTGCCATTGCAAGAAGTTTTGGTATCGCTGCACGATATGAGTGGGCTGAAGGACGGGCTCAGTATAAGATGTCTTCGAAAGAAGATTGGAAATATCCTCAATTCGAAATCAAAACGAACCAACCTTTGGGTAAATTGACTGTAAGCAGTTCGAAAAACAATAAAATCAAGCCTGAGTATTACATACACTTTACTCTGCAACGTCTTGTCAACAATGAATTTATGACATTGGACTTTGAATACGATCCAAAGTTTGCTTCATTCCCTGAGACTTTGGAAGTACCTGCAGGATATTACAGATTGATGAGTGGCAACAGAGATGCAGCCGGTAATATATATGTAATAGAGACCTATTTCTTTGTTACAGCCGGAGCAGAGACCAATGTGGTGATTGAAATGGAAGAAATTGAAAACAAACTCAATGTTTTGGGTACGTTGGATATGAACGAAAGAATCCAACTCTTAGACGGAAGCACACGAAGTCTTAAAGAAATTTCTCAAGGCAAAGGTTTAGTATTGGCAATCGTTGATCCGTATTCAGAACCGGTAAGACACCTTATGGCGGATATGCCTTTGGTTAAAGAAGAAATGGAGAAATGGGGTGGCGGAATCGCATTCGTCATGACCAAATTACCAAATCAATCTATCGAAAAACTGTATCCTAACCTTCCTAATCAAAGTTTGTTCGCTCATGACGCAGATAAAGATATGCAAAAGACCGTTATGAAAGCCACAAACTTCGATTTCGCAAACAATTATCCGCTTTTGTGTTTCTTAACCAAAGATGGGGAAATAGTATTTTTGTCAGAGGGCTATCGAATCGGCTCGGGAGATAGTTTGTTAAAAGTAATTCATCAATTGGAAAGCAATAATAAATAATGAAAAGACTGATTTCATTGTGTTGTGCCTTGATTGTGTTTTCCTATGTCAATGCACAATATCCGCAACAAAAAGAAGTAAAAAGCAGCAAAGAGCCTTGGAAATTCGGAATCAAAGCCGGCGGAAGCTATGATTATCTTTCAATCGAGCGAGGTGGCTCTGCAAAATTTGGATACAAAGCCGGAATTGTCGGAGAAAAGCGTTTGGTTTACAATCTCTTTTTTCAGCCAAGCTTGAACTTTATTCAAAAAGGATTCGATTATGAAATCAAAAATGGTTATCACTTGGATGTGTCCGCCATGTTTTTGGAATTTGAAGCCGGATTGTTGATGAAATTCGGTGATGACAGATTGCAAAGAGGTTTTTTTCTGAGTATGACTCCCTTTGTAACCTATGGTTTGACCGGAACGAGGATTCACACGAATTTAGATCCGAAATCGCCTGATTACAACAAAGAAACAAAAGGAAAAGAATTTGAATACAATGATCGCAAAGACTTGGGTTTTCGCCTCGGAATAGGATATGATTTCAATAAAACTTTCGAAATAGGAGCCGGATACACTTTCGGAATGCTCAATTACTCACCTACCACGAACTATCGTTGGAGAGGATACAGCCTTAACTTGTTAATGTTTTTCTAAGCAAGATATAATGAAACCGAAACAGCCATCGGAAGAAACCGATGGCTGTTTTATTTTTTTGAAATAAAGTTCTATTTTAGCCATTCAAGCTTTCAGAAATCTTCATCGCAGCATTCACTCCATCGATTGCAGAAGATGTGATTCCGCCTGCATATCCTGCTCCTTCACCACAAGGATACAGATTCTTCAACTGAACATGCTGCATGCTGTCTTTATCTCTCGGTATTCTGACAGGGGAAGACGTCCTCGCCTCCAAGCCTATCATCAAGGCATCATTTGAAACGAATCCGGGGATTCTTCTATCAAAAACGACAAATCCTTGTTGCAACGCATCCGAAACGACTTTCGGCAACATCTCATTCATATTACAAGCATGCAATCCCGAAGGATAAGAGGAACGACACAAGGAACGAGATGAACGATTCGCGACAAAATCACTTATTCTTTGAGCCGGTGCGATTTGTTTGTCGATATACATTTTTCTTTCGCACTCTTGTTGGAAACGCATTAAAGACAAAGCTCCTTCGGAAGCAAATTTCGCTGCATCGGCTTCTGTTATCGATACTACTATTCCCGAATTGGCAAATTGCGAATTACGCAAAGAGGAGGACATTCCATTGACCACAAGCTGTCCTTTCTCGGTTGAAGACGGTATAATCATACCTCCGGGACACATACAAAAGGAAAACACTCCGCGATTTCCCACATTATGAGTCAGAGAATAAGATGCAGCCGGCAGGAGCTTGGAATAATGTTCCGAATTGTATTGAATTCGATTTATCAATTCTTGAGAATGTTCAACTCTTACGCCCATTGCAAACGGTTTTGCTTCTATCGCCCAGGATTTTTTTGCAAACAATTCATATATTTCCCTTGCCGAATGACCGCAAGCAAGAATTACGGCACGTCCTTCCAAAGTAGAGCCATCTGAAAGTCTGACGCCGTAAATGCAATCATCTTTAGACAAAAAGTCAATCACCTTTGAATTGAAGTGATACTCACCTCCACAGTCGAGAATCTTTGTTCTGATGTTTTTGATTATCCTTGAAAGTCGATCGGTTCCTATGTGAGCGTGAGCATCTATGAGAATATCCTCATCAGCTCCGAATTCGACAAAGGTTTCCAAGATTTCATTTATATTTCCCCTCTTATTTGAACGCGTATACAGCTTTCCGTCGGAAAAAGTTCCTGCTCCACCCTCACCAAAGCACCAATTGGACTCCGTATTCAAGTCTTGATTTCGGGCAATTGTGGCAATATCTTTTTTTCTTTCTTCAATCCTTTTGCCTCTTTCAACGATTATCGGTTTCAATCCGCACTCGATAAGTTTCAAAGCGGCAAACAAACCGCAGGGTCCTGCTCCTACAACGATGACCGGACTATTAGATGAAACATCTTGATAATTTTTGTTTTTTTTCTCCTGCTTCGGTTGCTCGGTTGAAGCAAACACCCTCAACCGATACAAGGGTTTGTGTCTTGCATCTATGCTTCGTCTGAGTATTTTGTAATAACGCAAATCGGATACAGAGATTCCGCATTTTTTTGCAATGGCACGTTTTATCTTGTCTTGATTTGCGAGTTCTCCGGGAGTCAAAAACAATTCTATTTCCTTGTTCATGGCTATTCAAATGTGAAATTGATATAGAAAATCTGCGTTTTAATGGCGTCTAATACACTTGAATACATCGTTTTGTAGTCTCTGACAAGAATATCGCTGACTCCGTATGAAGTTTTCAGCTCTATACCGAATTTAATGTAGTTAAGATAAAAATCAAAGCCGAATCCGAGAGTATAAAACAATTCTGCATTATCTATTTTCATCATTATCTCATCCGGCGTTGCTTTTTTTCTTTTGATGGAAGCAAGATCGTAGCTGTACTTTCCCCCTGCTATAAGATAGGGACGAAAATTCCTCCAACGCTTTGACTGAAGTTTTAATTCCAAAGGCAATTCCAAATAAACGACCTCAAAAGGGATGCTTGTTTCCTTATATTTCAAATCATCCTTTATCAAGAAATTCAATCGTCTATCCGCAAAATTGAGAGACGGTTGAAAACGCAGTCGCATGTATTCATTCATTCGCAAATCGCAAATCACAAATCCGAGTGTAAAACCACTGTTTCGACTCGAATTGAACCCCATTACAGTATCCATAAACGGGCGATTCTCTTTCTCAATCAAATTTGTATAAAGTTGATTGTAGCCAAGAATACAACCGAAATGAATAAGTTTGTCATCGTAATGAGGAAGATTCGGTGGAGAACTTTGAGAGAATAAATTGTTTGCAGACAAAGCAAACATCAAAATCAAAAATAAGCGTTTCAAATTACTCATACCGTTGCAGTTCTGATAACAATCTTTTCTTATCTATAGGAACGACTCCCACCGATTCACAAACTAATCCGCCGGACATATTACTTATTTTAGCCAATTCATCAGCCGGCAAGCCCAATGCCATACACAAAGAAGCAACACTTATAACTGTGTCTCCGGCTCCGCTTACGTCAGCAATCTGTCTTAATTGTGCAGGAAGCAAATAAACATCCGGACTTTCTTTTTCATAATCGGCAATAAAGACTCCATACTCGCTAAGCGTGATAAAGACCTTCCCTATACCCATTGTTGAATGCAAAATATCTGCAGCTTTCTTCAATGAATCTTTTTCAGGAATCACATCATCTATTTTCAAGCCTTCTCTCAATTCTTTCAAGTTCGGTTTGAATAAATCTGCATTCTGATAATCCGCAAAGTTGCGTTTCTTCGGGTCAACGCAAACAGGAATGGAACGTTTCTTTGCCATAAGTGTTATTTTCTCGATAACATTCGGACTAATCACTCCTTTATCATAGTCTTGAAAGATAATAACATCCGCTTTTTTCGATTCAAGAATGTTTTTCACCCTTTCGATAAGATTTTTTTGGTCTTGCTCACTTATGAAACCGCTATCTTCTTCATCGATTCTAAGCATTTGCGAATTATTTCCTATTATCCTCGTCTTAACTGTTGTACATCTTTTTTCACTTGTAACAATGCCCTCGACAGACATTTGATTGCTTTCAAACAAATCAACAAGCACTTTCCCCTCTGCGTCATTGCCTATAACAGAACAAACAATCGGATTTGCACCCATTGCAACCACGTTAAGGGCTACGTTAGCCGCTCCCCCCAATCTATGTTCCTTTTTTGCCACCGTACAAACCGGCACAGGAGCTTCAGGAGATATTCTATCTACTTTTCCCCACCAATACGAGTCAATCATGACATCGCCAACTATCATAACGTTTAGAGACTCGAATTGCTTGAAAACTTCTGCGTAATCCATCAAATAGTTCCTTTTTCCGTTATTTCACCTCTCAAATTCAAAGAAAGATTCTTCACAATCTCATCTTTGTCCTTATAATTCGCCAAAACAAACATCAATTTCGCCAATGCGGCTTCTGTTGTTATGTCTCCACCGGACACAACTCCTATATTGAGTAATTCTCTCGATGCTTCATAATGTCCCATCACCACACTGCCCGCTTTACATTGAGTAACATTAAACACGATTATACCTCTGTCAATTGCTTTCTTGATTGCAGCGATAAACCATTCTGCAGTCGGAGCATTGCCACTGCCATATGTTTCAAGAATTACTCCTTCCAAACCATCGACAGACAAAAAGGCTTCGAGATACTCCTTTCTCAATGCCGGGTGTACTTTGATTATTGCAACATTATTGCACATTCTATCATAGACTTTAAGAGGCAATGAAGTACAACGGCGTAACAGATGTTGCTTATAAACAATGTTTATTCCGACTTTTGCCAACGACGGATAGTTTCCTGAATAAAACGCTTCGAAATGCTCAGCATTGAATTTTGTTGTCCTGTTCCCTCTGAATAGTTTATTCTCGAAAAATATGCAAACCTCACCTATAGAAACTTCTTCATTGGCTGCAATTTCTATTGCTGAGATTATGTTCTCTCTTCCATCGGTACGAATCATTCCGAGTGGCAATTGACTTCCCGTTATGATGACCGGCTTAGACAGATTCTCCAATAAAAAACTCAAAGCCGAAGCTGTGTAACTCATAGTGTCGGTTCCGTGAAGCACAACAAAGCCATCGTAAGAATCATACTTTTGTCCAATCAAACCGGCCAGCCTTATCCAAACCTCAGCGTTCATATCAGACGAATCGATTATTGGATCAAACTGTAAAGTGTCGATATTACATTCCAATTCCTTCAATACAGGCAAAGCTTCGTAGATTTTCTTCATGTCAAAAGGGTGTAAAGAGCCAGTAATCTTGTCTTTAACCATTCCGATCGTGCCTCCGGTATATATAACCAATATATTCTTCATAAGCAACTTGATATTATCGGGCAAAGATACGAAATAAGCCGCAATAAACAACGTGTCATTTGAATACATCGCCTGCATAATCAAACAACTCAAGAATAAATTTCAAAGTTTTTTTGTTCAAATCACCCGAAACAAACACAGAACAACATTCTATACTTCAAGTATTTACATAAATCAAAGAAAGAATTTCCCGAATTCAAGAAAGAAAATTCCGTATTCAAGTTTCGCATGTTTATTTCTTGAAAACATATTTTTGAGATAAACAGATAATAATTTGAAGATTAAATACGTTACATTCTTTGTTTTAATCGCAAAAACATAATGAAAAAAACTTACATCGGATTGACAGATGAACAGGCTGAAAAAAGCCGTTTGGAACATGGAATCAACATAATGACTCCGCCAAAAAAGAAATCAATATGGTTAAAGCTGCTTGAGAAATTCACAGATCCGCTTATAATCATTTTATTGATTGCCGGAACACTCAGCATCGGCATTTCATTTTACGAATACTTCGGACTAAATGGTTCTTCTTCCGTTTTCTTCGAACCAATCGGCATTTTCGTTGCCATCTTTCTTTCAACCGGTTTGGCATTTTACTTTGAAAACAGAGCAGAAGGCGAATTCGAATTGCTCAACAAAGTGAATGATCATGAGAAAGTAAAAGTTTACAGAAATGGAAGTCTGACAGAATTGGACAAAAGTTTGGTTGTGGTCGGTGATATTTTGGTTCTGAACTCCGGAGATGAGATTTGTGCAGATGCAACATTGTGCGAGGCAGTTGAATTGAGAGTCGATGAGAGTTCCCTCACAGGAGAAAGTAGCTGTAAAAAGACAGTAAACGAACAAGACTTTGATAAAGAAGCAACCTTTCCATCAAACAAAGTTTACAAAGGCTCAAACGTTTTGGAGGGAGAGGCAGTCTGTGAAGTTTTTGCCGTAGGAGATGCCACTGAAGCAGGAAAAGTGTTTGAGGCAAGCAGAATCGACAATTCCATTCGCACGCCTCTGAACGAGCAATTGGACAAACTCGGCAGCCTTATTTCGAAAATAAGCTATGCAATAGCCATTCTGATAGTTGTAGGCAAATGTGCATTGTATTTTACAAGCGGCCGGGAATTCGAAATAATGAAATTCATGGCTTATATGTTGGAAAGTCTGATGGTTGCTGTAACTTTGGTTGTCGTTTCAGTGCCTGAGGGACTTCCAATGGCGGTTACTTTAAGTCTTGCTTATAGTATGGGAAGGCTTTTGAAGAGCAACAGTTTGGTAAGAAAGATGCACGCTTGCGAAACCATGGGGGCGGTAAGCGTTATTTGTACCGACAAGACGGGAACCTTAACCCAAAACCAGATGAAGGTAACCGAAGCATTCTTTTCCGAGGAATACATAAACAACGGCTTTGTTTCAGAGTCATTATCTCTTAATTCATCTGCCAATTTAGACCTTTCCGATCCGACAAAACCAAAAGTCATCGGAAACCCTACTGAAGGGGCTTTGTTGTTATGGCTGAAAGAACGAGGCATTGACTATTTGCAATTCAGAAATCAAACAGAAGTTTTCGAGAAGCTTCCTTTCACCACTGAGAATAAGTACATGGCAACCGTCATTTCTTCGAAAGTATTTGACAAAAGGGTGTTATTGGTCAAGGGAGCACCGGAAATAATTCTTCAAATGTGCAATGATTTCGACGAATGCTTCTCTGCTGAAAGCGTAAAGGAGACTCTTGCCGGTTTTCAAAAGAAAGCGATGCGTACATTGGCATTTGCATATAGGTTTATCGAAGATTCGGAAAGCGTGATTGAAGATCGCAAACTCAAAAACCTGAATCTGCGTTTCATGGGTATGACAGGAATAGTCGATCCCGTGAGAGCAGACGTACCAAATGCAGTAAGCGAATGTCTGAATGCAGGAATAGACATCAAAATGGTTACGGGAGACACTTCAGTCACCGCAAGAGCAATCGCAGAGCAAGTGGGATTGTGGCAAGAAGGCGATTCTGAAGATTGCATCATAACAGGAACGGAATTATCCTCACTAAGCCATGAAGAATTGAAGAAAAGAATTCTCAAACTCAAAGTTATATCACGTGCCAGACCAATGGATAAGAAATTGTTGGTTGAAACCCTTCAAGAGCTTAACCAAGTCGTTGCAGTGACAGGCGATGGCACAAATGACGCTCCTGCATTGAAAGCTGCACAAGTTGGATTGTCAATGGGCGATGGAACAAACGTGGCAAAAGAAGCAAGCGACATAACCATAACCGACAATTCCTTCACCTCAATCGGAAGAGCCGTCATGTGGGGACGAAGTTTGTATCAAAACATTCAACGTTTCATTTTATTCCAAATGATAATCAACGTCGTGGCTTGCCTTATCGTTCTGTTCGGAGCTTTCTTTGGTGAAAAATCTCCGCTGACGGTTACTCAGATGCTTTGGGTTAATCTGATAATGGATACATTTGCGGCAATGGCATTGGCATCTCTTCCCCCAAACGAAAGAGTCATGCAATCCAAACCAAGAAACAGAAAAGACTTCATAATAAACAAATCGATGAAACGAGGTATCCTTACAACAGGAGCCTTATTCTTCGGACTCCTCATGGGATTACTCTACATAATTCAAAATTATGACATACAATCTTTCGAAGACATATTCACTTTAAGCAGATTTGAAGAAACCGGTTCCATAAGTCTTTACGAGCAAAGCTTGTTCTTCACAATCTTTGTTTTGTTGCAGTTCTGGAATATGTTCAATGCAAAAGCTTATATGAGCGGACGCAGTGCTTTTCACTTCAAAGGTTGCAATAGTTTCTTGTTGATAGCTGCCCTTATCTTTATCGGACAGATTCTGATAGTGAATCTCGGAGGTACAATGTTCAGTGTGTATCCTCTAAGTTTGTGCGATTGGATTGAAATCACATTGCTGACTTCGGTGGTTTTGATTGTGGGAGAGGTTTCAAGATTATTCAAAAAGGTATTAAAGAGATAATATAGACTATCAAAACATAACGATTCTGATTCTTGAATCCGATTTTTCAGAACAAAGAATCGTCGCAACGAAATCAAAATTCATTGCGACGATTCTTTGTTTTATTTCGATTACATCAGAGACTGCAAAATCCCTTTCCGACAACAGCCAAACCACCTGCGGCTGTCTCTTTGTATAACGAAGGAAGGTCTTTACCGGTTTGCTTCATCGTTTCGACGACTTTGTCAAAGGATATCACGTGTTTCCCATCTGACATCATGGCGTAAAGATTGGCATCTAAGGCTCTTAATGCCGCAAAAGCATTTCTTTCAATGCACGGAACTTGCACAAGACCGCAAACGGGATCACAAGTAAGCCCCAAGTGATGTTCAAGAGCTATCTCAGCAGCATACTCAATCTGCTGAGGCGTTCCTCCAAAGAGTTGATTGGCTGCCGCAGCCGCCATGGAGCATGCCGATCCCACTTCACCCTGACAGCCGACCTCTGCTCCGGATATTGAAGCGTTGTGTTTGATTATACTTCCGAATAATCCGGCTGTTGCAAGCGAACGAATGATTTGCTTATCCGTAAATTCGTGTTCTGTATTCAAATGATACAATACGGCAGGCACAACTCCGCATGAGCCACATGTTGGAGCGGTTACAATCAACCCGCCGGCAGCATTTTGTTCCGATACCGCAAGTGCATAAGACTGTACAAGGCATCTTCCTTTCAACGACGGCTTATAGCTTCTTGCTTTCGTGTAATATGACATGGCTTTCCTTCTGAGTCGCAATCCGCCCGGCAAAACACCTTCTTCGTTCAATCCGTCTTCAACCGATTTCTTCATAACAGCCAATACCTCTCTCAGATAGTCCCATACGTCATCTTCTTCAAACTCTTGGACATATTCCCAAAAGGTTAAGCCGTTCTCATCCAAGTAATCGAGTATTTCTGCAAGACTTTGATGCGGGTAAACCTGCTTTACATCCAATCCTACATTGGATTCTTCTTGTATTATCTTACCTCCGCCTATGCTGTAAACGATTCGTGTTTCCAAACAATTGTTCTGTTCATCGAAAGCTTTGAACTGCATTGCATTAGGGTGCAAATCCAAAAATGTATCCGCCTTCCAGATTATTGTTGTTTTGTCTTGCCCCAATACATCTAAGATTGCTTTATCTGTCAAGTGACCTTTGCCGGTTGCAGCCAAAGAGCCAAAAAGCGTTATCTCAAAGCGTGCAGCCTGCTTGTTGTCTTGCAAAAACAATTCTGAGGCTCTGCGGGGTGCCATCGTATGCGAGCTCGACGGACCAAAGCCTATGCGAAATATTTCTCTGATACTTTCCATTCCATTATCGTTTTAGGATTTGCAAATTTAGTATTTTTCCCGATTTTCACGACATCAATAAGACTTGTTTTGATTTCAATCCAATCGAAACAAGTCTCGAACATTACAAAAAAAACGAATAAGAACTGTCTTTGTGGCAATGAGTTTCGTATTTCTTTGTTTTATCTTTTCGAAATCAAGATTCGTTTCGCTGAAATCAAGATTCGTACGATTCTTTCTTGAAAAGAAAATCTTCATTTACCGATTCCACACTCTTATGCTTTGTCTCTTTTTTTTCGAATTGACAAATAAACATGACAAAACGGCAATAAGAAAGGGACAAGTAAAAACTCGTCCCTTTCAATCTTAAGTATTATGTATTTTGGTTTCTTTTCCTTACTTCACCTCTTCGAAATCGGTGTCTGTAACCTCACCATCCTGACCGTTATCCTTGGTTTCGGATTGCTGTCCTTGATTTGGATTTGCTCCACCTTGAGTTCCGCCTTGTTGAGAGTACATATCTGCAGATGCAGCTTGGAATACGGCGTTCAATTTTTCGCTTGCAGCGTCTATTGCAGCGATGTTCTTGGCTGCATGTGCGTCTTTCAATTCTTTAAGTGCACTTTCGATTTCTGATTTTTTGTCTGCAGGCAACTTATCACCGTTTTCCTTCAATGCTTTCTCAACTTGGAAAATCATTGCATCGGCTCCGTTGATTTTATCGGCTTCTTCTTTCAGCTTTTTATCGGCTTCTGCATTTGCTTCTGCTTCTGCTTTCATTCTCTTGATCTCTTCTTCGCTCAATCCGCTTGATGCTTCGATTCTTATCGATTGTTCTTTATTTGTTGCTTTGTCTTTAGCTGACACATTCAAAATTCCGTTTGCGTCAATGTCGAATGTAACTTCGATTTGAGGCACTCCCCTTTGTGCAGGTGGGATTCCGTCAAGTACAAATCTACCAATAGTTTTGTTATCTGTAGCTCTGGTTCTTTCTCCTTGCAAAACGTGAATTTCAACTGAAGGTTGGTTGTCTTGAGCTGTTGAGAAGACTTGTGATTTCTTTGTAGGGATTGTCGTGTTTGCGTCAATCAATTTTGTCATCACGCCTCCCAAAGTTTCGATACCTAATGACAATGGTGTAACATCAAGCAATAACACATCTTTTACCTCACCTGTCAAAACACCTCCTTGAATTGCTGCACCGACTGCCACAACTTCGTCAGGGTTTACTCCTTTTGAAGGAACTTTTCCAAAGAAGTCCTCAACAATCCTTTGAACTGCAGGAATACGTGTGCTTCCTCCGACAAGGATTACTTCATTGATTTGAGATTTATCAAGACCGGCGTCAGCCAAAGCTTTTCTACAAGGTTCGATTGTTGCTTTTATCAAATCATCACAAAGTTGCTCGAATTTAGCTCTTGAAAGCGTTCTTACCAAGTGTTGAGGAACTCCGTCTATTGGCATGATATACGGCAAGTTTATCTCAGTTGAAGTTGATGAAGACAGCTCTATCTTAGCTTTTTCCGCAGCTTCCTTCAAACGTTGCAAAGCCATAGGATCTTTTCTCAAATCAACACGGAAATCATTCATGAATTCCTCGGCAAGCCAATCGATAATCTTTTTATCGAAATCGTCTCCTCCCAAGTGGGTATCTCCGTTTGTTGCTTTAACTTCAAATACGCCATCTCCCAATTCAAGAATTGAAATATCGAAAGTACCACCTCCAAGGTCGAATACTGCAATGTGTGCGTCTTGATCTTTCTTATCCAAACCGTAAGCCAAAGCTGCTGCCGTTGGTTCATTGATTATTCTTCTTACTTTCAAGCCTGCGATTTCTCCAGCTTCTTTTGTGGACTGACGTTGTGCGTCATTAAAGTACGCAGGCACTGTTATAACCGCCTCAGTTACCTCTTGACCCAAATAATCCTCAGCAGTTTTCTTCATCTTTTGAAGAATGATTGCCGAGATTTCTTGAGGAGAATAAAGCCTTCCTTCGATGTCCACTCTCGGAGTATTGTTGTCGCCTTTCACAACTTTGTAAGGAACACTCGAAATCTCATTTGTAACTCTGTCAAACGTCTCTCCCATGAATCTTTTTATGGAGTAAACAGTGTTATGTGGGTTTGTGATGGCCTGACGCTTTGCAGGGTCTCCCACTTTTCTTTCTCCGGAGGATACGAATCCGACTACAGACGGAGTTGTTCTTCTTCCCTCACTGTTAGCTATTACTACAGGCTCGTTTCCTTCCATTACAGATACGCAACTATTTGTCGTACCCAAGTCTATTCCTATTATTTTTCCCATGATTCTGATATTTTTTTATTTCTTATTCATTTCATCAAATTACACCCTTAATACTTCAAGTTCCGTGCCAAACTGCAACTTCGGTTTTTTTATGACAAATTGTCAGAGTTTTACAACAGGTCTGCAAATTCGACATTTAATCAATCGGTCTTGTAATCTAACAATTCAAAACAGCAATAGTTTTTGTTTAATATGATAGATTGAAAATACCTGTTCAAAATCAGGTGATTATGAAACAAAGAAAGAATTTATTAGATCTTGATTTCATTTCAGTGAATCTTGATTTCAGAAAATTGTTTCTTGATTTTATTTTTACGAGCTCGTTTTCCGATTTCATCTTAATTGCGAAAAAAAGCTTTAATTTTAGAAATTACTCGTGTGTTATCGGTAAAAAATCGTAACTTTGTCGCTTTGGTATCTATTATATTGAATAATTGAAAAATAAAATAGTGATAAGATATGACAAAGATTAAATTGATTACACCGATTGTTATGTTTTTGTTATGTGTTCAAACTTTGAATGCACAAAAGACAAACGAGGTCAATACTCTTATAGGGACTGATGCTCACGGACACACATATCCGGGTGCTACATCTCCATTTGGTATGATTCAACTCTCTCCTGATACTCGTCAAGATAGTTGGGACGGTTGCAGTGGCTATCATTACAGCGATAAAGTGATATATGGTTTTTCTCATACCCACCTTTCGGGAACGGGGTGTTTGGATTACGGCGATATTCTTTTCATTCCCACAATCAAAGAATGGAACGAGAAAGACTTTTCCATGACATTCGAGCACAAAAACGAGTCTGCGACAGCAGGAATCTACAAAGTAAAAAATCTGAACAAACAAGGAATAGACGCATACTTAACGACAACCGAACGTGTCGGCTTTCACAAATACGTTTTTCCTGCTTCAGCCAAATCAACAAGCATAATAATCGATTTGCTTTGGAGAGATGAATTACTGGATTATGATTACAAAATATTGAACGACTCAACCGTTGTCGGCTATCGTTGTTCCAAATCGTGGAATGAAAATCAAAAAATATTCTTTGCAACAATCTTTTCCTCGAAAATAAGCAAGCATAAATTCGATAAACAAACCAAAAGATTGTTTCTTGAGTTTGAATCAGTCGAAGAAAACAACAAAAAAACGATTGAGGCAAGGACTGCAATATCTTCCGTAAACGAAGAAGGTGCATTAAAGAATCTTGCAAGCGAAGAGTGCATACGTTTTGACAAAGCATTGACAAAGAACACTGCTTTATGGGAAAAAGAGTTGGGAAAGATTGAAATATTCGGCGGAACTCAAAAACAAAGAGATATTTTCTACACTTCACTTTATCATTGCATGATTGCACCAAATCTTTATAGTGATGTGGATAATCGATATAGAGGAATGGACGACAAAATCCAAAACGCAAAAGACTACAACCGTTATACGGTATTCTCACTTTGGGATACATATCGCACACTTCACCCTTTGCTTTCGATAATCGACCAAAAACGCAGCATGGACTTTGCAAAGACCTTCATTGATATGCAGTTGCAAAATGGCGAATTACCAATGTGGGAACTTGCATCTGCGGAAACGCATTGCATGATAGGCATGCACGGCATCAGTGTTTTGGCTGAACTTTATCAGAAAGGCATTTACGCATATCCGAAACTTACTTTGGAATCCATGATCAATAATGCAAATCCGGAATTGAGAGAGATAAACAAACGAAACTACACAAACAAAAAACATAATCTGCTTGGATTGGATTACTTTACGAAAAACGGTTATATCTCTTCAGAATTCGAACACGAAGGTGTAAGCAAGACAGTGGAATATGCTTATAACATGTATTGCGTTGCCCAAGTTGCAAAATCACAAGGAAGAATGGATTTATACGATGAGTACATCAAAAGATCGCAATACTATAGGAACCTGATAAATCCTGCAACCGGATTCATACATCCAAAAGAGAACGGTCGTTTTTTACCGAATTTCGATCTCAGACAGATAGATCAAAATTATACGGAGGGGAATGGATGGCACTATACCTTTTATGCACCGCATGATATCCCTGCTTTGATAAATCTTATGGGTGGAGAATTGGAATTTTGCAAGAAATTGGATAAGCTTTTTTCAAAATCAGCCACACCAAACGGCAGAAATCAAGCTGATGTTACCGGTTTGATTGGCGGATACGCACACGGCAACGAGCCTTCTCAGCATTCGGCATATCTTTACACTTATGCAGGGCAGCCACACAAGACTCAGAAATACGTAAGACAGATTCTGACGACATTATACGATGATACACCGGCAGGAATCTGTGGAAACGATGACGCAGGTCAAATGTCTGCTTGGTACGTTATGAGTTCCATGGGAATATATCCCGTATCCCCTGTTGACAAAGACTATATCATAACAACGCCTCTTTTTGAGAAAAGCGTGATTCATTTAGAGAATGGAAGGACTTTTACAATCATCGCACCGGAAGCCGATAAGAAGAAATACATTTCTGAGATTTATCTGAACGAAAAGGAAATCAATGATTACAAAATCTCACACGAAGACATTATGAAGGGCGGAGAATTGCGTATGATTTTAAGCAACGTCCCTGTTATCGAAAATGAAGTGAGCGAAGCAAGAAAATTGAACAGCAAAACAGACATTGTCATCACTCCATACTTGTCTTACGAAGGCACTGCGACATTTACCGACAGCCTTATCGTGGAAGCATTTGCGTTTTACCCCGAAGACACCATCGAATTGGCATTTGAATCCGGCAAAACTTTGAGTTTCGTTGGCAAAGGCAGATGTGTACTGAACGAAAGCGAATCCTTGTCGATGTATTCGAAGAATGGTAAAACTTCTCAAAAGGTTGAAGCTCGTTTCTACAAGATTCCAAAAGGCAGGAAAGTGAAAGTATTGAGCAAATACAACAATCAATACACCGCAGGTGGCGATAAAGGATTGATAGACCAAAAAAGAGGCGGAGACAATTGGAAATTAGGATTGTGGCAAGGCTATTGGGGTGAGGATTTCGTTGCTGTGTTGGAAGTAAACAAAGACGGAATACCGAGCAGACTTGGAGCCAATTTCATACAAGACCAAAAGAGTTGGATATTTCTTCCTTCCGAAGTAGAATATTACGTTTCCGACGACGGTAAAAACTACAAACTGTTGGAGGTTGTAAAGAACGACATGCCTGAAAGAAGCGAAGAAATCTTACAAAAAACATTCTATACTTCCAAACCTATCGAACACCGTTTTATAAAGGTGATTGCAAAAAACATAAAGAAGAATCCGTCTTGGCATTTATCAGCAGGAGAAAAGGCATGGCTGTTTACGGATGAAATTATCTTTGAATAAGTTTCTTGTTTCTTTGTTTCACCAAAATAAAATCAAGAAAGAATGAAACGAATCGGCGTAATGAGCGACACACATGGCATTGTACCGCGACAAGTTTATGATTTCTTCAACGAAGTCGATATGATAATCCACTGTGGCGACATTGGAAGTAGCGATGTCTTGGATGAGTTGAGATTATTCAAGCCTGTACTTGCCGTATATGGGAATTGCGATGACCGATATGCTTATGACGATGTAGCGAGAGTGCAATACGATACGATAGAAGGCATAAAGATAATGGTAACACACATAGGCGGTTATCCGAAACATTATGATAGATCGATAAAAGAAGAATTGCAACAAGCAAATTGCGACATCTTTTTTTGCGGTCATTCACACATTCTTCGGGTTATGTATGACGAGGAAATGGATTTCCTTCTCATCAATCCGGGTGCCTGTGGCAGACAAGGGATTCATAACAAAGCGACACTGATTCGGCTGGCCCTTGAAGACGGTAAGGCAAAAGACCTTGAAGTATTGGAATTCGATAAATTCAATAAATGAAAGATTGACACGTTTACTTAATTGAAAAAATATACCTATGAAAAAAGTTTTTTTAATATTGTTTGCATTGGCACTGAACTTTGGTTCAAAAGCACAGTTGTACAATTGGGAATTCGGAGCGACTGTTGGGGGAGCGAATTATGTGGGAGACATAAATTCGGCTTTTAATTCGGCTTATGAAAACGCTTTATGGAATCATTTCGAACAAAGTTTCGATTTTTACAATACCAATTTCCGCATAGGCTTGTTGGCAAGGTATAATTTCTCTCCTCGTTGGACCGTAAGCGGACGGCTTAATTTCACATCATTGGAAGGAGATGACAAACACTATGCAAATCCTCGTAATCTGAGTTTTTATTCTCCTTTGCGAGAACTAAGCTTCATGTGCGAATTTAACTTCTTTGATTACCGCACAGGAAGTAAGCAACATAGGGTTACGCCATACATTTTCGCAGGTCTTGCAGGCTTTTATTTTAATCCCAAAACCGACATTGTCAATCCTATAACCAATGAACTCGAAACGGTGGAATTGAGAGACCTTAACACAGAAGGGCAAGGTATGAAAGGATACGATGATGCTTATTCCAAATATGGTTTATCTCTACCTTTCGGTCTCGGAGTTAAATTCTCACTTGGCAATTATGTTTGCATAGGAATAGAATGGGGATTCAGAAAAACATTCACCGATTACATAGATGACATCAGCAAAAACTACGTTGAGCACGGCACAATGATAAATTGGGCGGGTGAATTAGCGGCTGCCGCTGCCGATAGAACGCATGAGTTGGACGGATACGAAGATTTCTATCATTCGCACAATCTTTCAAGAGGCAACCCTCAAATAAAAGACTGGTACAACTTCTTTGGAATAACTCTGACTACCAAATTGGCTTCCAAAAGCAGTAAATGCCCGGGCATGAAGTTCTAAAGACATTTTCAAAACAAAGAATCAAAAAAGCAGAACGCAGTTTCGTCAGAATGAAACCGCGTTTTGTTTTTTTGTTCCTTTACTTCAGAGAAAGATTTATTCGTTCTTTATTCTCGGGTCCAACATTGCGTGGATTATATCGGTGAGTATGTTTATTATTATCAACATGACGCAAATCACTATCAAAGCTCCCATCAACACAGGAAAGTCATATTTTTCCAAACTATCGACTATCACCACTCCTACGCCTTTCCAGTCGAATATATACTCGACAAAGACAGCTCCGGCTATGAGTGAGGCGAACCAACCACTGATCGAACTCACCACGGGATTGAGTGTATTTCTCAAAGCGTGCTTTCTGATAATCTGAAACTTCGAAAGGCCTTTCGCTTTTGCCGTTCTGATATAATCTTGCTGCAAAACCTCGCTCATGGTGCTTTTTGTAAGTTCACATATAACCGAAAGAGGACGTATTCCCAAAGTAAGAGCCGGCAGAATCAAGTTTTTCAAATCGATGTATTCGCCATTGCCGAAATCATCTACGCTATACAAACTGCCGAACATTGACAAGCCCGTATAGTCTGCAAGAACGAATGCGAACAACCATGCAATCAGTATTGCCGCAAAGAAAGAAGGCAGGCTCATTCCCAAAGAGGTAATCAACAAAATAAGCTTTTCCAACCACGAATCCCTATATATGGCTGCCAAAGAGCCGAGAGAGACGCCTACAACAAAAGCAAAAGCAATGCTGACCAAAGCAAGCAGAATCGTATTCGGGAAACTCTCGCCGAGAATTGAAGCAACAGTCCTTCCGGATTGGTAACTACGTCTCAGATTCGGGGATTTGAAACCAAAGTCTCCGTTTTCGTCAACACCAATGGGGCTTAAATCATTCAGATAATCAAGATACTGAATCGGCAAAGGCTTATCCAATCCAAGTTCTTTGTGAATCATGTCTATACTTTCCTGATCCGCATTCTGCCCAAGCATCATCCGTGCAGGATCTCCCGGAAGTATGTTGAACAATACAAAAATCAAAGTGATAACTCCCAACATCACCAACAAGCCATAGCCGATTTTGCGAATCACATACTGAAACATGGTCTGCCTTTGACTGATTGAAAGAATTTATCCTTGATTTCGGAAAATTCAATCTTTATTTGAAAAATATGTATCTTTGTTCGGAAGGTTTCTCCACGACCATTTGTTATCCACTTTTCCCTTTACGATTTTTATTACTCCCGGATTGGAGCGAAGAATCGTCTTTATGGATTTATCATCTGAAGTATAGAACAATATATTCGAAAGATTGTATTTCTCACTTGCCATACCACAATTTTCTTCCGAAGATGCAGTTACGAGAATCACCCTTGCACCGGTTTCCAATGCTTTATTCGCAAATTCGGATACTCGTTTCATTCCCTTGTCTGAAGCTTTCATGACATCGTATGTAGTGATCATGTAAAGCTCACTTGTAGTGTCTGTCATTATATCCAAAGTTTCATCTTCGTCAAAGCCGATTGCTTGCAACGAAAAGCCGTCTGCTGCCACTGTATTTGTGTTCACCACTCTCGAATCCACAAACGTCCATTCTGTTGCAAAGTTTGGTTTTTTTTCATACTCCTTCATCAACTCCTCTGTGTTGAATTCCTTAACCTGACCACTTGTTTTGTTCTTATAAGTTGCGAAACTTTCAGGCGGAGTCATGTCTTCACCGACAGGAACCATTTGTTTACCAATTTCCCATGGGCGAAAATCAATGACAGGTTCATAAATCGAACTGTATATTGCAAAAGACAAAATCAGAACTGAAAATAATGGCGTAAGCAGATTTGCATTCACTTTAGACTTTGCAAAATCGATTTTACGCTCACAAAGGAATATGAGAACCAATATTACATCCAAAACCACATTCTTCCAAAACGTTTCCCAAGGTGTAAGTTTTATCGCATCGCCAAAGCAACCGCAGTCATCGACTCTATGGGTTATCGCATCGACAAGCGTAAGTACCGTAAAGAACCCAATAACCACGGCAGCAACTATTTTAATCGGTTTACGGTAAAAGCCAAAGAATATAAGCACACCTATCATGAATTCCATGCAACAAAGGAATAGCGACACAACTATCGGTAACCACGGAATAGCTTCAGCAAGCCCACTCATGGAAAAGGCAGATAAATAATCCTCTATTTTATACGCTGTCCCCCATGGGTCAACCGCTTTGACAAAACCCGAATATATAAAAACAGCTCCGAATATCGCTCTAAGTATTGTACTTAACACTTTCATCGTATCTTGATTTATTGTTTTCTAACTAAGTTTGATACAAGCAAAAACAGAATAGTTTATAATGTCTGAGTAATTGGCATCCACGCCTTCGCTGACTATCGTTCTGCCATCGTTATCCTCTATTTGCTTTAGGCGTAATATTTTCATCAAAATAAGATCGGTTATCGAACTTACCCGCATCTGACGCCACGCTTCAGAGTAATCGTGATTTTTTCTTTCCATCAACGATTTTGTTTGCGAGACATATTTGTCGTAAAGCTCCAATGCCCGTTCTTTTTTCAAGACATTGTCCGATGGTTCGCCACTCAACTCGATTTGAATCAATGCTATGATGCCGTAATTTATCATTCCGATAAACTCATCGAAGATTCCCTCATCAACTAATTTGACTCCGCTTTCTTGAATGCTACGAATCCTGTTTGCTTTTATGAATATCTGATCGGTAAGCGAAGAAAGCCTTAAAATTCTCCAAGAAGCACCATAATCACTCAGTTTTTCCTCAAATAATTTACGGCTTATCCTTATAATATTGTCGTATTCCGAACTCGTGTTTTGCATAAAATTATTACTTTTGCTTCGTAAAAAATCACTAAAATGATAGAACACGGCAAATTTACGAACATTTCGTCAAACAAAACATTTATTTGCGGTAAAAAAATAATGGAACTCTCAACCCCTATCGTAATGGGAATTGTCAATCTCACAGATGATTCTTTTTATGATGGCGGAAAGTATAATTCTTTGGATACTGCAAAAAAACGAATCGAGGAAATGGTTCAACAGAAGGCCGACATAATAGACCTTGGAGCCTGTTCGACAAGACCGGGTGCAAAATTGGTTTCCCCGGAAGAAGAAATCCGAAGATTGATTCCTGCAATCAGGTTTATCAAAAGCGAGTTTCCTGATGTTCCTATTTCGATTGACACTGTTTGGAGTGAAGTCTGTCTTGCCACAATCAACGAAGGTGCGGACATAATCAATGACATATCCGGTGGAAACTTTGATGAAAAAATGTTTGACACCGTTGCATCTCTTCAAGTTCCATACATACTCACACATACTACGGCAAAACCGGACACAATGCAACAAAACACCGACTACAACAACATATTCATGGACATGTGTAAATATTTTACCGAACGGATTCAAAGATTGAGAAAGTCAGGAGCAAAAGACATTATATTGGATCTTGGTTTCGGCTTCGGCAAAACATTGGAACAAAATTATGAGCTTTTGGCTCGGCAAAAAGAATTCGAAATATTCGATCTTCCGATTTTAACGGGAATTTCAAGAAAAAGCATGATATACAAACCACTTGACAAAACACCCGCTGAAATCTTGAACGAGACCTGTTTCCTTCATGCATTTGCTCTTCAAAACGGGGCAAACATACTGAGAGTTCATGATGTTGCAGTGGCAAAACATTGTATCAAATTGTTTAATCTTTATAATCTTTTCTCAAAATGACAATCTTGGCAGTTCTAAGCGGTTTACCGAAATTCAGAATCATTGATTTGATAGACATTTGCTTTGTCGCATTTTTGTTTTACTACCTTTACAAATTATTAAAAGGCACAAACGCAGTCAGCATCTTCATCGGATTTCTGCTAATCTTTTTTTCATGGAAGGTAGTCAGCTTTTTAGACATGAAACTCTTGAGCGAAATAATCGGACAGTTCATTTCGGTCGGAGTGATCGCACTTATAGTGATTTTTCAAGGCGAAATACGTCAGTTTCTTTTGCGTTTGGGCTCACACTCCTTGAACGGCGGAATACTAAACAAGCTATTTTCCAAAACAAAAGACGATAAGAACAAATTGGATATAACACCCATCGTTCAAGCCTGCGGACACATGTCTCAGACTCTTACAGGGGCATTGATAGTTATTTGCAAAAAAAATCCGCTTACAAACATCATACAAACAGGTGAAGTTTTCAGTTCACAAATCAGCAGTCAGCTTTTGGAGACTGTTTTTTTCAAGAACACGCCTCTTCACGACGGAGCGGTGATTATTGCTGATGGAGAAATAAAAGCCGCACGTTGCATTCTACCCGTAAGCAATAATCAAAGCATTCCTGTTTCAATGGGATTGAGACACCGTTCGGCAATAGGCATAACAGAACAAACCGATGCCGTTTCCATAATTGTGAGCGAGCAAACAGGAAAAATCTCGGTTGCAAAACAAGGAAAAGTAACTCAGGGCTTGACTCTTGCCGAATTGCAACAATATCTGAACAACGAATTTAATGAAGAAAATCCTGCATAAAAAGAAACGTAAGAACGAATCTTGAAAACAAAAAAATAACTCTTTGTTTCGTCGACATGAAACAAAGAGTTATTTTGCTAAAATCAAGAATCAATTTCTTTATTCTTTCGCTTTGTTGTCGTAGCGTGGGATTTGCTTGCAAAAACTATAGGTTCTGTTTTCGTAACTCAAAACATAAGTACTATCACCGTTGGTTATCATGAGATAAGGTGCCTGAATCACGTGATTGTATGCAGCAATCTGGTCGATGGTTTTTTGAGATAGTTCGACATCCGGGCGTTTGCATTCGATTATCATAAAAGGCTTCAAATTTCTATCATAGATCAGAACATCGAAACGCCTTGTCATAGAATTTACATTCAAACTTCCCTCAACCGCAAACGCTGTTTTAGGATATTGATACTGCTCTATAAGCGTACGAATGCAAGATTGTCGAACTTTCTCCTCGGGAGTAAGTTCGACATATTGCTTTCGAATTATATCAAATACTTTCATCTATTCTTCGGCTTCTGCTCCTGCATTTTCGCTTCCGCTACCGTCATCAAGGCGTTTTGCTTTCCTTTGCTGAGGTTTTTGCATGCCATCTCCGAAACGGTAACTAAAGTTAAGCATTATTGAATTTCTGTAGGGTCTTCCAAAGTTGAATGAAGTGTAATCGTCTGCTATCGTCTTGCCTTTTCGTCTTGCCGTACGCATAAGGTCAGAGATTCTGAGAGATATTGTAGCACGTTTGTTCAAAGACTTTTTCACAGCTATGTCTGAGTAAAAGAAATAAGCCTGATTCCCTTGTATTGTCGTTCTCGGTGCGAAATATTGTGCTGAAAACTGAATTACCCACGACTGAGGCAAGTTCATAGTAGAATTTATCTTTGCATCCCAATTGAAAGAGTTGATTTCATTGTCATTTATCAAGGTTGCATCGGTATAACTTCCAAAGAAGTTCGCATTAAGGTTTACTTTCCACCAGTTGGTTATTTGTTGGTCGATTATGAACTCGATTCCATAGTTATAACTATTGGCAATATTCAAACTTGTCATTGCCACCTTTCCTTTATCCACCTCATCGCCGGCCACATCCAAAACCCAATCGAAGCCATACCTTCTCGCATTTTCCTCAGTCCAAAGGAAGTTGAACCAAGATATGCGATTGCTTGTCTGCCTATAGTAAACCGATGTAAACAATGTTGTTTTCGGGAAAATGTTTGAGTAACCGAGTTCGATTGCATT
This sequence comes from Candidatus Onthomorpha sp., assembly GCA_045577535.1. Taxonomy (GTDB): domain Bacteria; phylum Bacteroidota; class Bacteroidia; order Bacteroidales; family P3; genus Onthomorpha. The sequence continues at coordinate 9,470 of JAZNIO010000018.1, read as the reverse complement.
GGTGTATTCGGGATCTATATCAGGGTTTCCGAATCTTATATGCTCAGGATTGGACAAGTCAACGTTAGGCATCATGGTCCACATGTTGGGACGATTGATTCGTCTTGAGTAAGAAAGTTGTGCAGATTGGGTTTGAGTTATTTGGTAAGACAAATGCAAAGTCGGAAATGGCGAGATATAATCTTTTGTAAAAGCAACATCGTCGTCATACATCATTCGCTTAACCGCATTGCTCTTTACAACCTCTCCTCTCAAGCCTAACTGACCGCTCCATTTGCCATAAGTATAACCGAATGTCGCATAAAGAGCATGAATAAACTCTTCAGATTCGAATTCGTAGCTTATGCTGTCATCTCTCGACGATTGACCATTCCAGAAGTAATCATAAGCCGAATTTCTTCTGCTGTAGTTGAGATTATATCCTGTTTCCATACGCAGATTCTCCGTAAAAGGATGAGAATAATTGATATTGACAACCGCCCTGTTGTTTCTGCTTCTTGTCAAGTCCTTTTTATCAAATTCATAATCGTTGTCAAATATGTCATTCAAATAATCAATCTTCTGAGTGCTTTCTCTGTTGAAACGACCCATATTCCAACTTGCATCAATCATCAATTCCTGATCAGGTTTGTTGAATTTCTTTTGGTAGTTCATTGAAAAAGTATGGAATTGTCCGTTATCGTTTCCATTGGTTATCTGATCAAGGCTTCGCATGCTCATTGTATCGATGATATTCAAGTTATGAATTACATTATTGTCGTAAGGGCTTTTATGACCTCTGCCATTATACGACAAAGTCAAAGTATTCTTTGGATTGATGTACCAATCGAATCCCAATTTCACGCCTTCACTCCAACCTTTTTCCAATCCGTTACGTTTACTCCTCATCCAAGCCTCCAAACTCTCAGGAGTATCGCCGTACAATATCTTCATGTTATCCTGACGTCTGCCTCTCTCACTATATCTTCCGTCAACAGATGCAGAAAATCCGAATTTCTTTGTCGAATAGCTTACAGAAGCCGAACCGTTTGCCCTTGGCATGAATTTTTCCAAAGAACTGCCGGCAGAAATATTCACATTACCATTCAGACCCGCATTTCCTTTTTCTTTTAATTTGATATTGATGATACCACTCATTCCCTCCGGATCATATTTCGCAGACGGGTTGGTTATAACCTCGATATTCTCTATCGAAGACGCAGGTATCTGAGCCAAAACGCTTGCAAGATCGTTGCCAAGCAACTCCGAAGGTTTTCCATCTATCAAAACCTTCACGTTAGAGTTGCCTCTAAGGCTCACTTCTCCCTCTTCATCGACCGAAACCGAAGGAACATTTTCCAAAACATCAGAGGCAGAGCCACCAACCGAAACAATATTCTTATCGACGTTGATAACTCTCTTATCAAGCTTATATTCCATCATCTGACGTTCAGCAACGATTTCAACGCCTTCCAACATCTCGCTTGCGGTTCTTAGTTTTATCGTACCCAAATCAAGATTCGTCGATTTGATTTCAAGATTCCTGAAAACGTCTTTGTATCCTATGAAACTAAACTTAAGTATGTACTTTCCATAACGAAGATTCTTTATCGAGAATCTGCCGTTTTGTTCCGTTATCACGCCATTCACCATGCTGCTATCTTTGGTTTGAAGAACCGCAACATTGACATATTGCAATTTCTCTTCAGTCTGTTCATCTATAACAACACCTTTCACCTCACCTCTTGCAGATTGGGCATTTGCTTTCTCAATATTTCCAAAAGCAATCAACAAAACGCTGATGAAAAACAGCCTCACAATCCTTTTACAACTTATCATAATTAAATCCTATTTTTGTTTTAGCACCTTCTTTTGACAACAAAAAAAAAGAAAGTTTAATCGGCAACGAAAAAAATCGTATATTTGCCAATTCTAAACAAAGATATATTTGAGATGAAAAAGGTTTTATTGATTTTGATTTCGCTTCTGACTTTCTCAAAAGCCATTGGACAAATGGATATTCAATGGGGCGAAAGATTTTATGACATTTTGGACGATTGCAAAGCAGCAGAGATTGTTGCGGAAGACAATTTCGGATTTTATTTATGGTATTGCCTTGACGAGTATATAGGACAAGGAGAGAACCGCTTGCAGTATTATTTTGCCAGAACAGACAAAGCCGGCAATGTAGAGAAGATTGTAAAAATCGATTTTCCTCATCAATCATTCCAAATCGAGCAAACATGGCGTGCAGGCGAGTGTGTAGGATTCGTACTCAGCAGAATAATCGAAGACAAGCCCATTGCAAAAAAAGGTACTTCAAAAAAGAACGTATCCACAGAAAAGAGCGGAACGGCACATCTTTACACACAATATTTCCATCTTAGAGACATGAGATTGATGGATAAGCCTAAAAAAATCAATGTCTTCAAATATTTTGCCGAAGAGGGAGAAAAACCATATCTGTTCAACTTTTCGGAAAACAAAACCAAGATGGCGTTCTGTTTCTTCGAGAAAGACACAAGCGGAGCCAAGGTTGCCAATATCAGAATCTACGATGAACGAATGAATATGTTGTGGGAGAAAAACCATACTTTGAATATAAAGAATGATGCTTACCAAATATGCGACGTAAGCGTAAGCAACAACGGCGATGAAGTGCTTTTGGGAATTCGTTCTTACTCCAAGGCAAAAAAAGTCAAACATACCGACGACAAAGCCCACCTTGTATGGCTCACAAAGTACGAAGAAAGAACCTATGAGCAACAATTAGAGAAAGCATGGCCCACTTCAATCAAGACAGCCTTTAACATGGAAGGCGATTACTTCATGGCAGGATACTACGGCACCGCAAACGACAAGCCAACCCTTGCCATGGGCACCTATTCCTTTATGTACGACGCACGAAGAGGCTATTTGAAACAATCATCCACCGCAGAATTCAAAGAATACGAGAATGACGAAATGGTAAAAGAAGGCTTGCCGAAGCCAAGCGACATGACGGCACACATAAAAGCCCTTGTACCGATGGTAGGCGGCAATCTGATAATGATAGGCGAACAAAAATTCATCTCACACATCATTCCGCCAAAGAGAAGAGGAGATAAGCCAACCGGAGAAGAAGCAGTATATTACCGAGACTTGATAATAACAAACATAGACAAACACGGAACAATCAGCGGCAACGCTTACATACCTAAACGCCAAAAGGACGTCGAAGGACTCGAAGCTTACAATTCCTTCGGCATGACAAGAGACCGCTACGGCATTTATATAATGTTCAATGATCACGTTAAAAATTACGACGGCAACGCTTTCTTCGCACAAAAGTGCTATAACGCCGACAAACTCCGCACTCAGGTAAATTTCGTTCAAATATTCTCAGACGGAAGCTACCGTTGGAGCAAAGCATACGACACAAAGAAAAACAAAATGCCTTTCTTCGAAACACTATACCTTACAACGCTGAAACAAATCAAGTTTTTAGGACGCTACCAAGACCATAACATCATCGGAACCTTCGAGATACGATAGTGTTTATCTCGTTTGCGTTTTTGCAAGCGACGATTTGCGAAAACAAATCGGGGAACATATACGACGAAAGCTCTTTCAGTTTATCTGAAAGGGCTTTTTCAATTCTCGGACGCTTATCCGAAGACAACGAATCCAAGTCTCCTACTTCCAAAAAGTCGTTCAAATAAAACTCTCCCAACTTTGAGAAAAACCATTCCAAGACCCCCGCATCGAAATTCAAGCCTCTGATTTTTGCAGGCAACAAAGGATCTCTCAAAATCCCGCGACCGATCATGAAATCCCTGATTTGAGGAAAACGATTCTTGATTTCAAAAAAATCTTTCGGCGTATTGATATCACCATTGTAAACAACACGATGTCGCAAGTTCGAACACAGATAATCAAACGCCTCATAATCGCAACACCCCTCATACTTTTCGACAGCCAAACGAGGATGCACGACAACAGAATCAAGATTCAAATCATTCAAACAGCGAACCAATTCAGCCAAATCAAGTTTCGATTCGCAGCCCAAACGAATCTTCAGACTCAAACCACCTTTCAAAGCACCGCAAACAGCTTTCAGAAAACACTCAAGCCCTTTCACATCTCTCAAAAGAGCAGCCCCGCGATTATGCCTCAGAACCGGTTTCGACGGACAAGCCAAATTCAGATTCACATTTTGATACCCCATATCATAAAGCAGGTTTGCATATTTCGCAATACCGTTCGGCTCGCTCCCGATCAACTGAGGCACCACACGCATCGAAGACATATTGTCCGCAATCCTCACATCCCTGAATTTACGGCTCGTTTCATCATTCTCCCCCGCCGTCACGGAAATGAAAGGACTTATCGCATAATCCACACACGAAGGAAAACAAAGCTCAAACGCCTTTCTGAAATACAAAGACGTCAAACCCTGCATCGGAGCCAACACAATCCTGTCTTCAAACGAGAAAAGCGACGGCTCAAACACAATCGTGGAATCCTTAACCGAAGAAAGAGCATCGACAAAGACCGAACCCAAGCCCTTCATACCTGCTCTCGTGATGCCGAAACGGCTCTGTTGATAAATTCTTTGAACTTACGCGTAGTCGAAAAGTCCTTTGCAAGTCTTTCCACAAGGTTTGCCTGCAACAAATACTCCTCATCGATTCGCTTCATCACTATAAAATCCCTCAGTTTCAAAGCTTCGATACCGCAATCCTTCGGAAAATCTTTCGGCATCTTCTTCATCATGCTCTCCAAATCAAGACTGAAACCCTTGCAAGCACGAATCGAATCCTCAAACTCGGCATTCAAAGCAAACACATCTTCCCTTATACTTCTTATAATATCGTTCGGCATACACACAACGCCCGTTGCAAGAAGATGAGACGAAAGATAACGCCCGCCAAACGGCTCCACATGAAAATAATACCCCCCGAGACCGGATTTTTTCCCCTTCGGACAAATATAAGCCCCCATGTGAGTTTTATAAGGCGTCTTGTCCTTCGAAAATCTCACATCCCTGTAAATTCTATACGTGCAATCGCCGACACTCAAACCGTAAATCGTTTCATCGAAATCAGAGATCGCTTCAACCAAATCAAGAACGAATCCATCGAAATAAGCTTTCACATCCTTATAATCACCTTTGTGAGCATCGAACCATACCTTATTATTATTCAGATTCAAATCCGAAAGAAATTCAATCACCCTTTTCATAAACCAAAATCAAATTTCAAAAACACCGATCAATATTTATAAACACCGAACCACATTCTGCGTAATTCCTCCCTTGTTTTCTGCTCCCTCGGATTGTCGCAAGGAGAATACAACTCGAACGTTTGCAAAGCGTCGGGCAGGAATTGCTGTTGCACAAAGTGGTTTTGATAATCGTGAGAGTACTTGTAATCGTTTCCATAGCCTATTTGCTCCATCAACTTCGTCGGAGCGTTTCTCAGATGCAAAGGCACAGGCAGATCACCCGTCTTTTCCACCAACTCCAACGCCTTTCCGATAGCCAAATAGGTCGAATTGCTTTTCGGACTCGTCGCAAGATAAACCGCAGTCTGCGAAAGAACGATACGACCCTCAGGCATACCGATTTTATTCACCGCATCAAAGCACGCATTCGCCAACAGCAAAGCATTAGGGTTCGCATTGCCGATATCCTCCGAAGCCAAAATGATCATACGCCTTGCAATGAAAAGCGGATCTTCCCCTCCTGCAATCATTCTCGCAAGCCAATACACCGCTGCATTAGGGTCTGAACCTCTCACACTCTTGATGAAAGCCGATATAATATCGTAATGCATATCCGATTTCTTATCATAAAAAGCCAGATTCTGCTGTATCACACTCTGAACCGTAGCATTATCGATCACGCAATCGCCTTTGAATTGTCCTGCCACAAGTTCTATCGCATTCATCAGTTTTCTCGCATCACCCCCGCTTATTCTGAACAACGCCTCTTTTTGTTTTATCTCAATTGAACGTTGTTGTTCTTCCTTATAATAAGATATGGCACGCTCTGTAATCGAGTTCAAATCCTCTGTTTCCAAAGCTCGGAGAATGTAAACCTGACAACGCGACAACAAAGGCGGGATTACCTCAAACGAAGGGTTCTCCGTAGTTGCACCAATCAGCCTTACGATTCCTTGCTCCACCGCTCCAAGCAACGAATCCTGCTGATTCTTCGAAAATCTGTGAATTTCATCGACAAACAAAAGAGCATTGCTGCATTGCCTTGCACGATCTATCACCTCACGAACATCTTTCACACCGCTGTTGATAGCACTCAGAGCGAAAAAAGGAAGAGACAAAGTATTTGCAATGATGTTTGCGAGAGTCGTCTTGCCGACTCCGGGCGGTCCCCAAAGGATTAAGGACGGTATGTCGCCACTTTCGATTGCCCGACGCAGGATTGCACCCTCTCCCACAAGGTGTTGCTGTCCTATATACTCGTCCAACGACTGCGGACGCAGGATTTCAGCCAAAGGTTTGTTCATTTCGTGAAAATATTTACTTGCTTAACAAAAATACAGCGTTCTTTTTATGGAGCGAAAACCTGTCTCGTTTCCATCCGGCAATGCTTCGCGTAACAATTCTCTGACTTTCGCCCCCTATGTCGCAGGCAACGCACAACAAAGTATCCTTTGAACAAACCTCGATCAAGCTCTCCAACAAATGATCGTTGCGATAGGGAGTCTCGATGAAGATTTGCGTCTGATTGAAACGATACACAAGGGTTTCCAACTCACGTATGCGTTTGTTGCGGGCAGACTTCTCGGCAGGCAGATAACCGACAAAAGCAAAGGACTGCCCGTTGAAACCGCTCGACATCAAGGACATCATCAACGAACTCGGACCTGCAAGCGGCACAACTTCGATTTGCTCTCTCTGACACAAAGCCACAAAAGTACAACCCGGGTCTGCAACACAAGGCAAACCTGCTTCGGACATCACTCCGACCGACTTTCCCGAACGCAAAAGCTCGATGCAGGGCGTCAGGTCTTCGTTCAAAGTATGCTCGTTGAGGACAAAAAACTCCACATCGGCGAAATCACGCCCATATCCCGCCTTTCGCAAAAAACGCCTCGCCGTTCTCAACTCCTCGACCACAAAGGCATCACACCGCAACAAACATTCCAAATTCTCTCTCGGCAGACAGACAGCCGGCGACTTATCCGCAATAGGCGTAGGCAACAGATAAACTTTTCCGCACTCCATAACAAAACTCTAAAACATTGCAAAGATACGTTTTTTCCTCGATTCATCGCAACCGAACGAAGTTCCGGAAAAATCTTTCTTCGTTTCGCAAAAACAAAACGAGCGTTCGCGAGTGCAAATGCAGGTCGAACGCTCGTTTTTCTTATTTTGTGTATTCTCTCGCAAAGTTCGCAAAGCCGCAAAAGTGTTTCCACGAATCTCACGTATCTACACGTATCTTTTATTCTTCCTTAGCGTTCTTTGCGTCTTTGCTTTGCACCCCTTTGTCCCCCTTTAGGGGGTTAGGGGGCTACTCCACGCCCCAGATTTTAACGGTATTATCCCTTGAACCGCTTGCCAAATATTTTCCGTCGGGACTCCAACTAACGGAAGAGACTCCTTCGGAATGTCCTTCCAAGGTTTTGAGTATTTCACCGCTGTTAGCATCCCATATAATAACGCTATTGTCTCTTGAACCGCTTACCAAATATTTTCCGTCGGGACTCCAACAAACGGATTCGACCCAATTGGAATGTCCTTGCAAGGATTTGAGTTTTACATCACTGTTTGCGTCCCATATCTTAATTGTTTCGTCCACTGAACCACTTACCAAATATTTTCCGTCGGGACTCCAACAAACGGATAAGACGCTATTGGAATGTCCTTCCAAGGTTTTGAGACTTTGACCGCTCTTTGCATCCCATATAATAACGGTATTGTCACATGAACCGCTTGCCAAATACTTTCCGTCGGGACTCCAACAAACGGATCTGACGTAATCGGAATGTCCTTCCAAGGTTTGGAGTCTTTGACCGCTTTTTGCATCCCATATAACAACGGTTTCGTCTTCTGAACCGCTTGCCAAATACTTTCCGTCGGGACTCCAACAAACGGACATGACGCAATCGGAATGTCCTTCCAAGGTTTTGAGTTTCGCTCCGCTCTTTGCATCCCATATAATAACGATATTATCCCATGAACCGCTTGCCAAATACTTTCCGTCGGGACTCCAACAAACGGATCTGACGCTATTGGAATGTCCTTCCAAGGTTTGGAGTCTTTGACCGCTGTTTGCATCCCATATAATAACGGTATCGTCCCATGAACCACTTGCCAAATACTTTCCGTCGGGACTTGCGGCAACGGAAAAGACGCTATCGGAATGTCCCGTCAGGGTTTTAGGGTGGGCGGGTTGGTTCTGCACAAGCCGTCTCACCGCTTGTTTTATTTCCTCTGCTTTGCGTTTTCTTTCTTCCTCTTCTCGCAGTCTCAGTTCTTCTTCTTCCTTTCGTTCTTCCGCTTCTCGGAGCGATTGAACCTTGTCTGCGAGTTTTATTCTAAGGCTGTATTTGAACGAAAGGTCGTCTATGGTTTTTTCAATCTCTTCTTCGATTTGCGGAAACTCGGTCGAGCGTGCCGTAAAGAAGTGTTCGCCTCTTTCGACGAAGACTTGTTTTGTCTTGTCTTTCTGTACGGTTGCCACTATCTCGTCATCCAAAATCAATTCGCAGTCCACATCAGCTTTGACGCTGACCTTGGCTTTTCCCTCGTTGTTTGAGTGAGTCGAAACGTAAGGGCGGATATGCAGATCGAAGATTGATTTTACCGTTGCGTCGAACGAGCTGTCTCTGTGCAAGGCTTTGAAGTTGTGACAGCCGACTCTCGCTTTGAACTCTTCGTCCAAATAATCGGGAGCACAGTTTACTTTTCCGTCATAGTTGATCGGGATTATTATCTTGTTGTTGTCGAGTGCCAGCTCTATCTCTTTGCGTACCCAGTCGCCCTCTTCGTTACACCTTGCGAAGTAATCGGGTGTGAGAACCATGACAAAAATCGGTGCATCGAGAACTGCATCTTCCAATCTCTTGTCGAAAACTCCCACTCCAAGGCTTTTGAAATCCAAAAAGGTACGGCAATCATCTATACTGAAGGCTAAGTCCAATATTCTGGCTTTATCCGTTCCGTCGCTCCTGCGATAGGAAATGAAAACATCGAAATTTTTTCCGCTCATCTTCTTTTAATTTATTTCTGCAAAGTTAGGAAAAAATCATATACTGACAAAATTCTCTCTTTTCTTTTCTGCGTATCACGCGAATCACGAGTATTTTTTCTCTCGCAAAGGTCGCAAAATCGCAAAGAGTTTCCACGTATCACGCGAATTTACACGAATCTTTTCATTTCGGCTTTGGGCTTTGAGCAACGAGCTTTGAGCAATGAGTTGTGGGCTTTGAAAATAATTTAAGCAACTTTCGGCTCACAGCTCCCTGCTCATGGCTCACAGC
>JAZNIO010000017.1:0-103580 GCA_045577535.1 Candidatus Onthomorpha sp. | reverse complement strand
GCATTGGTGATTTCGGTTGCCGCAAGGGTAACTACTGTTGGCGGTGTTACAACTATTGGTGCCGCAGTTGTGGTAAAGGTCATTGTTTCGCCTTCTACTGTTCCTGTGGCTGTAGTTGCAAATGCCTTGAATGTGTATTCTGTTTCAGCAGTCAAAGCTGTAAGTGTTGCAGTGATTGTTGTTCCTGTTGCGTTAACGGTTGTCCAATCTGCTGCTGCAGTTGCTTTGTACATGAATCCTTGTGCTGTGATTTCTTCACTGCCTGCTGTGATTGTACCATTCAATGTAGCACTTTCGTGTGTGATTTCCGTTGCAGCAAGAGTAGCTACTGTTGGCGGTGTTACCGGTTCTAAGGTAGAGAACGTGGTTGTCGCCCATTGAGAACGATTACCTTCGCATACAGCTCTCACGGAAACGGTAAATGTGTATCCGGACATAAGATCGGTGAATGTTTTGCTTGTGGTTGATAATAGCTCTATTGTTTCTGTCTCAACCGCTTCTCCACTCAATTTTATTTCGTAGTTGTTAGCTGTTCCGTTCCAAGTGATTTCAGCTGATGTTGCAGTGATGTTGTTTACTGTCAACGCAGTCGGTGTATCACATGGTGCGATTGATGTGTTTGCTTCGTAAACTCTTACGTTATCCAACAAGACTCCGTCTCCTCCATTTCCTATTGCTTTGAATGCAATCTGATATGTGGTCGATGGGTTAGGCAAATCAATTGAGTCTGTTACCCATGATTCGATCGCTCCTGTGTATTGCAACAACCTTACCCAATCACTGTTAGGGCTTGTTCTGTACCAAACCTCCAGGATGTCGTTATACCAATACGGATTCTTTTGCATGTGCAAGAAAGATAATCTTGGAGTATTCAGAATTGTTAAATCCATTTGGTTGGATATTAACATGATTTGATCATGGTCATAATAGTCGTTAGGATATGAATATGCAAAATATTCTCCTCCGTTTTCTGCAGGATAAACGAACTCGTTGTAATCATATTCGTAAGATTGAACTTGATTCCATTCTGTATCGTTGTACATAGGTTCTGTTTGTTCCCAACAATCTATGCCGCTTTCAAATCCTTCTTCGTACGGGAAGTTTGTGATTGCTTCATCAAAACATGGTGTCTTAACAACAATTGAATCGGAAATAAGAGATAGGTCAGCACCACATACTCCCTGTACTTTGATTACATATTTCTCGGCAGAGCCAAGCTCTGTGAATGTAACGTAATCATCAGTTGTGGTAATGTGAACGCTCTCCGATGAATTCAATGGTCTGCATGAAACTGTGTAGCTTTCGGAAAAACCTATCCATGAAACAGATATTGTTGATGCTGTGGAAGCTGTCATCTGCAATTCTTGAGGTTTTGGACAGAATGACTCGTTCACCGATATGTTGTCTATTGCCGCAGGTACTTCGATTGCTCCGCTTTGATTGTATCCCCAAGTCAAGAACACCAATCTCTTTTCTCCTGATGTGTAAGGCAATTCCATAGAGAAGTTTGCCCATGATGTTTGATTCAATAAGGTAGTCAATACATCGTCTTCATTGGAAGGAAGTCCTGACATAGGCAATGGTTCATTCATGTCTTGCAAATAGACTTTAATTCCTGCGTCCGGACCGTACCAACCATCATGTCCTTTTACTTTGTAATCAAAAGAAAGTGTGTATATTGCATCACCTTCCGCAAAATCAAGGTCTTTGAAGAAGTAAGCATAGGTTATTTCGTTGTTTGCTGCGTATGTTGCACCTCCGTCTGTGGATATATATGCTGCCATGTCGCCTTCAACAATTTGATCAGGATTCAAATCAGATGTTGTTGCGATTCCGACACTCCAAACATTGTTCGATGATGATATGCTAACCCATTGCTCTGCGTCTGTGGCAGTTGAGAACGATGTTGCATAAGGAAGCTCTGCCACAGATGGATATGTTTTGAATGAAACATTGACCCATGGAGATGTCAACTCTTCGCCACAAAGGCTTCTCAAAAATACGTTGTAGTTTGTCAATGGTGTAAGGTTTGAAAATTCGATTGTATTGGTATTGATTGCAGTTGTTGTTTGTCCTTCCGGTGTTTCTGCTGTTGTCAATACGTATTCGAAATTGTTTATCGAAGCTTCGTGTTGGAATGTTACGCTTGCAGATGTGGAAGTTATTGAAGAAACTTCAACGTTGTACGGAGTCTGACAAGCAGACCATTCTGTCACGGAAATATTGTCAATGTATATTTTGTTATCTCCGTTGCTCACGGTGCTTTCTCCGTAGAATGCAAATCTAACTACTCCACTTATAGGGTTGTTCGCTGCATCGACAAGTTTATATACTACTCTTATCGGTGTTTGTGTGAAATCGGAAAAGTTGCGTTCTGTGTCTGCATCACCATCTGCGAATACCAAAGCATTGCTTATGCTCCATGTTTCTCCGTTATCGGTAGAGTACAAAATGGCAAACTTATCGTCGGGTGCAGATCCAGGAGCTCCTCCGCTGTATGCTGTTGCGGCAACGTCCACTGAAAGTTGGTAAATTTCAGATCCGTCTCCCAAGTTTACAGATGGAGTGATTACCCAATAGTTTGAAGAGTTGTATATATTTGACCACAATCTTCCTGAAATGCTTCCTCCCAAAGATGTGCTGTTATCAAAACGCCAAGCATAAGGATAATCAGACATTGACGATGTTGCTATGGAGCCATTTGCAGGAAGCAAGCCCATCTTGATTGCCCAACAAGAAGAACCAACAGGATTCATATCAAGTGTCTCCAACCATGGAACACTATTTGCTTGACATGGGGTTGTGATTGTAGAGGTTGTGAATCCTGTTTGTTCGTTTCCACATATAGCTGCCACTCTTACCTCATAAGTTGTATTATAGTCAACATTCGATATTGTGTATGGCATTGTTGCATTGTTTACGGTTGTATATCCGGGATCTCCTTCTTTCTTGTATTCCAACAAATAAGTAGCATCGGTATTGTTGTCTTCAACAGCAACCACCAAATTTGCCGTTTCACCATCTGCAAAGGTCAATGATACTTGTTCTATTGCGGCACAATTCATCGCGATAAGACTTATGTTATCCACTGCTGCAGGTGGATTTTCTCCGCCATAACTATCGTTTCTCCAATAGAAGACTAATTTTTGTGTTGTATTGGCATAATCTTCGGAGAAGGTTATACTTTCATGTTGCCATGAACTTTGAGCACTCAATCTCGGCGTAATGGCATACGCATCACTCAAAACCAAACCGGATTCCATTGGTATCATATATACTCTTAAGTAATCATATGTACCTTCTCCAAGAGCTCTCCAATCGAAATCCAATGAATAAGAAAGTCCTTCGCCGAAATTTACATTTACAACAGCAAAGGCATCTGTTTCACTGCCGTTGTTGTATTCGTTTGCATCTCCTCCATTTTTGCTTATGTACATTGCTCCACTTGTTGAGGCATTATCGGTTTCTTTGTTTACCGCAGTACCGATATACCATCTGTTTTCAGTCAAACCATTCCAAGAAGTGGTGTACTCATTTACTGTTTGAGGATTGTCAAAATTTTGTGTGTATGGCAATGTTATGACTTCAGGCAACACCAAGCTGTCAGGAGTACTGAACATCGCTGTAGGGCAGTTGTGTTTCACTGCAAAGAAGTATGTAGAACCTGTTGTAAGGTTATTGATTATGACCGGAAGATTTTCTTCAGATGCAACGGTTACTTGTGTTGCCGTGTTAGGGTTGAAATCTGTTGATGTTGCCACTTGTGCATAAGCTACGACCCAACCATTGGCAGTTGCATTCAACGTTGAGAAGTTTACTTTCACACTTGTCGATGTTTCCGGAGTTACAGACACCTGATATACGTCCGGACATTCAGACATTGCACTAACGGCTACATCATCTATGTTGAAAAATCCCACATCTTGTTTTACGACAAATGCAAACCTTGAGGGTCCTTCAAATTGATCAAGATTCAATTCATATTCTTCATAATCGGAAGAATAATTCAACAAATCTATTCTGTTTATGAATACGAAATCCGCAGTATCCGCTGCAGTGGTCATATCACCCATGCTTGCGTCAAAACCATATATCTCAACATAAACAGGATAACCGCTATTGTATTGTTTCATCTTGAAATTCAATTTTTCTCCTCCAGTGAGATTAAGCAATGGCGAAATAAGCCAATCGTTGTGAACTCTTGTGGTGCTTTGAGATACTCCGGAATAATAAACACTTCCGTTTCTGAAATCAAAATAGTTGTTATCTGAACCTGCTCCATCGTTAATATTATACCAACAAAATGGTGCCGGTTCCGTGCTTATCGTTCCTTGTACTTCTTCAGGTATTTCTGAGAAGTTTTCGCTCCAAGGCAATTGAGAAATAATACCACAGTTTGTTCTGAAATAAACCGGAGCTGTTGCAAACGATGTGTCGGCATCGTTGTTGCAAAGTGCCATTACTCTTAATTCATAAGCTGTCGCAAAACTCAATTCCGATAGTTCAACTGTAGTGGTATTGACATTAAGGGTGGTCCATTCATCGGTTGAACCTTGCGGTCTGTATTGAATCAAATACGAAGAAGATTCTGTATCGCCATCGTTAAATGTAACCAATGCTGCTGCTCCATCGTCATTCTCCGTAGATGTTACTACAACGTCTGTAACGTTTGAACAATTAAACGCTTTTATTTTAAGATTGTCTATGACTGCAGCAGGGTTATTTCCACCGGAATAGTCATTCTTCCATCTGAACACAAGCTTATACGCTCCGTTGTAAGTACCGTCAAGCAAGATACTTTTATGTGATTTCTCGTCACTTCCTGATGTATAATCTATAATATAATCTGTTCCCGAGTATGTTGTATCTATCTCTGTGTCAACAGGCAACAAATATACAAAAAAAGCATCATAGGATCCTTCTCCATCACATTTCCAATCAAATGATAGTTCGAAATTAGTCGCTTGTGGAAAATTCACGTATGTGTAAGCAAAAGAATTGGCTGAAGGCTCGTATGAATATGTTGAATGAATACCTCCGTCATTGCTTACGTACAAGGCTCGTCCGTTAGTGGTAGGAAGACCGTCGGAAGTTACGGTAAAATTTTCTGCTGTTCCTATATACCAAGCATTTACCACTGAATTGGCAAACATCCATTTGTCTGACAGAATATCAAAGTTTTCTTCAAACGGAACCATGAACATATCCGATTCGTCAGGGTTGGTCATGGTTTCTATTTCTTTTGACAAACTATTGCTCGTAGGGCAATTAGCTGTTACTTTGATTTTATATGCAGTCATAGATTCCAATCCTGTTATGACAAATTGTGTGTCTGTTGTCGTTCCAAGTGGGGTCCATGTTTCTGCATCTGCATTCTTGCATTCCAAAGTAAATCCTATTGCGGATTCATGTGCAGTCCATTGTACGGTTACTGAGTTACTTGTTTTTTCCGTAACTATCAAATCTGACGGATAAAAACAATAGTCATCTACCACGTCGATTAAAAATTTAGCCACAGGCACATGCTCGTAAGGAAGGCTGGCTCCTCCTTCTCCAAAATTTGTCGGAGATTGCGGTCCTACAGCTCCTGCATAACTTTCTGAGATTATAGATCTTTTGGTAGAGTGCATCTTGGTTCTGAAATCGAATCCCACGCCTGCTTCCTCTCCTCTGGATTGTACAGTCGCAACAACAAGATTATTGTTTCCACTGTAAACGAAAGGTTGGTCGAAAGTAATCGTTACCCATCCCGTTTCTGAGAAAGATACGTTGCCAGAGAAAACCTGAGTCAAACTATCCGCAGGGATAAAATCGGTTGAATAATAGTCTCCGTAGAATCTGTCTCTACCAACCTCTCCAAGCAATACCGTAACCGGAACGTTGGATAGAGTACTGTTGAAATCCACCTCATAACTTATTGAAGAGATTGTTCCGGGTACTAATTCTTCTGCAAGATAAATTGTTTGAACATAGGAGTATGGTGCATAAAAATCAAAAGGAAGGTAATCACTATACGTGAGTTCTCCTTCACCCACCAATACTTCTGTTTGGGCTCGCCCAAACCAAGTGGCAAGAAATATTGCCACCAATAAACATGCAATTTTCTTCATTTTATTTAAGATTAAATATTAATTTGAAACTGCAAAGATACGAAAAATCTGTATCCCAGCAACTAACCAATTATTTTTATGGCTATTAAAGGACACATTATATTGAATTGGTTCATTGTTTTCACAGAATGTATTTCGAACAATGCCTTTTGTCGTATCACAACAAAATATCCGCAACTATTGTTTTGTATTCTTCCGTGAAAAAATTGTCTTGATTTCTCAGAATCAGTTTGTCAATTGTTGTAATTTTTGTTTCAAATGGTCTATATGTTGAGATAACCCTCTCTACGGCACGATCCAATTTTGAATAAATCTCAGTTTGCTTCATCAGATGAATATTGTATTGCTTAAACAATTGAATCGTTTGCAATGTTTGTTCGCATGGAAGGATTATTGTTATGTAGGCATTCCTACTTGCAAGCAAGGATATGTTTTCAACAAGTTCTTCAAATGGCAGACTCTCATTATGGCGGGCCTTGTTGCGAGCTTCTCCTTTGGCATTCAAACTATTGACAAAATATGGCGGATTACTGATTATGTAATCATACTTTTGATGATTGTCTTTTTGTGAAGCAAATTCTTGCAAACTTATATTGATCGCCTGCATTCTTTCTTTGAATGGACCATGTTTGAAGTTGCTTTCGGCTTGTTCTATGGATTGAAAATCGATGTCGATTGCGGTTATTTCTGCTTCTGCGTGATATTGTCCCATTATCATTGCAACTACTCCACACCCTGTTCCTATATCCAAGATATTTGTTGCATTTGTTCTCGGTGCCAAAGCAGAAAGAATAATCGCATCTGTGCCGATTTTCATTGTGGACAGACTATGATTGAGTGAGAATTGCTTAAATCTGAATTCAAATTCCATTCGCATAAAATCAAAAAAGAGTTGTTTGATTCTTGCAAACAACTCTTTTATTTTTGAGAATATAAAGACTAATATGTGTCTTTCACTCTTCGAGATGCAGCATACATTATTCTCAATGCACCTGCTTTTCTTAATTCTTGTTTTACATCCGTTACATCTCCCATCTTGACTTCTTTATCGCACTTGATGGTGGTTGTAAGGAAAGGTTTGTCTTCTTCACTTCTTGCAGCTCTTTCTGCTTCGACGAAAGAAACGATGTCAGACAATTCCCCAAACTGATCGTTCAATTGGAAACGTGTTCCTGATCCGAATTTACGCTCTTCGATAGGAACTCCTATGTAAATATAGCTTACAAGAGACTTTCTTTCCAACTTCTGAATTTCAGATGCTTGTGGGACATTTATCTTAACCATCACAGAACTTTCTCTCATTGTGGTAATAACCATGAAAAAGAAGATCAGCATGAAAATGATGTCAGACATAGAACCCATATTCAACTCCGGAGTTTCTCCTGAGCCTTTTTGCTTAAATTTTGCCATTACTTATTCCCTCCTATGTTTTTAGGTTCTGCTTCTGAAATGGCGATAGGAATTGCTTTGTCAATTGCCTCTCTCTGCATTCCTGAGCAATCCACGTAAGACTTTCCGAATTTGGCTTTTGCCATTTCGTCTCTAAGTTCATTAACTGCTGCTGTCAACTCGTTTTGCACCATAAGGTACATCTCATACGAGGTTCCACGGTCATTTTGCAATGATATAACACCCTTTGACACCTCAACCGTTCCCAACAAAGGAATGTCCTTTGCTACTTTTTCAGGAAGATTCGGCAAATTGTCGGGGTTAGCAAGAAATTCTTTTGCTCTTTCTTTCAAAAGGTTGATTTCCCCCAACTCCCCGTTGAAAAGGAGCTTATCATCTTTATTTACCAAAACCACGAATGTGTTTCTTCTGTGAATATCCGGTGGTTTAACGTTCGGATCCGATGGTGGCGGCAAACGTCTTTGAATACCCATATCGGTGTTGATTGAAGAAACCAACAAGAAAAAGGTAAGAAGCAAGAACGATATGTCCGACATCGACGATGCGTTAAGACCAGGTAGCTTTTTCTTATTTCTTGCCATAATAACAACTATTTTATTTTTTTAGAAATTTCTGCAAATAAAACAGATATTATTACTCCTCCGAACAAGGCATAAACGGTATACATACAAGCTCCTATGAGTTTAGAACTTGAATAATCCGATCCTGTTTTATCAAATACTTCTTTAGGGATATCAGATCCGGATGAAAGCAAATAAGATACTACAAAGACAACTACCAAAGCTACTACTGCTATTATAATACCCATTTGTTTCTTAGGGTCCTCTATCAGTCCCTTAATAATTTGTGATAAAGCAAAACCTAAAGCGACTACTATGCATGCACATCCCAAAGCAAGTACACTCCAATATGCCACATTCCATGCCAACATTGCTGATGATTGTCCTTCTATAGGTTTCTCAGAATCAAACAATACACCATAAGCAACTGCACATATAGATGCAATAACTCCTATTATTATTGCTATTATCCAATATACTTTTCTATAATCTTTTTTCATTTTTCCTCCTTGGTTTTTTAAAAGTAATTACTCTCTGTTTGCCTAATTACATATAGGCCTTATTTGTGTGGTAAATTACTTTTTTCTGTTCTTTACCAAGATATCCATGAATGAGATTGAAGAGTCTTCCATTGTTGCAACCAAGCCTTCTATCTTTGACAACAAATAGTTGTAGCAAATTTGAAGAGCCAACGCTGTAATCAAACCGAACACTGTTGTCAAAAGGGCAACTTTCATACCTCCTGCAACAACGGTTGGAGAAATATCACCTGCTTTTTCAATATCATCGAATGCTTGAACCATACCTACAACGGTTCCCAAGAATCCGAAAGATGGAGCAATTGCGATAAACAATGAAATCCATACCATGTTGCTTTCCAATCTTGCCATTTGAACTCCACCATAAGAAGTCAAAGCTTTTTCAACATCTTCCAAGCCATTGTCCAATCTATCCAAACCTTGGTAGAATATAGAAGCCACAGGTCCTCTTGTGTTTCTACATACATCTTTTGCTCCTTCTACATTGCCGGCCATGATGCAATCTTCAACTTTCTTCAAAAGTTTATCTGCATTCGTGGTTGCAAGGTTTAGATAAAGGATACGTTCAATAACCAACGCCAATCCAAGTATCAAACATATCAATATCGGAGTCATCCAGCCAACACCACCCTCGATATATTTAGTCTTCAACGCTTGGTGGAAAGACTTTTCTTCAGCAGGAGCAGCAGCTTCTTCAGCAGGAGCAGCAGGCTGTTCTGCCACTGTTTCAGTGTTGGTTGAAACAGCTGTTTCAGTTTCTGTAGCTTGTTGATCTTGTGCAAAAGCTACGTTTGATAAACCTAATGTCAATAACATAACTATTGACAAATACGCACATACTTTTTTCATCGTGTCTTTTTGTTTTTATTATTACTTAATTAAACTCATTTTCCCACTACAGGATTTTGCAAATTTACAATCTTATTTTTGAAATACAATTTTTCTGAGTGAAAAATTTACTCCAAATTGCATTTTTCTTGTTTTCTCACTCCGTCTCAATCGTATCAACTTGTTCTTTTACAGATACTAAAACCTTGTCTATTCTTGTCGAATCCATATCCATCACTTCGAAGACAAATCTATCCCATTCAACCACTTCACCAACCTTGGGTATGACTCCGATTTTCGAAAACAACAATCCGCTGACAGTATTGTAATTATTATCTTGATAAAGACTCTCCATGTCAAAATGACTCAAAAAATCATAAAACGAATATTGCCCTCCTACCAAATAGGTTCCATCATTCCTTTCGACGAATTCGTCTTCATCATCTTCTGTTTCAAACTCTGAGGAGTTTCCAACCAAAGATTCCAAAATATCATTCATCGTTACCATTCCCTCAACCATTCCAAATTCATCTATTATCAGGGCATAGTGTATTTTATTTTCTTTGAATGTTTCCAAGGCATCATAAACGCTTACGCTTTCATGAAGATACTGAGGTTCCCTCATCACATCCCCGACTTTTGTGTCTTCATCCAATTTATTGAACAAGTCTTTCAAATAAATGACTCCGACAATCTTATCCAGGGTTTTGTCTGCCACGGGATATATATAATGAATACGCTTCGATAATTTTTGTTTGACATTGCTCAACATGTCATTCATGTCAAGCCATTCAAATTCTGTGCGATGTGTCATCAAGGAAGAAATATCCCGATCACCAAGAGAAAATACTCTGTCAACAATATCTTGCTCCACTTCTTGAATCTCACCATCTTCCGTACTATCATTTATTATCGATTTGATTTCTTCTTCCGTTACCGTGTTATTTTGTTTCTTCAAACCGAACAAAGTTGCTAATGCCTGTGTGGAAACAGAAAGCAACCAAACAAACGGATGAAACAATCTCGACAACAAATTCATCGGTTTTATTATTATGGCTGATATTTTCTCGGGACTATTCATTCCAAGTTTTTTCGGGAATAATTCTCCTAAAACAAGCGTTACATAGGTTATTGAAACAACGATTATGAATCTTGCTATGATTTGAGAATAATATTCATCCAATCCGATGCTACTGATAAACATCCCCAAAGGTTTTATCAAACTCTCACCGGAATACATACCCGTTATCAGACCTATCGCAGTTATTGCAATCTGTACGGTAGATAGAAATCTGTCCGGGTTTTCGGCGACTTTCAGTATTTGCTTTGATGTTTTGTTTCCTTTTTTAGATTCTGCCTCGAGCTTGGATTTTCGAGACGAAACAATGGAAATCTCCGACATGGAGAACAATCCGTTTACCAATATTAAAGATAGTATTATCAGAATCTCCACTTTTCTACTCCTCTTTATTATCTGTTACAATGTTTTCCTCAACTATCACTCCATCTGCCTTTTTGCCAAGAAACAAAAAAGCAATAAGCAAAATAAACACTCCAACCGTTATGGCAATATCAGACACATTGAATATGGCATTGAAAAATCTGAAAGGTTTTCCTCCAACAAAAGGCATCCAATCAGGCCAAATCGTGTCTATCAACGGGAAATAAAACATATCAACGACTTTTCCCAATCCTAAAGGTGCATATCCACCCTGCTCCGGAAAGATTTCTGCAACTTGAAAGAAAGTACTCTCGGAAAAAATGCAGCCATAAAACAGAGAATCGACTATATTACCCACAGCTCCTGCAAAAATCAAAGCAAAACCACATACAACCAATTTGCTTTCTCCTTTTTTCACAAGTTTCAAAAGGTAAGCCCCTATCAGCAATGAAGCAACTATTCTCAGGCAGGTAAGAATGTATTTCCCGGTTGCCCCTCCAAAAGACATGCCAAAAGCCATTCCTTCATTCTCTATAAAATGTAATTTACACCAATCCCCGATAAGATTGATTTCTTCTCCGATTGAGAGATTCAATTTAATCCATATCTTTACTATTTGGTCAATTACAAGAACTGCAACAACTAAAAAAAGAGGCAATCTTAAATCTTTCACTTTTTGTTTTGTTTTAATTTTGCTTCAACGCTCAATGTAGCATGAGGAACTAGCTTTAATCTTTCCTTAGGTATCAATTTACCGGTAACCCTGCAAACACCATAGGTCTTATTTTCAATTCTTATCAGAGCTGATTCAAGATCCTTTATGAATTTTTGTTGTCTCGCAGCCATTCTTGCATTGTCTTCCTTGCTAAATACGCTGCTTCCTTCTTCAAGAATCTTAAAGGTCGGTGCTGTATCGCTTATATCGTTTGCATCATTGGCAAACGCTTCAGTCAACATGGCCAAATTCTCTTTTGCCTTAGCTAACTTATCCAATATTATAGCCTTAAATTCTTGCAATTCTTCTTCAGAATATCGCACATGCCTATCTTCCATCTGTGAAAGTATTAAATATTATTCTTTATCTAACGTACAATAAAAACAAAACGTATACAAAAAGGACAATAAATGAACATCGTTCACTCATTGTCCTTTTTAATAACTTATTATATTGACATTATTTCTTTCTCCTTGGTAGCAACTATCTCATCTGCTTTTTTTACAAATTTATCCGTAACATCTTGCACGTCTTTTTCCAAAGACTTGATTTCATCTTCAGGAGTACCATTATCTTTCAACTTTTTAACTTTCTCCATCATGTTTCTACGTATGTTACGCACAGCAACCTTGGCTGTTTCTGCCTCAGCCTTAGCTTTTTTGCAAAGTTCCTTTCTTCTCTCTTCAGTAACAGGAGGCAGAACTATTCTAACCACGTCAGCTTCCACCTTAGGCATAAATCCCAAATTTGCAGCCTGAATAGCCTTTCCTATTGCCCCTAAAAGGCTTTTTTCCCATGGTTGAACAACTATTTGTTTTGCATCCGGTGTACTTATGTTTCCTATCTGATCCAAAGGAGTCATTGTTCCGTAATAGTCAACCTTGACACCACTTAGCATAGCCGGAGATGCCTTGCCTGCTCTCAATTTACCCAATTCTTTATCCAAATGCGAGATTGCCTCAGTCATCGAACCATCCATTTCGGACAGTATTTTTTTTGCTTCTTCACTCATAATAAATCATATAATTGTTGTCATTACTTCAATGTAAGCGTGTTTTCTTTTCAAAAAACACCTCGTTATTATCAGATTTCTAGTTCGCAAAACATCGTTTCACACTGCAAAGATATAAATTATAACTCTAAAAACTAACAAAAAGTATCATTTTTTACGTTCTATTTAATAATAAATGAGTAATTTTGGACTCTGAAACGAGAACAACATGATAAAAAAACAAATACCAAATTGCATAACCTTGGCAAACCTCCTATGTGGTGTGTTATCGGTTTACTGCATCTATCACAATCCGGTCAAAGCTCCGTTTGTGGCAGCGGCATTGTTGATAATACTCGGTGCAATATTTGATTTCTTCGACGGATTCGTTGCAAGATTGTTAAAAGTCAGCTCTTCGATAGGCAAAGAGCTGGATTCTCTTGCCGACGTTGTTACATTCGGACTTGCACCGTCTCTTTTAATGGTGGAAATTGTCAAAGACACAACCGACACTCCTTATATTCACCTCATACCTCTTTGCATGGTTTTGATGTCTGCTTATCGTTTAGCAAAATTCAACACAGATGAACGTCAGACAACAAGTTTCATCGGTCTACCTACTCCTGCCAATGCTTTATTGTGGCTATCTATTCCGTTATTGCAAAATCTTGCTTACAAAAAGATTCACTTATGGGGATTGTATGACGAACAGATGTACATGGCAATAGTGAATTTTCTTTCAAATCCATACTTCATTTGCATAGGATCGGTAATCATGTCTGTATTGCTTGTAAGTGAGATACCTATGTTTTCTTTGAAATTCAAAAATTTCTCATGGAAAGACAATAAAATCAAGTTTGGATTTTTATTGATATGTATTGCATTGTTGTTTATTCTAAATTGCTTTGCAATACCCTTTATAGTTTTGACGTATATCATAGTATCTATCATAACAAATTTAATAAAAAAATGAAATTCAACGCAGAAATTGACGTAATGCCTTTGAAGGCTTTATTGGATCCGCAAGGAAAAGCGGTAACATCAAGTATGAAAAACATTGGTCTTGGAGTTATTTCCAACGTACGAATAGGTAAACACATAACACTTGAAATAGAAGCTGCCAACGAAAAAGAAGCTGAAGAAAAAGTGGAGAAAGCATGTAAAGAACTTCTTCACAATCCAATAATGGAAAGTTACACATTTGTCATCAAGCAAGCGTAACCTCATGGTTGAAGTTTCGTCTATTGCAATAGAGGACTTTGACTATCCTCTTTCAGAGGAGAATATTGCCAAACACCCTTTGCAAGAAAGGGATCAGGCAAAGCTGCTTTATCTTTCGGAAGATGGGAAAATAGAAAACAAAATATTTTTCCACCTTCCTGAGTTGTTGGATAACGATACCTTGGTCATACTGAACGACACAAAAGTTGTTTATGCCAGATTATTCTTTCAGAAACCAAGCGGAGCCACGATAGAAGTATTTTGTCTTGAACCGATTGAACCAAACGATATGCAGTTGGCGTTTTCCGAGAAACAACAATGCAAATGGAAATGTTTGGTAGGTAACAACAAAAAATGGAAAGAAGGAAGTTTGGAGAAAACCATGGTATATGGAGGGAAAAACGTTACTCTTTCAGCAACAAGAATAGAACAAAACGAGAACACGTGGGTGATTCAATTCAAATGGAATGAAGAACTCAGTTTTGCAGAAGTGTTGCAAAGCATGGGCGTGGTACCTCTTCCTCCGTATTTGAAAAGAGAAGCAAAGGAAGAAGACAAAACCGATTACCAAACAATTTACGCAGATCAAGACGGCTCGGTTGCCGCACCCACTGCCGGGTTGCATTTTTCTGAAAAAACATTTCTTGATTTGAAATCTCGTCAAATCAAATATGATTTCGTTACTCTTCACGTAGGAGCAGGTACATTCAAACCCGTAACAAGCGAAACCATAGGAGAGCATATCATGCACACGGAAAAAATCTGCATAAGCAAGAACGTTATTGAAGATTTGCTAAATCACTGCGACAAGAAAGTGGTTTGCATAGGCACAACTTCCGTTCGAACAATCGAAAGTTTGTATTGGCATGGAATAAAACTTCTGAAAAGTGATGGTAAATACCAAGACATCGACATAAAACAATGGGAACCTTATGCCGAACCGACAAATATTCCCACCAAAGAAGCATTAAAAGCCATACTTGCAAATCTGACACAAAACAACGTAGATTACCTCTATGGACAAACACAAATCATCATCGCACCTTCTTATGAGTACAAAATAACAACGGGTATGGTCACCAATTTTCATCAACCCAAAAGCACATTGTTGTTATTGGTCAGTGCCATGATAGGAAACAAATGGAAAGAAGCCTATAATTTTGCACTTGAAAACTCTTACAGATTTCTTTCTTTCGGAGATGCATGTCTGTTTCAAAAACAAAGATGATTTTTTCAAAGAAATAATCCGGTGAAATCAAAAACAAAAGAATTGTAACAAAGAAACGAAAAAACAAAACAAACAATCTATGAAATACAAAAGAATATTACTGAAACTGAGTGGTGAATCCTTAATGGGAAATCAAGACTACGGAATCAGTCCCGAGATGTTGACTCAATATGCAGAAGAGATAAAAAACGCAAAAGGCAAAGGAGCAGAGATAGCCGTTGTTATAGGTGGAGGAAACATATTCAGGGGATTGCAAGGAGCTGCAAAAGGCATGGACAGAGTGCAAGGCGATTACATGGGAATGCTTGCCACAGTAATCAATTCAATGGCACTTCAGGCAGAATTGGAGAAACAAGGAGTTAAAACAGAATTGCTCAGCGGCTTGGCAATAGAGCCTATCTGCAAAGAAAGTTCCCGTGCAAGGATCAAACAAGCCCTTGAAGCAGGAAGAGTGGTTATCATAGGCGGAGGCACAGGCAACCCGTACTTTACTACAGATACCGCATCAAGTCTCAGGGCCATAGAAATGCAGGCTGATGCCATTTTGAAAGGAACAAGAGTCGATGGAATATATACAGCAGACCCGGAAAAAGATCCAAATGCGACGAAATATTCTTCTTTGACTTACGAAGAAGCATTAAGCAAACAATTAAAGATTATGGACCTTACGGCTTTCGCTCTTTGTCAAGAAAACAAAATGCCTATATATGTATTCGACATGAACAAGAAAGGCAATCTTCTCAAAGTGATAACAGGCGAGCACATCGGTACAATAGTATCAGAAAACAAGTAAACAATCCATTGGAAAGAATTAATAACAAACAATAAACAAGAAAAGAAAATGAGTACAAAGCAAAAATTAGCCGCAATTCTTGTGGCACTTATGAGCATCAGCACATCATTTGCCTGCACCAACTTTCTGATAACAAAAGGTGCGTCAAAAGATGGTTCGACCATGATAACTTATGCAGCGGATTCGCACACCCTTTATGGCGAACTATATTACAATCGTGCAGCACAATATCCTGCAGGAACAATGTTGCAAATCATCGATTGGGATTCAGGCAAACCACTTATCAAAATCCCACAAGTGGCAAATACTTACACAACCGTAGGTAACATGAACGAATGGGGATTAGCTATTTCTGAAACTACATACGGAGGAAGAGAAGAATTGGTTGACACAACTGGAGGAATAGATTACGGAAGTTTGATTTACCTTACCTTGCAACGTGCAAAGAATGCAAGAGAAGCGATAAAGCAAATGGCAGAATTTGTTGAGACATACGGTTATTATTCATCTGGTGAAAGTTTCTCTATATCTGACGGTAATGAAGTTTGGATTATGGAACTTATCGGCAAAGGAGCACCGGTTTACAACAAAAAAGGAAAAATCGACAAACGTTGGACAAAAGGAGCGGTATGGGTAGCTATGAGAGTGCCTGACGGATACATCTCAGGACATGCAAATCACGCAAGAATCACTACCTTCCCTCAAGAAACCAAAGGCAGTTTCAAATCAATCTCTTCAAAGAAAATGAAAGAGATATTCAGACCTGAGGTTGAAGTTGTTTACTCTCACGATGTTATTACTTTCGCTCGTTTGAAAGGATACTTCAACGGAGAAGACAAGGATTTTTCTTTCAGCGACACATACGCACCATTGGATTTCTCGGGAGCAAGAGGTTGCGAAGCGAGAGTTTATGCTGCATTTCTACGTTGCAACAAAGAGATGATAAAATATGAAAAATATGCAATGGGACACGATTTAACAAACCGTATGCCTTTGTGGATAAAACCTGAAAGCAAATTGGATGTAAAGGATGTAATGGAATTGATGAGAGATCACTACGAAGGAACTCCTATGGATATGACTAAAGACCTTGGAGCAGGACCTTTCGCTTGTCCTTACCGTTGGAGACCAATGGGATTCAAGGTTGATGGTCAAGAGTACGTACATGAAAGAGCTACATCCACACAACAAACAGGTTTCTCTTTTGTAGCACAAACTCGTTCTTGGATGCCTGAATATTCAAAAGGTATATTGTGGTTCGGAGTCGATGATACATATTCAACAGTTTACGTTCCGATGTATTGCTCGATAGAAAAAGTTCCTGAATGCTTTGCAGAAGGAAATGGAAGTATGGTAGAATATTCTGAAACTTCAGCATTCTGGTTGTTCAACCTTGTGACCAACATGGCATATTCAAGATATTCCGATATGATTGTTGATATTAGAAAAGAGCAAAGCAAATTGGAAAAATCTTTCATCGAAGAAGTGGCACAAGTAGATAAGAGATTGATTGCAGAAAAAGGAAATCCTGCAAAGATGAGAGAAGTCATGACACAATTTTCTCTTGCAAAAGCAGATCAAATGATGAAATCATGGAACAAACTCAGCAAATTCTTATTGGTTAAATACATCGATGGAAACATCAAAAAAGAAACCAATGGAAAATTTGAGGAAAGCCCTTACAGAAAAGGACAATGCGTTTTCCCTGAACAGCCTGAATATCCACAAGAATGGTATAAGATGATCATAGAAGACCATGGTGAAACAATAAAAGTTCCAACTAAAAAATAAGAACATACAAGCCGGGAAAATTCCCGGCTTTTTATTTTTTTGACACAAAGAAATACGCTCGTGAGTCTTTGCTGCAAGCTGACAAACGAGCGTTTTATTTTTCTCTTTCTTTGTTTTGTGGAAATATTTCTTGAAAAGAAATCACTGAAATAAGGTTTCAAATTCCTCTCTTTATACACTATAAATATAAGGTAAATAAAAACGAGCGTTCGACAAAGATTTATAGAATCGAACGCTCGTTTTGTGTTTGCCAACAGCCGATTGCCGACTGCCGAAGTAAGGAAAAAAATACCTAAACGCAGTTTCAAAAA
Organism: Candidatus Onthomorpha sp.; assembly: GCA_045577535.1. Lineage (GTDB taxonomy): Bacteria > Bacteroidota > Bacteroidia > Bacteroidales > P3 > Onthomorpha. Next base: position 85,642 of record JAZNIO010000017.1, on the reverse strand, counting down.
AATTCAGCTTATTGGTACTGCCCGTACCGGTAAGTGGTACTACCATTATCAGTAAGTGATAATACCAGTATCAGTTATTGGTACTACCAGTATCAGTTAGCGATACTGCCGGTATCAGTAAAGGAAACATTCCGCAAAAGAAGTCTGAGAGTGGTTTAAGGAAGAATGGTTAAGGTTTAAGGAAGTTTGCCGTCAGTATTTCGACCTTAAACTTTCATCCTTAAGCCTTAAACCTCACTCAATCAGCCTTTGCGATTTTGCGAACTTTGCGAGAGATTATTTTGTCGGTTTATGAAAGTTTTGTACCTTTGCTTTTGTAAACTGAAACCAAATTAAAAAAGGAGGAAACGGCAAACAAAAGATTTATTATAACGACTTAGAAAATTAAAAAGACAGATAAAAAGCGTTTTTGCTTAGATTTGGCTATATGAAACCTCGAAAATTTCATACAAGTTTACCAAAAGACAAGCTGAAAACGCTCACGATGATTTTCGTGAGCTTTTCTTATTTGGTAAACAGGTAGTTTCGAGGACCTCATTCAACGATAAGAATTAAGTTCACGATTTTTTATTTTTATAAACTCGAAACTAAAAACAATAAGATATGAGTAAACATTCATTAAAGGTGCTTTGGCTGATTGCGATGCTTGTTTTGACAAGTTCTGCTTTTGCACAAAGAATCGCAATCTTCGATTTCAACGCAGGAGCAGGCGTTAACCAAAATGATGTCGACGGTATATCTGCCATTTTCAACACTTACTTTGAGCCGAAAGAAGCAGAGATAATCGAGAGAACAAGAGTCGACAGATTGTTGCAGGAACAGAGGTTTCAGAAATCGAAGTTCACGACCTCCGACATGGTGGCTATGGGTGAGCAATTGAACGCTTCGCTTATTGTTGTGGGAGATGTGAACATTGTAATGGAGCAATACAATGTCGATATCAGGGTTGTGAATGTTCAAACCGGCACAGTGGTTGCAAAAGACGGTATTTCGTTTGACAAAAACACTTCTTACAGAGGCACAATGCAGCAATTGGGAGAACGTTTGGCAAAGAAAATGGAATTGGAAATAGAGAAATTCAAAATCGAAGAAAAGGTTGAGGACGACCAAAGCAAGGACGGCGGCAGCACATTACCGAAAAACATGACCACAAGTATAACCGAAGACAACAGCAAGAGAGAAAGAACCGACGTTGTGGTGCTTCACGGTTATTTGAAGCTGTATCCCGAAGATTTAGGTAAGTTTCACGGAAAGCCATACGACCTTATAGGAAATATAAACAAAGAAGAAAGCTACGGATACGATTCTTGGAGACTTCCAACCCAAGAAGAATTGGATTTAATCCGCTCAAACGGATATTTATCCGGGCTTAAATACATGACGCAATCAGACCCGAGAGGCGTTCTTCTTCTTGTAACGACAGAAGATCCCGTTGTTCATAAATCCAAACTACCGATTGCAAAAGATGACATAAGCCTTCACGGCGGTATAGGAGTAATTGCAAATTTTGCAAAAAGTTTAGGATTTTCAATTGGAATGAAATACAAATACAAACCTTTCGATAAGTATGACATAAGGCTGTTGGGAGAAATCGGAAACGCTTTTACATTCGAAGAAGAATATTCTGGTTTATCGATTATTCCTGTTATGGCAGGTATAAACTACGAATACAGATTCACTGAATCAACAAGCATTTGGACAGACCTTGCTTTGGGACTTTCTATTCCTTTGTCAGAAAGAAGGGATGATTGGGTTGATTTCTATTATCACATTTTCGAGACGGGTGTAGCATTGTCTCCGGAAATAGGAATAAGGTATAATGATTTTTCTTTCAGTTTTAAGTTTATTTTTTCTTCGAATCCTTGTCACAAATATGGCTATGGTGATATTGAGTATAGCTATGAATCACTTTATTACCTTTTCCAACTTGGTTATCACTTCTAAAAAATAATAGAAACAAAGAAAAACGAGCGTTCGACCTGCTTTTGCATTTACGAACGCTCGTTTTGTTTTTGCGAATCCTACCACAGAAAGCATCGAATAGTAAATTCATTTTTTTATTCGACGAAACAATTTTTTTATCAGTGATTTCGTTTTATCGGAACGATAATCGAACACATTTAATACATCAGATATATGAAAAAAACATTGATTTTATTCGCTACCATCGTGCTTTCGGTAGCACTTAACGCACAAAAAGAAGTAATAACTTTCATGGGAATCCCTGTGGACGGCACTAAAGAAGAGATGATCGGCAAACTGCAGGAGAAAGGTTTCGTCTTATCACGCTCGGGAGAGGTTTTGAAAGGCGAATACAAGGGGGAACCGGTTTCGATCGAGATTCAGATGCACGCAGACAAAGTTTGGAGACTTGCTGTGTCGGATGCTGCGTCTTTGGACGGCAGTTTCATCAAACGCAGGTTCAACGATCTTGTCCGCAGATTAGAGAACGACAACAACTACATTCCGCATAAGACCAATCAAACGATAAGTGAAAATGAAGATGTCTTGAACGGAGTTGCTCTTTACAACGAAATATATGATGCTGCTTTCTTTCAAAAAGGTTCGGACCAAAGAACGGCGATCTACAGATTGGTCTGGCTGACGGTGGACGGAAAGTCGGGTCCGTACAAGATAACGATATATTTTGAAAACGGCTATAACGATCCCGATTACGAGGATTTGAAAAAACAAAAATAAATATAAACGAGCGTTCAACTTGCTTTTGCATTTGCGAACGCTCGTTTTGTTTTTGCGAATCTTGATTTCAGCGAAACGAATCTTGATTTTACGAAAATCTTTCTTGAAAAGAATTTTCTGAAATCAAGAAAGGTTATCCCAAAAGTTCTTTGACGATTGAGGAAACGAGTTTGTTGTCGGCTCTGCCTGCGAATGCTTTTTGTGCAGCTCCCATTACTTTTCCCATATCTTTCATTGAACTTGCTCCTGTCTCCGATATGATTTTTTGCAATGCCGTTCTGATTTCATCTTCGCTCATTTGCTCAGGCAGATACGCCTCTATGACGGCTTGTTGAAAGGCTTCGTCTTCGTACAAGTCCATTCGGTTTTGTTGTTTGTAGAGTTCTGCGGATTCTTTTCTTTGTTTGACCAATTTTTGAAGGCAGGCTATTTCTGCTTCTTGGCTGATTGCTTCTCCCGAACCGTTGGTTTTCAATAGCAGAATAGCGGATTTGACTGCTCTGAGGGCGTCTAATTTTTTTCTTTCCTTGGCTAACATCGCCGCTTTGATGTCTGCGTTGATTCTTTCTTCCAATGTCATAACTGATTCCTTTTTATGTTTTGTTTATATCTTATTTCCTTTTATTGATTCCAAGCCTTGTTCTATTTGTCTTTGAATCTGTAACAGTTGTTTGGCACTTAGATATTCGCAGTCGCCTTTCCAATCTCTGCTATCAAAGACGTACTCTCCCCAATCGGTGCTATGACGATAGCAAAGGTCGATTGACGGTTGCGAACTGACGATAGAGACTACCGATGCCATACTTCCCAAAGGCTGACGGTCGATATGATTTCTTTGAAACCAGAATTCGACCTTCGTGCCTCTTCGATATATGCTTTCTATTCTTAATCCTCCTCCGCTGCGTTCTGCGTTCTGTTTTGCAAGAGCCAATCCCAAACCGATATTTCTTTCTTTCCTCAGTGTGTAACAGCAATCCGTAACTTTTTCCAAGTCTTCGAGCGGTATGCCGCAGCCGTTGTCGGAAATCTTTATGCGGACTACGTTTTCCGAAACGCTGTCTGTTATTTCGAGATCGACTTTCGTGGCTTCGGCGGCAAGGCTGTTGTTTATCAAATCCAGGATATGGAGCGATATTTCTTTCATTTGAGCGATTCGTATAAGAGTACGGCAGTGTTGAAACTATCTTCGGAGGATTGGAATACTGCTATGTCGTTTTCGGAGCAAAGGTTCAGCATATCCTCACTTGCCTGCACTTGTTTTGAAAGCACTATGCAAGAAAGTTTTTTGAGGATTGCAACCGCTGCAACGTTCTTATGGTTTTGTATTGTCAAGAGTAAATAATCCTGCTTTGCAGATGCAAGCACATCGCTCAACAGATCGCCACAATATATTCCCTCTATATTTCTGTCTTCTCCCTTTGTGGCATTCAAAGACTTCAAACAAGATAATTTGTTCAAGTCCTTAACCTTTGCTTTGACTAACATAAATCCATCAAACAAAATTCCAAGTCACGGAATTCTTATTATTGAAATTTCTTTTGAATCTCTTCTTTCAAGAAGTCTTGTGCCAATTCTATCTGACTTTCTTTGCCTGCAAGCAACTCAAACAAGGTGCCGGCAAAAGCAGTCGGCGTCATTGTCTCTCCTTCTTTGGCTTGTATGGAATTTATTGTGTTTATCATATCTTCCTTAGCATTTTTTATGTAAGCCCATGCCTGAGATGAGATATAAAGCTGCTGTGAAAGGTTATGCTCGAATTCATCTCTGATGTTTTGAATCATTACATCCTTTAGCAGTTGTGTTGTCATTCCTGCTTGATAACAACGAAGCACAAGGTTGTTCGGTGTCATTCTTTCCAAAAAGAGAACCAAGCGTTCGTAGGCTTGCAGTTGTATAGGCGTAACTACTTTTCTTACTTCGCTCTCTTGAATTTTTTGAATCTCGAGAATGGTTTTCTTTTGTTCGTTTTCAACAAATTTTTTGATTGCTTCGCTTCCGTAAAACTCCTTTACGATGATTACGATTGCCAATAACGCCACTATGATTATTGATGCTGTCATTTTATTTCTTTGTTTTAATTTTTTAATCCAATTTAAGGACTGCAAGGAAAGCCGATTGCGGTACTTCCACATTGCCGACCTGTCTCATTCTTTTCTTACCTTCTTTCTGTTTTTCCAACAATTTACGCTTACGAGATATGTCTCCACCGTAGCACTTAGCCGTTACGTCTTTTCGAACTGCCTTAACGGTTTCACGAGCTATGATTTTAGAACCTATGGCTGCCTGAATCGCTATATCGAATTGCTGTCTTGGTATCAGTTCTTTAAGTTTCTCGCACATACGTCTTCCAAGCGGATAAGCATTGTCGAAGTGTGTCAATGTAGAAAGAGCATCGACAGGGTCTCCGTTCAAAAGTATCTCAAGCTTTACAAGCTTTGAGCATTGGAATGTCGAAGGATGATAGTCGAAAGAGGCGTATCCTTTCGATATTGACTTGAGTTTGTCGTAGAAATCGAAGACAACTTCTCCCAAAGGCAACTCAAAAGTTATCTCAGCCCTGTCTGTGGAAAGGTAATGTTGATTTTTGAGGATTCCTCTCTTTTCTATACAAAGCGTCATCACAGGTCCGATAAAATCAGTCTTTGTTATGATCGACGCCATTATGTAAGGCTCTTCTATGTAATCAATATAATTCGGTTCAGGTAAGCCGGACGGATTATAGACATCAAGAACCTCTCCTTTGGTTGTGTAAACCTTATAGTTTACGTTTGGAACGGTTGTGATGACGTCCATATTGAATTCTCGCGTAAGGCGTTCCTGAATTATCTCCATGTGTAACAATCCGAGAAAACCGCAACGGAATCCGAAGCCTAAGGCTAAGGAACTTTCGGGTTCAAATGTCAATGAAGCGTCATTAAGTTGCAACTTTTCGATACAGCTTCTCAGTTCCTCATAATCGTCAGAATCCACAGGGTATATGCCTGCGAATACCATAGGTTTTACATTCTCAAATCCATCTATTGCTTTCTCGCAAGGATTATCAACAGAGGTTATCGTGTCTCCAACTTTCACTTCCGATGAAGTCTTGATTCCCGAAATTATATAGCCGACTTCCCCACATGAAAGCTTTTGTTGTGGTATCAACTTCAAGCCCAATACTCCTATTTCGTCGGCATCGTATTCTTTTCCCGTGTTTACAAATTTTACTTTGTCGCCTCGTTTCAATTCTCCGTTCATTATGCGAAAGTAAGAGATAATTCCGCGGAATGAATTGAAGACAGAGTCGAATATCAAGGCTTGTAGCGGTGCTGAAGCATCGCCTTTCGGTGCCGGAATGGTCTTTATGATTCTTTCAAGTATGGTTTCTATGCCCAAACCGGTCTTTCCGCTCGCCGGAATCACATCTTCGGGATCGCAACCAATCAAATCCACAATCTGATCGGTAACTTCTTCCGGCATTGCGTTAGGTAAATCCATCTTGTTCAAAATTGGGATTATTTCCAAGTTGTTATCTATCGCCTGATACAAGTTCGAGATGGTTTGTGCTTGAATTCCCTGAGTCGAATCCACAATAAGCAAGGCTCCCTCGCAAGCAGCTATCGAACGGGATACTTCATAGGAAAAATCGACATGGCCAGGGGTATCTATTAAGTTAAGATGGTATTCCTCGCCTTCAAAGACATATTTCATTTGAATGGCATGACTTTTTATCGTTATCCCTCTTTCTTTTTCCAAATCCATGTTATCGAGCACCTGAGCTTCCATTTCTCTTTGCGAAACGGTGTTGGTGAATTCCAAAAGCCTGTCTGCCAAAGTGCTTTTCCCATGATCTATGTGTGCGATTATGCAAAAGTTTCTTATGTTCTTCATAATTATCAGACGTTCTCAAAAACCTATCTCATATCATTAACGGGCAAAGTTACGAAAAAAAGAGCAAAAACACCGAAACACGGTCTCAATTATCCCAAAACAGCCATCAAATACCCGAAAACACCATCCATTTTCAAGGGGTTGAAACACTGCTACAACGATTCTTGATTTCAAGAAATTAAAACAAAGATTCGCTGAAATGAAATCAAGAAACAAAAAATTAAAATAAAGAAATAATTTTAGGGCTTAATGCTTAGTCTGATTGAAATTTCTTTCGTACTTTTGCCAATCAAAAAAAACAAAAATTAAGGCTATGGATTTTAATGCTACATTGAATCAAGTAGGGAACGTATTAAAAACAAAAAAATTCTGGGTTGAATTACTGATTATGACTGTGGGAATGATGGTTACCGCTTGTGCGGTTTATTATTTCCTTGTCCCAAGCAAGTTGATTATTGGAACGATTTCGGGTTTGTCGATTGTGATAAGCGGAGTTTCGGAACAGCTTTTCGGAATGGCACTGCCTGTTTCGACGGTCATATTTGTAATAAATGCAATCTTATTGGTGCTTGCATATTTCCTTATTGGCAAAGAATTCGGTATCAAAACAGTTTACACCGCCCTTATTCTCGGACCTATGATGAGAATTTTAGAAACTTATTTTCCGTATGAAAACTTCATAAGAGAGGGTGCGGAGATTCCGTCAATTATGGGTGATATTTGGTTCGACCTTTGTTGTTTTGTCCTTATTTTAAGTGCGGCTCAAACAGTTCTTTTCAAAATAAACGCTTCCACAGGTGGGCTTGACATTTTGGCAAAGATTGTAAACAAATACTTACACTTTGATATAGGAGCATCGGTTTCGGTTGCAGGTGCGGTGATTTGTTGTACTGCGTTTGCAATTAACCCGTTCCATATGGTTGTAATAGGACTTATAGGAACCTGGATCAATGGTTTGGTTGTCGATTACTTCACAGCAGGACTTAACAACAAGAAAAGAGTTTGCATAATCTCATCTCAACACGAACGTTTAAGAGAATTCATCGTCAATGACTTGGTAAGAGGTGTTACTCTCTATGAAGTAACGGGAGGATACAGCCAAGAAAAGAAAACAGAGATTGAAGTATTGCTCAACAAAGACGAATTCACACGATTGATGAAGCTTATAGATGAAGAAAAGATTGATGCGTTTGTTACAGCCGGCAATGTAAGCGAAGTTTACGGCCTTTGGGTCAGCAAAAAGAACAAACAAAGACGCAAAATCTAAGGTTTGGCTTCGTAAGTTTGAAATACAATGACTTCACCTTTGGTTTCAAGGGTGAAGTTTTTGTTTTCGGCTTCATTCAAACTACCTTCCCACCAATATTTGAAGGTTCTATTCTCTATAGGGTAAAGAAGATTTCGCGAAGTCAAAGCCTTATCGGGTTCCAATGAAAATACAGATACTTGTTGTTTTGGAAAAGAAACAAAAGTCGTGCTTTCGAAAATCGGAATGAAAACTCCATGGTCGGTAAACATTCTTACGCTGATTTTCTTTGCATAATCAATCAACAGACTTATGTTTGCCATGGTATGATCCTCCCTCATACCGGTTGCACCCAATATCGCAATGTTGTGAAATCCTTTTTCGATGCAATAGTTCACTGCTTTGGTCAGATCATTCGTCTCTTGGTCGGCAACGAAATGCCATTTGGATTCATATCTTTTACGCAAAGAATCTGATATTGAATCGCCATCGCCAATCAAAGCAAAGGCTTCTCTGCCCGATTTGTGCAATGCCTCCACCGCTCCGTCACAACAAATTATCGGAATGTTCTTTTGCAGAAGCGAAACAGGAATTTCATGATGAGGAAATTCGCCTTTGGCCAACACTATCGCCTCTATGTCATCAAGATTCAAAGCATCGGTGAAACGCATTGCATTCATATCTTTTCGGATTGTCGTTTCCATTTGAAATAACCCATTATCGCTATTATGGTGTAAACAAAGTATAAACCGGCTGTTGCATACATTTCAGCCTGAATTGAAGTCAATACGACAAGAGGCTCAACGACTATCCAGAAAAGCCACTGTTGGTAATATTTCTTCACCAATAACCACATTGCAACAACACTTAAAGCCGTCGAAACACCATCAAACAACCATACTTCACTGTCTGTGAATTCTCTAAGCACGAACGGACAAAGCAAACACAAGAAAAGACTTATCAAAACCAATGGCAGGACAAGTTTCTTCGGCATTGAGGTAATCGGGACTTCTTCTTGTTTTTTCTTTTTCAGGATTCCTTTCCACTCCAACAAACCATATATTCCTATAATCAGATAATAAACCTGTATCAGCATGTTCGCATAAACTCCGTTTTGGAAAAATTCCCACACATAAAGCAATGCCGAAAGTATGCTGAAGAACCACAGCCACACAGAGGCTTTATACTCCAATACAATGTAGATGAATCCGATTATTGCCGCCGTTAATTCAAGCCAATTCATTTTCCGTTCAATTGTTCCAATGTGCAAATTTACGGATTTTTCACATAAAACAAAGCAAACAGAGTCTCCAATGACTAAACGACCATTGTAAAACAAAAAAAACGTAAAAAACATTCGAAGTTCGCTCCAATTCAAAAATAAGCCCTACCTTTGAAACTTGATTTCGGGAAAATGAAACAAAGAAACAGCAAAATCTTTCTTTGATTCGTTTTGCGGAAACAAAGAAAGAAACTTCCCGATTTTGAATACAAAAGATTAAATAAATGGATAAAGGTACGGTTATAAGGACAACGGGCAGTCATTATACGGTTAAGAACGCAGAAGGCAAGGAATTCGAATGCTGTATCAAGGGTAAATTCAAGATAAGCGGGATTAAATCCACCAATCCCATAGCCATAGGCGACATTGTCGAGTTTATTCCTTCCGATTCCACGTCTTACGGATTGATATGCAAGATTGAGCAACGCAAAAACTACATTATACGCAAAGCAACCAAACTTTCAAAACAGACACACATTATTGCATCAAACATAGATCAAGCTTTACTTATCGTTACTGCCGTCTTACCACGCACAAGCACCGGCTTTATAGACAGATTCCTGCTTACGTGTGAGGCATACAAAATTCCGTGCATATTAGTCTTCAACAAGATAGACTTGTACGAAGAAGAAACACGCCAATATGCCGATTACATAAAATCGATTTATGAGAGAGTCGGCTACAAGTGCATAGAAACTTCGGCATTGGAGAAAACAGGCTTGGAAACCTTGAAAGAAATTCTGCAAAACAAGACATCGCTACTCTCAGGTCATTCGGGAGTTGGCAAAAGTGCCCTAATAAATGCATTGGATTCAAACCTCAACCTCAAGACTTCTGCAATCTCTTTGAGCAATCTCAAGGGACGACATACCACAACCTTTGCACAGATGTTTCCATTGGCATTTGGCGGCAACATAATCGATACTCCGGGGATTCGTTCCTTTGGTATGGTCGATTTTGATGCTGAAGAAGTCGCACGATACTATCCTGAAATGCGTGCAAAGCTTGTTGAGTGCAAATATTACAATTGTACGCATATTCATGAGCCTGATTGTGCAATCAAAAAGGCCGTTGAGGAAGGAGAAATATCTGAAGAAAGATACTCAAACTACGTTAACATCGTTAATGGTGAAGAAATGCAACTCGAACAGTGGCAAACAAAATAATCGATAATGAGAGCGGTAATACAAAAGGTAACAAGAGCAAGTCTGAGCATTGATTCCGAAATCTATTCTCAAATCAAAGAAGGATTGATGGTGCTTTTAGGAATTGAAGACGCAGATACAAACGAAGACATTGAATGGTTGGTCGATAAGATTCGCAAATTAAGAATATTTGATGACGAAAACGGAGTGATGAATCTTTCGGTGGAAGATGTGAAAGGCGAAATGATGATAGTAAGTCAGTTTACCCTTCACGCAAGCACAAAAAAAGGCAACCGTCCTACTTATATCCGAGCTTCGAAACCTGAATTCTCAAAACCAATGTACGAATCCTTTGTCGCAAGAACAAGAAAAGTCTTCACAGGAAAAGTGGCAACGGGAGTATTCGGAGCAGATATGAAAATAGAACTTGTGAACAACGGACCGACAACAATAATCATAGACACTAAAAACAAGGAATAAAATATGAAGACTTTATTATTGGTATTGCTTGTGTCGATTGCAATACTCGCATTGAGCTTTTGCTTTATCGGAATCAAAATGTTCTTAAAGAAAAACGGAGAATTCAAACGTCGTTGTGCAAATGTGGATCCTTACACAGGCGATCGAAGCAACTGCGTCTGCGGAAAGAATAATGTACTCAAAGACAAATGCGATTCACATCACAAATACAATCCTCTGGAAGTAAACAAAGAACTCTTGGAAGAATAAAAGCAAGAAACAAAACAAAGAAACAAAAATACCGACCTTGCGTTTTACAAGATCGGTATTTTGTTTTTCTGCTCACGATTCAAGATTCCGAGCAGTGAATATTTATATGATTCTGCTGATTCTTACTTTCTGATAACCAATTTCTTGGTTGTGATGGTTTGTCCTTCTGATACGATTGAATAGAAGTAAACTCCGCTTGTCAATTCTGAAGAGTTGATGTTCAATTTTGTTTCCTCGCCACTATGAAGATTGTATGTCTTCACTGTTTTTCCCACCATGTTGCGAATAATCATTGTAGGATTTTTATACTTCGCAGGAACGTAATAATTAACCACTGCGTTTACTGCCATAGGGTTTGGATAGACATCTATGCTCATTGGTTTGGTTTTGCCTTGTGCAGGAAGTGATACTCCTTCACTGTAATATTTTACATGGAAATCAAAAAGCACTGAGTTGTCTTCTGCACTTAGCAAATAAACTCTTATCATTGAAGAGTTGTTGCTTACAGGAGTGTAGGCAATGTCAAAGTTTGTAAACTCCACATTTGGTTCCAATGTTACGCTTGGAGAGATTGTGTCAAGGGTACAGTCTCCGAAACACATTAAAAACTCATCGCCTTCTTGAGTGTTTAGTTTTGAAAATGCAGCTCTTACCTGCATCGGGCTTTCTGTAAGGTTTGTAAGATTGAAGTAAGTTACTATCTCTTCGCCTGCAACTTTCTCCACCTTCAAAGTATCTCCTTGTGCAACGTCTTCTCCTTCGAAGGTTACCTTAAGTGTTTGTGCATTGATGCCTATTGCCAACAATATTGCCGCACAAAAAATAGAATAGATTTTTTTCATTGTTATTGTTTTTTATTGGTTATACAATATGTTATTTTAACTCTATTTCGTTTGCTTGTAAGACTTTACCGCTTGTAGCATCTGATACCATTACAACAACTTGGCAATTGTTTATGTTCACTCCAGATGCCGGTGTCAACAAATAAGATTTCTGTATCTTGTCTCCTTGTGAAAGCGGGCTGAATGTAAGAGGAAAATCGACAATCGGATTTTCTCTCAAAACGTGTTGAAACAAATAGTCGATTACTACTCCGTTGTCATTTTGTTTTCCTTCAATGTCGTTTTCTGTCACATATAAGGTTATCAGCAAGTTTGAGTTCACATTCTCTACTGCTTCGATTTCTGTGGATACGATTATGTTTCCGTTTGCATCTGTTTTACTTCCAAGTGATATGTTCAAACAGTGAGTTGCAGATGCGAAATAATCGGACACTGCTGTCTGCCATTCTCCTCTTCCCGAAGGGATAATATCGCGATTAATCCACAATGACGGCCACGATGTCATCACTTTTCCTAATTCATCTCCGTATTCAGTTCTTAAATCCAAAGTAATATCTCCTTTAGGCTTTGCAAAAGGACCTTGATGCACTGCTGTGATAACCACCTTTTCGCCATAAGTTGCCTTAATCGTGTTCAGGATTTCCGTTCCGTTGGGACAATTCGGACAATTCCAACCGGTGAAATCCTCCAACAGCAAAGTAAGTTCGCTTTGTCGTTGCGTTATCGGAGCAGAATCTTGAGTTTCTCCGTCTCCTATCAATGTCAATCTTTCGTCTTCGTCGTAGCTTTCACAAGATGCAAAAACGAAAGGAACGAACAATAATGCTGATAATATATTTCTTAATTTCATTGTCTTAATATTTAGATTAGAAACTGCTGCTTATTGTTACAAACAAACCATTTGAAGCCGGAACTTCTCTACAAACCCCTCCTATACAAATGATTCCGTCTCGTTGTTTTCCATAACTTAGAGCTACTCTCGTTGTATTGTGAGTCGAGCCTACTGAAACATTGTAGTAGTGTACCTTTTCGCCGTTTTTATTTCCGTAATTCCACTGATCGCTCAATGCAACAAACCATTTGCCTGCGAAATTGTACTCTGCGGTCAATTGAAGCCAATCTCCTTTAGCCCATTCTCCGTAGTTTTGTTCGGTAAGCAACCATTGAACTTCTCCTCTTATGGAGTTTTTTTTGTTGATTTTGTATGTGCCGTCAACAACAAATATGTCGGCAATCACAGTCTCTTCTTCAGGATGTCCGAATGCTATAGGGTTGAATGTTTGATGGGAATACATGAAATTCATCTTCAAATCCTTGGTCATTTTCTTGTTTACCTCAAGGTTGATTTCTTGAAAATACAAATCTTCTCCGGGTTTGAAGAAATCAGAAGTATATCCCTCTGTGCCGCTTTGGTTCAATTCATATCCTTCTATGGCTTCTTGATGTATCGAATTTACTCTTGAATAATTCAATTTAACGTCTGTGCCATATTTTCCTCCAAGCCAAGTTCCTTTCTTTATCTTATACATTACGTCTGCTTGGATTCCCATTTCGCCATTCACCTGTGTAGCGTAAGGATACATTGCCATCAGTGAATAGGAATGCTGACGCGTGATTGCAGGAAGGTAATTCACATTAAGCATATTGCCTGTTTCGCTTCTCTTTGATTTGAAACTCATATTGTCTATGCGTTTTGCTTCCAATGAAACGGCAAATCCCTTTATCGAATAGTTGGCTTTAACCAACAAAGCTTCTCCTTCTCTATATATATAGTTGTTTACGATATTCGGATCTTGACCTTTGCGGGCATATTCTGCAGAAAGACCGAATGCTTTATGAGAAAAGTCCAAACGAAATGCCGCTGCACCGATATTTTCCGGTATTTTCATTTCGTACAATTTTTCATTTATTGTTACGAACTTCGTTTCTGCTTTCTCATAAACCGAAACAAAGCTTCCCCCAATAGTCAATCGTGTATTTTTTTCTGCGAAAGAAGGTATCAGTTCATTGATTGAGATTTCTGCATCCAAGCCTCGAACGAGTCCGTTATCTGTTTGCCAAATGTCTTCCCAATAATAGCGTTGCTTTCCTATAACTCCTTTCAATGTAAGTCCTGATACTGGTTTTGCAACCAACTTTACTCCGTCCATTGCATTGTCTAAGCCAAGGTTTCTCTCCTCATAAGAACGGAAAACCAAACCATTACCGAATTGTTCGTAGTAATTACCGACTGTTACTTCCAAATAGTCTTTCTTATACGAAGCCCAACGGTAAGGAATGCCCGCTCCCTTATATTGATTGTCGAATCCAAGTATGGGATTCAAGTAAGATTCAAAACGGAATCCTGCAGAGAAATCGCCTGCATTGTAGTTGATGTTTGCGAAAGCATTACTCAAGAATCTCTCACTTACTTTCTCTGCACCAATTACGCTATCCTCTCTCGACATTTGCATATCTATCTGAAAATTTCCGCTAACGCTTCCGCCCAAAATGCCTTGTGCGTTCAGCGAAACACATAAACAAACAGCTGCAATAAAAATCGCTATTCTTTTCATTCAAAAAATATACTATTGATTTTTCAATGCCTTTTCTATTTCCTCTATAAGATGAATCTCATCTCCAGGAGTGAATCCTACATGTTGCCAAATAATCTCTCCTTTTCCATTCACTACAAAACTGTGAGGAGGATTATTCACGCCCAATGCTCTCTTCAATTCGCTGTTTACGTCAAGGATTACTTCAAATTCCCACTCTGAACTATTAACCAAAGGAAGCACCTTGCTTTGTGTACGAGTGTCATCTATGGAAACTGCATATATTTTCATACCTGTTTCTGCCTGCCAATCCTCATAGTTTTCTGCAAAAGTGTTAAGCTCCATCATACAAGGTTTACACCAAGTTGCCCAAAAGCATATTGCAAACGGTTTTCCGTCATTGCTGAAATCTTTTGCGTTTATGGTCTTTCCATCCAATGTTTTCACATCTACAGACGGCAATGTCTGTTGTGCATATCCACAAAACGCAGACAAAGTAATTGCAATCGCAAATAAAAATAAACGTTTCATCTTTTTATGTTTTTATTTATAAATTACGAAGAATCAAATAATCAGTAAGATTCTCCAACTTCTTTCTATACTCATTGTCAGGCAACAATCGCAATTGTTGTTTTGCCATGTCGCTATAATACTCAACAACTTGCTCTGCCTTACATAAAGAATCTGTTTCACAAACAGCTTTTATCAATGTTTTTATTTCTTCTTCCGATTTATCATTGCTTGCAATGAATCTAAGCAATCTCTCCTTTTCAGAATTAGACAATTTATCCAACATGAATATTAACGGCAAAGTGATTTTTTGTTCCTTTATGTCATTTCCAAATCCTTTGCCTCCTGCGGAAGTGATGTCAAAATCCAAAATATCATCTCTTATTTGAAACGCTCTTCCAAGCAATCGCCCGAACTCTTCTGCAACAGAAGAATAGTCTTCAGAGCTGTCTGATGTTTTTGCTCCTATATATGCAGAAGCTCCGAACAAAGATGCGGTCTTTCTATCTATGACATCGAAATATGATTCTTGCGAACAATCTTGTGATTCCGAAATATCTTTTTGCAATAATTCACCTTGAGGTAATTCTTTTGCCACTTTGGAATATATCTCCAACAATCCGAAATCTTCCTTTGTCTCAATCAGTTGAAGACATTTTCCATAAATGTAATCGCCAAACAATATTGCTGTTCTGTTTCCCCATAATTTGTTGACGGTAGGCTTTCCTCTTCTTAAATCACTTTCATCCAACACATCATCATGAATAAGCGATGCGGTATGCAAAAGTTCCAATATTATGGCTGCCCTGTATGTGGCATCCGTTATTGTTCCACATGTTTTGGAAACCAAAAAACTCACAAGAGGTCTGAGTCTTTTTCCTCTCCGAGAAAAAACATGATCGACCAAATTGCCTAACGTGCCTTCTCCATAAGACATACAAGCTTTGAATTTGCTCTCGAACAAATCAAATTCTTTTTCCACACATGCACTAAATTCAGTCAAGCTCATCTTTTTCAACTTGATTTAGAAAATCATTCAATCTGCAAATGTACAAATAAAAAATGAATTTGCAAAATAGGGAAACATAAGCATTGGTTTTGAAATCCATATATACGACCATTGATTGAGACTTCTTCCTTATCTATCGGAAGACTCACCATATAGTTTGATTAAATGCATTGGCAAAAATCATTAGACAATACAACAGACAACAACATCCTATCATTCAAATGATTTAATACGGTAAAAGAAGCATTTATTTACTCTTGAAATGAAAATATTCTTTTCAAGACAGAGAAAATTAAAACAAAGAAACGACAGAATCAAACGCAGAAACTATAAATAATATCTTGATTAGATATGAATTTATCTATATACAGAAAACCGGAAACGAAGACATATATTCTTCATTCCCGGTTTGAGACATTCGTATTTTTTGTGAGACTTAGAATCTTATTGCATAGGTTGCCTGAATCAAGTGATTCATCTTCGAAATCTTTGCTATTGCTCCGTCATAGAACTGATAATTCCTGTCACCCGCAATATTGGCATAAGCAATATCAAAAGAATTATTCTTGCCTTTGTATCCTAATCCGAAACTCAAAGTGCTCATGGCCGCATCGTTTGGTTCGTTATATGGATTGGTCATCATGGAATATCCTGCTCTTAATGCAATCATGCCAAGTTTCAATTCTCCTCCGACACGCAAAGTATGAGTTGCTCTGAACAAAGATTCAAGCATATTGTTCATGTTTGTCTCGTACAGCAAATCGTCTTCAAAGCCAAAATTCATTGTACTGTAATCTGCAAATTCATAATCCACGCTTATCGTTCCCCCCAAGGCTGTTTTGTTGCTTCCCAACACAACTGCGGCACTTCCCAAGAATCTAAAAGGACTTTGCATCGAATAATCAAGCGTAGGTGCCACCGTTCCTGATGCTTTGTTGTAAATAACCTCTGAGCAATAATCATCAACAATACCGTAATATGTAGGAGTGTGTATTGCCGCACCCAATCTCAATGCGTTAATCGGTTTGAAAATAACACCTGCCTTCAAATTGATTCCAACAGCCGACAATTCCTGTATTTCATTGTATGTGTAGTATCCGTTATCATTTCCATCAGCATCATATCTTGTTTCTGCAAAAGAGCTGACACTTTTGTAGTAAGCAAAAGGCATTCCCATGGTTGCTCCGAAATAGATCTTGTCATCAACATTTCCGCTTACGGAAAAATGGAATTCATTGATGTATCCTGATTCTTTTATCGATTTTATTTGAGAGAATGTTCCACTTTCGTAAATCGATGATATGTAAATAGAATCCAAATCAACGACTCCTGCTCTTATGAAATCGTTTTCAGCATCGTTTGCATCAATTATCGCATCTATAACCACATCATTCACAAATGAAGATGTCAAATCTTCTCTGTGCATGGTCATTCTGTTGGAGAAATTCTTCAAACGATTGATTCCTATCGACAATTGTACATATTTCAATCCTTTATCTCCGGTTTTCATTGTTCCGAGCAAACCGAAATTTCCGTAATTGAAGCTTGTTCTTCCCGCATCATTTACAAGAGCATCTCCATCTGTGAAATTAAAATTCAAACCTGAAGAAAAACTCATCTCACTCTTTTTATACAAACCCAACCCTGCAGGATTATAGTGTGCAGACATTATATCGCCTCCCACAGCCCCTATTGCACCTGAACGAGATATGTAATTTGCCGTTCCGTTAAGCCCGAATTGACTCATGAATAAAGCATAATCCGGAGAAACTTGTGCATTGATTCCCCAAAATGAGAATATGGACACTGCTAACAAAAATAACTTTTTCATTTTCTTTATTGTTTTGATTTGTTATACCATTGTTACCTTCTAAAACTTCTTCCCGAACTGCCTGATGACGAAGAACGAGAACCTGTTCCCATGCTTCTGCTGCCACTGCTTCGTGATGGTGAAGAAATCGAACGATTGCTACCTGAAGAACGATAAGAACTTCTGTTGTAAGAGCGATTCATGTCTCTGCCATATGAAGATCTGTTGCTCGAACGATTGATTTGTTTATTCGTTCTCGAAGAAGATGATGATATTCTATTTCTCTGAGTCGGTGGATTATAGTTATTGTATTTCTTATTCGATGGATTACTCATCTTGTTTGTCCTTTTATCCGCCGGTCTCTTCATTTCAGATGAACCTTTCGCAGATGTAAGACGAGCGGGCTTTGTCAAAGTGCCGCGATTTGCAGTCATCGAGGAATTGGAATTTGTATTCCTTGATAAGGTTCCCTTGGATAAGTTTCCTTTTGTTGAAGACAATCCTTTCATCAACTTTCCACTCTCTATTTTTCCCGCCGTCGAGATTCCCTTTGTAGCTCTCGTTATGTGATTTTGTCCTGTTGATATTCCTCTGTAAAGATTAGAGTTGTGGTCATGGCTGTTGTAGTAACATATATCATGATGATGGTGATGATGGTGGTGGTGATGATGATAATAAGCATTACACCAATATGGCGAATGCCAGGACCAATAAAACGGATCATACCAACGATGATAGTAAGAAGGATACCACCAACTATATCCCAAGTATATGGATGTTCCCCAATAGAACGGATCGTATGTGTACCAATAAAGATTTGTGTAATAATCAGAATAATAATCAGAATACAAGAAAGGAGAATGAAATCTTCGGATTCTCGCACTGTAAGCGTAATCGTAGTAATCATCTTCATCATATTCCACATATCCGTAATCGGAATCACTATTCAATGAGTCGGTTTCAATCCGAGCATTTGCAGATTCACCTTCTCCGATTTCTTCTCTGTATGAACGAAGCTGTTTTTTGTAATTAGGATCCTGATAAACATGCGTCACAGAATTTGAACCATTATCCGCTTTCAAATATTCATCATCATCGGAAGTCGAATACACATCGTCATAGCTCACTCCGGTAAGCGAAACTCCACAAGAGACAAACATAGTTCCCGCAATCGCAAGAAACATTAAATGCAACAAGTTCTTCTTAATTAAATTCCTGATTTCCATAATATCACCAATTGTTTTATTACTTCAAAAAATATTTTTGTACTTTTGCACTGATTTTACGAATGGCAAAGATACTGTTTTTTTTCATTCTTGCAAATAATAAGACCTTATAAAGAGATAAAAGTTTAATTGATATGGCAAAAGATTTTGTAAAACGCTCAGAAAATTACTCAGAGTGGTACAATGAATTGGTTGTTAGAGCCGATTTGGCTGAGAACTCATCTGTCAGAGGCTGCATGGTGATCAAACCATACGGCTATGCGATATGGGAAAAGATGCAATCGGTTTTAGACGGCATGTTTAAGGCGACAGGACATCAAAACGCATATTTTCCTTTGTTTATTCCGAAATCTTTTTTTGAGAAAGAAGCGGAACATGTCGAAGGATTCGCAAAAGAATGTGCGGTTGTAACCCATCACAGGCTCAAACCTCGTCGCGACGGCTCTGCAGGATTGGAACCGGACCCCGATGCAAGATTGGAAGAAGAACTCATAGTGAGACCGACCTCGGAAACAATCATCTGGGACACTTATAAAAAATGGATAGAATCATACAGAGACCTACCGATTCTTTGCAACCAATGGGCAAACGTGGTACGCTGGGAAATGAGAACGAGAATGTTTCTGAGAACAGCCGAATTCCTATGGCAGGAAGGTCATACCGCACACGCAACACGGGAAGAAGCCGAAGAAGAAACGAAGAAAATGCTTGAAGTTTACGCCGATTTCGCAGAAAATCACATGGCAATGCCGGTGATAAAAGGCGTGAAATCTCCAAACGAACGCTTTGCCGGGGCACTCGACACTTATTGCATAGAAGCGATGATGCAAGACGGAAAAGCTCTTCAAGCCGGCACATCACACTTCCTCGGACAAAATTTCGCAAAAGCATTCGACGTTAAATTCCTTTCAAAAGAAAACAAATTGGAATATGTATGGGCCACATCATGGGGCGTATCCACAAGATTGATGGGGGCACTGATAATGACTCACTCCGATGACAACGGATTGGTTTTGCCGCCGAAACTCGCACCGATACAAGTCGTGATAATCCCTATCTTCAAAACGGAAGAAGAAGCAGAAAAAATCAACGCAGAGGTTTCAAGAATCAAAAAAGAACTCGAAAGCAAAGGAATAAGCGTCAAATACGACGACCGACGCGAATACAAACCGGGTTGGAAATTCCACGAATATGAGTTTAAGGGTGTGCCTGTCCGCATTACGGTTGGTGCAAGAGATTTGGCAGAAGGAAAATGCGAAATAGCAAGAAGAGACACTTTGGAAAAAGAACTTGTAGATATAGCAAGCGTTGTCGAATCGGCAGAACAGAGATTGCAAGATATTCAAAAGAATCTTTTTGATAAGGCTTTGAAATTCAGATTGGATAACACAAGAGAGGTAAATACCTGGGAAGAATTTGTAGAGACTTTGGAAAAAGAAGGAGGCTTTATTTCGGCTCATTGGGACGGAACTCCGGAAACGGAAGAAAAAATCAAAGAACTTACAAAGGCTACAATACGTTGCATACCTTTGGATGCGAAAGAAGAAGAGGGTAAGTGCGTTTTCAGTGGCAAGCCATCCAAACGAAGAGTGATTTTCGCAAAAGCATATTAAAATACAACCTCATCGCAAACGCGACAAACCCTGCGACGAAATCTTACAAAAAAAGGTTTCGTCGTTTTTTTTACACCCGACCACCTCGCAAAATCCTTTCACACCGCACGACAAACTACAGAATATGCTTTTTGTTTATGTGCATTCTCAGATTTTTAAGAGCTTTTTTGATTCTCACCGAAGGCGTGTAAATGATGCTGACTTTTCTGACGGTCGAAAGGTTTATCTCATCGAGCGAATCGACTGCTTTTGCCGAGAGCGAAGGTCTGAAAATCCCCAATCTGTCAAGCACCACGCCTCGTCCGAGAGCAAGATTTTCGATTATCACATCCTGCAACTCACCCAATACGAAACCAACCTCATATTCGGTCAGCGTTGTTCGTTCGGCAATCAGTTGTGCGAGTTTTTCATACTCCAGATTCGTGGTCGGAGACAATTTCAGATAATATTTTTCTGATTTCACGCCGTTTGCATGGATTTGTTGTTTTTTCGGGTTCAGATATATCATGATTCGTGTTTTTTTATATTGTTCATAAATTGTTTTCGTTGAAATTCAAGACATTTCGCATTCGGATTCACGACTTTTTTCTCATTGAATCTCTCATTGCGGAGTTTGTCAGAGCCCGGGGTTCGGTTGCAGGGCCTCAGTATTTCGTTGCAGGGCTTCGGGTTCTCGTCGTCAGGCTTTATGTAATGAACGTCAGACCGGGGTTTTTATTGTGTTGCAACCAGGGTTTTATTTTTTTCAAACCCCGGTTTGAACGTTTGTAAACCCGGGTTTTGAAATATTCAGACCCGGGTTTGATTTTGACTGAACCGGGGTTTGTATTTTATTGAACCATGGTCTGATATTGCTTAAACCCTGGTATGAACACCGTTATCAAAAGCTTTACGACGAAAACCCGAAGCCCTGCAACGAAATACTCCCGAATCGGCAAAAAAAAAGCGGAGTGCCTTTTCAGATACTCCGCTCTCGACAACCTTTTCCCTTTCCGGCTGCCTACGATCATTATGTATGTGTTAGATCAATTCCGCCAATCTTTCTGCCAAGTCGCATACTCTGTTCGAATATCCGTTCTCGTTGTCGTACCATGAAACGACTTTCACAAAGTTGCCGTCCATGACCATGGTAAGTTTGGAGTCGAATATCGAAGAGTGTGTGTTGCCTACTATGTCGCAGCTTACGATAGGGTCTTCAACGTATTCCAAAATGCCTTTCATCGGACCTTCGGCCGCTTCTTTGATTGCTGCGTTGATTTCTTCGACAGTTGCGTTCTTTTCCAATTCAACGGTCAAATCGACAACAGATCCGTCAGGTGTCGGAACTCTCATCGACAATCCGTGAAGCTTGCCTGCCAATTCGGGTATTACCAAGCCTACTGCTTTTGCTGCTCCGGTTGATGTCGGAATGATTGAACATGCGGCTGCTCTTGCTCTTCTCAAGTCTTTGTGTGGAAGGTCTAAGATGTGTTGGTCGTTTGTGTAAGAGTGAACCGTGTTCATAAGACCTCTTTTGATTCCGAATTTGTCGTTCAACACTTTTGCTATCGGTGCAAGACAGTTGGTTGTGCATGATGCGTTTGAAACGCATGTCATGTCTTTTGTCAATATGCTGTCGTTAACTCCCAACACAACCGTTGCGTCAACGTCTTCTGCTTTGTCTGCAGGAACGGTAAGAATGACTTTCTTTGCTCCGGCTTTTATGTGTTTTGTCATTTTTTCTTTGGTCTTGAAGATTCCGGTGGATTCGATTACGATGTCCACCCCGAGTTCTCCCCAAGGCAATTGTTCGGGATCTCTTTCGGAATATACTCTTATTCTTTTTCCGTTTACCACAAGGTATTCTCCATCTGCCTTCACTTCTCCGTCGAAACGTCCGTGAACCGAATCGTATTTCAACAAGTGTGCAAGAGTGGAAGCGTCTGTCAAATCGTTGATTGCAACTACTTCAACATTCTTTTTCTTTTGTATGTTTCTGAATGAAACTCTACCAATACGGCCAAATCCGTTGATTGCTACTTTAACCATGATATTTATGTTTTTATGTTTTTACTGAAAAATCTTTTGCAAAGGTAGCACTTTATTTGATTGTGGACAAATATTTATCGGGTGAAAATATTCTTTTCCACTTCAGACCATAGGGCATTGAAAAGCAAATCTCCTTGTAATTGGTATCCGTTAAGGGTAAAGTGCACTCCGTCTTTCTGCATCAGTTGCTGTCCTATCCATTTGTTTGAAGAGCCTTCGCCTCCCATTATCGCATACCAATCCCATACTGCACAATGTTTTTGTTCTGCCACTTTTTTTATGATGTTTTGTGCTTCTTTCATTCGTTTGTTCACGTGTTTTCTTTTGTATCGGCAATCGGCGGGGGTGGTCAGCAGGATGGGTACGTCCGGTATTTGTTCTCTTATGATGTCCGTGAGTTTCATCATGTTGCTTTCGAAGTCTTTCACTCCGCTTTGTTCATAGCAGTCGTTTGTTCCAAGGCTTATTATCACCAAATCAAGATCGAGCGTTTTCAAACTTTGATCCGATTTCATATTCAGATAATGCCGTGCTTCCGCCGAATTGACTCCTGTTACGTTATACACAACTCCTGCGTCTTGATTGTCGAAATAAAATCCATGAATGAATAACGTATCTGTCGAGGTTTTGTTCACGGTTATGTTTATCGTATCTGCGTAACCGTTGAGAAAGAATTCGGTGTAGCCGTTTTCGTTGTCTGCTTTTCTGTATGAGGGGTAATCTATGTCGATTCTGCTTTCGGCTTTGAGAGCTGAGTGATATATGCGAACCTTGTCGAAGTCGTACTTTATCGGATTGCGATTATTGACAGCTACTCTCAAGGTTGCGGTTTGAGATGTGGTGAAAACGGTATTTGCAAATATGGTGTTATCGGAATGATCCTTGGACAGAATGTTATAATGTTGCCATTGCGAGTCGTAGGTTATCTTGTAGCTGTCGGGGCAGCCTTTCATGTATGGACAAACCATTCCTCTTGCTCCCTGAAGTCCGGGATGAATGGATTGGAAATCGGCTCTGAGTTTTCCTGTGAAAAAATCCGCTTGCAAATGCGAGTCTCCGATGTGCAGTATTCTTATCTGTCCTCTCCCTGTCTTTATCATAGGAGAGAATTTCTTGTAAAATAGTTTGAATGCCTCGGAAGAATTCCCGTGATACGCTATCTCATTCGAACTGAGATTCAGAAACGAATAATTGGGAATCTGCTTTGGTTGTGCAAAACTTAATTGCGTTCCCAACAATATGGAAAGCCACAAAATAAGTCTTCGTAACATCATTATATGTCAGCCGTTATTTCTCGGAATTTCTTTTCCAAACTGCCGCCGGCAGCCAATTGTTTTGTTTCATCGTCGGCTACCAAACGTCCGTTGTTGATTATAATGACCCTCGAACAGACTGCTTCGACTTCCTGCATGATGTGGGTTGACAAAAGTATGGTTTTGGATTGTCCGATTTTCTTTATCAGGTTTCTTATTTCAACCAATTGATTCGGATCCAAGCCTGTGGTCGGTTCATCTAAAATCAATACTTTCGGATCATGAATCAAAGCTTGTGCCAAGCCTACGCGTTGCTTGTAACCTTTACTCAAAGCGGCTATTTTCTTATTAGCTTCCTTTTCAAGCCCGGTAAGACTGATGACCTCTTCAACTCTCGCTTTTCTCTGTCTTCGTTCTATTTTGTGGATTCCTGCAACGAACAAAAGGAACTCGCGAACATACATATCATAATAAAGAGGATTTTGTTCGCTAAGATAACCTACCGAACGTTTTATCTCCATCTGATGCTCGAAAATATCGTATCCGCAAATTTCCGCACTGCCTTCTGTGGGTGGAATAAAGCATGTCAGAATTTTCATCATCGTTGATTTTCCTGCTCCATTAGGTCCGAGCAATCCGACAATCTCTCCCTCTCCTATTGAAAGGCTTACGTTGTCAAGAGCTTTCTGTGCTCCGTATACTTTGCTGATGCTTTTAATTACAATCGACATACTCTAATCTCTTTTGAAGTGCGAAATTACGCAAAAAAAACGTACATTTGCAGAATCTTAGACATAATTTATGAGAATAACAGCAAAAAAAGATTCAAATCTGCTTGAATTGCTTGGAGATTTTTTCCAAGAAACTTCAACCACGAAACTAAAAAAAATGATCATGTATGGCTGCGTCAGCTATAAAGGAGCAGTTGCAAAAAGTCCGGAAATGATCATACAGAAAGGGCAATCGATTGAATACACCAAATATAAAGGCGGAGCAAAAATTGCTAAACAAAAATCGGATCTGCCCATAATTTACGAAGATCAAAATCTGATCATAATAAACAAAGCTTGCGGGGTGAAATTCATATCAAGCGTTTCCTACAAGGGGCAAACGATTTGCAGCATCGTCAAATCATATCTGAAAAGGAAATACGGAGATAGAGCAAATGCGTTTCCTATATACCGTGTCGATGATTTGGAGTCGGGATTGTGCATATTGGCAAGAGACAAACGCACTGCAGACATTATGCTCAAAGCTTGGGAGGAAGATGTGGAAAAAAGCTATGTCTGCATAGTGGGAAATACCCTTGTTGACAATGTTCGAATATTCAAAAACCATGAATTGCAAAGACCGAATCCTGATTCTGCAAGCGGAAAATCAAGAATAATTTCCATGAAATACGAGTTGAAAGAAGAAATCCATGCAAAAAACGCTACATTTCACCTGATTCAAGTGAGACAAACCAAAGGCAATGTTTTCGATTGCAGAAATCTGTTGCATGAAACGGGGAACCCGATAGTCGGAGACACTTCTTTGGGAAAATCGAATCACAACAACAATTTCATGAAATTATGCCTTGTCGGGTTGAAATTCAAACACCCTATAACGAAATCTCAGATAGATCTCAATATAGAACCACCTAAAAGCTTTTATCACGTTAATCCGTAAAGTAAAACAAAATGAAGAAAATAACCATCGGCAACATAACAGACGAATTGGAGAAAGCCGCTCCATTATCTTGGCAAGAGTCGTATGACAATGCGGGCTTGTTGTGTGGAGACAAAAACAAAATATGCACAGGCGTGTATGTATGCTTCGACATCAATGAATCGGTTGTGGACAAAGCGATTGAAAACAATTGCAATCTCATTGTGTCTCATCACCCTCTTGTATTTCGGGCATTGAAAAACTTTACCGGCAATGACAATGTAACAAACACTCTTTTGAAATCAATAAAAAATGATTTATCTCTTTATTCCGCTCATACGAATCTTGATTCTGCTTCTCCCGGAGTAAACACCATTCTTGCCGAAAAAATAGGTCTGAAAAACGTTCGTCCTCTTAGTGCAGACATTACTGGAAAAGAAGAAGGTTTTTTCGGTATCGGAGGCATCGGGGAATTGGAAGAAGAAACCTATTTCGAAACATTCCTTTTACATGTGAAGAAAGCTCTTGGCATTCATAACATAAAGTACATTGAAGGCAAAACGGATAAAATCAAAACCGTTGCTTTTTGCGGAGGAAGTGGGTATGATTTCATCGAAGACGCATTGCGACAAAATGCAGATTGTTTTCTGACAGCGGATGTCAAATATCATCAATTCTTAGACAATGAAAAGAGGATTCTTTTGGCAGACATAGGGCATTTTGAAAGCGAATCGTTTATAAAAGAATACCTTATTGCTTTATTGTCAGAAAAATTTTGTAATTTTGTGCCCTTATTCATGGACGAAGCTCCCAATAAGATAAAGAATATTTAATAAATACAGCATACGAGATGGCAAAGAAGGTAAAAGAAGCAGAGACTCCGAAACCCGTATTCAAAAACGATGAAGCGGATTTGGCGGTAGAGAAACGTTTGATTGCTCTTTACAGATTGCAACAAATTGATTCGCAAATTGATAAAATAAGAATAATCAGAGGAGAACTTCCATTGGAAGTGCAAGATTTGGAAGATGAAACTGAAGGTCTTAAAACCAGAATAGGTAAATTCAAAGATGAAATCGTTTCTTGTGAAGAAGCAATAGAAGAAAAGAAGCAAAAAATAAAAGAAAGCGATGCTTTGATCGCAAAATACTCTGATCAACAAAACAACGTTCGCAACAACAGAGAATACGAGTCTTTGGCTAAAGAAATAGAATTTCAAGAACTCGAAAAGCAACTTTGCGAGAAGAGAATAAGAGAGGCAAAGGCAAACATAGAAAACTATAAGTCGGAGATAGAAAAATATACCGAAATATTCGATGAAAAAATCAAAGATTTGGAAGTAAAGAAATCCGAACTCGATGAGATAATCAAAGAAACAGAAGAAAAAGAAAAAGTATTGGTTGCAAGAGCCGAAGAAAACGAAAAACTTATCGAGGAAAGGTATCTTACAGCGTTCAAACGCATTCGTTCAAACGCAAGAAACGGTTTGGCGGTGGTTACTGTCGATCGTGATGCCTGTGGCGGATGTTTCAATAAAATTCCACATCAACGCCAAATGGATATACGCATGCACAAGAAGATAATAGTATGTGAATATTGCGGAAGAATATTAGTTGACCAAAGCATAGCAGCTGAAGTAGAAGAAGAATTGAAAAACGAAAATGTATAAATATTTTGCAAATGCCTTGATTGTAAATGAAGGCAGAGAAGAATATGGCAACATATTGATCAAAGCAAATCGGATAGAGGTCGTAAGCAAAGAGCCTCTATCCGATTTGCCTTTAGAAACCGAACGTATAGATTGCACAGGTCTGACAATAATTCCGGGAATCATAGATGCCCATGTCCACTTTCGTCAACCCGGAATGGAGCATAAAGCAGACATGATTTCGGAAAGCCAAGCCGCTTTGGCAGGAGGAGTAACCTCTATTTTGGAAATGCCGAATACAAATCCCGCTACAATAAATGAAAAGAACTTAGAGGAAAAACTAAAACTTGCAGAAGACAACATGTACTGCAATTATGGTTTTTTCTTAGGGCTTACAAACAACAATTATTCGGAAGCCGATGCAATCAAACGAGACAAATGTTGCGGATTAAAGCTGTTCCTTGGTTCTTCCACAGGAAACATGCTGGTCGATGACAGAGACAGCCTCTCCAAACTTTTTTCCATAAAAGACAAAGTGATTTCCGCTCATTGCGAAGACGAATCCATAATCCGCAAAAACACAACCGACTATAAAGAACAATATGGTACGGAAGCAACAGCAAGTCTTCATCCTCTGATAAGAAGTTCAGAAGCATGCTATCAAAGTTCCGCTTTTGCCGTTCAATTGGCTGAAGAAAACGACACACGTCTTCACATTGCTCATTTGACAACAGAAAAAGAGTTGTCTTTGCTAACCGAAGGTAAAATCGAAACCAAAAGAATCACTGCAGAGGTTTCTCCTATTCATTTATGGTTCTGCGACAAGGATTTCAAAAAATACGGAAATCTTATCAAATGTAATCCAAGCGTGAAAACAGAACAAGACAGACAGGCATTGAGAGCCGCACTGAGAAACGACAAAATCGACATCATAGCAACAGATCATGCACCTCATCTGAAAGAAGAGAAGCTCAAACCTTACTTTGAGGCTCCCTCAGGCATTCCTTCAATACAGCATTCCTTGCTTATAATGCTGCAATTGGTCAAACAAGGAGAACTTTCGTTGACAAAATTAGTCGAGAAAATGGCACATAATCCTGCGAAACTTTTTGACATTCGAGAGAGAGGTTACATCAAAAAAGGCTATTTTGCAGACCTTGTACTGATAAATACAAACAAAAAAACACAAATAACAAAGGATTCTTTATTCTCAAAATGCAAGTGGTCGCCATTTGAAGGAGAAACATTTGACAACAAGATAGTTGCAACTTATCTTAATGGTAAAAAAGTCTATGAAAATGGTCAAATTTTCGAACCAAAATCAGGAGTAAAGATATAAAAATCGAAAAAAATCTCAAAAAAATTTGGTGGAATCAAAAAAGCGTTGTATCTTTGCAAACGCAAACGAGAGAGGGAGTATAGCTCAGCTGGTTTAGAGCATCTGCCTTACAAGCAGAGGGTCTTAGGTTCGAATCCTAATACTCCCACAAACATAAGAACGAAGCATCTGTGTATTTTCGCAGATGCTTTTTTCGTATCCGACACTCAATAAAACAAATCATAAACAACAGTTTTCCCATCAATAAATCCAAACTTCTGAAACAAAAACAGGTAATCCGATTATCACAAAACAAGTAACGACATATCGATACTTTGAAACATGATTTCTTTTTGAAGAATGACAGAAACATAATCAAGACACAAAATTTCCAATCTTAAAATCATAAAAACAGACCATTACCCGATAACAATCACCCCAAAATAGAAAATTTTCAAAAAAACACCCCGAAAAGCCAAACTTAATAAACTCAGAATCGTATATAGTCTCATAAAAAGCGAACAACAATAATTACATCAGAAAGATGAATTTATTTGATTTTTCTCCGGAGAATCCACTCACATTTGCCCAAGCAATATTTTGGGTCTTTTTTGCAGTTGTGTTGTTCTTTTATTCTCCGCTCAGAAACAAATTTAAGGCAAGACATATCTACTTTTTGTCATCAGCATGCTTTTTTACTATCTTTCAAGTGGCAAATTCGTCATTCTTTTACTTATAACAACAATCCTGACTTACCTTTCGGGAAGAGCGATTTTTCGTTTCAAAACCAAAACAAGCAAAAAGACATTTCTGACTCTTGGAGTCATAATCAATCTTGCTTTTCTTGCATACTTCAAATACGCATATTTCATCGTCGAAATAATAAACACATATTTTGCAACCAAAATAAAAGTCGTTGATTACCTTGCTCTGTTTTCCAACAACCTGCTCGGGACACATTTTTCCATTGAAAAAATCATACTGCCTGCAGGAATATCTTTCTACACCTTCCAAGCAATCTCATACATGGTTGACTTATACCGTCAAAGAATTAAAAACCAACCCTCATTTATTGATTTCGCATTCTATCTCAGTTTCTTCCCTTCGCTTGTTGCAGGTCCGATAGTCAGAGCAAACGAATTCTTACCGCAACTCGAAAAACCATATTCTCTAAGCAAGAAAGAATTTTCATGGAGTTTGTTTTTCATTCTCAACGGTCTCATAAAGAAAATAATAATCTCAGATTATATAAGCGTCAACTTTGTTGACAGAGTGTTCGAAATGCCACAATTGTACTCTTCATTCGAGAATCTGTTGGCTGTTTACGGATACGCCCTGCAGATTTACTGCGATTTTCCGGTTATACGGACATTGCAATCGCCATAGCTTTGCTTCTCGGATTTAGATTGCCACAGAATTTCAATTCTCCTTACAAATCGTTCAACATAACCGAGTTTTGGAGACGTTGGCATATAAGTCTGTCGGCTTGGCTCAAAGATTACCTTTACATAAGTCTTGGAGGAAATCGCAAAGGACAGTTCAGACGCTACATAAACCTAATGCTGACAATGTTAATCGGTGGATTATGGCACGGAGCTAACCTTCGATTCATCATTTGGGGCGGTTTGCATGGTTTGGCATTGGTTTTCGACAAATTGATTAAAAAACTGACCGATATTTTCGAGAAAAAAACATTCTTCAAATTCATCTCGCTTTTTATAACCTTTAACTTCGTATGCTTTTGTTGGATATTCTTTAGGGCAAACGACACAACAACTGCCCTGAATATCATTTCAAACATCTTCAGTCCTTATAACGTCGAAATCATTCCTGCAATACTCACCTCATATTGGAAACCGCTTGTGCTTATTCTTGTAGGATACACAATACATTGGCTGCCTAAGACAACTAAAGATGCAATTCGTGAATGTTTCATCAAGACTCCAATCGCACTGCAACTGCTTGCGGCAATCATCACCGCTGTTTTGCTTTATCAATTCAAGACGGCAGACATACAAGCTTTTATTTATTTCCAATTCTGATAAAGCAGAAATAAGCAAAACAACAAAAACTCCCATGTAAAAAAAGAAGAACTTCAGATAACTGCACCATTAAAGTAAAAGATGTTTTATGACAAACACCTTTCCTACTCTGAACTCCATATTTTAATAGTTTCATCAAGTGAAGCACTGATTATGCAACTGCCGGTAGGATTATAAGCCACGGTATTTATCATTAAATGATGTCCCGATAAGGTTTTAAGACATTCTCCGGTGTTTGCATCCCAGATTTTAATCGTATAATCACCCGAACAGCTGACTATGCGACTGCCATCATGATTATAGGAGGCAAAGTAAACGGATTCGTTATGTCCGGGTAAAGTTCTGACACATGTTCCCGTGCTTACATCCCATATTTTCACAGAATTGTCAATAGAATTGCTTGTAACTATACGTTTACCATTCGGACTGAAATATGCGGAATGAGGAATTTTATTACTATCATCCAATGTTTGAACAATATTACGGCTATTGACATCCCACACTCTGATAATTCCACTGTTTGAAACGCCAACTATACGTTTGCCATCAGAACTCCATGACGCATGTACATCGACATAGTTGTTTATTTCAAAAATACTAACACATTCTCCGCTATTTACATTCCATATCTGAATGCCGTCTCCTTCTGAAACAGCAACTATGTGCTTACCATCGGGACTAAACTCTGCGGCAACATAACCCCAACTACCTTTACTGAAGGATTTAATACATTCACCGGTGCTTGCATTCCATATCTTAATCGTTTCATCACTTGAAGCACTGACTATACGGTTTCCATCGGGATCGAAAGAAGTGTAATTAACCCCAGCGGAATGTCCATACAAGGTCCGAATACACTCTCCGCTGGTTGCATCCCAGATTTTAATGGTCTTATCCGACGAAGCACTGACTATCCGACTGCCATCGGGACTATAGAATGCGGATTGAACCCTATCGGAATGTCCTCTCAAGGTTTTAAGACTCATAGCATTATAATAAGTCATCTCTATCGGCTCTTCACAGGCAGTAAACATTGCTACAGAACTGCAAAGTAAAAACAAAAAACATAATTTCTTCATAAGCGTAATATCTTTTTTGTGATTGTGAATTTTTCTTTCTATTACTCGAAATATAGTCTGAAAAAAGAAAGTCGCAAAGTTATCAACCCTGCGACTTTCATAAATTATCTGTGTTAGAAATTCAAAGAAATTCCGACTCCTGTGGTAACTGACGATGACAAATTACCGTTTGGAGAAAGCAGGTTGTTATAAGAAACCTCCGGACGGAAACCCAAAGATGCTTTTTTGCCTATTGGGAAACATACATAACCATTTTGCATATTCACATTACGGGCTATCTTCACTGCATCGACAATGGAATAAATCATCATCCCGAGATGTGCTCCCAAAAGCGGAAGTCCGGGTAGTACAAAGTAATCATAAGGATCTGCTATCATAATTGTTGTAAATACTCCAGCAAATGCAACCGTCCAACCAAAGCATATCCAACCGCTTCCCGAACGCCAATTACTTGCATACAACTGTCCGGCTCCCGGAAAGAAAAACGAAAGTACTCCGGCAGCTCCGACACTTTTGTAACCTTGACCATAACCCATGTTATAAGCACGAGATTGCACCATCTCTTTGGTCATCTTTTCTATTTCCTCTATTTTGTAAACGAAAATATTACCATCGCTGGTTTGAATCTTGATACTTACTCCGGGAACCTGTTCAACAATGATTCCTCTTACCATTCCACCGTTTTTCAAATAAACAACGTCTTTCATCTGTCCTTGTGCGTACATTGTCAATCCTGCAAACAAGACCGCCAAAAGCACCAATAATTTTTTTACCATAACATTAAGTTTTTTAATTATTAATAAATTGAATCACAAACATACTCAGCATAATATGCCTCCTTGTATAGATTCTTTATTTCTTCATCAAACTCTTCGAATTCTATGTATTGACATTCTCTGTCGGGATCTATTCTGAGCTCTGTCCTGATTGCCGTCATGTTGTCGTTGTAATCATATAATTTGACAAAACATTCACATTCTTGGAAAACCAATTCACAAGAAGTAAAGCAAACAGATACCAACGCCAATGCTACTGTAATTAAAATCTTTTTCATAGTCAATCGTTTTTTTGTTAAAGCTAAAACTCCTGACAATTGTAATAGTATCGTGAAGCTTCATACATCAGATCCTGAGTGCCGTCAGAGAAATCCGTTTCATTGATTTCATAGCATTCTTTGCCCGTTTCAACAATTTCATTGCGTTCGGTATAGAACACATCTTCGTAAAGAACTCCCAGAATGTACTCATCTTCGTACGCAACAACTTCACAATAACACTCTTTCTTGTTTGTACAAGAACTCAAGACAATTGCCATCAACAAAGCAATGCCCGATAATTTTAATACTTTCATTTGAATATGTTTTTTAAGATTCTGCCTAAGTCCCAAGGGCTGTAATTAAATTTTTCATCGACTTTGCAGACATAAAAAAGCGTGGGACTTGCATCTTATCGTTTTTCTGAGGTTCTGGAATACCTGTTAGTCAAATAAGAAAAGCCCACGAGACGAGTCGTGAGCGTTCTCTGCTTAACTATTGACTAACTTGTTTAGAAATTTTCCAGATTTCAGAAAAACAAGGATAAGCAAAAACGCTGTTATATCTTGCTGTAAATTACTGGTTTTTAATAACTAATATTCTTTGTCTCCTGCTATTTTTTTATGTTTTTAATTTAAAGATTGAAAATTTTATGACAATTTCTGCCTACAAAGATAGCAAACTTTCCCCACTCGACAAAATTTTTTCAAAGAAGTTTTCACTATTCTCTTATCTCGACAAGAATAGGTTTATCTTGCTTTTTATACTTGTTCATCATGTTTTGATTGTTATCTATTATCAAAACATAAATTACCGTAAAAAATCAACAAAAAACAATTCTTGAATTTAGAAAAATAAAACAAAGAATCGCTCGAACGAATCAAAGAAAGAATTTTCTGAAATCAAGATTCATTTCACTCCGATTTTCGGAAGAACAATACAAAAAAACGGATACACCTTTAATTGCTCAGGTATATCCGTTCGATATGTGCGTTTTTATCGTTCTTATTTCGTTTGGACTTAGTATGCTCGCTGATTTTTACCCTCGTAATAGTTTATGAAAGCACGATTGACTACTTTGTTGCCTCCCGGTGTAGGATAATTTCCTGTAAAGTACCAATCGCCTGTATTGCCGGGGCAAGCTTTATGCAACGATTCGATAGTGTTGAAGACAATCTCTATCTCTGCATTTATGTTCTCAGGCGTTACCAATTCGGTTATCTTGGCTGAGATTTGTTCGTCGGTAAATGGAGCGTATATCTCTTTTACATAGTTCACGACTTCTTCTTTCGGAAGATTTTCTTGTGCTTTTGATTTGCGATAAACCTCTTCTATGATGTGTTGTTGTCCGCTTTCTTTCAGCAAAGCTATTGCTGCGTTGAACGCAATGAACTCTCCCATTCTCGACATATCGATTCCATAACAGTCGGGATAACGAATCTGTGGTGCGGATGAAGCAATTACTATCTTCTTTGGTCCTAATCTGTCAAGGATTCTGACTATGGATTGCTTCAATGTAGTTCCTCGTACAATACTGTCGTCAATTACAACAAGGTTATCGACATATTCTCTTACCTGTCCATAAGTTACATCGTAAACATGGGCAACCATATCATCTCTTTCACTGTCCTTGGTGATGAATGTTCGAAGTTTTACGTCTTTTACCGCAATGTATTCTCTGCGAGGATGAAGTTTGAAAATGTCTTTGAGCACCGCTTCATCCAATCTGTCTTTGTTTTCGAGTATCGCTTTTATCTTTTTTTCGTTTGCATAATCGGTAAACGCCTCTGCCATACCCTGAAAAGCAACTGAGGCAGTGTTTGGAATGTATGAAATAACGGTATTCTTTATGTCGTAATCGATTGCCTGCAATACTCTCGGGCAGATAAGTTTTCCAAGAGCTTTTCTTTCTTCGTAAATATCGGCATCGGTTCCTCTTGAGAAGTATATACGCTCAAAAGAACATTTTGCAGGCTTTTGAGCAGGCTCTTTGATTTGTTTTATAGATATTTGACCGTTTTTCTTAATGATTATCGCGTGTCCGGGTTCGAGTTCTTTTATTGCAGTCAAAGGCTTATTGAATGTTGTCATTATCACCGGACGTTCCGAAGCGACGACAGCTATCTCTTCATCATAATAATAATAACAAGGACGTATTCCATTTTCATCTCTCAACACGAAAGCATCTCCATGACCTATCAATCCTGCCATCACATATCCTCCATCCCATTTCTTTGCCGAGGAAGTTAAAATGCTTTCTATGTCCAATTCTTCTGCTATACGTTCGGAGATTTCTATGTTCGGCATGCGTTGAGCTTTATATTGCTTGAATATTCTTTCGACTGCTCTATCCAGAAACTTGCCTATTTTCTCCAAAACAATAGCTGCATCCGCCACTTTCACAGGGTGCTGTCCCAAAGAGATAAGCTTGTCTAACATCTCGTCTATATTGGTCAGATTGAAATTGCCCGCCAAAACCAAATTACGAGTTTTCCAATTGTTTTCCCTGAAGAAAGGGTGCAGGCTATCCAATTCATTCTTGCCGAATGTACCATAGCGAAGATGTCCCAAGAAAAGTTCTCCGACAAATCTTGCATTCTGCTTCAACCACTTCACATCGTTAACCTTGTCAGGTGATTCTTTTTGCAAAAGCTTTATATCTTTAAATGCTTCGTCGAAAACATCTTGTATAGGTTTGGAACTATTGCTTTTGGTTATGTTTATGTATTGTTCTCCGGGCTTTGTATCGAACTTGATGTTAGCAAGACCTGCCCCATCTTGTCCTCTGTTGTGTTGTTTCTCCATTAGCAAATACATACGGTTCAAAGCCCATGCATTACCGTACTTTTCCTGATAATATTCCAACGGTTTGAGCAATCGTAACATTGCTATTCCGCATTCGTGTTTTATTTGTTCACTCATATTCTTTGTTTGTTCTTTTCAGAGTTATAATCAATTTTTCAGGAAACAGGCATTATGCGGTCTATTCCAAAAGTCCTCGATGACACTTTCAGACTCGGTGCCGCTTGATGGCGTTTCCATTCATTTATTTTCACCAAACGTAATATCTTTTCCACTGTTTGTTCATCAAATCCCTCGCTTATTATTTCGCTTTTGCACTTTCCTTGCTCTATGTGCAGGTATAAAATTCTATCAAGCACATCATAATCAGGTAAAGAATCACTATCCTTTTGGTCGGGTCTCAACTCGGCAGAAGGTGCTTTGATTATGGAGTTTTCGGGTATTATTTCCTTTTCGCGGTTTATCCATCGCGACAATTCCCACACCTCTGTCTTATACATATCTCCGATTGCAGCTATTCCGCCCGAAGTATCGCCATACAATGTCCCATATCCGACAGCAGTTTCACTCTTATTGGTTGTATTCAACATTGCAGCACCAATCTTGTTTGCTATTCCCATTATGATGGAAAGGCGTATTCTCGATTGCAAGTTCTCTTCTGCCAAACCAAAAGGCAAATCTTTGAACACAGGTTGTAATGCCGAATGTATCGTTGTAAAACTTTCTTTTATCGGAATGGTATAATGTTCGATTTGAAGGTTCTCTGCACTCGCTTTAGCATCGCTTACGCTGTGCGAAGTCGAATATTCGCTCGGTAAAAGCACTCCTACCACGTTTTCTTTTCCCAATGCTTCAACTGCAAGTACGACTACCAAGGCAGAATCTATACCGCCCGAAAGTCCGATTACTGCTTTTTTTATGTTGTTTTTGTGATAATAATCCCTTATTCCCAAAACTGACGCATGATATAGTTTCTCAGGTTTCGACATCGGGTTCTTCTGTAAATTTTTCAGCTTTTGCGTTTCAACAACCTTGGTTTGAGGTTCAAACAACGGCAATTCCTCGGCCATGTTTCCATTAGACTGCAAAACGAAACTGCCTCCATTAAAAACGAAACGCCCCTCTGCTCCACATCTGTTAACAACCACCAAAGGACAGGCAAGCCTACGCACAAGCGGTTGCAACTTCGTTATTACTTCCTGCTGTTTGTTCGCTTCGAAAACTATATTTGCCGAACATATTACCAAATCAGCCTTATCCGAATGTTTGATATAATCTTCCAAATCTTCAAGAAACCCGAAAGCAATTGAAGTTTGACTATACTCTATCCGCTCAAATCCATTTCCACTGCAAAATCCCTTATCAAAACGACCAAGATTCTTCTTTGTGGAAATTGCTTGCAACTCTCCGTTCTTTACGAAAGCAAGTGCATTGTAAGCTTTTCCGTTTTCTTTTATGGGAAATCCGAAAATGAAATCTTTTTTCTCTGCACTCAATTCTTCGGCATATTTCATTGATTGCGAGAAAACGTCCTCGTACAACGTCAAATCCTCAAGCGGAGAACCAGAAAGAGACAACTCGGGAAAGATTGTCAGTATCTCATTCTTGTTTTCGTTCAATTCTTTCTTGAGAACGTCAAAATTATTCTTGAAATCAGCTATCTTGGTGTTGATTTGAGATAATGCTATTTTCATTGAACAATAATGTTATTCTATTTTAAATCAATAAATTCTCTAATTATACGTCTTTATGATGCTATTCCTCGTTTTGAGAAAGATATTCTTTTATCTGAGCTGTAATTTCGTCCTGCAATTCGGGATTGTCTGCCAATAGTTGCTTAACAGCCTCTCTTCCTTGTCCGAGTTTGGTTTCCCCATAACTGAACCAAGATCCGCTTTTCTTTATTATCCCTGCATCAACTCCTATGTCAACCATCTCTCCCATCTTGCTGATTCCTTGTCCGAACAAAAGATCAAACTCAACTTGGCGAAAAGGAGGAGCAACTTTGTTTTTAACAACTTTAACTCTCACCCTGTTACCTATGTTTGCGTCTCCGTCTTTTATGGATTGTATTCTCCTTATGTCCAATCTTATTGAGGAATAGAATTTAAGGGCATTCCCTCCCGTTGTTGTTTCAGGAGAACCGAACATGACGCCTATTTTGTCTCTCAATTGATTGATGAAGATGCAACAACATTTGGTTTTACTTATCGTTGCCGTCATCTTACGCAATGCCTGACTCATCAAACGAGCATGGAGTCCCATTTTACTGTCTCCCATTTCTCCGTCTATCTCGCTCTTAGGCGTAAGTGCCGCAACAGAGTCAATGACTATTATGTCTACTGCACCGGAAGAAATGAGATTATCCGCTATTTCAAGAGCTTGTTCTCCGTTATCAGGTTGAGAAATGTAGAGATTATCCACATCAACTCCCAATTTCCTTGCATAATTGCTGTCGAAAGCATGCTCTGCATCTATAAACGCTGCCAATCCTCCATTCTTTTGACTTTCTGCTATGGCATGTATGGCTAATGTTGTCTTACCTGATGATTCCGGTCCGTAAATCTCTATAATCCTTCCTTTGGGAAAACCACCCACTCCCAAAGCAGAGTCAAGTGCAATCGACCCCGTGGAAATCGTATCCACCTGTTCAACCGCTTTATCTCCCAA
This sequence comes from Candidatus Onthomorpha sp., assembly GCA_045577535.1. Lineage (GTDB taxonomy): Bacteria > Bacteroidota > Bacteroidia > Bacteroidales > P3 > Onthomorpha. The sequence continues at coordinate 47,606 of JAZNIO010000017.1, read as the reverse complement.
CTTCATTATCGAACCCTTTCCATAATTCTTTTCTATCTTGGAAATAGCGGCTTGCAATACCTTCAATTTTTCCAATTTCTCTGCTGCCAAATCTTGTTCCTTAGCCATAGTGTTTTTATTTTTGATTTTATGTCCTTGCAAAGATAGTTATTTTTTTTCAGTTCAAGAAAGCACTGCCGAGAAAATGAATTGTTTCACGTGAGATAATGATATAACTAAAAGAAATACAGACTCTTCATTTTGAAATCACATTCATGAATATCAAAACAAAAAGTCCGTAAAAACACATTGGTTGTTTTCCCTATTGTAATAAGAATCCGTCTATGATTTTTTTCAATTCCGTCTCAGACATTGCTCCTTGCAAGACTTTCATTTCTCCATCAGGTTTGACGACAAGCAGAGTCGGAATGCTCATTATGCGAAGTTCCGATGCCAATTCCCGCTCCATATCCACATCAACCTTATATACATTAACCCTACCCTTATATTCGCCTGCCAATTTCTCCAAAACAGGAGACAGCATCTTACAAGGTCCGCACCAAGAAGCATAAAAATCAATTATCGCAGGCATATCGCCCTTGTAAGTCAATCCATAATTCGATGAATCATCTTTTACGAACAATTTTTCAAAACCTGATTTGTTCAAATGCATTGTTTCCATATTTGCTTTATTTTTCGATTCTTTCGTTTCAGTCTTTCTGTCACAGCTTGCAAAAAACAAAATCAACAAACTCATGATTAAAGCTCCGAGAAACTTATTTTTGTTGATTTTCTTTCTTGATTTCGACTCACTAAAACTTGAGTTCGTTTTTTTCAAACAAAGATTCATTTTCATATTTCCTTAAAACAATACATTCAAAACACGATAATGTTCATTTTCTTTCTAAAAACAAAATCTGCTTATAACCATTTTTCTTTCTTATACCATGCAATAGTTTCTTCCACTCCCCTTTGCAGATCATATTTCGGTTCATAGCCCAAATCCTTCTTCAAATCGTCTATGTCGCAATCCCAATTCCTTGCTGCAAGAATTGAAAACTTGTCCTTATTCAAGGTAAATTGAGTGCCAATCATACCACCGAGAACATCCAAAAAAGAAGAAATCCATTTCACTATAAAGAGCGGAAATTTCAATTTCAAAGTCTTTTTATTCAAAACCTGTTTCGAAATTGCCGCATACTCGGAATCCAAATACATTTTCCCGTCACTGACAAAGTATGTCTTACCTGAAATTTCGCTTTCAAAAGCCTTGATACACACTTCGACCAAATCCTTGGAGTAAACAAAAGTCAGATGTTGTGGAACAAAACCAAGATACGGTTCTATGTGATTATCAATTGTTTGAAAGAAAACAAAATAATCTGTTTCACGTGGACCATAAACTCCTGTCGGCCGAAGAATCACATATTTCCCCTTAAAATTAGAATTAATGTAATTTTCTGCTTTCAGTTTAGAGCGTCCATACGCAGTATTGGGCTTATTCTCATCAGAAACCTTTGCCTTGGTAAAATTAACCTCTTCTCCGGGTCCATGAGCCGCAAAAGAAGACAAGAAAATCAATTTAGTGATTTTATCATCTATTGCATCGACAAGATTCTTCGTAAGTTCGAAATTAACCGTATCAAAATCTTTCAGATTCTTCGCTTTTGTCAATCCTGCAAAATGGAATATACAATCGAAATTTTCTTCTTCCAATTGAGCCTTAAGTTTTTCGAGATTGGAAAAAGCAACATCCATGAATTTTATGTTGGGATTTTGCAAATATTTTCTGCTTGAACTTTTTCTAACTCCTGCATAAACTTCATAATTTCCCAATTCGAGCAATCTGTCTATAAGAGTACTTCCGATAAAACCACTTGCTCCCGTTACCAAAACTTTTTTCATAAACCTACTCTATCGTTTTTATATAAGCTCTTCTTCTTATCGCTATGCGACTATCGTATTTTTCCCAAATGTTTGCAGCTTGATTGGTTTCCAATTGAGGATTTGCAATCGCCATTTTTACTCCCAACTTGATATATTGGTTATTCATTTCGGAATAATAAATAGAATGAACTCCTTTATTTTGCCATTCGGGTTTCACTCCATTGAGATACAAATCGATATTCTCAAAATTCTTCAATGCTCTCAAAACATGAATCCAACCAAATGGGAAAAGTTTACCTTTGCATTTACGCAACGCTTTGCTCAACGAAGGCATAGACACACCGAAAGCAACTATATCGTCTTTATCATCAACAATCAGACAAATGAGTCTTTTATCGAGAAAAGGGAAATACTGATTAATGTAAAACTTCTTCTGATTATCATTCAAAGGAACATAACCGAATAAATGCGAAAAGGACTCATTGATGGTATCAAACAGCTTCATGCCATATCTCTTTGCTATTTTGGACATGCTTAATTCATCAACTATTCTGAGATTATATCGTTCTTTAATCATGTTATTCACACGTTGAACTTTGGCAGGCACTGCCTGACTTGCTGGAATCTGGTATTGAACCCAATCAACTTCTTTTCGATAAGTAAGAGACTCCATATGCTCAGGATAATAAGAAGGATTGTAATAACATGCCATGGGAGTATCTATTTCAAACCCCTCTACGGTCATTCCTTCCTTGTCCATATCGGTGAAACCCATAGGACCCACTATCTCGTTCAAACCATTCTGCTTTCCCCATTGAGCGACAGAATCCAACAATGCTTCACTTACTTTCTTATCATCGATGAAATCAAACCAACCAAACCTTACTCTGTTTTCTTTCCAAATGGTATTGGATTTGGTATTTATTATTCCTACTATACGCCCTACCGCTTTACCATCTTTATACGCCATAAAAATCTTGTAATCGCAAAATTCCAAAGCAGGATTCTTCTTTTTGTCAAACGTTGTCTTTTCATCTATCAACAAAGACGGTACCCACATCTTGTCATTCTTGAAAAGCTCATACGGAAACTTCAAAAAAGCTTTGAAATCTTTCTTTGTGATTACCTCTTTTACGGTTATGTCTCTCATTTTTCTAAATATTATCTATTATTTTATTATCTCGTATTTGCGGAATATACTTGTCAGTTTTTCTACCGCTTCATCAATTTGAGCTTTTGTATGGGTTGCCATGAGAGAGAAACGAATCAATGTGTCGTTTGGAGAGCAAGCAGGAGGAATTACAGGATTGACAAATATTCCTTGCTCATATAATTCTTGTGTAATCATGAACGTCTTATCCATATCCCTTATGTACAAAGGAATAATCGGAGTTTCTGTAGGTCCGATTTCAAATCCGAGATTTCTGAATGCCGATAGCGAATAATTGGTTATCTCCCACAAGTTTTTCAATCTTTCTGGCTCTTGCTTGATTATGTCCAAAGCCGCAATTACACTTGCAGTTGCTGCAGGAGAAATTGAAGCAGAGAAAATATATGAACGAGAATGATGTTTCAAAAAGTTTATTGTATCGGCATCTGTTGCAATAAACCCTCCTATCGTCGCCAAAGACTTGCTGAAAGTACCCATTATCAAATCCACTTTATCCGTCAAACCAAAATGATTGCAAATACCTCTTCCTTCTTTTCCGAACACTCCCAAGCTATGTGCCTCATCAACATACACAGATGCATTGTATTTATCTGCAAGTTTGACTATCGAAGGTAAATCCGCAACATCTCCTTCCATAGAAAAAACTCCGTCCATCACAATCAATTTCACACTTTCATAAGGTATCTTCTTCAATACATCTTCCAAAGAAGACATGTCATTATGCTTGTATTTGTGATAAGTCGCAAACGAAAGACGTCTTCCTTCCACTATCGAAGCATGATTCAATTCGTCACCTATTATATGCTCTCCCCGTCCCACTATGGTTGGAATCACACCTATGTTCGTATGAAAACCTGTCGAATAAACAATTGCTTTTTCCTTTCCCACGAAATCAGCAAGCTTTTCTTCCAACTCTATATGAATATCAAGCGTTCCGTTGAGAAAAGGAGAACCTGCACAACCTGTACCGTATTTTCTTATCGCTTCTATGCTCGCTTCCTTTATCTTAGGATGGTTAGTCAAGCCAAGATAACTATTGGAACCAAACATCAAAACTTTCTTTCCACGCATAACCACTTCTGTGTCCTGCTCGCTCTCAATTGCCCTGAAATAAGGATAAACCCCTAAGGCTTTCACTCTCTGAGGTTCTTGATATTGAGCTAATTTCGCCCGTAATTTCTTCATAAATTATGTTTTATTTTATCATTTTCACCATTCAATATCTCCGATTTGATGTTTTCAAACAACTTACTGCAGCCAATACGGAAATACTTATTGTCATTCAAACCCTTGATCATAAACCTATCGAACAAGTTCTTGTACTGTAAAGCATCGAAACAACTTCTGATTCCCCCGGCTACTTTCAACCCCTTTAGCATTCCTGTTTTCTTGTAAAACAACCTCAATGCCAACAACATCACACAAACAGAATAAACATCCGCTCCTTTGGCAATCTTTCCCGTTGAAGTCTTGATAAAATCAGCTCCGCTTTCCAAAGCAAGCATCGACGCTTTCATTATGTTGGAATAAGAACCCAATTCTCCGGTTTCCAAGATTACTTTCAATGAAACGCTCTTTTCACAAGATGAAATCAGATTCTTAATAGCTTTTATCTCGTTTGAGACAACTTCCTCGTTTTTCGACAAAAACAAACCACGATTTATACAAATATCTATCTCATCTGCACCATGCTCAAGAGCATATCTCACTTCCTCAAGCTTTACTTCGAGAGGCATTTGCGAAAAAGGAAATCCTCCTGCAACCACTATAGTTTTCAGTTCTTTGTCAAAATCAAGTTCTTTTATTAGAGGAAGAAAATTAGGAAAAACACAAACTCCTGCAACCAAGTATCTTACACCTTCATAATCTAAAAACGAATTTTCTATTAAACACTTGATTGAATTCATATCGTCAACTGATTCCAAAGATGTTAAATCCAAAAATCCAATCAACGACAACAACTCCTGCTTAGAGTACATTAAATCAGTTTTCAAACAACAAGAATAATCGATTGCCCTAACAAACTCATCCACCCTATCGTTCAATACCATCTCAAGCAAAGAACTCTCATTCGAAATCTCATTCAAAACATTCGGAATCATGTTCATCATTGTTGTTTTGTTCTAATAACATTAAACGATTCCTTTGAAAAAGCTGGCAAAGAACGAGTTCTCAGAACCGATTTTTTAATAAACGTTCTGATTTTCCGTTTCTTAATCCATGACTTCTTATTCATTTCACCACGAGACGAAAGTAATTTTTTCATTCTTGAAGCCAATAACACATCATCAAAATCCATTATCTTGTTTTCAAAAAAGAATCGTCTGTTTTCAATAATCAAATCTGTTAAAGGAATATTCACTGGACATATCTTCGAACAATTTCCACACAAAACAGAATTGAAACTCAAGTGTTTATAACTTTCATAATTTTCCAAAAAAGGTAAAACGACATTAGCATAAGGCCCTGAGAACACATTGTTATACGGCTTGTCTCCCATTGTAGCATACACAGGACAAACCCTTTTGCAGGCATCACAATCAATGCAATACAACGCCTTTCTTAGAGATTTGGATGCTAAAACATTACTCCTACCATTATCTATAAGGAACACATGAGATTCGCTCCCTGAAGGCAAATTTTTAGGTGTGTAGATAGAAAAAAGAAAAGGTGAATCCGACCTATGTTTATAAACGGATAAAAGATGAGAAAACAACTCCAAATCAGTGATGTTGCAAACAAACTTATTAATAGGTATAAAAAAAATCTTAAGCCTTGCACCCATTACAACTTCCCAATTAAAAGCTGAATCAAATACCGAAAACAAACTACCCGTATTTACAACTCCGAAATCAGGAGCATAAATTGCACAAGCATCATCAGATGTTAAAGTCGCTATCGACTCTTCTTTCAAAGACTCATCAAGTCCTAATTCACTATTCAAACGAGAAGCGAAAGTATTTACCCCTTTTATCTTTTTCGATGAAAGCAACGAAATCACTCCTTCAATGAAATCATCGTATGTTCTGCACCAATGAACAACTCCTTTGTTTTCAGAGAACTTCTTTTCGAAAATCAAAAGATTCTCATCAATATTGTCAATAAATTTCTTACGAGCTTCTGCAGCTCTCAAACGAATCTGATGCGGATTTTCAAAAATACCATGAGCCAAATCTTCAACATCATCAAACGAAAGACACATTGATTTGTCATCAATGCAATCTCTACAATCCGATAAAAAAGATTTGTACTCTTTTGTATTCATTCTATTATTTCATTATTCCTTTATTGCGATTTTATCCACTCTCTTTTGATGCCTTCCTCCTTCAAAATCAGTTGAAAACCAAGCATCAAAAATATTCAATGCCTCATCTTGAGAAATAAATCTTGCAGGCAGTGCAATAATATTTGCATTATTATGTTGCTTTGCAAGCCGTGCTATTTCCTCCTTCCAACACAATGCACAACGAACAAAAGGATATTTATTGGCAGTCATTGAAACACCGTTGGCACTTCCACACATAATCACACCAAACTCAAACTCCCCTTCATTTATTGCCTTTGCAAGCGGATGAATCATATCTGGATAATCACAACTCTCTGAAGAATAAGTACCGAAATCCTTAACCTCGAAGCCTCTTTCAATAAATTTGCTTTTCAAAAACTCTTTCAATTCGAAGCCTGCATGATCACAAGCCATTGGAATAACATTCATGATATAACTATGTTTTTTTAATTCTAATAAGAACAAGACGCAAAGATAGTAAAAAAAAGGAAAAAAATTAAAATACTCTCTCGAAAAAAGACGTTTAAAGTAAAAAGTTATTTAAGATTTTAATTATTCAATTTTAAGCATTAAATTTTCAACATCTTTACGTTGAAAAACCCATAAAAACCTATTTAAGAAACAAAACAAAATGTGAAAAAACAAAAGTATGTGAAAAACAAAAGCATTTTTAACAGCAAAGACACAACTTTCTCAACATAAAAAAACAGCAAAAAAAACAAAAAAATAACATTAAAAAACTATTTGTTAAAAACATAATCAATTCACTGAAAGCAATAGAGTTAAAATGTAAATAAAGCTCTTTGTAATGTTGATAAAATGTAGTACTTTTGCACAAGAAAATAAAAACGTGATTTTTTTTAACAATATCAACAAGAATAATAATAAAAACAATATATAAATAAAAGATAAAATTAATTAATCACAAGTGTTAAAAGTAAGAAATTCATAAAAGTAAAATATATAAAAATGAATATTACGGAAAAAATTTTAAAACTGAAAAGGGAAAAAAATGCAGTGATTTTAGCACATTTTTATCAATTTTCTGAAATACAAGACATAGCAGATTATGTAGGTGATAGCTTGCAACTTGCACAAATCGCAAGTCAGACAACCGCAGACATAATAGTTCTTTGTGGAGTTCATTTTATGGGTGAAACTGCAAAAATTTTGAATCCTAAGAAAAAGGTTTTAATTCCTGATATGAATGCAGGATGTTCACTCGCAGATTCATGTGATTATGAAGAGTTTAAAAAGTTTAAGGAGCAACATCCAGAACACATGGTTATCTCTTACGTCAATTGTTCGGCAGCAATAAAGACTCTTACTGATATTGTATGCACGAGTGGAAATGCAGTGGAAATAGTTAAAAGTCTTCCTGAAAATCAAAAGATAATATTCGCTCCTGACAGAAATCTTGGAGGATATTTGAACCATAAATTAAAAAAAGACATGGTTTTATGGGACGGATGTTGTGAAGTTCATCAACAGCTTGATGCGAAATATACGAGAGAGTTAAAAGAAAAATACAAAGGATATGTCATGATAGCACATCCAGAATGTAATGCACCTGTTTTACAATTGGCAGATTTTGTGGGAAGTACTGCAGCTATGATAAACTTTGTTAAAAACTCTGAAAACGATAAATTTCTTGTCGCAACCGAATCAGGCATTCTTCATAAGTTAAAAAAAGATAATCCGAACAAAACTTTTGTAGTTGTTTCTTCAAATCCTCAAACTTCTTGTAACGATTGCCCTCACATGAAATTAAACACTATGAAAAAATTATTAGAGTGTTTGGATAAGGAGTCTAATGAGATTATCCTGGACGAAAAAACAATGATTGAAGCAGCTAAACCTATAAATCGCATGTTGGAGTTATCAAAAGAGCTTGGAATCATAAAATAGAGAAAAAATCTGTTAAACAATTTTTTAACATTCTACTTAGTATTAATAAATTGTTTAACAGATTTTTATAAATAGTTTTCAGATATTTTTTACTCGTTTTTTAACATTATACGTGTAAAAAATGAAATCAATACGATAAGTTGCCTTATTTTTCGCATTTTTCAGCTCTTAAGATATATAAAAAAGAAATGAGAAAATATTTATTTTTAATATTATTTTTATCTATCTTTATTTCACTTCACAATTCTCAAGCTCAAAACAAGAGTGAGATAATAAAAAGCATGAGTATTGAAAATAAACTTTGGGCAATTACAAATGCGAGTTGTGTAAAAAGAGCTTTGGACATATCCGAAGATGTTTTGCGTATAATGGATAGCTTGTATAAACAAAATTTTTTTGATACTAATTCAGAAGGAAGCTCTTATGATGCATTCAGACATGTTTTTTGGATGTATTCTCTTGCAAGTGAGATTGGGATTGAAAAAGCTCGAAAGATAGGAATCATATATGAGGATTATAATCAATATGTTTTTTCAATCAATCCTCAATCAGGTTATGACGCAACGGGAAGAAAGATGGACGAATTCAACAACGAATTGGGTTTATTTTTATTTTCGAAAATTGGAAAGCAAGAAAGAGATAAAGTAATTGAAAGTATAAGAAATTTGATTTCAAGAGGTTATGCAAAGATAATCGCAAAAGATGAAAAGGAAAACAGTTTAGACGAAAACCATGAAGTGATTCCGCAAGACAAATGGAAAGGAAAATGGGAAAATGAAAGATGTTTAATCAATTCAAATGTGAAATTATGAGAAGAGTATTTTTGATTGTGTTAATGTTTTTAAGTTATATGTCTTATTCTCAATCATATAACTATGCCATATTTTGTAAAGATACTTTGACGAGCAGTTATATGGCAGGCAGAGCATATATTGATAACGGAGATAAAAAAGCAGCAGAATTCATTCGCGGAGAACTGAAAAAGAATCATGTAAAACTTTTGGGTGAAGACGGATTTCAATCAGTTCCTCTGAAGGTGAATAACATCTTAGAAGCAAATCTTTATGTTGGAATAAAGAATAGAAAACTTGAATTAGGAAAAGAATTTCTTGTTTTGGGAGCATCACCAACTTGCGATTTGATTTTGAAAAACGAGAAAGCAAAAGTCATATCCACAAAAGCAGAATTGGAAAAACTAAAACCTAACAAATTAAAAGATAAAGTTTTGATTTTCAACCTTGGAGAATTGGAAAATTATGATGCAATAAGATTTTTGCGTACATTGAAAGAAGAATCAAACACTCCAAAGTTAGCCATAATTCAAGGACAAGATAAACTGCAATACTACACCGGTAGAAACGTAATGTCGTTCCCTGTTGTGCAACTCAGAGACAAAATATTCTCAAAGAAAATCAATCGTTTGAAACTTTCAATCAAAAGTGAATTTCACGAAAATTACGCTTCCCAAAATGTGTGGGCGAGGGTAGAGGGAACAAAATATAAAGATAGTTGCTTTGCTTTTGTATGCCACTACGACCATCTTGGAAAGATTGGCTCGGTTCACTTTCCCGGAGCAAACGATAATGCAAGTGCTGTGGCGGTTCTTTTAGATCTTGCAAAATATTATGCAAAGAATCCTGCGGAGCACTCAGTTGTTTTTATGTTTGTAACAGGGGAGGAGATAGGTCTTGTAGGCTCAACTTTTGCTGCTGAAAACCCTTTGGTCGATTTAAGCAAGATGAAATTCTTATTTAATTTGGATATGGTAGGAACAGGTTCTACAGGAGTAGCAGTAATAAACGGTAAGAAAGAACCTGAGGCAGGAGAATTGCTTCAACAAATAAACAAAGAGAATCATTGGTTCAGCAAAGTAGTGTTAGGGGAGGAGAGTTGCAATAGCGACCATTGTCCGTTCGTTCAAAAAGGCGTTCCTGCACATTTCCTTTTCACTTACGGCTGTGAGTATAACGAATATCACACTGTTTATGACGATGGCGTAGAACTTTCATTCACCAAACACATTGACTTTTGTAATTTGCTGAAAGAATTTATTAAGAGGTATTAAAGACGATAAGTCAACAAGAAAATGAGACAATAAGTCAACAAGACAACGAGTGCTTGTAGTCTTTTAGTCTTTTAGACTTGTGGACTCTTAGATTTACAAAGCAATGTTTCACGTGGCAACAAAACAAAATTAAGTATTAAATAATTTGAATTTCAATTGATTATAACGAATTAAAAGAAAGAATTTACTGAAATTTGATTTTGAAAAAACGAAATCAAGTTTCAGTTTTTTGTTTCTTTGTTTCAGTAAATTAAAACAAAGAAAGAGTAAATCCAAATAAGAAACCAACAAAATAAATCCAAAATATAATGGGAGATTTGAAAAAACTTGCGGGACAAACCGCCATTTACGGAATACCAACCATAGTAGGAAGATTCTTAAACTACCTTCTCGTTCCTATTTACACCTATTCGCTGACAGCAGACAAATATGGAGTGGTTTCAGAGCTTTATGCCTATGTCTCATTCCTTATGATACTGCTCACATACGGCATGGAAACAGCCTTTTTCCGCTTTTCGCAAACCCATAACGACAAAAAAACGGTCTTTAACACCGCAATGCTCTCGCTTTTCAGCACAACAACACTCTTTCTCTTGATAACAATGTCCAATCTCGGTGCAATAAGCAATTTAATGGGCTATTCAGAACACAAGAACTACATAACAATGTTCCTGTTCATAATAGCATTAGACGCACTCAGGGCAATACCATACGCCAAACTTCGTCAGGAAAACAAAGCCGCAAGATTTGCACTGATCAAAAGCATAGATATATTCTCAAACATTGCTTTCAACCTCTTCTTCTTTTTTGTCATCAAACCCGAAGACTTAGTCCAATGTATCTTCCTTTCAAACCTTTTGGCAAGTGCAATAGCCATGCTGATGTTACTTCCCGAATACATACAGTTTCGCTTTAAGATAGATTTCAAACTGCTAAAGAAAATGCTATTATACGGATTGCCCGTTATGATAGGAGGGTTGGCAGGAATGATAAACGAAACCTTCGACCGTATAGCTTTGAGACATTTGCTCGAATGCCCGGAAACAGAAAACGATTGCAACGCTTATGTGATGAGTAACATAGGAATATACGGAGCATGCTACAAACTGTCAATCATAATGAGCCTTTTCATTCAAGCATTCAAATTTGCGGCAGAACCATTCTTCTTCTCAAAGATGAAAAACGCCGATGCAAAACAAACATACTCCAATGTAATGAAAGTTTACTTCATATTCCTATTGTTTATCTTCTTGGGAGTCATCGCATACATGGACATATTGCAATACTTCGTAGGAGAAGAATACCGAAGCGGCTTGAAAGTAGTACCGATACTCTTGGCGGCAAACCTATGCTTGGGAGTATATTACAACCTCTCCATTTGGTACAAAGTAAGCGATAAAACAATCTACGGAGCCTACATTTCGATAATCGGAGCTGTGGTAACATTAGTTTTGAACTACCTTTTGGTACCGCAATTCGGCTATATGGGAGCAGCCTACACCACATTGATATGCTATTTCTTGATAATGGTAATCTGTTGGGCGTTCGGACAAAAATATTATCCCGTTAAATATCCATTGAAACGCCTTTTCCTTTACACAATGCTTGCTTTCGGACTGTTTTTGCTAATGAATATTTTCCAAGACTACGAAAACAATGTAATAAGATTAGTGATCAACACTCTGTGCGTGCTAATTTTCTTAGGCGTTGCTTTTATTTTGGATTTGAAAAAGATAAAATAAAGAACGCCCCTCAAGTATGCTGTCTTCCGACTCGCCTGAGAGGCTTATTATCTCTAATATATAACTATATTGTTGCCTTAATGTTTTGCAAAGGTAAAAACTTTTTTTCAATTGGCAATAGTAATTTTAGAAAAATCACATTTTCCACATCTTTTCTTGTTGCCAATTATTAGGAAATCCCATTGAATTAATATTTACAACATTGTTATACTTGTTTAAAAGTTCTATTAGTTGTTTTTTGAATTGTGATGTTGGGTTTACTGTTTGCAATAAGTAGTTGATCATGCATAAAAAGTAGTAAATCTTTTTTCTTTGTACGGTATCAGTATTACTAATCCACACTAAACGTTTTGATAACGAAAGTTTTTCTGGAACTATATTAAAATCTCTATTCCAAAGTCTTGCATGATGAGCACATATGTTACGAACATAATTTATTGTATGCAACCAAGAACAAAAGGTTTTTTCTGGTAATGCAAAATAATTTGCGATATTAACTCTGTCTGTACGTTCTTTTAACCCACTACATATACGAGATAGATGATTAAAATACATTATTTCAACACTCATCCACGATGGCGGATTTTTTGGATTATCATATTTATTTTTGTAATGTTGTATAAATACTTCCGCTCTATTGTTGTTCAATTGTTCTTTTATGTGTTTTTGTATATCATCGTAAGGATCAAACATCACACTACTTCCATCGCTAAGTAGTTTTGTTGTTGGAGGTTTAAATATAGTTGAATTATCTTGCCAATGTGAACCGTACTTATGGCTTAACTGATAAATAATTTGTGTTCTTATTGAAATTTCTAATCGTTCAATAGCGTCAAAAACTAATAGACGCAATTTTCGGTCAAAAACGTATAGATTGTGTATATTTTCCCAAGAAGTATCTTCTTTAAATTCATCTATAATAGTACCATTTTCATCTTTTTTCTTATATGGTAACATATAAGCACTTAAACGATAATAACTAATATTTGCAAGTTGTTTCTCTGCACCTTGCTCATTAGCGAAAATCAATCCTCTTGATTTTAGTAATTTTACTTGTTCTATATATTTTAGAGGAGGTTTTGCGTACTCTTCCATATTTACACTTTTTATTAGAACACAAAGATAAGATTTTATTGTAATATAGAGATAAAATATAATAAGATTAGTAATTAATACCCTATGTGTGCTAATTTTTAGTTGTTGACTTTGTTTTTGATTTGATAAAAAGTGATTAAAGAATAAAAAACACAATGCTTGCTTTCGGACTATTTTTGCTAATGAATAACAACACAATAGCAAACATACCATTGAAATTATTTGTGAACAGCATATTATTGCTTGCCTTTGCAGTCGTGGCATATTGGTTCGAATTGCGTAAAGCACTGAAACGATAAATCAAAACCAAGACTTATAAAACCAAAACGAGCGATTGAGGTTTCATTCAATCGCTCGTTTTCAGCTTAAAGCAAACTATTAAAAAGTTTATCTCACAATACAAAGTTCGAATTACCAAAGAGGATTATATCCCAAGATAATCAACACAAGCAAACCAATGCCCCACAAAGTTAATGCTACCTTCCAAGCGAAACTAATCTTTGCCCAAAATACATCAAACTCGGTATTCCACCAGAAATCTCTCGGAGCAATAGCCATTTCTACACTGAACATATATCCGAGGATAAAACCCACCACTCCCAAAAGTCCAGTTGCCCCGAATTGCCAGCCGACAAACCAATAGACAACATCAAGACCGATAACGAGAGCCAAATTTACAATCAACAGAAAACAAGTAATAAATCCCATAGTTTTATGAATTAGTAGTTAAACACCCGATTATTTCGTTGGCGTATTGTTCTGCAATATTCGTAGCAGTAGCCTTGCGTTCAAGTAATAACGGATAGCGTTTTACAATAGCACCTCTTGCAGCACCCGACAAATGAGGTAATGCAATACAAGATATCTGCAATTCACCATTATTGGTTGCAATATCGTACATTATGCTACTTGCACGATTTCCTAAACATACACAAAGTTTTGGCTTTACAATCTCTATTTCTTTTTTAAGAATTGATAGATAATCCTGTTTTCGAGTATCTGCATATTTATCAGATGTCTTGTGATCGTAAATAAAATACTTTCGTGCATCAGTTAGATAGACGGCATTGCCGGCAGACACCAATCTATGGATAAGTTCATTAACCATCTTTCCTCCTTTTGGGCTGTCTCTGTGTGTAGCATCATGTAAACCAAAGGGGCTTGACAATACAGCATCTTTGCATTCACCATACCATTTGTTACTTCTCAACGGGTCCTGTGCAATAAGCATTATTCGTGGATTATTATTTTGTATATTAAACCAAGTAGGCAAATCCACACCAATAGCACCTTTACTCAATTGTTCAAAATCTTGTTTGAATAATTGGTGTTTAATAGGCATTGTTACTGCTGTGGTATCGCTATATCCACGAAAGGTTTTCAAATCTTTAGTAAACTCACTTTGCCATTGCTCATACGAAAAATCATAACATTTTCGCATTTGTTCATAACGAGCATTGAGCAGTGATAAATTCTCTATGCCTAATACATCTTCGGCAATCAATCTTGGAATTTGTTCTGAGATTGAGCAGGGATTGCAAAATATATGTTTCATAATACTATAACTTGTTTATAAAATCAATAAAATCTCCTAGTAAAGAATTATTACTTCTTCTCATTTGGCTTATTTTAATATCTAATTCTTCCATCGTTATTTCCCAATCTTGTATCTTATTTTCATAATATTCAATCAGTGGATGATTAGGCTCTAATCCTTTTATACTTAGTACATTTATCTTGACTTCACTAATTTGTCCTAAAATTCTACCGTGGTCTTGTTCTGGAGTTCTCCATTTGTTAGCCTCCTTATTTTTCTTTGGGTTATTGATGCGACCTTTTAGGTCTCCTATCCAGCGGTCTACAAGATGCGCATCTTCTTTAAGGTCTGCAATATATTTCGTAATAGACTTTACTTTGACTGCTTGAGCTTGCTTTCCCGTAAACTCTGTATTGACTATTGGTTCTCCAACCGATTTCTGACTTGCTTTCCTTTTAGGTTTATCACTTTCTTCTTGTTTATTGACTTTCTCGTGTATGCCAACAAATTTTTCAAAAGGAAACATATATACCATGGTACATTGTTCTATGGCTGAATTTGATTTCAAATAGGCAGTAACATAAGGTTCATTGCCAAGAATATCTCTATTATCGCGTTTGTCATTGTTACGAGCTTTTGCATTCCATCTAAATTGACTGTCAATCATTGTGTTTGCCCAAGTTACAAACATAATTTTTGAACCTGATAACCAAATCTTAAAATATTTATCTCCCTCATCACCGGAATACTCAAAAGCTTTTTGAGGACTTAACATTATAATATCATTTTGACTAATAGACATAAAGTCCAATTTCTTGTAAAAGGCAAATGTTTTTACTATCTTATCAAATAACTTATCATCACACTCTCGAAGGAATGTTAAAATTGTATTTTCCATAAAATTAATCTGATTAATTATGTTTTCCTTTGCCCAAGTCCCAAATGGCTATATGTTTTTCTTTTCTTTGACTTCAAGGCATAAAAAAGTCGTGGAACTTTTTACCTTATTGTTTTCTGAGGTTCTCGACTACCTAACTAACTAAATAAGAAAAGCCCACGATTTCACTCGTGAGCGTTTTCGGCTTATTATTTAGTTAGTTTTTTTGAAATTGTCGAGATTTCAGAAAACTAATTATAAGCTAAAACGCTATTTTATGTCGTTAAAATTTAACTAAATCATTATAATAAATTTTCTGTTTGCCGTTTCCTCCTTTTTTATGTTAGCTTTCGATTTGTCGGCACAAAGATATAAAACTTTCGTAAACCGACAAAATAATCTCTTGCAAAGTTCGCAAAGAACGCAATGAGCTTTGAGCAATGAGCAACGAGCTTTGAGCGATGAGTTGTGAGCTTTGAGTAACTTTCAAGCAACTTTCTGCTCACTACTCACTGCTCATAGCTCATTGAAAGCAAGGTTTCTTAGTTTTTCCCTTACTCTCAAATTTTTTCCACTTACTGATACTGGTAGTACCACTTACTGGTACTGGTAGTACCGCTAACTGATACTGTCAGTACCAATAAGCGGAAATTTTTTGATACTGCGTTTGGCTTTCCTCTCGCAAAGTTCGCAAAATCGCAAAGCCTTTCCACGTATCACGCGAATTTACACGAATCTTTTCATTTCGGCTTTAAGCGGTGAGCAATGAGCTTTGAGGATTTTTTAAGCAACTTTCGGCTCATTGCTCTCTGCTCATAGCTCATTGCAAACAAGGTTTGCGACCTTTGCGTCTTTGCGAGAGAAAGCTCCGTGCAGATTCGTGAGATACGTGGAGAAGTTTTCGCATTTTTGCGTTCCGATTGCAAATGTTTGCGAATAAATTTTGCCGTTCTGTGTTTTTTTCCGACCTTTGCAAAACGAATTTTGAAATTATTAAAAGCAAAGAATATGAAAAGATTGATTGAGTGCGTGCCTAATATCTCGGAGGGTAGAGATATGAATATAATAAATCAGGTTGTCGCAGAGGTGGAAAAAGTTGATGGTGTAAAGCTTTTGGATGTCGATCCGGGTGCTACGACCAACAGAACGGTGATTACTTTTGTCGGAGAGCCTGAAAATGTTTGTGAAGCGGCGTTTCGTTTGGTTGCAAAGGCTCAGGAGCTTATCGACATGAGGAATCATCACGGCGATCACCCGCGTTTCGGTGCTACGGATGTGTGTCCGTTGATTCCGGTGGCGAATATCACTATGGAAGAGGTGGTTGAATATGCTCGTGCTTTGGGTAAGAGAATCGGAACGGAGTTGGAAATTCCTGTATATTGCTATGAGTCTGCCGCATTCGTGCCTGAGAGAAGAAACTTGGCGTCTTGTCGTAAGGGAGAGTACGAAGGATTGAGTGCAAGGGTGGTTAGCGAAGATTGGAAGCCATGTTTCGGTCCTGCGGCTTGGAATGAAAGCGTTGCAAAGAGTGGTGCGACTGCTGTTGGTGCGAGAGATTTCCTTTTGGCGGTGAACTACAACCTTAATACTACTTCTACTCGTCGTGCAAATGCGATTGCGTTCGATGTTCGTGAGAAAGGTCGTCCTATGAGAGAGGGTGGAAAGCCTAACGGCAAGCCTATGAAAGATGAAAACGGAAATCCGATTATGATTCCGGGAACTTTGAAAGGTACAAAGGCGATTGGTTGGTTTATTGAAGAGTATGGAATTGCTCAAGTTTCGATGAACATCACCGATGCCAAGGTTGCTCCGCTTCATGTTTGCTTTGATGAAGTCAGTGCAAAGGCTGCGGCAAGAGGAGTGAGAGTTACGGGTGTTGAAATCGTGGGTTTGGTTCCTAAAAAGACGCTTATAGATGCAGGAAAGTACTATTTGGCAAAACAACAACGCTCTTTGGGTGTCGATGAAGCCGAATTGATAAAGATAGCCGTTAAGTCGATGGGCTTAGACGACCTTAAACCGTTCAATCCTCAAGAGAAGATAATCGAATACATGATTGAAGACAATTCAAAGAAGAAGTTGGTGGATATGACTTGCACTGCTTTCGCTAACGAAACGGCTTCTGAAAGTCCGGCTCCGGGAGGTGGAAGTATTTCTGCTTACATGGGTGCTTTGGGTGCTGCTCTCGGTACTATGGTTGCTAACTTGTCTTCTCACAAAGCAGGTTGGGACGAACGCTGGGAAGAATTCTCTGTTGTGGCTGAAAAAGGTCAAGCAATAAAAGACGAGTTGCTTTTCTTGGTTGACGAGGATACAAATTCTTTCAACCTAATCATGGAAGCGTTCGGCTTACCTAAGAAAACCGATGAAGACAAAGCAAAACGTACAGAAGCAATCCAAGCGGCAACCAAGTATGCTATTGAAGTGCCTTACAGAACGCTTTGCAAGTCTTTTGAGGTGTTTGAAGTTTGTCAAAAGATGGTTGAAATAGGTAACCCTAACTCTGTAACAGATGCTGCCGTTGGTATCTTGTGTGCAAGAGCTGCTTGTATAGGTGCTTTCATGAATATGCAGATCAACTGTGCAAGTTTGACAGATAAGGAATTTGTTAAGGACATCATTGCAAAGGGACAAGCGATTGTCGATAAGGCTGAAGCAATCGAAAAAGAGTTCACTGCAAGAGTGTTGAAGCAAATTTCAGAATAAGTTTTGAAACTATAGTTTTCTCAATTCCGTCTTGGGACGGGCGGATTGGGCTTTTTTATAGTTTGTATGCCGAGGGGGAGATTTGCTTATCGTCTCTCCCTCTTTTTTTTGGTTGTTGTCAAATGATAAACGAAAAGGTCTTTTCTTTGAAAGAGGTTGCCTCAAGTGTGAAGCGTACGCTGAATGCTCGCTATGGTTCTTCTTTTTGGGTGAAAGCGGAGATGATAAAACTGAATCATTATCCGTACAGCGGACATGCCTTTCCTGATTTGATAGAAAAGCAAGATGATGTGATTGTCGCTCAGATGCGTGCCGTGATTTGGAGTGCCGATTTCAAGAGGATAAAGGATAAGTTTCGGTCTTGCGGTCTTTCGGATTTGACAGACGGGATTACAATCTTATTTCGAGCAAGTATTCTCTTCGATGAGTTCTACGGATTGAGCCTTAGGATAATTGATATTGATACTTCGTTCACCTTAGGCGAAATGGAAAAGCAACGGATGCTGTGTATTGAGCGACTGAAAGCCGAAGGAATTTATTCTTTGAACAGTTCGCTTTCGTTACCTGCCGTTCCCAAACGTTTTGCCATTGTTTCAGTCGGTAGCAGTAAGGGATACAATGACTTTATGCAAATAGTCCGGAAACACTCCTCTCGTTTTGCTATCTTTACACACCTTTTCCCATCTTTGTTGCAAGGAGATGGAGCAATAAATTCAATATCCGAAGCTTTGGATAGGATAAATGATGTGGCTGATTGCTTTGATGCAGTTCTTATAATAAGAGGTGGTGGCGGTGATGTGGGATTAAATTGTTACAATCACTATAATCTTTGTCGAGCTGTGGCTCTTTGTAAACTTCCTGTGCTGACCGGCATAGGGCATGCAAGCAATCAAACCGTTGCAGAGCAGATTGCTTGGCGTAACTTCATAACTCCGACAGACCTTGCAGATTTTCTTTTTTCCGGATTCAATAATGCTTATTTGGAAGTGTTGAATCTGTCGAAGCAATTAAAAAGTAATGCCGATAGTATTTTGAATACCAATAACGAAAGAGTAAAACTGCTTTCAGAAAGTTTGAAACATAAGATTGAAAACAGAATTTTGTCGGAGAAAGAACGATTGCAGATGATTGAAAGGTATATTCGACTGCTTGATCCTTCGCTTTTGTTGCAAAAAGGCTACTCGATGACTTATTTGAATGGCGTTTTAGTATCTTCGGTAAAGGATTTGAAATCCGGAGACGAGATTGTAACAAGATTTTCTGACGGAGAAATAGTATCAAAACTTAAATAAATTTGATGATATGGAAGAACAAAGTAAGGAAATGACATACGAGGAGGCTTTTTCTGAGTTAAAAGAAATTGTAAACAGCTTAGAGGATAGCGAAACAAAGATTGACGAATTGGAAACAAAGCTTCGTCGTGCTGAATCTTTGATTGAATTTTGTAAAACAAAGATAAAAGATGTCGAGGTAAATATAGAGGATTTGCTTTCTCGACTTGGTGAGGATAAAGAGCTGGAGTAGGGGATTATTATAAGGCTAAGAGAGCATCGATTGCAAGTTTGTAGCCATTCAATCCAAGTCCTATTATGCTGCCTTTGCAATGTGGTGCAATCAAAGATGTATGGCGAAACTCCTCCCTTGCAAATATGTTGCTGATGTGTACCTCCACAACAGGGGAATCAATAGCCCTTACAGCGTCTGCAATAGATACCGAAGTGTGTGTGTAACCTGCTGCGTTAAGAACAATACCGTCTTTTCCGTTTTCTTGTTGTAGAAAATCAATAATTGTTCCCTCTACATTGCTTTGAAGATATTTTAGCTCAACCTCGGGGTATGATTTCTTTAAGTTTTCAAAAAAGTCTTCAAAACTTTCGTTTCCATATACCGAAACTTCTCTTTTGCCCAACAGATTGAGGTTTGGTCCGTTAATTATAGTGATTCTTTTCATGATGTTTGAATTCTCTGTCAATGATTTTTGAATCGGAGCCTATCAAAAACAAGGTCGGCACTGTCCAAATATAGCTTCGGATTATCGCTTCGCAGTCTTCACAGTAGGCATTCACCCATTTGTCGGGCAGATTGCTGCATATCTCTTCCCATTTCTTACGATCGGTCTCGACAGCCACAGAAAGAAGAGTCAGATTTCCTTCTTCCAATAATTTGTTTACTTTTTTGCTTTTTGCCAATTTACGTTTCGTCTTTGCACAAAGCTCACAATCGGGAGAGTGAAACAAGACCAGGATATTAGTTTTTTGATTTGCTATCAGTTCGTAAAGAGTCTGCTGTGTTGAATCAACCATATACGAAAAGTCAACGGCAATCGAACCGATTTGATTGTCGTTTTCTTTGTCGTAAGTCTGCGATTCAGCTTTCTGAAACAAAGAAAGAAAAATCAGAAACAAAGAAAGAGTAATGCTGAATCTTGATTTGGTTTTCGTCATATCTCCAATTGTGCTCCTTTTTCAGGAATATATACGTTTTCGTAGCCGTTTTCTTCGAGCGTTTTCGCAAGATTCTGCTGTGTCTCTTCTTCTCCGTGAACCAGAATCAGTTTCTTGATTTTTGTTTTGTCCTGACAAGAGAGATAACGTAACAATTCATTTTTGTCGGCGTGAGCAGAATATGAGTCGATTCGCCTTACCTCGGCATTAACCTTGTGTTTAATTCCGAAAATCGAGACATACTTGTCGCCTCTCAAGATTTTAGCTCCTAAAGTCGTAGGTGCACAATAGCCGACGCTCAATATGGTGGTGCGATTGTTCTCTATGTTGTTTGCGATATGGTGTTTGATTCTTCCTGCTTCCATCATTCCGGATGCTGAAATAATGATGCAAGGAATTTTTGTGAAGTTCAGCTGTTTTGATTCGGCGGTCGAACGGACATAATGCAGCTTTTCAAATCCGAAAGGATCAGGATCATTTTTCATAAACTCCTTTATGTTGTCGTTAAAGCACTCTTCGTGCAAACGCATTATGTTTGTGGCATTCAGACTCAACGGACTATCTACATAAACCTCTATCATGGGAAGCAGTTTCTTCTCCCAAAGTCGGTTAAGTGCGTAAATGATTTCCTGAGCTCTGCCTATGGCGAACGAAGGTATTAAAAGCTTACCTTTCTTCTTGCAACAAGTATCGATAACTGCTCGTAACAATTCCTGTTCACTTGTATCTATGTCGCTGTGTTCTCTATCTCCGTAAGTGCTTTCCATGATTACATAATCGGCTTGCTCAAACGGTTGAGGGGAACGAAGAATGCGTTTGGTGTATCTTCCGACATCTCCGCTGAATGCAATTTTGACTACGTTGCCATCTTCTTTCCTTATGCTCAAAAGGGCTGTCGCACTTCCAAGTATGTGTCCGTTGTCGGTAAATCTTACAGATGTTTCTTCATCTAAAAAGAAGGTTTTTCCGTATGGAACAGATACGAAACAATTCATTGCATCTCTTGCATCGGAAACTGTATATATAGGCTCGACAGGAGGAAGCCCTTGACCGGATCTTTTTTTGTTGAAAGTCTTTGTGTCGAATTCTTGGATTGTTGCTGAGTCTTGCAACATTATTGCACAGAGATCTCGTGTTGCAGGCGTGGAATAGATTGTTCCGTTAAAGCCGAGTTTCACTATATACGGAATCAGTCCCGAGTGATCGATGTGCGGATGCGACAAAATCAAATAATCTATTTCGCTTGGCTCAAATCCCAAATCTCTATTCAAACTATCGGTTTCCAATCCTTTACCTTGATACATTCCACAGTCCAAAAGAATTTTCTTTCCCTTAGGTGTAGTAATCAAATGCTTGCTTCCGGTTACTTCTTTTGCAGCTCCCAAAAATTGTATGTTCATATAGCTATTCCTTTTTTTGCTTTTTTCGAGGCAAAGATAAGATTTCTTTTTTTGAATCAACGTTTTTTCTCCGAAAAGATGTAACTTTGCCGTCTGTTTGCTGATATAAATAATATAAAGTATGAAGAGAACGAACTTATTATTGAAATTATTTTCGTTGATTCTTGTTTTTTGTGTTATTTCTTGTGGAAAGAAGGAACAAAAACCGGAAAAGGATTCAAAGTTTACGAAAAAACAGATAGAGCTTACCGAAGAAAAACCGGAGTATCTGCTGAATGACATGTCTATAAGCGGGTTTAAGATAAATGATACCGTGAATGGTATAAAGGTAAATTTGCTTTGCCCTGTCGTAAAGACTAAAACAGCAGAATTTTCCACTAAACTGATTTACGAAATTTCCAATTCGCATTTCAAAAACTTTGTTGCGGAAGCCAAAGAAAAAGGAAAACATGATTCTGTTTTTCATTCACTAAACATAAGAACCGTTTTCGTTAATTCTTACAATAACCTGATAAGTTGTCTCATGGAAAGGAAAAGTGAGTTTGCAGGAGAAGAAACTCGGAAACATTATTTCGGAGTAACGTATAAAAAGACTGCAGACAAGCCTTTGAAATTCACTGAAGTATTTCCTTTAGATGAATCCATGTTTGAAGAATTTAGACAATTGTTTTCCGAAAAGGCGGCAAGTCTTTCTTTGAAAGATTTTAATGAAAGCCAATTTGCCATAGGCAAAGACTCGTTATTCGTTTTTGTAAGCAAAGACGAAAAAAATCAAATGAAATTGTCTGTGCCTGTTTCAACGGTTGAAGGATTCATCATCAATGGCAAATAGCAGAAAAAAAGCAAAGAAGAGAAGGAAACTTTTAATTTGGACGATAGTTTGTCTTTTTCTCGGAGCGTTTGCCTATTTCATTTATTCTTATGGCGTGGATTACTATCGTAAATACTACGCTTGTCCCGGTGTAAAGATAGATTACTATCGTTTTCCCGTAACCGGCATAGATGTTTCCTCACATCAGGGAAATATTGCTTGGAAAGAGGTCTATGATTCCAAGGTTTATTTTGCCTTTATCAAAGCCACGGAAGGAGAAAACTTTGTTGACAAGCGTTTTAAGCGAAATTGGTCAGAGGCAAAAAAGAACAATATCATTGTGGGTGCGTACCATTTTTTCAGATTTAACAAAGAAGGAAAGGAGCAGGCGTATAATTTTATCAATAATGTTGATCTGTCAAACGATGACTTGCCTCCGGTTTTGGATGTTGAGCTTTACGGTGGCAATAAGTACACTCCGGAGACCAAAAACAAAGTTCTAAGTGAGATATTCAATTGTTTGCGAACGTTGGAACGCCATTATGATCGTCGCCCTATCATATATACGAATGTGGAAACTTATCAGAATTTCATAAAAGGCAATTTCGATGATTACGATCTTTGGTTGTGTAAATTGTGCAATGAACCTGTGAGTGTGAAATGGACATTCTGGCAATACAATCACAAAGGCGATGTGCCGGGTATTCGTTCTGAGGTTGATTTGAACATATTCAACGGAAACTATTCTGATTTCATCAATTACTTATATGGAGATAAAAATGAGAAAGAAGATATTGATTCTTGATAAAGGTAATCCGATTTTGACAGACAAACTTTCTGCGGCAGGATTTCAAACAGACATACACACAGACTATCAAAGAGAAGATGTTTTGCAGAATATAGCGGATTATGATGGGATAGTGGTTCGCAGTAAGTTGGTTTTGGACAAACAAATCATTGATAAAGCAAGCAGATTACGGTTTATAGCGAGACTGGGTGCGGGAATGGATGCGATAGATGTTGAATACGCAGAAAGCAAAGGTGTGGTTTGTCTCAATTCTCCCGAAGGAAATAGAACTGCAGTGGGGGAGCATGCATTGGGATTGCTGCTTTGTTTGTTCGATAAGCTGATTGTGGCAGACAAACAAGTAAGACAAGGACTTTGGCTCAGGGAAGAAAATCGCGGAATTGAGATAGAAGGAAAAACAATCGGCATAATAGGTTACGGAAACATGGGAAGGAGCTTTGCCAAACGCCTTTCCGGATTCGACTGTAAGGTGTTGGCGTATGATAAATACAAGAAAGATTTTACCGATTCTTACGCAAAGGAGTGTTCTTTGGAGGATTTGTTTGCACAAGCCGATGTTTTGTCTTTGCATGTTCCGCTTACGGAAGAGACGAAGTTTATGGCAGATTATGCTTTCTTCAATCGTTTTGCAAAGCCTTTCTATCTGATAAACACATCTCGCGGAAAAGTTGTGCGAACCAAAGATCTGCTTGCTGCAATCAAAGAAGGAAAGGTGAGGGGTGCCGGTTTGGATGTTTTGGAATTTGAAGCCTTCTCGAATGAATTTGATTCCACATCATTGCCGGATGAATTGAAAGAATTGTTTCTTATGGATAACGTTGTCTTTTCGCCTCATGTGGCAGGCTGGACAGTGGAATCGCATTATAAGTTAGCATACTATTTGGCAGAAAAGATAATTGCTTTGTTCGAATAAAAGGATGATTAAAATAAAACAAGGTTTCATTTTACTGAAACCTTGTTTTATTTTATCGAAATCAAGAACCGAAACAAACGATTCTTTGCTCTGATTATCCCAAACTATTTTATCGGGTGATCTTCGTTGAATTTCTTCACTCTTTCCTCGAATACAGGAATCATTTCGTGAGGAATCAAAGATACACATGCCCTTACACCTTCCAATCTCTCGCTTCGGCAGATACCCAATGAGATTGCACTGATGCCATAGTAAGCAAGCTCGCTCAATAATTCTACTCCGCTGTATCCCGGATAAGAGAAAGTAAAATAGAATCCGTCTGCAACATCGACATCCAAGTCTTTATCATAAACAATCTTGAATCCGTTTTCAACCAATGCCTTTTTCATCAATTCCGCTTTTTTACCGTAATCTTTCAAAGGTTCGGCAAAATTGTATGTTCCTTCGTTGCAAGCTTTGAATATTGCGGTAAGAGCGTACTGAGGTGAGAAAGCCGTTCCAGAAGTCAAAGCATAAAGAGAACCAAATATCACAGCACGACCGAAACAATCTTGTGTGAAGTATTTTTTCATGTATTCTGTCTTATGGTTGAAAAGATCCGGACTGATGATCATTACAGCTATTCGTTGGCCTGCATAAGAGAATACCTTGCTTCCTGAAATCATCAAAATGAATTTTTTAGCCCATTTTGCAACCGTTGGTTGGAAAGGAGCAACTCCAGGTTTTGAATAATCCTTACGAAAATCCATTCCGAAATAAGCCAAATCCTCCATCACTATAACGTCGTATTTGTTCGCCACATCTGCGATTATATGCAACTCTTCTTCGTTGAAAGAGAACCAAGCAGGGTTGTTAGGAGATGAATATATGATTGCGGCAACGTCTCCCTTTGAAAGATATTCATCCAATTTAGGACCTAATTTTTCACCTCTGTAATCGTAAACGTCGAAGTGAAGAGTCTCTATTCCCAAAATGGTGCATTGTTGCTTTTGAACAGGAAAGCCCGGGTCTATGAACAAGATTTTGTTTTTCTTTTCGTCCAAACGTGCTGCTGTCATAAAGGCTGCAAAACTTGCCTGCATGCTTCCCACAGTCGGAACGCAGGAATCATCGGGTACTTCAACGTCAAGGAAATTTTTAACAAACTTTGCGGTTTCGTGTTTCAACTCTTTAGTTCCGTAAATGTCGGGATAGATGGCTGCACATCCGTTTTTCAATGCTTCTATTTCAGCATCGACTCCGATTTGTACGGCAGGCAATCCGGGGATTCCCATTTCCATTCTTACGAATTTTTCTCCCGTTGCAGCTTCTACATCATCGATGATTTTCTTTACTTCTCTGATCGAAGCAGAACCAACACTCTTGATTTTGTTTTTTGCGATAATTTCATCAACTAACGCTCTGTCAAATGGTATATTTTGCATAAAATTACTGTTTTGTTAAAGAATGAATGTTTAACTAAAAATCGTCTTGATGGGATTTCGTTTCGATTTTCCGAATATTTGTTTCCATTCCCCACTTCGAAAAACGAAACCTCAATTGTGGTGCAAAGGTAAGACAAATTATCAAATAAAACAAATCAAAGTAGATTTAACGGCTTTTTGTCTGCTTTTTGTTCGGATTATTTCGAATTACATTTGTTGTTTTGTCGAAAAGCAGGGATTGTTTCTTGATTTCGTGAAATTGTTTCTTGATTCTGTGAAAATGTTTCTTTGTTTTGAAAAACTCTTTCTTTGAATCGTTATTCCTGTTTTTTTGTCTTGTGATTCGGTAATGCGTATCCGATGGACCATTCTATGTATTGGGCGATGCTGAATTTGGCGGCACGAAGGTTGATTGCCGCAAAGATGTTGTCGTTTGCGTAATAGCGTAAACCGATTCTTTGAAAGAATAGCGGGGATTCATCCAATTCGCTCTTGTAAAGGTAAATGCCGGGTTCGAGAACAAGTCCCAGACGATGGATTCTGTATTCGTAGGAAAGGTATGTTGAAAAGTTAAGCCGCTCTACGTGATTCACTTCATAGAAATGAGGTTCGCGACTGAATATTCTGTAAGATGTGCCGACGTATTGGTCATAGCCTATTCCGATTCCCGCTCCGAATGAATGTTTTAGGTTGAATCGTTTTAGCAAACGACGATCGGCTCCGATGACAAAGTAAGAGCGACTATCGTAAGGTTGATTGACTTGTTCGGATGAAAAGACAGTCAAAACATTGTGAGAACCTGCGAAAAAGGTCCAAATATCCACAAAGTGTGAATCGAAGTTTTCGGCAGATGAAAAGTGATGATGTTTTTTCTTTTTGGGAAAGTAGTCGAAAGTAATCTTGGAAGAAAGAACGTTTAATCCGTGATTCGGTTTTTTCATTGCTCCATTCGAAAAATGGGATATTGAAAGTCCGACTCCGAAATCAAAATGATCGGAAATCTCTCTTTTCAACAAAAACGAGGCATCAATATAACATGAAGCGGCTGCCCCGATTGCCGTACGCTCAGGGTGTTTCGCCGTAAAGTGAAGCCAATTGAATGCAACGCCTAAGGAATAGTCTCCATAGAGTGTGTATTTCCCGCTTGTGAATATTGGTTTTGTGAGAAATAAATAAAGAGCGGTCGGCTCGCCAAGCTGATTGGGTACATTGAATGCGGCTTTGAAGATTCCGATTCCGAAAGATGGAAAATCGTATAGAGAATGCCAGAGTTTATCACCTGAGGTGTGTTTGGTTAATCTGAGAGAATGTGCATAACATTGCGAAATCGCTTTGTGTTCACTATTGTTTCCTTTGACGAATCCATTGGTCGGAATAACCCAACCCCATTGCCCGAAACCGGAAAAAGAATAATATGATTTGCTTTGTGAATTGCAGACAACGCAAAACAGACAACAGCAAATCAAAACAAGGATTCCGTTACTTCTTTTCTTTCTTTGCGACAAGGTACTCTAATATTTGGATTGCATTTGTTGCAGCCCCTTTTCTGAGGTTGTCTGCCACAATCCAAAGATTAAGAGTGTTCGGACAGGAATGGTCTTTGCGTATTCTGCCTACAAACACTTCGTCTTTGTTGTGTGAAACCAATGGCATCGGATAAAGATTATCCTTTGGCGAATCAAGCACTACAACTCCCGAAGTTGAACGCAACAAATTGTAAACGTCGGAAAGTTCGAATTGTTTTAAGAATTCCACATTTACACTCTCACTATGTCCGCCTTTTACAGGAACTCTTGCCACTGTTGCAGTGATTTGCAGGTTCGGATTGTCGAATATTTTTTTTGTTTCATCGACTAATTTTTTCTCTTCCGTCGTATATCCGTCCGAAAGGAAGTCTCCTCCGTGCGGAAGTATGTTTTCATGTATTGTGTATGGATAAGCTTTTTCGCATTCGATGCCTTGTTGCTCGCATTCCAATTGTCGAACGGCTTTTACGCCGGTTCCGGTTACGCTTTGATAGGTTGATATGACGATTCTTTTGATTCCAAAAGCTTTGTGTAGATTCGAAAGTGCCAAAACCATTTGAATGGTCGAGCAATTCGGGTTTGCGATGATTCGAGTTTCGGGTTTGATGGATTGAGCATTGATTTCGGGAACCACAAGCGGCACTTGGTCGTCCATTCTCCAAGCAGAAGAGTTGTCGATTACGATTGTGCCTTTTTCTGCAAACAAAGGAGCGTATTGTTTCGAAGTGCTGCCTCCCGCAGAAAAGATTGCAAAATCACAATTGCTCGAAATAGCAGTCTCAACGCTTACAACGTCCAACTCCCTTCCTGCAAATGCTATCTTCTTTCCAACACTCTTTTGAGAGGCTGCAGCAATTATTTCTTCATTTGCAAAACCTCTTTCTTCCAATACTTGCAACATCACTCCGCCTACAAGACCTGTTGCACCGACTACTGCTATTTTCATATCGTTATTTGGTTTCGATTATTCGTTTGAAAATTCCTTTATGTAGCTTCGGTAAGCTGCGAAAACGTTTGCCCGAGATATGAATCCCAAATACTTACCGTCGTCAACCATAACAATGGTGTATCTGTCCGAACCTATGAATTTTTGAACTATGTCTTCCAATGGCTCTTTTATGTCTGCGATAAACATTGGTGAATATCTGATATAATTTTCTATGTTTATCTTATCGTAAAATTCAGACCTGAAAAGAAGCTTGCGAACGTCGTCAAGAACAACCACTCCCTTGAACATACCATCACTATCCACGACAGGGAAAAAATTTCTGTTGCTTCTCTCAACAGCCTTTACAATATCTATCAATTTGGAACCCGGAGCCAGAGAAATGAAATTGGTTTCGATAAGTTCTCTTTTATTGATGAAATGCAGTGCTGTTTTGTCTTTGTTGTGTGTCATCAAGTCTCCTTTTTTTGCAAGGCTCTCTGCGTAAATCGAATACTTGGTTAAAGGTTTTACGACAACGTAAGAGATGGTTGTTGCAATCAACAGAGGTACGAAAAGTGCGTATCCGCCGGTTATTTCCGCGATAAGGAATGTAGCTGTCAAAGGAGAGTGCATCACGCCTGCCATCACGGCTGCCATTCCAACCAAAGCGAAATTGCTTTCTGCGACATCTATTATCCCAATCATGTTTACAACTTTTGCAACAAAGAATCCGCAAAATCCTCCTATGAAAAGGCTCGGTGCAAATGTGCCTCCGACTCCTCCCGATGCGCAAGTTATTGCAGTGGCAAAGGCTTTCAGAAAAATGATTGCAAGCAAGACGAGAAGGAAAACCCACTCATTATCGACGTAAGAGTAAAAAAAACTGTTATGAAACATAGCATCGGAATTGTTGTTCAATAAATCGGTCAATGCTTGATAACCTTCACCGAACAGAGGTGGGAAAAGATACACCAGAATACCTAATGCAATTCCGCCGATCACTATTTTACGCGTCTTGCCCCAAGCAGAGAATTTTTTCGATACCCATTTGTTTATTCTCAAAAAGTAAAGTGCTGCAAAGGCTGCAACAATCCCGAGCAGTATGAAAGGAATGATTTTGTTCAATTCAAAAGGCGAGTCAACTTTATAGTAAAATTGAACTCCTTGTCCGAAGAAAAAATAAGATATGATTGCGGAAGAGACGGCTGAAATAAGCAAAGGTGTTGCCGCAGTCATTGTAAGGTCGATCATTAACACCTCAAAAACGAACAGAATCCCCGCAATGGGAGCCTTAAACACGCCGGCAATCGCTCCGGCCGCACCACAGCCGAGCAGGATTATTGCTTGCTTGGTGTTGATTCTGAAAAAACGGGCTATGTTCGAAGCTATGGCACTTCCTGTCAAAACAATAGGGGCTTCCAATCCGACACTGCCGCCGAAAGCCACTGTTATGGATGATGTAAGCATTGAACTCCAACAGTGATGCGTCTTAAGCCTGCCGCCTTTTCTTGATATGGAATACATAACCTTGCTTACACCGTGCGATAAGTCGTCTTTGATGAAATATTTTATGATAAGAACGGTAAGACTTATGCCTATGGCGGGGTACATCAAGAAAAGAATGTTTCCTCTATCGACAGAAAACCAAGAAAATCCGCTTATGATTTCGTAAGTGAAGTGAACCGTGTTTTTAAGCACGACAGAAGCCAAGCCGGTTGCAATTCCGACGATCAAACTCAAAATAAGAATAAACTGTTGGGAAGTCAGGTGGCGACGTCTCCAAATGTAAAAGTTCTTATAGTAAGTTCCGAAGTCTATTTGTTTTAATCGAGCAATCAGCTTTCTTATTACATTCATATTGCAAAGGTACATTATTTTCTTAATTCGTCATATTGCATAACCGATTTATTTAATCCGATTCGGCGTATTTGTTTTGAAGAAACTCTTTTTTGAAAACAAGAAATTGTTCTTTGAATTCGTTTTCCTAAAATCAAGAAAGAATTTTCTGAAAACAAAAAAGAAAAACAAACAATATCGAATCAGATAAATAATACTTATTTTTGCAAAACGAATTCAAAGAAAAAGAACAATGAATGTAATATCATATAATGTGAACGGCATAAGGGCTGCGGTGAAAAAAGGTTTTTTGGAATGGCTTTCCGAGAGTGGTGCCGATGTTGTCTGCATTCAGGAAACCAAAGCTCAGAGTGATCAGATTCCGATTTTGGAATTGAAATATGCAGGCTATGATTACTATGGATATTCTGCACAAAAAAAAGGATACAGCGGCGTTGCGATTCTTTCAAAATCAAAACCGGATAATGTCGTTTACGGAATGGGAATAGAGAAATATGACAATGAGGGACGTTTTATAAGAGCCGATTACGGTGATTTAAGCATCGTCAGCGTGTATCACCCTTCCGGAACGAGCGGTGAAGAAAGGCAGGCGTTCAAAATGCAATGGCTTGAAGACTTTCAAGAATATGTTCATCGCTTGCAAAAAGAGCGTCCGATGCTTGTGCTTTGCGGTGATTACAATATTTGTCACAGACCGATAGATATTCATGACCCTGTCCGCAATGCAAATTCTTCCGGGTTTCTTCCGGAAGAGAGACAGTGGATTGACGGATTCATCAAGAGTGGTTTTACGGATAGTTTTCGTCATGTGAACGGAGATAAAAAGGATTATTACTCTTGGTGGAGTTACAGGGCGAATGCGAGAGCGAACAACAAGGGTTGGAGAATTGATTATTGCATGGTGAGTGATAATATCAAAAATCGGATAGTCGATGCGGGAATCATTCCTTCTGCAATGCACTCCGATCATTGTCCTATCAGTTTGAAATTGGATTAAGTCAAAATAACAAACAAAGAATACTGAAATGAAAAGAATGTTTTATGTGCTTGTTGCGGCAAGTCTTGTTTTCACCGGATGCGTAAGCTCTTCCAAATTCAAGAAACTTGAACAGGAAAACAACGAATGTGCAAGATTGCTTTCCAAAACCGAGAGAGATTTGAAAGAAGCTTTGAGTGAAAACGAAAATTTGTTGGAATCGCTCAACGGAAAGAAAGATGAGTTGGCTCAATGTCATGCTTCACAAAAGAAAAGCAATGAAGAAAATGCACGATTGAAAGAAAGCAACACCGAACTTGGTAATCAGGTGAACATTCTCAATGAACGCTTGCAGCAAAACTTGAAATCGAAAAGCGAAAACATGCAATTGCTCAACGAGGAACTGCTAAAAGCCAAAGAGGAAACGGCGAAACGTGAAAATGAAATCAAGAATCTGCAGGACGAAATCAAGAGTCTGCAAAACGAATTCAAGAAAAACGAGAATACTTTGGCAGAGTTGCAAAACAAATTGAAAGAGAAGCAGGAAGAAATGCAGCGTTTGCACGATAAAATCAGTGAAGCATTGTTGGGATTTGCGGATAAAGGTCTGAATGTCGAGACAAAAAATGGTAAAGTCTATGTTTCAATGGAAGAAAAGCTGCTTTTCGCTTCAGGAAGTTGGACCGTGAGCAAAGAAGGTGAGAAAGCACTTGATGAGATTGCGGCAATCCTTGCGGTGAATCCCGATATCAGCGTGATGGTTGAGGGACACACGGACAACGTTCCAATGAAAGGAAAAAATCAAGTGAAGGATAATTGGGATTTAAGCGTGATGCGTGCAAGTGCAATTGCGAAAATA
This sequence comes from Candidatus Onthomorpha sp., assembly GCA_045577535.1. Taxonomy (GTDB): domain Bacteria; phylum Bacteroidota; class Bacteroidia; order Bacteroidales; family P3; genus Onthomorpha. Next base: position 15,407 of record JAZNIO010000017.1, on the reverse strand, counting down.
CTCTTGAAGAACAAAGATATAGCACCTGAAAGAATCGTTCCGTCGGGACGAGGTGAGTATTGCCCGATTGTGGATAATGAATCCGTTGAGACAAGAGCAAGAAACAGACGAAGCGAAATAATACTCACGCCGAAGACTGACGAATTGCTTAAAATGTTGGAGTGAAACAGATGATTCGATTGCAGTAAACGAAAATCTTGTTTTGCTAACAATGATTGAAACAAAAAAAACCTTGGCGGCATTGCTTCAAGGTTTTTTTTGTTTTCTTATTTGAAACCATATTTTTTTTGTAATTTCGCACCCGTTTATGGCAGCAACGTTCGAAAGCGTAAAGAAAGATATATCTTCCAAAGATTTGAAGCCGGTGTATTTGCTTAAGGGCGAAGAGGGCTATTATTTGGACGTTTTGAGTGAAGAATTTGAGAATGCCGTTCTTGATGAGACGGAAAGGGATTTCAATTTGAGTGTGTTTTATGGAAAAGATGCTCAAATCGATGACATAATCACTTCGGCAAAACAATATCCCATGATGGCATCTCATCGTGTCGTCATTTTGAAAGAAGCCCAGACGATGGATAAACGTGAGTTGGCGAAGATTGAACGTTATTTAGCATCTCCTGTTTCGACGACCGTTTTGGTGGTTGTGAGCAATGACAAAGATTTTCCTCAATCTCTTGCAACGAAATTTGACAAGGCCGGAGTTGTTTTTGATAGTAAAAAACTGAAAGAAGATAAACTCGCTTTGTGGATTGATTCCTATGTGAAACAACAAGGTTTCGCCATCGAATCACAGGCTTCTGTCATGGTGGCTGATTATTTGGGAAACAATCTTATGAAGATTTCGAACGAGATTTCAAAGTTGTTGATAAATTTAAGGGAGAAACGTGTCATCACAATCGAAGATGTATCGGCTCATATCGGAATAAGCAAGGATTATAACGTGTTTGAACTTCAGAAAGCCATTGGTCGGTTGGATTATGATAAAGTAAACAAATGCGTAAACTATATGGCGGCAAATCCGAAGGAAAATCCATTGCCGGTTGTTTTTGCAAATCTTTTTACTTTTTTTTCAAAGGTTTTGATGGTTTCCCAACTCGATGACAAATCTTCTTCGAATGTGGCGTCGGTTTTGAAGATACCTGTTTTTTTTACCAACGATTATTTGGTCGCTGCACAGAATTTCCCTATGCAAAAGTTGATTGCCAATATCTCCATAATAAGAGAATATGACATGAAAAGCAAAGGGTATAATGTATCTTCGTTCGATAAAGATGAAGATTTGATTAAAGAATTTGTTTATAAATTGACACATTAAGATATAAGGAAAGAAAGCAAATGAAGAAGTATTTGATTTTGGCGATTTTGATTTTGGCGGGTTTGAATCTTTTTTCGCAAACCGGTTCCGTGAGGGGGTTCGTTTATGATAAAAATTCGGGAGAACCGGTCATATTTGCAAACATAATTATTGAAAATACAACGATCGGAACTGCTACTGACGTAAACGGATATTTTGTGTTCTCGAAATTGAAAGAAGGAAGCTATACATTGAAAGTTGGAACGATTGGTTATGAAACTTTGGAATATCCGGTTGTTGTCGAGAAAAACAAAATCATGTCTTTGAGAATAGACCTTGAGCCCGTAGTAACACAACTTTCAACTGTTGAAATAAGCGGTAAAAAAGAAAATTCGCGTCTCGAAAGCAGGGTTTCGGTGGAAAAGATTACGTCAAAGGATATTCGGCAAATGCCATCTATCGGAGGGCAAGCTGATTTGGCTCAATACATTCAAGTATTGCCCGGCGTCGTTTTTTCAGGTGACCAAGGCGGACAGCTGTATATCAGAGGTGGATCTGCGATTCAGAATCGTGTGTTGTTAGATGGCATGGTTGTTTACAATCCTTTCCACTCCATAGGCTTGTTTTCGGTTTTCGAAACCGAAATAGTAAAAAATGCAGACGTTTATACAGGAGGATTCAATGCTCAATATGGTGGCGTGTTATCTTCAGTCATGGATATAACAACAAAAGACGGAAATAAAAAACGCACATCGGGAAGGATTGCTGCTTCGACTTTCGGAGCCAATCTTTTGCTTGAAGGTCCCATAATAAAGAATAAAGAGAACCGAGGTTATAGTATGTCTTATGTTCTTGCAGCAAAAAATTCATATCTTTCGAAAACATCCACATCGATTTACTCTTACATGAACAAGGAACTGCCATACGATTTTCTCGATCTTTATGGTAAATTGACCCTTTCAACAGATAACGGAACGAAACTTAATTTGTTTGCATTGAATTTTACAGATAAAGTAAATAAATATGAAGCCATTGCTGATTTTGGCTGGAATAATAGAGCGTTCGGGGCAAACTTTTTGATACTTCCCGGAAATAGTGCTTCCATTATTGAAGGTGTTGCAGCTTATTCAGATTATACCATGAATATGTCAGAGACTTCTTCCAATCTTTCGCAGATGAGTAACATCGGAGGCTTTAATGTGGGACTTGCAGTAACGAATTTCTTTGGTGAAAACAGACTTAAATATGGTATGAACATGTTGGGAAACACCACAAAGTCGCTTTTGTCGTCCGTTGATACGATTGTGGATTATTCTACCGAGCTTGCTGCTTATGCAATCTTCAAAGGCGTTGCGGGAAGATTGGTTTATGAGCCAAGTTTCCGTGCTTCATATTATGCTTCTTTGTCAAGCTTGATACCGGAGCCGCGTTTGTCTTTGAAACTCAATGTTACAGATAACTTTCGTTTGAAAGCCGCAGGCGGAATCTATTCTCAAGTGTTCATGGATACGAAAAGCGACAGAGATATTGTCAATCTGTTTACGGGATATTTGACTGTAAGCCCGGATTTGAATATTGTAAGTATGTTCAAAGGCGAAAAAATTTCTTCTTATGTGCAAAAGTCGAATCATCTCATTTTCGGAATGGAATATGACATAATTCGAAATTTGTCACTCAACGTAGAAGTTTATTATAAGACCATGTCGAACATGACGAGTGCAAACAGGGATAAATTGTATGCAGATGACAAAGAGCATGAATCAAGACCTGAATATCTGAGAAAGGAATACGTGATTGAAAATGGTGAGGCTTACGGAGGTGATGTTTCGTTGAAATATGACAATGGCAGACTTTACGTTTGGGCAATGTACTCTCTGGGTAATGTTACAAAGGAGAACGAAATTCAAACTTACGCTCCTCACTATGACAGAAGACATAATGTGAATATATTGTGCAATTATCAATTTGGAATGGACAGAAACTTTGAGTTGAGTTTAAGATGGAATTATGGAAGCGGCTTTCCATACACACCGACTGCTTCTGTGATGGAATCAATCGATTGGTCAGATGGGTTGAATACCGATTACATAAATCAAAACGGTACACTGACAACCGTATATGGAGATTTGAATTCACATCGCTTGCCTGATTATCACCGTTTCGATATTTCGGCAAAGAAACGTTTTGATATAGGCAAACATTCCATACTTGAGATAAATCTAAGCGTTACAAACGTTTACAATCGCAATAACCTGTTCTATTATAATCGCATTACATCTGAACGAGTTGACCAATTGCCGATTATGCCTTCTTTAGGCATCAGTTGCACTTTTTGATTCGGTAAACGTTGATTAAAGAAACAGAAAAACGTTTCTTGGAATTATTTTTGCGAAATTTGATTACGGAAATAAGAAAAAGTTGTACCTTTGCACGGATTTTTTGTGCGGTGGAATTATGTGTTGAATTGAAATTAAATAAAACGGATATATGATAAACATAACATTACCTGATGGTTCTGTAAAGCAGTTTGAAGAAAACGTAACGCCTTTGGATGTTGCAAAAAGCATAAGTGAAGGGCTTGCAAGAAACGTTTTGTGCGCTTCGATCGATGGTCAGATCGTGGAATTAAATAGAACGATAGACCGAGATTGTGCTTTGAAACTGTATACTTGGAATGATGCGGAAGGAAAACAAACATTCTGGCACTCATCTGCCCATTTGCTTGCATCGGCTGTGTTGGAATTATATCCGGATGCAAAATTCGGAATAGGTCCTGCAATAGAGAATGGGTTCTATTACGACATTGATTTCGGTGAAAAGGTGCTTTCGAGTGAGGATTTCCCGAAAATAGAAGCCAAAATGGCGGAAATAGCCAAGAAATCGGTATCTTTGGTCAGAAAAGAGGTGTCTAAAGCAGATGCATTGAAGTGGTTTGAAGCCAAAGGTGAGATTTATAAAGTCGAATTGATAAACGATTTGGAAGACGGTACGATAACATTCTATGAAAGTGGTGATTTCGTGGATTTGTGTCGTGGACCGCATTTGGTGGACTTCAGTCCGATAAAAGCAATCAAAGTATTATCACTTGCGGGTGCCTATTGGAGGGGAGACGAAAAAAGAAAGCAATTGACCAGATTGTATGCCATAACATTTCCAAAAAAGAAAGAATTGGATGAACACCTGCTTATGTTGGAGGAAGCAAAGAAACGCGATCATCGAAAGCTTGGAAAAGAATTGGAATTGTTTACTTTCTCTCAAAGTGTTGGGCAAGGATTGCCGTTATGGTTGCCAAAGGGAACGGAATTACGCTTAAGATTGGAATCCTTCCTTAGAAAGGTTCAAAAGAAATACGGATACCAACAAGTGATTACTCCACATATAGGAGATGTTCATTTGTATAAGACTTCCGGACACTATCAAAAATACGGTCAAGACTCATTCCGTACGATTACAACGCCATTTGAAGGCGAGGAATACATGTTGAAACCGATGAACTGCCCACATCATGTTGAAATATATAAATCAAAACCACATTCATACAAAGATCTTCCTGTCAGATTGGCGGAATTCGGAACTGTTTACAGGTATGAACAATCCGGAGAGTTGCATGGATTGACTCGTGTAAGGTCTTTTACACAAGATGACGCACATATTTTCTGTACTCCTGAGCAATTGAAAGATGAATTCTGCAAAGTGATAGACATTGTTTTGTATATATTCAAGACATTGAAGTTTGATAACTTCACTGCACAGATTTCGTTGAGGGATCCTTCGAATACCGAGAAATATATAGGTGAAGATGAAGTTTGGGACAAAGCAGAAAGAGCGATAATCGAAGCATCAGCAGAGCGTGGATTGAATACAGTAAGCGAAATAGGGGAAGCTGCGTTTTATGGTCCAAAGTTAGACTTTATGGTTAAAGATGCACTTGGAAGAAAATGGCAACTTGGAACCATACAAGTAGATTACAATTTGCCGGAACGCTTTGACCTCGAATACACAGGGGCAGACAATCAAAAACATCGTCCAATCATGATACACCGTGCTCCATTTGGTTCAATGGAACGTTTTGTTGCCGTGTTGATAGAGCATACTGCCGGCAAGTTTCCTTTATGGCTTACACCGGAACAATTCATCATTTTGCCGATTTCAGAAAAATATGAAGAATATGCAAAGAATGTTCTTGCGAAATTGGAAGAGTTTGATTTGAGAGGAAGCATAGACAACAGAAACGAAAAAACCGGTAAAAAGATCAGAGATGCTGAAATGGCAAAGATTCCTTTCATGTTAATAGTTGGAGAAAAGGAAGAAGGAGAAGGCTTAGTTTCTGTTCGTAAACATATAGAGGGAGACTTGGGAGCAATGAAAATTGAGGCGTTTGCCGATTTGGTGAACACGATGGTTAAAGAAGAATTGAAGTAAATAAAATATAGTATTAATAAATTATAGGAGGAAAGCATCATAGCAACACCACAGCAAACTTTTAGAGGCAGAGGACCTCAGAAAAAGGTAGAACAACACAGAATAAACGAAAGAATAGAAGCCCCTACTGTGAGAGTAGTGGGAGAAGGTGTCGAAACAGGAATCTATTCTTTGAGAGAAGCTTTGAGAATGGCTGAAGAAGCCGAACTCGATTTGGTTGAAATTTCGCCGAACGCAAACCCACCGGTTTGTAAGTTGGTAGATTATCAGAAATTGTTGTACGAGCAAAAGAAGAAACAAAAAGAAATAAAAGCCAAGTCAGCAAAAATCGTAGTGAAAGAAATACGTCTCGGACCACAAACCGATGAACACGATTTCAATTTTAAGTTGAAGCACGCGATACGCTTTTTGCAAGAAGGTAATAAGGTGAGAGTAGATGTTTTCTTCAAAGGAAGAACGATTGTTTACAAGGAACAAGGTGAGACTCAGTTGTTAAAATTTGCTGAAGCTTTGTTGGAATATGGCAAACCTGAGCAAATGCCAAAGCTGGAAGGCAAACGAATGATAATGATCATCGGTCCTAAAAAATAAAACAAAGATTTGTCGTGACGAAACAAAGAATCGTCAAAGCGAAATCAAGAAAGAAAAAATTGAAGCGAAGAAAAATCGCGATATAGTTAATAATAGTATAAACAAATTAGAAAGGACGAAAATGCCAAAGATGAAAACCAAATCAGCTGCAAAGAAACGTTTTGCAGTAACAGGTTCAGGCAGAATCAAACGTAAGCATGCTTACCACAGTCACATTCTTACAAAGAAGTCAATCAAGAGAAAGAGAATATTGGCTTCAACATGTGTATTGAGCAATGCTGATGAGAGAACAATCAGAGAAATGATTTAATGATTCTGTAAAAGAAAGAAAAAGTTAAAGGTAATTATTAACCATTGTATTCAGCCGAACAAGAGTCTTAAGTAGGAAATAAGACCGCTGATACGAAAAACAATTAAAATTATGCCAAGAGCAGTAAATGCAGTAGCGTCAAGAGCTAGACGCAAAAAGATTTTGAATCGCACCAAAGGTTATTGGGGCAGAGGTAAAAACGTATGGACCGTAGCTAAAAACAAATGGGAAAAAGGTCAAACATACGCTTACAGAGACAGAAAAAACAAAAAGAGAGAGTTTAGAGCATTGTGGATAAACAGAATCAATGCTGCATGTCGTTTGAACGACGTATCGTATTCTGTATTCATGGGTTTGCTTCACAAAAACAACATAGCATTAAACAGAAAGGTCTTAGCAGACTTGGCTATGAACCATCCGGAAGCATTCAAAGCTGTTGTTAATCAAGTGAAGAAGTAGTCGATAACATTAAAATTAGGAAAGGAGACACAGAAAATGAGTAAGCCAGAATTGATGCAGTATGTTGATAGTTTGACAACTATGCAAGAGTTTCCTGAATTCAAAGCAGGAGACACTATTTCTGTAACATATAAAATTAAAGAAGGAAACAAAGAACGTCCTCAAACGTTTCAAGGAGTTGTGATTCAACGTTCGGGAAGCGGAATGACAGAAACATTCACGGTAAGAAAGATTTCCGGAGGAGTAGGTGTGGAAAGAATATTCCCATTCGCATCACCGTTCATCGAAAAGATTGTTGTAAACAAACGAGGCGTTGTTCGCAGAGCAAGAATCTTCTATTTGAGAAACTTGACAGGTAAAAAGGCAAGAATCAAAGAAAGAAAATTCTAAACGGAATAAACAAACGAAAAAAGAGATGCTCGCAAAGAGTGTCTCTTTTTTTTGTTTCGTCATTTTAGATCAAAGAAATATTTGATTGAAATCAAAACATACGCAATCGAAACTTGAAATTAAATCGACAAACTCAGATATTGAGAAAACAACCTATATGTCAATTGAAATAGAATTGTTAACTTTGCAAACGATTTCAATAAAGAAACAACATGAATTTGGCAGCAATAATTTGGGATATGGATCCGGTGGCGTTCTCCATAGGATCGTTGGAATTGAGATGGTATAGTCTTTTGTTTGTAACAGCTTTCATTGCAGGCTATGCAATATTGAAAAAAGTTGTTTTTGAAAAAGAAAAAGTCCCAACTCCATATCTTGACACTCTTGCTTTTTATGTGTTTCTCGGAGTTTTGATAGGAGCGAGGCTTGGCCACTGTCTGTTTTACGAGCCTTCATATTACCTTTCCAATCCGCTTGAAATGTTGCTTCCAATCAAGATAACCGATGACGGATGGCGGTTTATAGGCTATCAAGGTTTGGCTTCGCATGGCGGAGCAATAGGAATATTGTTGGCAGTCTGGCTTTACTCCCGCAAAACCAAACTTCCGATGTTTTGGGTTTTGGACAGATTGGTCATCATTGTTGCTTTGGCAGGATTGTTTATTCGATTGGGCAATCTTGCAAACAGCGAAATATATGGCGTTGCAACGAAAGGCGATTGGGGATTCATATTTGTGCGAAACCATGAAATGATTCCAAAACACCCTACGCAACTTTACGAAGCAGGAGCTTATTTCCTATGTTTCTTGATTTTGATTCTGTATTATTTATTCAAAAAAAGAAAACCACGAAACGGCGTTTTGTTCGGAGGATTTTTGGTAATGGTTTTCACTTCTCGCTTGATAATAGAACATTGGAAAGAAGTGCAAGAAGCATGGGAAGCATCGATGGCTTTGAATATGGGACAAATACTCAGCATACCGTTTATAGTCGCAGGAATTTTGATATTGACATTGGCGTTTATGAACAAGACGGGAAAGATTGTTGACATTCCAAGTCTCAAACTTAAAGACGAAACAAAGAAAAAATAATTAAAAACATTAAATGCAATGAAAAAACTTATTTTGGTAAGACACGGACAAAGTGAATGGAACTTGAAGAACTTGTTTACAGGTTGGACTGACGTCGATTTGACAGCTCAGGGAATTGAAGAGGCATTGAAAGCCGGTCAAACAATAAAAGCAGAAGGCTTAGAGCCACAAGTATGTTTTACATCTTACTTAAAGAGAGCCATAAAGACGCTTAACAATATTCTTGATGCGATGGACATGGATTATTTGCCGGTTGAGAAGAGTTGGCGTTTGAATGAAAAATCTTATGGCGACCTTCAAGGAAAGAATAAGACAGAAGCGACAGAGAAATTCGGAGAAGCACAAGTCAAATTATGGAGAAGAAGTTTTGATGTTCAAGCTCCGGCACTATCAGCCGAAGATGAGCGTTCTCCATATATGGATAAAAGATACGCAGGCATAGACAGAAGCGAACTTCCTTTGACAGAAAGTCTGCAAGACTGCATAAACCGCCTTATGCCCTTTTATACAAACAACATATTGAAAGCTTTCGAAACCCATGACACCGTTTTGGTGGTTGCACACGGCAATTCACTCAGAGGAATCGTGAAAACATTGAAACAAATGACCAATGAAGAGATAATCGAATTCAACATCCCGACAGGCATACCTTACTTGTTCGAGTTGAATGACGATTTGACTTTGAAACAAGACCGTTTCCTTGCCGATGAAGCAACATTGAAGAAATTGATGGAGGAAGTTGCAAACCAAGGAAAGAAGAAATAATCAAGCAAAATAACAAATCAGAAACGCCGAACAAAGAATCAAAAAATTTGTTCGGCGTTTTATTTTACTCAAATCAAGAATCGTTTCGCTGAAACAAAGATTCATTTCGCTGAAATCAAGAAACAATTTCCTGAAATCAAGAAACAAAAAACTGAATCTTGAATCCGATTTTATGTGTCTTGAAAGCTATAATCTGTCAAAAGCACTCTTGAATTTCTCTATGCTTTCGGTGATTTGTTCATCGGAAATAATCAAAGCCGGTTTCAGACTCAGACAGTGCGTGTTGAAGAGATGAGTTCCCGTAATTAAACCTTCGGCAAAACAAGCTTTCAAAACCTCTGTCCAATCAAGCCTTTGATCGATGTCAATGCAGTTAAACAAACCTATTCCTCTGACTTGCTTTATCAAAGGGTGCTTCAATTCTTGTCTGAACCTTGTTCCCTTTTCTTCAACCTTATCCATAAGTTTGTCTTCCATGATACAATTCAAAGTGGAAAGGGCAGATACGCAGCTGATCGGGTGTCCTCCGAAAGTGGAAGCATGACCTATCAGCGGGTGATGGTTATTCAGGCTCATCATTATATCATTTCTTCCAATAAATGCCCCAATCGGCATTCCGCCTCCCATACCTTTGGCAATGCAAAGAATATCCGGATAAACGCCTTCAAAGTTCTCGAAAGCAAACAGCTTACCCGTTCTTCCGAATCCTGTTTGTATTTCATCGAAAATAAGAACCGCACCAACTTCATCGCATCTTTTTCTGACAGCTTGCAACCAGCCTTCTTTCGGAAGCCGTACCCCTTGACCGATTGCCACAGGCTCAAGCACCAAACAAGCCGTGCGTTGCGTGATTTTTTGAATGTCGTCAAAATTGTTGTATTCTATCTTGTTGCAATCAGGTATCAGTGGTCTGAATTTGCGAGTGAAGATTTCATCTGAAAGCATCGAAACAGCACCTATTGTAGAGCCGTGATAGGAACTGCAACACGAAATCACCTCGCTTCGTTGTGTGAAAAGTTTTGCTGCTTTCAATGCTCCTTCTATTGCTTCCGAACCGGAATTTACATAAAAGATTTGTGAAAGACTTTCAGGTAAGAATTCCTTTAAGCGTTTCATATATCTGTATTGAGGACTCTGAACGAATTCTCCGTAAACCATCACGTGCATATATTTATCCAGTTGCTCTTTTATTGCATCGACCACCTTCGGATTCCTATGTCCGACATTTCCTACGCAGATTCCGCTCAGCATATCCATGTAACGCTTTCCCGAAGTGTCCCAAACGTAAATTCCTTCCGCCTTTTCGACGTCTATCATTATCTCATCTATCTCGCCTACTTGGGCAACCAATTCCCTGAAATCATTAACCGAAGTTTTCATACAAAACTTAATTTTTTTGCAAAGTTAAAAAATAAATCAGCTTGCTTGTTTACTTTTTATCGATTTCGGAGTCTTTTTATTGAGTCAAAATATTAACTTTGCAAAGTTTTCTAACAATCAAATAAAGAAATAACATGAAAAACAGAATCTTGATTTCGCTCATAATGGTTCTTTGTTCCATTCAGCCGATTCTTGCACAGTATGAAATAAAACTTGAAATCAAAAACTGCAAAGACAGTTGTCTGATTTTGGGACACTATTACAGAGACAAGACGTACGCAATCGACACCGCTTGGAACAAGAAAGGTAAATTCGTATTCAAGAAAAAAGACAAGCATTTGGAGAGCGGAATCTATTTTTTCAGCACAATGAAAGGCAAGTTCTGCGAAGTAATGATAGATGATGAGCAGAAATTCTCATTGAAAACTGATGACAGTGATTGGACTTACAACATGAAAGTCAAGGGTTCAAAAACAGCTGAGATATATTATGAATATATGTTGGCAAACAAACCGTTGAACGATGCAGTGTCTGCATTGATGAAGGAAAAACCAAAACTCACTGCGGAGGAATTCAACAAACGCAACTCCGAATTGCAGCGATTCGGAGACAGTTTGAAGAGTGAATTCATCGAAAAGCACCCCGGACACCTCTTATCCAAAGTTTTGACGGCAACCAAAGCCGTAACCATTCCTGAAATGCCTGTTTTCAATGATGCCGATGGCAATCCTGACAGTGTCGAATGGAGCAATCGTCGCTGGTATTACTACAAACAGCATTTTTTTGACAACATCGATTTGTCTTGCAGTGGGCTTTTGAGAACACCATCCGGCGTATTCAACCGTTCATACGAGTATTTCTGGAACGAAGTCATGAAATACGAGAGTGCGGATAGCCTGTTGGTTTATGCCGATTTACTGATTGAGAAAGCTAAAGACTCGAAAGCCATGAAGCGATTTTTGATACATAACATCACAGAACGCTATTTGCAAAGTCCGATCATGGGACACGATAAAGTATATGTGGAAATGGTGAAACGTTACTACAAAACAGGTAAAGCAGAGTGGCTTCCACCTTCAGCAATCGAGACCGAAGTGATGCGAGCCGAAAAATGGGAAAATCTTTTGTTGGGAAAACAAGTACCCAATCTTGCATGTCCGGATGCGAATGACCAATGGCATGATTTGAATTCGATGGATAAGAAATACAAAATCTTGATTTTCTGGTCTCCTGATTGCGGTCATTGCAGCACAGAGATACCTAAATACCATAAATTCTACGAAGAGTACAAGGATACTTACGATCTGGAAGTCATGGCAGTGAATACCGAAAGCGATACTGCACATTGGCAGAAGTTCATCAAAGAAAAAAACTTGCAATGGGTCAATGTGAACGGATTGGTTGCAAATTACGATTGGAGGGATTACTTTGACGTGATAAAGACTCCTGTAATCTTTATCTTGGATCGAAGAAACGTGATAGTGGCTAAAAACATACAGGCAGACAATATTGCAAAGATAATGGAGTTGTTGGATAGTGGAAAATTGAAACTTTAACAAGAACGTTTCAAACCTTGTTCCAAATTTACAAAACTAGAAAAGATGAAAACGTTTTTTGAATCGGCAAAAGCCATTGTGCCAATTGTTATATGTTGTCTTGCATTTGGAACTTTGCAAGCACAGTTTCGTGATTACAAAGTGAAATTATCCGTTCATGATTTTTCAGATAGTACGATTTATGTCAAGGGAGCATTTGGCGAAAGGACGAATCTGTTGTTGGATAGTTTGAAACTCAAGAGCGATGGCAGTTTTGAATTGAATGGAAGCTATCGTCCGGGAATCGTTGTCGTATCTTCGGCGAAGGAAGACATGTTTAGTTTCGTCTTAGACAAAGAATCGGAATTTTCGATTGCCATATTCCCCGACGGATTCTATGAAGTAAAGGGAAGCATTGAAAACGACAGATATTTGGAATACCAAAAGATGAACAAGGAATATCGTTTGATGCTTTACAAATGCAATCTCGGCATTAAGAAACAGCCGGAGCTGAAAGACTCTCTTCAAACTGTTGCAAGCGAAGCAAAACAGAAATTCGAGCAATACCAAAAGTCTTTTTACGAACTTTATCCCGAGAACATAATGAGCGTATTGGTCAGAGCTGTTACGCCACCTCAAATTCCCGAAAAGTACTTTGATAAAAATGGAAACGTGAAAAAAGAAACCGGATTGGAGTATGCCTACTATTATCGCACGCATTTTTGGGACGGATTCGACTTTTCAGACGAACGACTCATAGGAACACCTTATTTTTACAAGAAATTCCAAACCTATATCGATAAAATAACCATGCAGAATGCCGATTCGGTTTTCTCAGCCTTCAAATACTTTGTCGATTATGCAAACAACAACAAAGGCGAACTTTATTCCAATTACATAATCAGCCTATATCTCGAAAAACTTCCGCGACTTCCGTTTTCTTTCAATGAGCAATTGTACACGCAGATCGTCGATTCGCTTTTCAATGACAAATATACGCCGTGGTTGTCTTTGGTGGAGAAAGAGTATCATCAGGAAAAAATCGAAGAAATACGAAGATTTCTCCCCGGTAACCCTTTTTGCGATATAACGGCACAAGGACCTGCCGGTTCGAAATTGCGATTGTATGATTTGAAGAGCCGTTATACGGTTGTTCTTTTTTGGAGTGCGGGTTGTGAAACTTGCAAGAAAGGAATGACTGAACTGAAAGAGTTTTACCAAAGTTTCAAAGACAAATATGATTTCGAAGTTTTTACGATTGAAATGGGCGGAGATGCAGAGAAAACACGTAAAGAACTCGGTGAAATCCCTTCGGAGTGGATTGTTTTGCAGGCTAATCCCGACAAAATCGAAAAACAATACGGATTGTATATATCTCACACGCCAGAAATCTATGTTCTGGATAGCGAAAAGCGAGTTCTGAACAAGACTGCAGTGGCTTCGCACATCAAATCCGTTATCGAACAGTCCGAAACCGAGCTTGCCAAACACAGAAACAAGTAAAGAAAGTGCCGTTTTATTGCTTCTTATAAATAATTGATTGTAAGTATTTTCTGAAATCAAGAGTTATTTTACTGAATCTTTGTTTCGCTTGGCTGAAATCAAGGAATAATTTTCTGAAACAAAGAGTGGTTTATTTACGTTTTTATAAAGAGATTTCCAACGAATGGAAAATTGATTTAATATGAAGAGGAAAAGTTTGATTCTGTTGATTGTGCTTGCAGTTTTATTGTCTGTATTTTGTGAAAATGCGTTTACACAAGATGAAAAGCAGTTTCGTTGTGTGAAAACCATAAAATCAAACAATAATCGCATATATTCCGCATATTTCAGCCCAAATGGAAATCGCATAATCAGTGTTTCTGCTGACAAAACGATTAAAGTGAGAGATGCAAACAGCCTTCAACTTCGCTTGGATATAGAAAAGCACAAGCGTTTTTTTATTTCAACTTCTTTTCGTGCCGATGGAGCGGTTCGAAAGCGTATTTGTTGGGACAGAGATCATCAAACATTTGATCCGTTCAGCCCAAACACTCTTAAAGGTAAGATGTTGTATCGTGCAGATTTTGAAACAGCCTTGTATAGTCCCGATGGGAAGTACATACTCTCTGTTTTGCATAACGGAAACATAAAAATTTGGGATGCAAACAGCGGAAAAAGTCTCAAGACTTTGAAAGGACATACCTCATACGTTAATTCTGCAGAATATAATCCCGATGGCAGTCGCATTGTCTCTGCTTCGAGCGACAAAACGCTGAAAATATGGGATGCAAGCAACGAAGAATGTCTTCAAACTCTGAAAGGGCACAAGCGAATTATATATTCTGCAAAATATAGCCCCGATGGAAAACGTATAGTCTCTGCATCGCTCGATACAACTATAAAGATATGGGATGCAAATAGCGGAAAGTGTCTTCAAACCTTAGTCGGACACACCAAATGCGTGAATACAGCTTCGTATAGTCCCGATGGAAGATACATTGTTTCGACATCAGATGACAAAACTCTGAAAATATGGGATGCAAGCGGTGGAATATGTCTTCAAACTCTGAAAGGACATTCGTCTTATGTGCTTTTTGCAGAGTATAGTCCCGATGGAAAACGCATAATCTCAGCTTCGGTGGATAAAACCATTAAAATATGGGACGCAAATAGCGGAGCCTGCCTTCAAACCTTAAAAGGACACGAGCAAACCGTAAAAACAGCTTCTTACAGTCCGGATGGAAATTGTATAATTTCGGCAGGCAGAGACGGGATGATTAAGATTTGGAGTGCGAAATAAGGTGTGGTAACAATATATTTTGAAGTTGATTTTTCGGTTTTTTTATTACAAGAAAAGCAATCTTTGATTTCGAAAATCGGAGCTTTTTATTGGAAAAATAAGTCTTGAAAAGCCTTTGATCAAACCTTGTAACGTTGTTTTGGATTTAAAAAACCCTAAATCTTTCTAAAAACGTAAAAAATAGAAAAAAAGTTTCAAAATTTTTCATAGTGTAAAACAGCGAGTTAAGAGGAATGGCGATAAAAAATTGGTAAAAACATTTGGTGGGTAACGAAAAAGGTATTACTTTTGCAATCCCAAACGACGGAGAAGAGATGGCAAGAGACGGAGGGGAGTTGTGAGGGATTAGGTCTTTGAAAATAATGAACCGAGGTAGCGGAGATAAACG
>JAZNIO010000016.1:0-37476 GCA_045577535.1 Candidatus Onthomorpha sp. | reverse complement strand
AAGCGGTCTTAGGAAGACAATTAATTAAGGCAACTCCTTGGCTCACAGAACGACATGGCTACGATCCGACTTAATGAAGAAGCCTTGAAGTGGTATGACAAAGCCTTGGAGATTAAAGAGAAAGTATTAGATCCGTTAAGTCCCGACTTGGCAATTACATACTATAATAAAGGAGGTGTATACTTTGAAATGGGAAATTACGATAAGGTATTAGAGTATTTCAACAAGGCTTTGCCGGGATTTATCAAGAATTTCGGAGAAGAAAACGAAAATACTATTTTCGTAAAGCAATTGATAGAACGATGCAAGCAGGCTTTGGGAAAATAAAACGTCCTATATATATAATATGAATAAGGAAAAGGAAATGCAGACGACGGGCGGATACGATTATTTCGCATTTATAAGTTACAATTCGAACGATGAAGCGGAGGCAAAGAAGTTGCATCGCACTCTTGGGCAGTGGCGTTTGCCTGCATCTTTGGTCAAAGAAAAGGGATTGGCGTCCAAACCGATGCAAAAGCTGTTTTTCGCTCCTTCGGACATCGTTCCGAAAGAGTTGAAGCCGGTTTTGAAAGAGAATCTCAGGGCTTCGGAGCATCTGATCGTCGTTTGCTCGCCCACATCCGCCAAGTCGTATTGGGTAGGCTTCGAGATAGATTATTTTTGCAGTCTCGGACGTACGGAAAACGTGCATCTGATAATCGTGGACGGCGAACCGAAAAGCAAAAACCCCGATACGGAATGTTTTCACCCCAATCTGAAAAAACATTTCAACGATCTGCTTGCGGCAAACATTCACGAAAAACATTTCAAACTGCCTTATCTCAACCGCCAACGTGCTTACGTGCAACTGATAGCAGCTATGCTCGACGTGAAGTTTGATGCCATTTGGCGGAGACACCGCAGACGGATGATAGAAAAGGCGTGCTTTTGGTTTTGTCTTTTGTCTGCCTTTGCCATAAGCTTGTTTGCGGTTTGGAAAATGGACAAAACGACCGATATAAGCCTGAGTCTGAGTGAGCAAACGGTGCATAATCCTCATCTTCCGCCTTTGCGTGATGCCAAGGTCTGCTTTACGATAGGCGGAAACACAATCGAAAAGACGATAAACTCGTTTGAGGATACGCTGATCTTTCCGCAGATTTCTCTTTCTTCGCTTGAAGACACTGCAAGGCTGAGGGTGAGTTGCTATGGTTGGATTGCGATCGACACACTGCTGATTCCGTCGGAGAAGATGACGATCGGACTTTCGCGAGATGCGAAAACATTCGGTTATTCGAAGCTTAAACTCGGCACGGACAAGGTCGGCGAATATCTTTCGAACTATCCGATTCTCGTCGAGGGCGTCGAATTTGTTTCGGACGAGAACGACACGGTCGAAATCAATCTTCCGTTGGACAAACAAAAGGTCTGCGTTCACATAAGCTGCGAACGAAATCCTCAAGGCTTCCATTACACTTTGGACAGAGGCAAAGAGGGAGAAATAAATCTCGATTGGAAAACATCGAAAGAGGATTGCGAATGCCGGTATGAAGCTGTGGAAGATTGAAACGAAGAAAGAAAATAACGAAACGAAGAAAGATTTTTTTGAAACTTGATAGAAATGTCTTGAAATTTGATTCTATAACGATAAAAACTTAAATAAACGGATATGAACAAGAATTATGTGCCTCAACCCGTCGATACGGACGATGTGGTTTTGGGAAAAGATTTGGAAGAGCTTGTCGAACAAATGGCAAAGAACGTTCACGAGGTCTGGGCTCAAACCCGAATGGAGCAAGGCTGGACTTACGGCGAGCAAAGGGACGATGCGAAAAAACAACACCCTTGTTTGGTGGCTTACGAGGAGCTTCCGGAAGAAGAAAAGGAGTATGACCGCAACACAGCCGTCGGAACATTGAAGCTGATTCGCAAGTTGGGTTTCAATATCGGCAGAGAGTGATTCCGAAGCTTTGTCGGAGCGTTCCGAATCCCGATTTGAATTTTCGTTCACTGCTTTTCCGTCTGTCGGAAAGGCGGTGAATTGTTTTGTTTCGACATTATTTTTTCCCAATTCTTTGGTCAGTTTTGAAAAAAGCAGTATCTTTGCAGCGTGAAGTTGGGTTGAGGCGGTTCAAATTTGATTTGACAAAGGGAGCGGGGCGTTCCCTATTTTTATATACGTAAGATATGATCGATAAAGTAAAGATAAGCGAAATCGTTGAGGAGTTTCTGACTGATGAAAAGTTGTTTCTGGTCGATGTGAAGGTAAGTCGGGACAACAGAATAGAGGTTTTCATAGACGGAGACGAAGGTGTGAAGATTCAGGACTGCATCGACTTGAGCCGAAACCTTGAGTCGCGTTTTGACAGGGAAGAGGAAGATTTCGAATTGAGCGTTTTGTCGTGGGGATTGGGCGAGCCGTTGAAATTAAAGAGGCAATACGTAAAAAATATCGGGCAGAAAGTTGAGGCGGTCTGCGTTTCGGGAGAGTGCATCGAAGGTGTGTTGAAAGAAGTCGGCGAATGCGGTTTGTCAATCGAAGTTACGAAAGGCAAAGGCAAGAAGATGACGGTTGAAACTGCCGATGTGGCGTTTGAAAATTTGAAAACAATAAAAGTAATCATATAAGTATAATAATAGGATAAGGCTTGCATGGGTTCGATCGAGGATTTGCAAGTGCTAAAACAATAAAGACGATGGAAAATTTAAGCTTGGTAGATACGTTTTCGGAGTTTAAGGAATTCAAAAGCATAGAAACTGAAACTCTTATGAGGATAGTGGAAGATGTTTTCAGGGGTGTGTTGGTTAAAAAGTACGGTTCTGATGACAATATCGACATTATCGTAAACGTAGAGAAGGGGGACCTCGAGATTTGGAGGAACAGAACGATTGTAAACGACGAAGATTTTGACGATGAGAACAGTCAGATTCCTTATTCCGAGGCTGTGAAAATCGAACCTGACTTTGAGGTGGGCGAAGATTTGTCTGAGGAAATCAAAATGAAGGATTTCGGTCGTCGAGACATACTTGCGATTCGTCAGAACTTGGTCGGAAGAGTACAAGAGTATGAAAGAGCAAGCATATTCTCAAAATACAAAGACAAGGTCGGCGAAATCGTCATCTGCGAAGTTTATCAGGCTTGGAAGAAAGAAGTATTGCTTATTGACGAAGAAGGAGTTGAGGTTGTGTTACCTAAATCCGAACAAATACCCGGCGATTTCTTCCGTAAGGGAGACACAGTCAAGGCAGTCGTTCTTAAGGTTGAAATGAAGAATGGTATTCCTAATATTGTATTGTCAAGAGTTTCTCCTATATTCCTTGAAAAGCTTTTCGAGCAAGAGGTACCTGAGATTTACGATGGCTTGATTACGATCAGGAATGCTGTGCGTCAGCCGGGCGAAAGGGCAAAGGTGGCTGTGGAATCTTATGATGACAGAATCGATCCTGTAGGTTCATGCGTCGGAGTCAAAGGTAGCCGTATTCATAGCATAATAAGAGAGTTGAGAAACGAAAACATAGATGTCATAAACTATACTTCAAATCTGGAATTGTATATAACGAGAGCGTTGAGTCCTGCAAAGGTCATCTCGGTTACAATAGACAACGAACACAGAAAGGCTGCTGTTTATATGGAACCTGATCAGGTCTCTTTGGCTATAGGAAAGGGTGGATACAATATTAAATTGGCAGGAAAGCTTACAGGTTATGAAATTGAGGTTTATAGAGAGGCTGATATGGATTATGATGATGTGGAATTGGATGAGTTCAGAGATGAAATAGATTCTTGGATTATCGACACGCTTAAGTCCATCGGTTGCGATACTGCCAAGAATGTGTTGGAGCTGTCTAAGGAAGAATTGGAGGATAGAACAGATCTTGAGGCTGAAACGATAGAACATGTTTTGGAAACATTGAAAGCTGAGTTTGAAGACTAAGCAAGTCCCGTCGGGATACTACATAGTGAATTTGCAGCTTTGTCTGCAGGAGTAAGAATTTTATAAGAACGATATGTCGGCAGAAAATAAGACTTTAAGATTAAGTAAAGTGGCGAAAGAATTGAATGTTGGGATAAGTACCATCGTGGAACAACTCAACAAAAAGGGCATCAAGGTTGAGGCTTCGCCAAATACAAAGATTGACAACGAGAAATACGAAATGCTGTTAAAAATTTTTCTTCATGATAAAGAGAAGAAAAATGTCAGTGACAACATGGTGCAGGTGCGTCCTGCGAATGCTGTTGTCATTCAAGCCGAAGATGTGGTTGCAAAGCAGAAAGAATCTGATGAAGACTATGATAATGGTGAGGAAATCTTCATTAAGACCAATACGATAGACTTTAAGAACGAGCAAAAAAGCACTCCTAAAGCCAAAGCTGAAAAGAAAGAAACTGAAACTTTGATCGAGAAAAAGGAATCAAAGGAAGAAAAAATCGAAACAAAGAAAGAAATCAAAATAACTCCGATTGAAGAAAGCGGAGATGATGATACATTGAAAGATTCTTCTGTAAAGATTCTGGGAAAAATAGATTTGGATTCGTTGAATACGAAAACAAAGCCGGATAGAAAGACAAAAAGTCAGAAGGAAAAAGAAAAAGCCGAGAAAAAGAAAGCGGAAGAACAGAAGATTAAAGAAAAGAAACAAAATAACGAGCAAAAACAGCGTCCGGGCAAAGAAAAAAATAAACAAGAAAAGAAAGAAAAGAAGCAGGAGGCTCCAAAGGTTGCAGAGAAGGAAGTTGTGGCGACTCAGAATGATGAAAAGGAAAATTTCATCAAGACGAGCTACGTCAAATTGGAAGGTCCGAAAATCACGGGCGAGAAAATAGATTTGTCATCTTTTGAAAAGAAAAAGA
Source organism: Candidatus Onthomorpha sp. (assembly GCA_045577535.1). Lineage (GTDB taxonomy): Bacteria > Bacteroidota > Bacteroidia > Bacteroidales > P3 > Onthomorpha. The sequence goes on along the minus strand of JAZNIO010000016.1, from coordinate 32,642 downwards.
AACATCCTGTTGCAACTTCCTCAAAGGGTAAAGTGGAGAAAGAAGATAAGGATAAAAAGAAAAGAAAGAGAATAAAACCGTCTCCGCTTCAAACAGAACAAAAATCACAACCGGCAAACAATCAACCTAATCCTAAAAAGGAAAAGGCTAAACATAATAAGAATAAAAAGGAACCTGTAAAGAAAGTAGAGCTGAGCGAAGCTGAAATCGAGAAACAAATAAAGGATACTTTGGCTCGCTTGTCTCCGATGGGTAAAAGCAAGACCTCGAAGCATAGAAGGGATAAACGTCAAATCGTTTCTCAACATATACAGGAGGAAAAGCTGCAAGAATTGGAAGAACAAAAGGTTCTAAAAGTTACAGAGTTTGTTACAGCTAACGAGTTGGCTACAATGATGAACGTTCCCGTGAATAAGATTATCGCTTCCTGCATGACGCTCGGAATGTTTGTCTCTATAAATCAACGATTGGACGCTGAAGCGATACAGCTCATTGCCGACGAGTTCGGATATACCATAAAATTTGTCAGTGCCGATGTTGTGGAAGCCTTATCCAATGAAGAGGAAGAAGATAGAGAAGAAGACATGAGACCACGTTCGCCTATAGTTACCGTAATGGGGCATGTGGATCATGGAAAGACTTCTTTGCTCGACTATATCAGACAAACAAATGTCATAGCCGGTGAAGCAGGAGGTATAACTCAGCATATAGGTGCTTATGAGGTTGTTTTGCCGGATAGTGGTAAGAAAATAACATTTTTGGATACGCCGGGACACGAAGCATTTACGGCAATGCGTGCCAGAGGTGCAAAGATGACCGACTTAGCCATTATTGTGATTGCGTGCGATGACAAGATAATGCCACAAACGGTTGAAGCGATAAATCATGCTCAAGCTGCGGGCGTTCCGATTATCTTTGCGTTGAACAAAATCGACCGTCCGGGAGCAGATCCCGATAAGATAAAAAGCGAATTGGCCAATATGAATTTATTGGTTGAAGATTGGGGCGGTAAGATTCAGTCTCAAGAAATTTCGGCTAAAAAAGGAACCAACATAGATCTTCTTTTGGAAAAAGTGTTGTTGGAAGCCGAAATGCTGGAACTTCAAGGTAATCCTAATAAACGTGCAAGGGGAACCATCATTGAGTCATCGCTTGATAAGGGTCGTGGTTATGTTGCTAAGATTCTTGTTCAAGATGGAACGATCAAGCAAGGTGATGTTGTCTTGGCCGGATCTACTTATGGTAAAGTCAAGGCTATGTACAATGAAAGAAACAAACTGATGAAGGAAGCAGGACCTTCCACTCCTGTATTGCTGTTGGGATTGAACGGAGCACCACAAGCAGGAGATATGTTCAATGTTATGTCGTCAGAAAAAGAAGCAAAAGAACTTGCAAACAGAAGAACACAACTTCAAAGAGAACAAGGACTGAGAACACAAAAGCATATAACTCTCGACGAGATAGGAAGAAGAATTGCGATTGGCGATTTCAAACAATTGGATTTGATTGTGAAAGCAGATGTCGATGGTTCGGTTGAGGCATTGTCCGATTCATTGTTGAAACTCTCAACTCCTGAGGTACAAGTCAATGTCATACATAAATCTGTCGGTCAAATCACCGAATCAGACGTATTGTTGGCAACAGCAAGTAATGCAATCATAATCGGTTTCCAAGTAAGACCGTCAATGGGTGCAAGAAAGTTGGCAGAGCAAGAGCAAATCGATATACGTCTTTACTCAATCATTTATACAGCTATTAATGAGCTTAAAGACGCTATTGAAGGTATGCTTTCGCCAGAAATACAGGAAAAAATCGTTGCAAACCTTGAAGTCAGAGAAACGTTTAAGATTTCGAAGGTTGGAACAATTGCTGGCTGTATGTGTATAGACGGAAAGATAGGTCGTCAAACAAATGTTCGTATCATTAGAGAGGGTATAGTGGTTTACACAGGTAAACTTGCATCTCTTAAAAGGTTCAAAGATGATGTCAAAGAGGTTGTCATGGGACAAGATTGCGGTTTGAACATTGAAAACTTCAACGACATAAAAGTCGGAGACATAATAGAAGGATACGAAGAAATTGAAATTAAACGTACATTAAAATAAATGTGACTTTTCAGCGTTTCTGTCAATGTCGGAAGGCGGAATCAGAAACGTTGGAAAATCAAAAAGCCCTCATAGTTCAAGGGATAGAACGAAAGTTTCCTAAACTTTAAATGTAGGTTCGAGTCCTACTGGGGGTACAAGGGTATGTCGGAAGTCAAATTTTGACATACCCTTTTTAGGTGCCGGAAAATTGGTTTCAAGTTTTATTTTTTTGAAACTTTATTTTGATTTTTGAAATTGGTGTACTGATTTTTCTTTGCTTAAAAATATGGAATTATGATAAATGTAAACAATCTTGAATTGCAATTTGGTAAAAGGATTTTGTTCCAAGAGGTGAATATTCAGTTCAATCCGGGAAATTGTTATGGAATAATCGGGGCTAATGGTGCAGGCAAATCCAGCTTTTTGAAGTTGTTGAGTGGTGAATTGCAGGCTAATAAAGGTGTTGTGAGTCAAGGACAAGGTGAAAGAATGAGTGTTCTTTCTCAAGACCACTTTGCGTTTGAGCAATACACGGTTTTGGATACTGTTTTAATGGGACATTCCACTCTTTGGAGCATTATGCAGGAGAAAAACAAACTTTATGCCAAGGAAGATTTTTCTGAGGAAGACGGAATCTTGGCTGCGGAGTTGGAAGATAAGTTTGCACAAATGGATGGTTGGAATGCGGAGAGTGATGCGGCTGCTTTGTTGAGCGGTCTCGGCATAAAGGAAGACGTACACTATGCATTGATGAGCGAATTGGACGGAAAACAAAAGGTAAGAGTGCTTTTGGCAAGAGCTTTGTTTGGAAAACCTGATAATCTTTTGTTGGATGAGCCTACCAATGACTTAGATTTGGATACGGTTTCTTGGCTTGAAAATTATCTTGGAACGTTTGAAGGAACTGTTTTGGTAGTTTCGCACGACCGACACTTCTTAGACTCGGTTTGTACTCATACAGTAGATATAGATTTCGGAAAATTGGAACTTTATGCCGGCAATTACAGCTTCTGGTACGAATCAAGTCAACTTGCATTGAAGCAAAAGTTGAACCAAAACAAAAAAGCAGAAGAGAAAAAGAAAGAATTGGAAGAGTTTATACGTCGTTTTTCTGCCAATGTATCAAAGAGTAAGCAAACTACTTCTCGCAAAAAGATGATTGAAAAGCTGAACATAGAAGATATAAAACCGTCTTCACGTCGTTATCCCGGAATTATATTCACGCCGGATAGGGAAGCAGGTGATCAAATTTTGCAGATAGAGAACATGACTTGCTCTTTGGAAGGACAAACCCTTTTCAGAGGACTTGATTTGAACGTAAACAAAGGCGATAAGATTGTTTTCTTGTCCCGAGATACAAAAGCAATGACTGCTCTTTTCAAGGTGCTGAACGGAGAGGCTGAACCGGATTGTGGAACTTTCAAATGGGGACAAACCATAACAACAGCCTATCTTCCGTTGGATAATTCTGCATTTTTCGATAATGAATTGAATATAATGGATTGGCTGGCTCAGTTTTCCAATGACACACATGAGGTTTATCTTCGCACCTTTCTCGGTCGTATGTTATTCTCTACGGAAGATGGAAACAAGAAAGTTAAGGTGCTCTCGGGAGGAGAGAAAATGAGATGTATGATTGCAAAGATGATGTTGTGCAATGCAAATTGTTTAATCTTGGATACACCGACCAATCATTTGGATTTGGAAAGCATACAAGCCTTTAACAATAATCTGGTTACTTATAAGGGAAACATACTTTTTGCATCTCACGACCACGAATTCATACAAACGACAGCCAATAGGATAATCGAATTGGGACCAAACGGCTGTATAGATAAAATGATGGAGTATGACGATTATATAAGTGATGAAAAGATAGCCGAATTGAGAGAATCGATTTATCGTGTTTAAGTTGCGGTGATTTGTTTCTTGAAAAGAATTTTGCAGATCTTTGTTTTGATTTTTTGAAACAAAGATCTGGTTTTTTATTATAAAGAATCATAAAAATGAAATTTTCTTTGATACATCGGACAATATATTTTGGTTTTGTCGGTTTATTGATATAATCGTATGAATGCGTTTTTTACTCAATCAATATATAATCTCATGAAAAAGTTTCTTTTATTTGTTGTTTGTTTTTCAGTATTCATACCATGGAAAACAAATTTGTTGGCACAGAATGCAGGTTATGTCGATTTTACGTTTGCTGCCGAAAAAACAGTTCATTCGGTGGTCAGTATACAATGTGAATCTACCGTTCGCTCTGTGTTTTATGATGATTTCTTTTCTTTGTTTCTGGGACCGCAAAAAAGGTCTCATTCATATCAAAGTTGGGGATCAGGTGTCATAATCAGTTCCGATGGATATATAATCACAAACAATCATGTTGTTCAAAAGGCCGAATCGATCAATGTGGTGCTTAATGACAAACGAAGTTTTGTTGCAAGGCTTGTAGGTAGTGATCCGTCGTGTGATTTGGCCGTAATAAAAATCGATGCCGAAGATTTGACGGCAATATCTTTTGGAAACAGTGATGAGGTTCGCCTTGGCGAGTGGGTGTTGGCTGTAGGCAATCCGTTTAATCTTACTTCCACGATTACGGCAGGCATAGTTTCCGCAAAGGCTCGCGACATCGATATTATCAATACTCAGACGAGCGATGCATCTATTAAAAGTTTTATACAGACTGACGCAGCCATAAATCCAGGAAACAGCGGCGGTGCTTTGGTTAACCAAAAGGGAGAACTGATCGGCATAAACACTGCAATTGCATCTTCGACCGGTTCTTACGAAGGTTATTCTTTTGCCATTCCTTCCAACATCGTGAAAAAGGTGACTGCAGATCTGATAAATCATGGCATGACGCAGAGAGCTTATTTGAGTGTGCATTTTGCAGAAATGGATTCTGAATTTGCAGAAAGCAAAGGTTTGAAAAACATAAGGGGGGTATATGTGGCAAAAGTCATAAAAGACGGTGCTGCTTACAAAGCCGGATTGCAGTCAGGCGACATAATAACTAAGGTGGATTCAAAAACGGTCAATTCTAATTCCGAAATGAATGAAATCCTTTTACAACATAGTCCGGGAGATGTTGTCAGGGTTGAAGTGGAAAGAGGTGATGAAATATTGAAGATTGACATAACTTTGGTCAATTCGGTAGGAAGCACTTCCATAATAAAAAACGAATCAAAGCAAGTGGTGAATCTTCTTGGTGGAAGTTTCAGGGAATTAAATGAAAAGGAAAAACAACGATACGGAATAAGCAATGGTATAGTTGTTGACAAAGTCGGAAGCAGTCCTTTTGCAAGATTGGGTATCGAAAACGGTTTTGTGATTATTTCCATAGACAAAAAATCCCCTGTTTCCATGTCCGAATTAAAGGCATTGGAGAATAAAAAAGGTACAATAATGATAGAAGGTTTTTATCCGAACGATGGTCGGACTTATTATTTTGTAATGGTTTTATAAGGCTTGAAGACGATATTGTTAATAAGTAGGTTATTAACTTTATATCAATATTCTTGCATAAGAAACAATAAAGTTATACCTTTGCACAAATGATAGATGCATGGAATTAGTTATTAGGTACGAATAAACACGGAAATGAGACAGTTAAAGATAATAAAATCTATCACAAATAGAAATATAGGATCGTTGGATAAGTTTTTGCAAGACATAAGCAAAGAAGAACTTATCACACCTGAAGAAGAAGTGAAACTCGCTCAAAGAATCAAAGCGGGCGATGAAGAAGCTCTTGAAAAATTAGTAAAATCCAATTTGAGGTTTGTAATATCCGTTGCCAAGCAATACCAAAACCAAGGGCTTAGTTTACCGGATCTGATAAATGAAGGCAACATTGGTTTGATAAAAGCCGCAAGAAGATTTGATGAAACCCGAGGATTCAAATTCATATCTTTCGCCGTGTGGTGGATAAGGCAGAGTATATTGCAGGCGTTGGCAGAAAAATCTCGTATAGTGAGACTTCCGTTGAATCAAGTCGGTGCAATAAACAAATTAAAGAAAGTTGCATCACGTTTGGAACAAGAAATGGAACGACCACCTTCAGATGAGGAACTCGCAGAGGCTATGGACTTGAGTTTTGACAAGATAAAAGAAACCTCACACATAGGAGCAAAGGCCGTTTCCATGGATGCACCGTTGATTCAGGACGAAGACTTGAATTTGATTGACGTTTACGTGGAAGAAGATGCCAAAACGACAGATGATCTTGTGCTTAGAGAAAGTTTATCCAATGATATATCCGAATCATTGTCGCTTTTAACCGAAAGAGAACGCAGTATAATTTATCAATTCTTCGGAATAGGTTTGTCACATGGTATGACATTGGAAGAAATCGCCGTTGCCCAAAATCTGACAAGAGAAAGAGTCAGACAAATCAAAGAAAGAGCGTTAAGACGCTTGCGTTCGAGCGAACAATGTAAAAAATTGGCAATATATTTGAATGAATAACGAAATTCATAAATAGTTACAATTAAATGATTACCAAATCGGGGCATTGCGTTTGAAATAGCAATGTCCCGATTTTTTGTTATGTCTTTCCATTTCTTCAATCAGTGATTTTGATTTTTTGTTTAACGCAACAGATATTTGAAAATTTTTGATGCGAACTTGCCATAAGGCGGATATTTCAGCGGAATGTCTATGTTTTTGTGAGATTTCAGCACGGATTTGTAGTGAGTGAATGTGTCGAATGAGGCTTTGCCATGATACGCTCCTTGACCGCTGTTGCCTATTCCGCCGAAAGGAAGTTTGTGAGGCAAGATGTGCATTATTGTATCGTTGATGCAACAGCCTCCGGATACTGTTTTGTTTACCACGTCTTTGTTTTCACTGCCGAAATAGTATAAAGCAAGCGGACGTTCGTTTGATTGAATGTATTCGATCGGCTCATCTATGGAATCGAACGTAAGAATCGGAAGAATGGGACCGAAAATCTCTTGTTGCATCACTGCACTTGTCAGTTTCGGATTCTCAATCAGAGTCGGTGAAATATAGTTGTCTTTTTCCGAATACCCGCCTCCGAAGATTATGTCTTGATTCTCCAACAGATTTATCAGTCTTTTGAAATGAACATTGTTGATTATCCTTCCGTAGAATCCGGATTCGGCAGATGTGTTTCCGAATTTTGATTTCACCGATTCAATGAACAACCCGATGAATTTTTGTTTTACCGAAGAGTGAACGAAAAGATAGTCGGGTGCTATGCATGTTTGTCCGCAATTGACAAACTTTCCGAAAGATATTCTTTGAGCGGCGATTTTGAGATTGGCGTCTCTGTCAACTATGACGGGTGATTTTCCTCCGAGTTCGAGAGTTGCGGGAATCAGATTTTCGGATGCTTGTTTCATTATCAGTTTTGCAGCATGCGGAGAGCCGGTAAAAAACAAGTAATCGGGCTTTTGTGCCAATAAACCAATGTTTGTTTCGGTTTGTCCGTCAAAACAATATACGATTTCTTCAGAAAAATTTTCGTTTATCAGTTTTTGTAGCAGGGAAGTGGTGTTTGGACTTTGTGTAGAGGGATTCAACAAAACTCTGTTGCCGGCTGCAATTGCTCCGATCAAAGGACAAAGCATCAGTTGAAAAGGATAATTCCATGGTGCTATGATTAAAACAACCCCATAGGCTTGCGGAAGAATGTATGCTTTGGAAGGAAACAGGCTTATGGGTGTTGAAACTCTTCGTTTTTTGTTCCATTTTCTCAGGTGCTTCAATGCGAAATTTATTTCCGCCAAAACAATTCCGATTTCTGTCAAATAACTTTCTTCTTTGCTTTTGTGCAAATCATCAAACAACGCTTGCTCGATAAGGGAACAATTTTCTGTTATCAATGAGCGGAGTTTTAGTAAAATTTGTCTTCTTTCTTTTACATCGATTGTAGGATTCTGCCTGACGAGGCTTTTTTGCAGTTGGATTATTCTTGTGTGTGTTTCCATTCCATCAGCCTTTATTATTTGCAAATTTACATATTTAGAATTGAATCTTGAAAAGAAAAAAATGAAATCAAGATTCGCCGAATTGTTTCTTGAAAAGAGAAAATTAAAACAAAGATTTATAATCGTCTGATAATCAAATATTGAAATATGGCTTTTGTTTGTTGAATCGATTCATTGTTTTTGTAAAATGATTTTTGCAAAAGTCGTTGATTGTCAATTCAAAAAAATGATGTACCTTTGCACCCGATTTTTGCGAGCTTGTCGCAGCTTACCATGTGAAAGAAAAGCCTGCAGGAATCTTGTGAACATATGTTTAACCGTTCGGTAAGGGACACAAAAACAAAATCTTAAATGAGAGATATTAAAAATGTACAACCTCTTGCGGACTTTGATTGGGATGCAGTGGGAAGTGAGCAAATGGTTTATGCGGCTGAAGACAAGGAAAAAATGTCTGAGGCTTATGACAAAACGTTTAATCAAATCGGAGACCAACAAGTGGTTGAAGGAATCGTTGTTGCAAAAGATAATCGTGAGGTTATAGTCAACATAGGTTTCAAATCGGATGGAGTTATTCCTTTGAATGAATTCCGTTATAACCCTGATTTGAAAGTCGGAGACAAAGTAGAAGTTTTCGTAGTTCAAAAAGAAGATGCAGGCGGACAGCTTAAGCTTTCGCACAAAGATGCACGCATATTGAAATCTTGGGAAAGAGTAAATGAAGCTTTTGAAAGCCAAGAAATAATAAACGGATATGTTAAGAGCAGAACAAAGGGTGGTTTGATTGTTGACGTGTTTGGAATCGAAGCATTCTTGCCGGGAAGTCAGATAGACGTTAAACCAATCAGAGATTACGACGTTTTCGTTGATAAGGTTATGGAATTCAAAGTTGTTAAAATCAACAATGAATATAAGAATGTCGTAGTTTCTCACAAGGCATTGATAGAAGACGAGATTGAAGCTCAAAAAGCAGAAATCATTGCTAAGTTGGAAAAAGGACAAGTTTTGGAAGGAACTGTTAAGAACATCACTTCTTATGGCGTGTTCATTGATTTGGGAGGTGTAGATGGCTTGATTCACATTACAGATCTTTCTTGGGGAAGAATACAACACCCTGAAGAAATCGTTAAATTGGATGAAAAGATCAAAGTTGTTATACTTGACTTCGATGAAGGTAAGAAGAGAATTGCTTTGGGCTTGAAACAATTGACTCCACACCCATGGGATAGCCTTGATGCTGAGTTGAAAGTTGGCGACAGAGTAAAAGGAAAAGTTGTTGTTTTAGCTGATTACGGTGCATTCGTTGAAATAATACCTGGAGTTGAAGGTTTGATTCACGTAACTGAAATGTCTTGGAGCCAACATCTAAGAACTGCTCATGACTTCTTAAAGATTGGTGATGAAGTAGAGGCTGTTATATTGACTTTGGACAGAGAAGAAAGAAAAATGTCATTGGGTATCAAACAACTTATTCCTGATCCTTGGGCAAATATAGCTGACAAATATCCTGTTGGAAGCAAGCATAACGCAGTTGTAAGAAACTTTACAAACTTCGGAATCTTCGTTGAATTGGAAGAAGGTGTAGATGGCTTGATTCATATCTCAGATTTGTCTTGGAGTAAGAAGATTAAACACCCTGCAGAGTTTACTAAGATAGGCGAATCAATGGAAGTTGTGGTTCTTGAGGTGGATGCAGAAAACCGTCGTTTGAGTTTGGGACACAAACAATTGGAAGAAAATCCTTGGGATGTGTTCGAAAGCATCTTTACAATGAACTCTGTTCACGAAGGTACGATAATGACCGTTAATGACAAGGGTGGAGCAGTTATTTCTTTGCCTTACGGAGTAGAAGGCTTTGCACCTAAATCTCACTTGGCAAAAGAAGACAAGACAATAGCAAAAGCTGATGAGAAATTGGAATTCAAGGTTATCGAATTCTCAAAAGAGAACAAGAAAATCGTAGTTTCTCACACTCGTGTATGGCAACCTGAAGAACCTAAGAAAGAAGAAAAGAAAGGTAACACGGAAGCAGCAGCAGTGAAAAAGATAAACGAAGGCTTGGAAAAAACAACGCTTGGCGATATCGATGTTTTGGCTTCATTGAAAGAAGAAATGGACAAGAACGAAAGCAAATAATTCGTTTCAAACCATAATTCATGAAAATGACAAAGCGTCTGTGTCTTACGATACAGACGCTTGTTTTTTTAGCGAGAGAAAACATTAAATCCTTTCATGATTTGGCAGATTCGATTTAATGAATTATCTTTGTACACTAAAAATTCAGTGTTTGCGTTATTAAATAGCGAGTGATTTTGTGCTAAAATAGCCCGAATGAATCTTGAAAAGAGAAAATTGTTTCTTTGTTTCGTCAGATTCTTTCTTGATTTCGCTAAATTGTTTTTTGAAAAGAAAAAAATAAAACTTTATATGAAAAAGATAATATTGGTATTGATGTGTTTTCTTCCTGCGATGCTGTCTGCTCAAGGGTTGAGAGCGATTTATTCATTCACGACATATTCTTCCGAACAAGGAAATTATGTTGATTTGAACACTTCGATAGATTTGCAAAGTTTGGTTTCGGATTCGGAAGGTTTGCATGTGGAATTGACAACTTTGATTTGTGATGTGCAAAAGACCGACAGCGTGTTCTATGTTGATAAAAGAATACTCGAAGTCAAAGCAAACGAAATGTTAAACCAAAATCAAATGCTTGATATTCAGAGAGTGAAGTTGCAAGATGGTATTTACCTGCTCTACATGAGCTTCAGGGACTTGAATTCTTCGCAACCGGCTGTCGAAATCAAAGATGCGATAAAGGTGGATTACCCTAAGGGAGAATTGGCTCTTTCAGACATTCAGATAATCAACGAACCTAAAAAATCCGATGCAAAAACTTTGAGTGTGAAGCACGGATACGAACTGATACCTTATTCGTTTGATGCCGTTCCGAAAGGAAAGAACAGATTGGATTATTATGTGGAGGTTTACAATGCAGACAAGTATTTTGCAATGGACAGTCTCTATCTGCTGACTGCTGTAATCGAGGATTTGTCAACAAATCGCAAAGTTGAGAACTTTATTCGTGCCGAAAGGGTTAAGGCAAAGCCGATAACGGTTCATATAGGTGCGTTGGATATTAGCGAATTGCCTGAAGGAAGTTATTATTTGACGTTGGAAGTTCGTGATTCCAAGAATATACTTCATGCTTATAAAAAAGAAGCTTTTTACAGACAGAGCGACAAAAAACAAAACGTAAATTCAGATATTCCACGCGATTCTTTTGTACTTGGATTGACAGATGAACAACTTGATGAAAACATAAGGACTTTGGAACCTGTTGCAAGCGAAGTTGTAAAAGAATTCATAAGGAAAGACTTACCTACGGCAACAAAAGAAGTCAAGCAGTTTTTCCTTTACAACTATTGGAGGAATGAAAATCCCACATCTCCTCAAACGGCGTGGCAGGAATACAGAACGAGACTTGAATATGTCAATCGCACATATACGACAAGTATAAAAGAGGGATATATGACCGATATGGGAAGAGTTTATCTCGTTTACGGACCTCCGTCATACGTAATAGATGAAAAATTTAAGGCTTCAAGCGGATTGAAGAAGAGAGGCTTGAACGATTATGCTGCAACTCCGGGAATGGAAAAGCGAAGTGCAGACGGAGTGAACTATCTTCCTTATCAGATGTGGCGATACGACAAAACGCCGTTCGGAGAAAGCAATAGAATGTTTGTCTTTTATGCAAAGCAAAATGACATAAGCGAATACACTCTTTTGCATTCAAATGCCAAAGGTGAGATTAACGAGATTTATTGGGAGGATGTTTTGTCTCGTTATACTCTTGGCCCGGGTGTGGAAGGTGAAGCGGGAGTTCAATTCAGGAAAGGACACAAGTAGTGAAACAGGAGCTTGCAATAGTTATTCTGAACTACAATACGGCTCATTTGTTGCCGACATTCCTTCCCTCGGTTTTGGAATGCTCCGAAGGACATCAAATAATATTTGCCGATAATGGCTCATCAGATGAATCTGTGGACTATGTCAGACGACATTTTCCACAGATTACCATTTTACAACTTGATAAGAATTACGGCTTTACGGGAGGTTATAATCGTGCATTGCAACAAGTGGATGCTGAAATCTATTGTCTGTTGAATTCTGACGTGAAAGTAACACACGGATGGACGAAACGACCTTTGGAACTTTTGAAACAGAATTCTGATATTGCAGCTTGTCAACCCAAATTGTTGTCTTATTGCGAGCAAAACAAGTTTGAATATGCCGGAGCTGCAGGAGGGTTCATCGATTACTTGGGTTATCCGTTTTGCGTAGGCAGAATATTCGAGCATATCGAAGAAGACAAAAAACAGTACGAAGAAGAAAGAGAAATATTTTGGGCAAGCGGAGCCGCCATGTTTATAAAAGCAGATTTGTATCACAAGTTTGGTGGATTGGATGAAAGATTCTTTGCTCATATGGAGGAGATTGATTTGTGCTGGAGACTGAAAAATGCCGGCTATAAGGTGTTCTACACTCCTCAATCAAAGATTTATCACCTCGGAGGCGGTACCTTGAACAAAACATCGCCGAAAAAAACATTTCTGAATTTCAGAAACAATCTGCTACTGCTTTATAAGAATTTACCCGATGACGCAATGAAGTCGGTGTTTCGAAGACGTCGTTTCTTGGATTTTGTTGCGGCTGTGATGTTTCTTGTGCAAGGAAAACCGAAAGAAGCAAAAGCTGTACGAGATGCCTACAAAGCATTTGGTGAAATGAAAAACCATTATTCCTCAAATCGAAAAGCAGTGTCATCATATCCCGATCGAGTGTATCGAAAGAGCATTGTGTTGTCAGCAAAACTTTTCGGAAAAAAACGATTCAGTGATTTGAATGATAAAGATCTGATTGCATAGAAGCTTCTTTTTGTTCCATATCTTTTCTTTTTTCTTATTGATTGCATTTTGTAAGTTGTTGGTATGCAGAGTTTTTGAGGGAGTAAATTCTTTCTTGAAAAGATGAAATTCTTTTTTGATTTCGTTCTACTGAAACTTGAAACGAGAGAATTGTTTTGGTGAAACGATATTCCTTTTCAGAAAAACAGAGAATCAAAAACAAAACTGTTGAAAAATAAACTCTGTTTTGTTGAAATGTTTTCAAAATATTTTTTGTGGATTTTGAATAAAGATTTACCTTTGCATCGTAAATTGGGATTGAATTTTTAATTGAAAAAACATAAATAAGATAACATGGAAACTATACTTGATGTATTGAAATTCGTTGGGGCGTTGGGGTTGTTCCTTTTTGGTATGAAACTAATGAGTGATTCTTTGCAGAAATTGGCAGGCGATAAGATGAGAACCGTCCTTTCAAAGATGACCTCTAATCGTTTTGGCGGAGTGTTGACAGGGGCAGGCATCACGACGCTTATTCAATCTTCTTCGGCGACTACTGTAATGGTTGTCAGCTTTGTGAATGCCGGTTTGCTAAAACTTTCAGGGGCAATTGCCGTTATCATGGGAGCGAACATCGGAACAACGGTTACGGCGTGGGTTATCTCATTATTGGGTTTTGAATTCAATATCAATACACTCGTTTACCCGGCTATAGCGGTTGCGGCACCGTTTCTGTTTATGGAAAAAAGGAAATCGGTCGGTGAATTTCTTGTAGGATTTGCTCTTTTGTTCATGGGTTTGGAGGCATTGAAGGCAGGTGTTCCTGATTTTACGTTGCCACAATACTCGGGTGTGTTGGAATTCATCGCATCTTTATCCGGTTTCGGTTATTTGTCGATTCTGTTGTTTGTTTTGATAGGAACGGTTCTTACGGTTGTGGTTCAGTCGTCTTCTGCAATGATGGCGGTTACTCTTGTCATGTGTGCCAAGGGGCTGATCGGATTTGAAGTTGCCGCAGCTTTGGTTCTCGGTGAGAATATAGGAACAACGATTACCGCAAACATAGCTGCGTTGATGGCAAACTCGACTGCAAAACGTGCAGCAAGGGCTCACATGATGTTTAACGTGATAGGGGTGCTTTGGATGTTGATTTTGTTCTATCCGTTCTTGCACATGATCGGCTATATCGTAGAACCGAACAGTGGAAACGGCATTGCATTGGCAGCAGCTTCAATACCTGTTGCACTCTCTCTTTTCCATAGCATGTTCAATATTCTGAATACCTCTATTCTTGTTTGGTTCATTCCATCGATTGAAAAATTGGTTTCCAAGATTGTGCCGATCAATGAAGAGGAAGACTTTCGCCTAAAATTCATTCCAACAGGCTTTATGGCTGCTTCTGAATTGAACATCGAGCCTGCGAAGAAAGAGATTGAGTCATTCTCGAAACGAGTTGTCAGAATGTACAATTTCATACCCGAATTGTTCGCAGAGAAAGATGAAAAGAAATTCGATCAACTCATGAGCAGAACACATAAGTACGAAGAGATAACAGACAGAATGGAATTGGAAATAGCGAATTATCTTACAAAAGTCAGTGAAAACGAATTGAGCATAAGTGCATCTCATGAGATAAGTGCGATGCTCAGAATAGTGGATAATTTGGAAAGTATAGGAGATAGTTGTTATCAATTGTCGATTGCCATAGATGGCAAGAAGAAACAAAACATATCATTCACCGAAGAAATGACAGAGAAGTTGAAAACAATGTTTTCTTTTGTTGGAGAAGCAATGGAAATCATGAATAACAATCTCTCCGAAAACTATCATAATGTGGATGGAACAAAGGCTCAGGAAATCGAAAACAAGATCAACAATTATCGAGATCAGCTTCGCAGTGAGCATACTGAAGCTATAAAGAACAACGATTACTCATATCAAACCGGCATTTGTTATAGTAATCTTTACGCTCAATGTGAGAAGTTGGCAGACTTTGCAATAAATGTTACCGAAGCAATGTTGAAAGTTCAGAAGTAAAGAAAAAATAATGTCAATCGAAGTATAAATCACATTGGTGTCAAATAAAACAATGAACACAAAATGAAATGATTTTCTGCTATTTGTGTTCATTGTTTTGTTTTTTGAATCTATTTTTTTGTTTTTTGATTTTAGAAAAATCTTTCTTGAATTTAGTGTAAGTTTTTTTTGAATCGATTGTCTAATCACAGAAAGAAAATATTTGAAAGTATATGAAAAAAGGAATCTTTTTTGTGTTGATGTTGACCGCTTCTTTGTCCGGAGCGATGGCTCAAAAAATCAGCGGAAAAGTTTTTGATGAGAAAAGCAAGGAAACTTTGCCTTATTGCAATGTGTATTGGTTGGAAGGTGGTGGAGGAGCAATTACCGACGCCGAAGGTGTGTTTGTTTTGAATAGAAAGAACGACAAACAAACCAAATTAGTGTTCAGTTATACCGGTTATGCGAATGATACAGTGTCAATCGAAGGAAAAACGACACTCGATGTGGCATTGAAGCCCGTAGGTACGACATTGGGAATGATAGAAATAAAAGAGAGAGTGAAGAGTACCTATTTGTCGAAGATGAGTCTTGAACAGAAAGAAATCATTTCTTCGGAAGGTTTGAAGCATTTGGCATGTTGCAATCTTGGAGAAAGTTTTGAGAACTCTGCTTCTGTGGATGTGGGTTATTCCGATGCGGTTAGTGGCAGCAAACAAATACAATTGCTCGGTCTTACGGGAGTTTATTCGCAGCTTTTATTGGAAAACATGCCGTTTTTGCGAGGTTTGTCTGCTCCTTTCGGATTAGGATATGTTCCTGGCAATTGGATGGAAAGTATTTCTGTAAGTAAGGGCGTTGCAACTGTGAAACACGGTTATGAAACGATAACCGGAATCATCGATTTGGAATATGAAAAACCCAACAAGGGCGATCTGTTCTCGCTTAATGCGTATGTGAACAACGAATTGAAAAGCGAATTGAGTGCAAAGACGAACTGGATGATCAATGACAAACTTTCGACCGGTCTTTACTTATATGGAACAACCAATCAGTTCAAAGCGTATGACCATCTTGGAAAAAAAGCCGATGGAAGCAAGGGTGATGGATTTATGGATTATCCTAAGCACAGTCAATTCAACGTTGTAAATCGTTGGACTTACGAAGTGCCGGATGGAATTTGTTCTCAAACCATGATAAACTACACTCATGAAGACAGAGTGGGGGGACAGATGGACTTTACAAAAGAAATGAGAGGCAGTGATTCGATTTATGGTCTTGGAGGAACGACTGACAGAATCCATTTCTTTACTAAAAACGGTGCTCCCATAAATAACGCATCTTCTTTCGGAACTCAGGTTTCTGCAACATACTTTAAGCAAGATGCTTTCTATGGTTTGTCAAATTATAAAGGCACAGAAGGAGATGTTTACGCGAATGTACTTGTCAATAGTGAGATTTGGGGAGGACATAGTGTGGATTTCGGAGCCAGCTTCCGCTATTCCGATACACGGGAAGACCTTTTGAGCATTCCTTATCTTGGAGCCGCCTTATTTAATTCAAATTCTGCCGACGTCAAAGCAAACTTCTACAAGACAGAAGTTGTTCCCGGTGTATTCGGACAGTTTTCTTTCAAGTATGATAAGAAGTTTGTGGCAACTGCAGGCTTGAGATATGATTACAACTCTTTCTATGATGCACATATATTGACGCCTCGTCTGCATTTTCGTTGGAAAATAACCGACGATTTGATATTCCGCGGAGCAGGAGGCAAGGGTTACAGAAGTGCAAACATAATTGCGGATAATTTTGGTATACTTGCGTCATCACGAACCATACATGTGGACGAAGTTCTTCAAATGGAAGACGCTTGGAACGGAGGTTTGAATTTGTCTCACACCATAAAACTCGGAGGAGATAGGGAAATGACGATAGCCTTAGACTATTACCATACGAATTTTGTTAATCAGGTCGTGATGGATTTAGATAAGAGTGCAAACGAAGTGCATTTTTACAATCTTGATGGCAAGAGCTATTCGAATGCTGCTCAGTTAGATATCAATATTGAGCCGTTTGAGCGTTTCAATATCACGTTGGCAGGACGTTATAACGATGTTCAGACAACTTATCATGGCGAACTGAAACAAAAGCCTTATGTTGCAAAATGGAAAGGTTTGCTTGTGTTGTCATATAAGACCAAATACGATAAGTGGATGTTTGATTTGACAACTCAGTTCAACGGAAGACAGAGAATACCTTTGAATGTGGGTTACGAAAATGAGTATGCAGACGGATACATCTATATGTTGGGACAGATAACTCGCAAATTCAAAACTTTCGACTTGTATGTGGGAGTTGAAAACATTACAGACTACAAACAAGACGTGCCTGTGTTTGGAGCAGATCAACCTTTCAGCCAACATTTCGATGCTTCGGTGGTCTATGCACCTGTTATGGGACGTTTATTCTATCTCGGATTGAGACTGAATATCAAGTAAGAAATATCTTATTTTTTTCTCGATAAAATAAAACAAAGATATAATTTTCCAAAACAAAGATTTAGAAAAATAAAACGAAGAAATAATTTAGCGAAACGAAGACTTGGAAAATTGCAATTTTAGATTAGAAAAATAGAAATTAAAAATAACAAAAGAGGATACTATGAAAAAAATGTTTTTGTTTTGTCTGCTTGCCGTAATGGGAGCAGTGGGAGTGATGGCACAGGAAACGACGGTACAGATTTCTTTGCCTAAATACTGCTGTGCCGAGTCTGATCCGATTATAGAAAAGACCTTGGCATACGAAAAAGGAGTTGAAAGTTTTGTAATCAATCCTGTGACCAAGTCTGTAATGGTTACGTTCAAGGATAAGAAGACTTCTCAGGAGAAAATAGAGAAAGCTTTGGCAAAAGCAGGTTTTGAGACACCTAATTTCCAAGCGAACAAAAGAGCAGTCGAGAAATTGCCTGCTTGTTGCAAGAATACAGCCAAGGGATTGGAAAGTAATTGTTCCCATCAACACAATCATTCTCACGGAACCGATTGCGGACATGACCATGGCAAAGATGGACACAACCATGAGGGATGTGGACATAATCATGGCAAAGACGGTCATAACCATGAAGGATGCGGACACGACCATGACAAGTGTGAACACAACCATGATAAATGTGATAGCAAGAAATAAAGAATCGAAAAATAATCAATGAGATTTTAATTTTGTTTTGTTTGGAAGGGTGAGAATAAAATTCTGCCCTTCTTTTTTTATTCTTCATCTTTTTGAGATGAATCCCGGTTGCAATATGTTTCAATGGCTTGAGAAGCATTAGTATCACCATTTTCTTTTGCAGTTTCGAGATAGTAACAACCTTGTTCTCTGTTTCCGGATTTTATGTAAGCCATTCCCAACAGGTATTGTGTGTCTGAGAATCTCGGATTCAAATCATTGGCTTTCAGAAGCAACTTTATGGCTTCTTTATATCTGTTTCCGTTGTACGCAATCCTGCCGAGGTTGAAATAACTGTCGGCATAATATGGGTGTTTCTTGATATTGGCATTATAATGCTCTACGGCTTTGGCAGTGAATCCTGCTTTTTCAAGAGCGATTCCAAGATTGTTGTTGATGTAATCGAGTTCGGGCTTGAGTGTTATTGCAGTTTGGAAGCATATTATTGCATCTGCATATTTGTCGACATTGGAATAAATTATGCCTTTTTGATTGTGGTACTTTGCAATAGTGTCATTGATTGATATTGCTGTGTTTATGTCGTTTATTGCTTTGTCGTATTGCATCAGGTTGGTGTAAAATACGGATCGAAGATAGTATAATTCTGCCGAATGTTCGTTTTGAATGCATAAATCCATGTCTTCAATCGCTCCTTTGAAGTCTTTGTCGAATCCTTTGGCTATTCCACGATCTCTATACAATGAAAGAGGTTTGTAATTGTGTGTTTCTGCTTGATTGAAATAAGATATTGCGGAAATATATTCTTGTTGCAGTGTTTTGATTTTTCCAAGCATATAGTATGAAAAGCCAAGCGGGTAATCGTTTATTGAGTTTGAAAGCATGTTGTAGCATTCCGCATAGTTTGAATCGGCAAAATAGATTACTGCAAGGGCTGTTTTATATTCCGGAATTTCGTCTTGCTCTTGTGTATCAAGATAAGAACGTATTTTATCGGCAATCATTGATATGTCTTTTTTGTTCAGTATCTTCAATTGCCTGTAAAATTGTTGCGGATCAGTCTCCAAAAATTCCAAACTTTCGTCTGCGAGTGATTCTTTCTTGTCATCGACAGCCGTATAGTAGAATCTGATGATTTCGCTTGTGGGATCGGCTGCGTCGTATTCATCAATCAATTGCAGGGTTTCTCTTGCTGCTTTATGCTTTTTTAGTTTGTATTGACAGAATGCTTTTATCGGGAAAAGGTTTTCTGCACTGTCGATGTCAAGTCTTTCTGTTTCTGAAATGAATTCTATGGCCTGCACATAGTTTCTTTCATTCACATATTCCAAGGCAATATCTTTAAGCGTCTTTGCTTGTGCGAAGATGTTGAAAGGTAAAAGCAGTAAAAGTAATATGTGGATCAGTTTCATGCAATCAAATCTGCAAAACCTTGTCTCAAGATTTGTGGTTCTTCTTCTGTGCAATCTACAACTGTTGAAGGAAGATGATTCGGTATATCGCTCTCCAAAATCAGTTCGACTTCGTTTCGATATTTTTCTTGCAGCAATTCGCCGTTTGTATATTCGCTTTCGTCTATTTCTGTGTGAGGAACGGAAGTTATAAGCAAAGGAGAATTCATTTCTTCTGCGATTTGTCGTGCTATGTTGCAGTTTGGAATACGTATTCCTATGGTTCGTTTTTTTGTTAGGAAGATTTTAGGAACTTGGTTCGAAGCCTGAAAGATGAAAGTAAAGGCACCGGGAGTGTTTTTCTTCAAAAGCATGAATTGTTCTTTTGAAAAAGGCTTGGTGTATTCGGAAGCCATGGAAATGGAACTGCATAAAATCGAAAAAGAAGCCTTTTCCAGCTTTTTGTTTTTAATTTTGGCAAGCCTCTGTGCCGCTTTGTGATTGTTGATGTCGCAAACGAAGCAATAGAAACTGTCTGTCGGTATTATTATCACGCAACCTGATTTCAAGGAATTTGTAACCTTGTCAAGTTGTTTTTGATCGAGAAAATCTCCATAAGTAATCATAGTAGAGAATCTAAAAAAAACGCTTGGCAATTCACTGCACAAGCGTTTCAAACGTTAAACCATTAAAATCTGTGCCCGAGACAAGACTTGAACTTGCACGTCAAAACTGACACCACCCCCTCAAAGTGGCGTGTCTACCAATTCCACCACTCGGGCTTTTAGTTTTGCAAAAGTAATAATAAGTTTTGAATTGACGTAAAATTATTCGGTTTTTTTCTCTACCTTTGCCGTCCGAATGAAACTTTGTGTTGAAATATGAATGCTAAAAAAGCTTCTAATTATATATTGTTGATAGAAACCGCAACTTCGATTTGTTCTGTGGGATTGGCAGAAGAGGATCATGTTATTGCGATACGTGAGTCTGATTTACCTAATTCTCATTCGGCAAAATTGAATATATTGATCGATGACTTGCTTTCGAGTTGCGGAATCAGCTATTCGGACTTATCGGCTGTTGCATTGTCTTTCGGCCCCGGCTCTTACACCGGACTGAGAATAGGAGCCTCCACGGCGAAAGGCTTATCCTATGCTTTGAATGTGCCGGTCATTGCGGTGGAAACACCTTTCATATTGGCAAAAGCAGCATTGGAAAGACACAAAGATTGTTTTGTCATAACGATGATTGATGCTCGACGAATGGAAGTGTATGCAAATATATTCGATCAGGACATGAATGTTTTGAAAGACTGTTCGGCAGATGTTCTTACCGAGAATTATTACGATGAATTTTTGAAAGAAAGCGACAAAGTGCTGTTGGTCGGAGATGGAGCTTCGAAAACCAAGGAGTTGTTCGCAAGCAAGAAGAATTATTTTTACGATGATTCCGTCAGACTCTCATCGCGTTTTATGGCAACTTTGGCTTGGAAAAAATACATAAATAAAGAATTTGTCGATACTGCATATTTCGAACCGTATTACTTGAAAGATTTCATTGCAGTACGATCTAAAGTTAAGGGATTAAGATAATGGGAAAAAATAAGTTGGAGCGGTTTGCAGAGAACGCAACGTTCAAAAATCTGATACAGCTTTCGTACGAAGAAATCACAGATATGGGACAATGTCCCTTCAAAGGCAAATGGGGAAGTGAGTTTTTTGGAAACGATAAGCCCATAGTGTTGGAACTCGGTTGCGGAAAGGGTGAATACACAGTTGGATTGGCAAGAAAATATCCTGAAAAGAACTTCATCGGAATCGACATCAAGGGAGCCAGATTGTGGAGAGGCTGCAAGACTTCCAACGAAGAAAACATGAAAAACGTAGCTTTCGTTCGCACACACATACAAATGATAACTTCTTATTTTGATGCAAACGAAGTAGATGAGATTTGGATAACTTTTCCCGACCCTCAGCTGAAGAAACCCAACAAAAGATTGACCTCAGAACGCTTTTTGCAGTTGTATTCTCAAATTCTGAAACCGCAAGGCTTGATTCACTTGAAAACCGATTCGGCAGAGCTTTACGATTTTACTCTAAACGAGGTCTTGATTCCTTCATCGAGAGAGGTGATTTATCATACGGCGGATTTATATCATTCAGACTTTGAAGAAGAAGTAATAGAGATACAAACATTCTACGAATCCATGTATCTGAAAGAAGGAAAGCCGATAACGTATATAAAATTCAGATTGTAAACAATAAGAAAGCATCAGATGCGTTTCTAATCACGAGGGTTTTATATTATTTTCGCCCGATTGATTCTTTGTTTTAAGAAAATGAAATCAAGAATCGTCGAAGCGAAATCAAGAGTTAGAAAAATAAAACAAAGAAATAAAAAACGTAAATAACATTATTAAAAACAAATAACAAAAGAAAGATGAAGAAAACGATTTCAGCATTATTTTTTGCTTTGTTTGCTTGCGGTGTTTTTGCACAAGACAACAATGAAGCAGTGAACACAAACAAATGGATTGACACTTATTCGAGCTTGAATGCGGCAAAAGATTGGTCGGGAATGCTATCCAAAATGGCAGAATGCAGAGCGGAAGTTCCGAATTGGGATTTTGCAGATTACTATGAAGGAGTTGCGAACTTCAATTTGAAGAATTATCAAAAGGCAGTTGATGCTTTGACAAGTTTTATTCAAAAGAACCAAAGCACACCTGCAGCTTTCTTATACAGAGGTAACGCTTATCTTGAAATGAAAGAGCCAATCTTTGCCATAAAAGACTATGACGAATATTTGAAAGCAACACCTAACGACATTCCAACAATGCTTAGCAAAGCTCAAGCAAGGTTAATAACGAAGGATTATGCGAATTACATCAATGATTTGACTGCAGTGTTGGCAATCGATTCAAAAAACATAGACGCCTTGTCAAACAGAGCTGCAGCTTATGCAATACAAAAAGATTGGAATGCAGTAATAGCAGACCTTACTTCAGTAATTGCATTGAGCGAAAAGGCTGAATATTATTACGACAGAGGATTTGCTCAATACTCTTTGAAGACTCCGGAAAGCATAGCTAAGGCCATAGAAGATTTTTCAAAAGCAGAACAATTGGGAATGATAACAGAGAAACTTTATTCCTCAAGAGCAGCTTGTAACAAGATGTTAAAGAAATATGCTGAGGAGGTTGCCGACTATACTCTTTTGATTGAATTGAATCCAAACAACGTTAATTATTACTATAACAGAGGTGTGGCTGCTTTTAAGGCAAATGACTTCAAGCGTGCTTTGACCGACTTTGACAAAACAATAGAATTGAACCCTAAACACGTAAATGCTTACAAGTACAGAGCCAATACAAAAGGTAAACTTGGCGATAAAGCAGGACAAGCCGCAGATGTTGCAAAAGTAAAAGAACTTACAGGAGCAGCTAAATAAGAAACATCGAAATAAAAACAATAAACCGCAGTCCGTATGTTTGCATCGATTGGCAGACATGCGGATTTTTTTTGTCCTTATCCGAGAAGATTGAAAATATGTGAAGAATGCTTGGTAGCGAAACTTGAAAACAGAAATCTGAAACAAAGAATCGTTCGAACGAAACAAAGAAACAGAAAATTAAAACAAAGAATCATTTTATCCGAACAAATGAAGCGAAAAACATAAGCAGAAAGCCCATAATTCAGCCTTCAAACGCAAGCATTCCTCCCTAAAAAGCAACCAAAAAGACAAAAGAAGGGATTAAAACTATTTTGAATGCGAAATTTTATCCGAAAATATTGTGTCATGTAGTAAAATCTTCATAACTTTGCAAACTGATTCGATAGAAAATAAACACTGATATAATGGAAAATAATAAGTTATTTGCTGAATTTCCCGAAGTAACAACACAACAATGGGAAGAAGTGATAACAGCTGACCTTAAAGGTGCTGATTATAACAAAAAATTGATTTGGAAAACCTTGGAAGGTTTCGATGTAAGACCGTATTACAGAGCAGAAGACTTGGCTACATTGGAATACTTGAATGGAAATCCTGCTCAAGCTCCGTTCGTAAGAGGTTACAAACAAACATCAAATGCTTGGGATGTTCGTCAGGACGTAAAAGAATGCGATATCGAGACAGCTAATGCAATAGCTTTGGCAGGCATTGAAAGAGGCGTTAACTCTTTGGGCTTGGTTGCAAAAAATGTAAAGACGTCTGCCGACATGAAAGCATTGTTGAAGGGAATCAATTTGGAAGAAGTGAAAATCAATTTCTTCAAGTCAGAAGATTACCTTGAAACAATAAAACTATTCATCGAAGAAGTAAAATCTCAAAACATAGACAGAGAGAAAGTAAAAGGCTCAATCGATTTCGACCCTTACGCATATGCATTGGCTAATGGCAAGTTCTACGAAGACTTGTCTAAGAGCTATGACCGTTTGGTTGAGATAATGAACTTGGTAAAAGAAAACATACCGGCATTCGATGTGCTTACAATCAACGGACGTGCGTTTAACAATGCAGGAGCTTCAATAGTTCAAGAATTGGCTTACACATTGGCTGCGGCAAACGATTATCTTTACAATTTGACTCAAAAAGGCATACCTGCACATTCAGTAGGATACAGAACAGTATTTGCATTTGCAACAGGAAGCAACTACTTTATGGAAATTGCTAAGTTGAGAGCTGCACGTCTTTTGTGGACAAAAATCATGGAACAATACGCTCCAAAATGTGAAACTGCATACCAATTGCACATTCACACAGAAAGCTCATTCTACAACAAAACAATATACGATCCATACGTAAATATGTTGAGAACAACAACTGAAACCATGTCAGCGGCTATTGCAGGTGCTGATTCAATTTCAGTATATCCGTTCGACGTTGCTTACAAGAAGGCAGACGAATTCTCAACCAGAATAGCAACTAACCAACAAATTTTGTTGAAAGAAGAATCTTATTTGGACAAAGTTGTTGACCCTGCAGCAGGTTCTTATTATATCGAAAGCTTGACAAATGCCATTGCAGAGAAAGCTTGGGAGATGTTTAAGGAAATAGAAGATAAGGGTGGTTTTGTTGAAGCTATCAAGGCAGGATTGGTACAAGACGCAATAGCTGCAATAGCTGCAAAAAGAGCAAAAGATGTTGCAATGCGTAAAACAACAATCCTTGGAACAAATCAATATCCTAACTTGACGGAAAAGAAACCTGTAATCGAGAAAACTTGCTGTGGTTGCGGTGAAAAGGCAAATGAAATCAAGACATTGCCATGCACACGTTTGGCTGAGCCGTTTGAACAACTCAGAATGCAAACAGAAGAATCAGGAAAACAACCAAAAGTATTCTTATTGACTTATGGAAATCTTGCAATGCGTAAAGCAAGAGCACAATTCACAACAAACTTCTTCGGATTGGCAGCATACGAAATCATAGACAACGTAGGATTTGCCACAGCAGAAGAAGGAGCAAAAGCAGCTGTTGAATCAAAAGCAGATATAGTTGTTCTATGTTCTTCAGATGACGAATACGCAGAATTGGTTGCAGGAGCATTGCCGATACTAAAAGGAGCGTTCAAACATATCGTTGTAGCAGGAAACCCTGTTGAACAAATGGAAAGCTTCAACGCACAAGGCGTAACAGATTACGTTAATGTAAGAACAAATGCTTTGGAAAGCTTGACTCAATACAATAAACAATTGTTGTAGAAAGTTAAAAAAATCGATTTTCTAATATTGGCGGTTCTCTTTAACGGAGAATCGCCTTTTTTTAACATAGTAATATAGAATGGTAGTCCCGATTTTTCTTTCCGTAGTTTTGATAGGTACAATTTATTTAATAGTAAGAACAAAACAACTTCTAAAAATAAACCCCCTATACATATATCTATTTTATACGTTAGCGATTTTGCTTTCACTTTCCTCAATGTTACTCTCACCAATGCCCTTTACAGCAAATCGTTTTATGAATATATTAGTAGTATTCTTTGCCTACCTATTGTCATTCTTGCTAATCTTTTTATTATCCTTACTTGTGAGCGATGTACTCAAACTAATCTTTCGTTTCAAAAAGAAAACATTTCTTTCAATCTTGATTTCGCTCACCACAATCCTTTTTCTATACACCACAATCAACGCCTTTTGCATACAAACGAAAGAAATACAAATACAACTCCCACACCTTACAAAAGAAATTAAAGCAGTGCAACTCTCCGACATACATTTAGGACATTTTAGAGGCGAAAACCACCTAAGAAAAATAGTAAACAAAGTAAACGAACTAAATCCCGATATAATCTTTATAACAGGTGATTTAGTAGAAAGCCATTACAACTCAGACAAACAAACACTTCAACCATTAAAAGACCTAAACGCACCAATCTATTTTGTAGATGGCAATCACGATGCACAAGTTGGAGTAGAAAAACTTAAAAACAACCTAAGAGAAATAGGAGTGAGGGTATTGGAAAACGAATTTGTTGATACACTTGGGCTAAGAATTATAGGATTAGAGTATATGCGTCCCAACAAACAAACCTCCGACCCATTATCTGTTGCAGAAAGAAAAACCATTCAAAGTATTATGCCAACAATTCCTGTTTCGGACACAATGCCAACAATAGTTTTGCATCACACACCATTAGGAAGCGAATACGTTTCAAAAGCAGGAGCCGACCTTTACCTATGTGGCCACACTCATGGCGGACAAATTTTTCCATTAACCTTGATTAACGACAAAAACTTTGTGTATAATCGTGGGCTATACAAAAAAGGCCGACTTCAAATCTATGTTTCCCAAGGTAGTGGCACGTTTGGAATCCCACTAAGATTAGGAACAAATCCCGAAATCACGCTCTTAAAACTAAAAAACAAAAAGGCTGAATTGTAAAATCCAGCCTTTTTTAATTTGTAGTTTGATTATGAAATTATAAACCTAAGAAAATTCCAAAGGTAAATGGTGCTTTGTCTTCCGGAAAGTTTGTAGAAAATATATCAGTCAAGGAGTGAGATACGTAGAATGAAAACTCTTTGTATCCAAATCCGAACATAGCATCAGCTTTGAAGGTATTGAAATCCCTAAATGAAGCACCGCTGTATTGTTCTGTTATTTCTCCGTTTTCAATCCAAGAACGCTTAAATCCGGTGTGGTCGCAACGATAATTGATTCCGCCCATTGCTCCAAAGTAAACTCTGAAATCTTTATTGAAATTAACTCTTAAAAGCAATGGTACAGTGATATAGCGAGCCACAAGTTTGTTTTCTTCTATTGAATAATTGTTTGTAGTAGGATTTGTTGTGAAATTGTAGTTATCAAATCCATTGCTAAAATTAAAAATATTGCTTTGGTAACCTATACCCGTTGTTATAGAGAAAAGATGCTCAGGAAAGAAAGTCATATCTATTAAAATATCCCAACGGCTTGACCAATTCAAATGATAATTGCTTGCCTGTGTAGGAAGCGTAAATAGATTTTTAGCACTCCAATTCAAATAACTATAACCAATTGCTAAATTTGATTCGAACAAATCTTTCTTTTGTTTTTTTGTTTTCTTATTTTTCTCTTCTGTTGTAAAGAATTGGCTTAAAATTTTTGTTAATTCTTTTTCTATTTCTTCTTTTGGAAGGCTTATAGTGTCGTTATCTTTTAATTCTGTTGGGCTATTAGCAATAATATCTACTAATCCTCTTGTTAATGAGTAGGTTATTGCGTCCGTCATGCTTACATCTTTTGCGTAAGATAAAGAATATTTTTGTCCATCTGTGAAAATAGCAACATATCTTTCGTCTAGCATTTCATCCTTGTAGTCATATATTTTTTTCTCTATTTGAATAGAGTCAGCCTGAACAAAGATTGTATCATTAGAATTACTCTCGGTGGATATTAAATAGTTGTTTAATTCTTCTCCTAATTGTTGTAGGATAGGATCATCGGCAGATGAGCAAGTTTTTACGTCTTTCAGATTCTTGGCTTGTTCTTTTGAAACTACCGAAACATAGTTTTCTAACTTAAATGTTTCACCTTGAAAAATTGTTTGTTTGTTAAACATCTCTTGTGCCTTGACTGCGTTGAACGCTGTAAAGACTCCTAATAATGCTGCTAAGGTTGCAATTTTCTTTACCATAACTTTATGCTTTTTACTTATTAAACATTTATACTTTCTTCTCTTTTTATTGTTGTGGTTGTTGTTTTCACTTGTCTTTTTCCAATATTTCTTACTGTGTTTATCGCTTTTCGTGTATTGTAAACAAAATCAGAATTATAAAACTCCTCAATCTTTTCGTCTAAACCTATGCTTTTGGCAATCCTATCAGCAAGAGAAGGTTTAGTCTTATCTTTTATCACTATGCTTTCTTTGTATCTCATATATAAAATACGCTCCTGTTTCTCTATTTCTGCACTTGGCAGTTCTGTCTCTTTGAATGCAAGTTGATGATTTATCGCAGTGTTTTCCTCTTCAATCGAGTAGTAAAACTCTTTCTTCGTTTGAGTAAAATGATTCTTTGTTTCGTTTGATTGTTTCTTGATTTCAGCGGATTCTTTCTTTGTTTCATTAGACTCTGTGTTTGAGGTGGTTATAGAAGGTGCCGAATTGTTTGTTTGAATGCTCGATTTTGCGATTTGTTCTTGCGGTTGATTATCCAAAAATAAATATCCGACAAACAGAACGAGTGCAACACCAGCCGCAATCGAAGCTGCCCATTTGGCAAACGGCGGAATAACCAAAGCTTTTTTCGCTTTGATTCCTGTTGCTTTTGTGAACAACTCGTCTTTTTTCTCGAAAACTATATCCAAAGGCTTTTCCAGACTTTCGTTTTCCAAATACATCGCAAGCATTTGCTTGTATTGCGGATTGCTTTCGAGAAAACACTCCAATTCTTTTTGCATTCCCGAATCAAGATCGCCCTCTGCATAGTCGAAAAGTATGACCTCAATATTATCTTTCGTTATTTTCATATCTATAATTGTGATTTTAATTCTTTCAATTTTACTTTTGCTCTGAAGATGTTTACCTTTACGTTTTCTTCGCTTATATCCAAAATCCCGGCTATTTCTTTTATCGAAAAGCCTTGCCAATCTTTCAGCATTAGACATTGACGCATTCTGTCGGATAGTTGTTTCAAAAGTTGGTCTATAAGTTGTGTGTTTTCCAAGTTTGATTCCGAAGAGTTTTCTTCTATGAATGAGTTTTGTCTTATTTTGTTATATCTGAACAGTTTGAGCATATTGTTGTGTGCAACGGTGAAAAGCCAGTTCTTTATTTTAGAAGGTTCGACTTTTTCTTTGTTCTCCCAAAGTGATACAAAGGTGTCTTGCAGTATGTCCTTTGCTACCTCGCCATCTTTTATGTTTTTGGCAAGATAACGCAACACATCGTCAGCATGCAAGTCGATTTGCTCTTTGTATTCTTTGTCCGTCATTTATTATAAACAGCTTCTAAAATAATAATCCTTAACTGCTGCTAAAGGTTACAAAGGTAAGTAAAAAATGTTGCAAAAAGCAGAACTGCTGTTTCTTTGAATAAATAAAACGAAAAAATAAAAGCTGAAAATCAATCTTATATGTAAAAATATTGAAAAAAATTTGAAAAAATATTGTCAAGAAAAAAACTTTGTATATCTTTGCAAGCGAAAACAGATTTGAAATGATTACAAATTTGAATAAAGGAATTTTGAGATAAAACAAATAATTAAATTAAGGGTTAAATATAAAAACAGAATAGTTATGCACAATACAAGAATTATTGCAAAAGATTATCATTGGGTAGGAGGAAGCGATCGTCGCTTGGCTTTATTCGAAAACGTGATGCCAATACCGCGTGGAGTATCTTATAATGCTTATTTGTTGGTTGATGAAGACAAGACAGTGCTTTTGGACACGGCAGATGCTTCTATTTCGCAACAATTTTTTGAAAATGTGAAACATGTGTTGCAAAATAGGACTTTGGATTATCTGATTGTGAATCACATGGAACCCGATCATTGTGCGTTGATAGAAGACATGGTTTTGCGTTATCCGGGTTTGAAACTGATAGGAAATGCCAAGACTTTGCAGATGATAAAGCAGTTTTTCGATTTTGAAGTTGAAGACAGATTCATTGCAGTCAAAGAAGGAGACACGTTTGAAACGGCAAATCATACGCTGACTTTTGTAATGGCACCGATGGTTCACTGGCCTGAAGCGATGTTTACTTATGATGCAACCGAGAAAATCTTGTTTTCGGCAGATGCTTTCGGCACATTCGGAGCATTAAACGGCAATTTATACAACGACGAAGTTGATTTCGACAGAGACTGGCTTGATGATGCTCGCCGCTACTACACAAACATTGTTGGTAAATACGGCTCTTCGGTTCAAACTGTTTTGAAAAAAGCAGCAGGAATCGACATTCAGATGATTTGTCCTTTGCACGGACCGATTTGGAGAAGCGATTTGGGATATTTTATTGATAAATACAACAAATGGAGCTTGTACGAACCCGAAGATAAGGCTGTCATGATAGTTTACGGTTCAATGTACGGCAACACCGAATCGGTAGCGAATAAGACTGCAAGCCTTTTGGCAGAAGCAGGCGTGAAAGATGTAAGATGCTATGATGTATCGGCAACTCACGTTTCTTACTTGATTTCGGAGGCATTCCGTTGCAGTCATATAATATTAGCAGCTCCTACATACAATGGAGGAGTCTTTACGCCGATGGAAAATTTCCTTGTCGATTTGAAGGCACATGGATTACAGAAACGTACCTTCGCCATAATCGAAAACGGAACGTGGGCACCATCAGCAGGTTGCAAAATGCGTTCTATGGTAGAGGAAATGAAAGATATGAATATTGTTGAATCTACTCTTACGATCAAATCGAGCATGAAGCCATCGCAAGAAACGGAATTGGAAGAAATGGTCAAGGAAGTTGTAGGAGATATGAACAAATGAAGAGTTGCTGATATGAAAGCGTTGGAAAAATTGGAATACGGCTTATTTGTATTGTCCTCTTGTGAGAATGGAAAGGATAACGCCTGCATTGTGAATGTTGTTGTGCAGGTTACAGATTCTCCCGAAAGGATTGCGTTTACTGTAAACAAGAAAAACCTGACTCACGATATGATTCAAAATACGGGAATGTTTACTTTGAGTATCTTAACTCAAGACGTACCGATGGATTTGATTAAACGATTCGGATTCCAAAGCGGAAGAGATGTAGCGAAGTTTGATGATTTCGAATTTGCAAAAAGAAATAAAGACGGAATGCTTTACATCGGCGAAAAATATTCCAATGCCTACATTTCGGGAAAGGTATTTTCGAAGATCGATTTGGGAACGCATACCTTGTTTTTGGCAGATGTAACCGATTCAAGCGGGTTGTCGGACAAGAAATCTTTGACATACGAATATTATCATGAGCATATAAAGCCTCGTGTTCAAACAAACAAGAAAAAGGTTTGGGTTTGCAAGGTTTGTAATTATGTTCACGAAGATGAGAATCTGCCTGAGGATTTTATCTGTCCTTGGTGCAAGCACGGGGTTGCGGATTTTGAATTGATAGAACAATAAATAGAATAAATGATTAAAAACAAATTTATTATGGAATTAAAAGGAAGTAAAACAGAACAAAATTTGAAAGCCGCTTTTGCAGGCGAATCACAAGCTCATACAAAATATCTTTATTATGCTTCAAAGGCAAAGAAAGACGGTTATGTACAAATGGCAAATCTTTTCACCGAAACAGCCTTGAATGAAAAAGAACACGCAAAAATATGGTTTAAGTTGTTGCACGAAGGCGAAGTTCCGGATACGATGACCAACCTTAAAGATGCGGCAGAAGGCGAAAACTACGAATGGACCGATATGTACGCAACCTTTGCCAAAGAAGCAGCAGAAGAGGGCTTTACAAAGATTGCAAAACTATTCGAAATGGTAGCCAAAATCGAGAAAGAACACGAAGAACGTTATAGAAAGCTTTTGGCAAACATAGAAGAAGGAGTGGTTTTCTCAAAGGAAAATGATGCGGTTTGGCAATGCGTCAATTGCGGACACATAATCATAGGAAAGAAAGCACCGAAGATGTGCCCTGTATGCGAACATGCACAATCGTATTTCCAAGTCAGAGCCGAAAATTATTAAAACATAGAGCTTTATGACTGATAAGTGGCCGATAAATGCAGTGAAACAATATCTCATCGAGAAGGGAATAAAACCTTCCGTTCAGAGGATTGCCGTGATGACCTATCTGCTTGAGCATCGCACGCATCCGACGGTTGATGAGATTTACTTAGAACTGCAAGATAAAATACCGACCCTGTCAAAAACCACTGTGTATAATACCTTGAAACTTTTGGGCGACAAAAAAGCCATAGTGAACGTTACAATCGATGAACGGATGGTTCATTATGACGGTTACACACAAAGACATGCTCATTTTCTGTGTCAGTCCTGCGGAAAAATCTTCGACATTCCTCTTGAAAAAGACGTGGAATTTCCAAAGACGGAAGCAACAAAAGGATTCACCGACATTGATACACAGGTTTATCACAAAGGGTATTGCCCTGATTGTTTGAAAAAAGAGAATAATTAACATTAAAATAAAGGAAGAATCATGAAAAAGTTAGAATGCAAAGTATGTGGTTATGTTTATGACGAAGCAATAGGCGATCCTGATAACGGAATAGCTCCGGGAACAAAATGGGAAGACCTTCCTGCCGATTACACCTGTCCTTTGTGCGGAGTAGGCAAAGAAGACTTCGAAGAAATTCAATAATGACAAAGGCACTTTCGGGTGCCTTTCTTTTTTTTTCAGCCTTATGTTTATGGTAAAATAAGCAAACAATTTTCTAATTCTTCGTTTTAATTTTATGAAATCAAGATTCGTTCTGCTGAATCTTTGTTTTGTTTTCGCTAAACTTTTTTAGCATTCTTTTCAATTTATTCTGTTTGTATGCGACCTTTAAGAGAGGTCTGCAGAGTCTGTTTTTGCAATTCGTAGAGCTGAAACAGGAAGAAAATGATGAAATTCTTGCGAAATATCTCTTTGTGTAAAAAGTTGAAAATCAAATCCGAAAAAAATAAAATAGACATATAACTCATTTTTATTGCAAAAAAATTTGTGGGGGG